>DIUC01000061.1 GCA_002435785.1 Saprospiraceae bacterium UBA6168 | reverse complement strand
TTCAAATGGCTAAAGTCGAGCTAAACTTCCGTCCGGGAGCGGATGGACTGTACGATGCCCACCCCCGAAATAAAGAAAATGCCTCCCAGTATAGCCAAGGCCCAAGGGTTGAGGCCAAGCATGTCTTGTTTGTCGAAGATGCCGAGAATGCCCGGCACGAGACCAAGCAGGCCGAGGGAAATCAACACAGTGCCCAATATTTTTTTCGTATCCATGAAACAGTTTTGTAGAATGTGATAGATGGCCTCGCAGGTAGTTGAAGTTAAAAAGGTTGAGGCATTTAAATGTTCAACGGTCAGCAAAGATTGTACTCCCGTACTTCACCTCAAGCCCACCATTTTCGATTGGTGATAGCACAAGCTGTTTTTCCAATTTTTCAAGAAGATTTTTTGCTCATTTTTTACATCAATATGAACATCAGGGCATTCACACCTGTTAATAAGTTGGGTGCATTCTGACGATATGTACCAGTACAACCCAATCAATATTGCTCAATCTTACGAACTCAATAGCTGCTGATTGTCAGGAACAGTTCGCCTTTCCTACCAATTTAAGCAGCACACCATATTTTCTAACTTTTAAAAAAATTACATTATGTCCAACGACAATGAAAGCAACAACAGCGGCTGGATTTTTCTGGCCGGACTCGCCACTGGCGCCGCAGTCGGGTATCTAATCAATAGCGACAAAGGTCGCCAAGTGCGCACCGAAGCCGCCACCAAGGTCGTGGAATACGGTGGGCAGGCAAAGGATTATGCTCAAGAAAAAGTTGCAACGGCCGCTTCAACGGTCAGCAGCATCATTGAAAAGGGCAAAACCTACGCTGCAGAAGTGGCCGCCAAGCTCCAAGAGCACATCAAAAGCGGCTCTGAAGAAGCACAAGGTGCGGTGGAAGATGCCGAAACGGCTTTCCAGCGTGGTGCCACAAAGGCCAAAAACCACCTCCGTGAAATTTCAGCCAGCTAAAAACAAATGTGGTGTGGCAACTTTGGCATTTGCGCTCAGTTGCCACACTCATTTCCCCCAAAACAGCCGCAAGCATCAATCTTTGACCACTCACCTCTTTGCGTGGTGAAACCCGCAATTGTCAAATCTTAAACACCATGATTACCCATCGCATCAATACCCTCGAAGAACTTCAAGCTGAACAAGACCTCATTTCAGTCAAGACTCGGGCCATTCGGAAGGAGCTTTTCCGCAGCGTTAAAGAAACTACCAGTATAGGGCGTAACTTTTTGCTAAAGGACGTGCTGCTGCCCGCTGCGGCCATTGGTCTCGGCGCATTTGTTGCGAAGCAGCTTTCGAGGGGAAGTTCCGCTGACCTACCGCTTGGCCAGGCAGGGGAAGAAGGGAGCGATGTCAGGGAACACAGCTCAGGATGGTTCTCGAAACTGATGCTGTTTGCGCTGCCATTTTTACAGCAGTATTTCCTGAGCGCCAAGCCAGAGAAAACCGCCGATGGCAATGCCCCAGACGGCGAGCATCACAATGGCCTACATGCGGAGCGTTGGCCATCCACGGTCGCATTACTGGTCATCCCGTTTTTACAACAATACCTGTTGAAGAAATCGGCAATGGAACACGAACGCTCCATTAAGTTGGAAGTGGATGGCAACGAGGTGCTGGAGGGAACCATGGATACTGGCAATAGTGGTAGTGCGACGGCCATATTTGAAACGCTGTACAAGCTGCTGCCTGTTGTGCTTCCGTTGGTACAAAAGTATTTTGCCAATCGCCACAATGCCCAGGTGGAAGGCGACTCAAGCAGCCATTACCCAAATAACAGCCAGCGCTCCGAATGGGCGAACGTCTAACGGCACCGCCCACTGTAAGAAATGCCCAGTGGCCAGCTTTCCCTTTTTTTTCAAGCATTCATCCATGCGGCCAATGCAAAAATTTCACGCTCACTGTTGCGGAATTTCGAGTTGGCAGCTTTAATTTTATCAAAATGAAAAATCCACTTTCCATCGTGCTTATCATTGTTGGCATCGCACTTGGCATTTACGGGGTCACTCAATTCGGCGATAGCGGGAAATCCGTTGAGGTGGCCGGTATCGAACTGGGCGTGCAGGACAAAGGTGCTCGCACACAGGCCTATTTGTTCATCGGCCTTGGTGTGCTCAGCCTGATTGGCGGCCTTGCCATGTCAAGAAGAAAATGAGTGTATCCGAGTGTTTGCGCTTTAACGGCGAACCCTCGGCCGCTCAAACATAAAAGACGGCTTGCTTGGTGTACCAAGCAAGCCGTCTTTTTTTTGGCCAAAACCATTTTAGCTCGCGCCGCATAGTTTTGTGCCTAAATTGATGTCATTTAAGGATGGCGCCATCAATCCGGTTTTTCAGGTTCTCCACCTCCTGCACGATGGCGGCGGCCTGGAGTTGCAGTTGCTCATAGTTTTCCCGGATTTGGCGATGCTGTTTGTCTATCTGCTCCGCATCGAGCGACTTGCGCTCGTGCTTCTTGATATAGCCTTCGTTTTCGTCTATCAACCGTTTCTGCTCCCTGCACATGCCCTCGAACTGGTTGATGAGCGAATCTTGCAGCGCAACAATGCTGTTCAGGCTTTCGCCCGGATTATCGGAGGCTTTTACTTTTTTGCGAAACTCCTTGTTTTCCGTTTTGAGGAAGGTCAGGCGCTCCTCCATGCCCTTCTGTGATAGGCGCATGGTTTCTGTAAGTTCCACTGCTTCTTGGTGGTCTGGGCCTGTGGCCGTGTTGGGTTGGTTGCAGGAAAAGAAAGCAAAGAAGGACATTGCGCCAGCAAGGAAAAGGCTTTTCGCCGAAGATTTGACATTTTTCATTTTTCTTGTTTTTTTGATAAAACGTGTGCATTAGTTGCATGTTCATTTGCTTCAACGTGTAATTCAATCCAAGCACGTCATAAAAAAAGCCAGCCCACTATGTTGGGGCTGGCCATATTGGCGTTTTTTTAGGATTAAAACGGAACGTGTGAAATCAATCTATTGGTTTGGGGTGGTATTAGAAACCAAACATAACGCCTACCAAAGCGGCGATGGTCCTGTTTTCACCATTGGCGTTCTTGGGCAGGTCCATTAGGCCGTGGGTATAGCCCAAATCAAAGTTGAACCAAATACCTTCTGACATGCGGGCATTGAAGCCGGCTCCAATAGCGAGGCCCAGGTCGAAGGAGTTATAAGCATTTTTTGAGTCAAATTTGTTACCCGCCAACTCAGATTCTGCCTTTGCAAGGAAACCGAGGGAAGGCCCAAAAAACAGTTTTGGCCGGAAGGCATCTCCATTTTCACCAAAGAACAAATACCCTCTCAGCGGAATCCGCACATACGTGAGGTCAGTCGAACCGGTGGCTGCATCAAAACCTTCGCGGGAGAAGAGGGCAGATATGCCGAGTCCCCATTTATTAATGCTGCTATAAGTAAGTTGTGCACCGGCAGCAAGGCCCGTGTTGAACTCCGTGTCCGCAGGGCTGGAGTCGGATAATTTGGAGAAATTCACCCCTACTACTGGCCCGAAGGAAAGAACTTGCTGCGCCGATGCCGCAGTTGCCGTAAGGCAAATTAATAATGCAAATAATGCGTTTTTCATGTTGTCGTGATTTTAGTTAAAATGATAAAAAGTTAGTTGGCACCGAGGTGCATTATATGAACCCTGCAGCGCAATCAATTGATTGTCAATCTCTTGTAGTTGCTTCGCCAATATTCAATCAGCCATAAGAATGGGATAGCTTTAGCTATACAGTTCCATAATTAATCATACTTTAATTAGCTCTTAATGGGGATTCCGTTTTTCAGGAACATACTTAGCCTCGCTTTTATGAACGGTGTATCATCGCCCTTGTTCAAAAGGATTTGAGTTAATGCCGTTTATTTTGCGAGAAAGTATTTAAAAAACAAGGACGGGTATTTCGGCATTCAGCACGAGCGTCCGGGTGATTTCGTGTTCGCTAAATCGCTCAAATACGCTTGACTCCCGAAAGGGGAAAGCCACAATATCGGTATGGGTGATACCTGCCATTTCCAGTATTTCTTCCGAGGAATTGTGTCGAAAGAACCGGTACTCATTGGTGAATTGGAGCGGTAAGCTGGTTTTGAAATTATTTATGGCCTCGCCAAGTTTTTCTTGGTCAAGCTCGTCGTTTTCCGGGTCAACAATAAAACCGACCACCAATTGTGCAGCGTGAGTTTTGGCAAAATTTCGCAAAAAGCGGAATCCTTTGTACGTGCCATCCAGTAGGGACTGTGCGTCGGCCAAATACAGGATTCTCGTTACCCCATTGAACTTGACCCCCTCCGGCACAAATAATACTGGACAGGATACCTCAGCGGCTACGGCGGTTTCGGCAGTTCCCACCATGTGGGCCCACCAGCCGTGGTCGGTAATCTTAGGCATCACCAGCATGGTATTTCCATTTCCTTCGCCCTCTATTTCCTCCATTTTTTCAATGGTGGAGGACGCTTGGAATCCCAGGCCCTGTTCCAATCGGGTGTAGGGGTAGCGTGCCTTCACCTTTTCGTAGAGCGATGTGGCGAATCGCTCCACCTCTTCCACCACGCCTGGCACGAACGCAATGCCGGGACTTGTCAGCGCCCCCTCGGATTGAGACAACAAGGGCATGCCCTGAATACTGTAGATCAACAGCTCCATGTTGCCAATCCGTGCCAAGGCTTCTGCGTAGTCAATTACATTTTGCTTGAGGTTCATTGGGTCAATGCTGACCACAATTTGTTTTTTCATTCAGGTGCTCATTTTAATGTCAAGTCGCTTTTTTGGTGTGAGGGTAGAACGGATCACTTCCGCCCTTGTTCAACGTACCAAAAAAAATATCCCATGCCCACATTTAAGTACGCAATTGGGATGTTGGTCTATTCTCCAATTATTTTCCACAAAATATGAGGTCATCACCATTTTGAAAAAAAATATTCATTGCATTAGCGGCCATGAATGAACATGCAGTGTACCATCGGGTTTAACCTTATAAGACAATCAAATAAACCAAAGCAAGGCGTTCTTAAAGCATATTTTATTGAAACCCAATATTGAAACCTTGTTAATCATGACAAACACAACCGACTTAAAAGTAGCCAAGAGCTCCCGCACCATCATTGATTCCATTGAAAATGCAAAGGAGGAATTCCGGGTGCTTATCAGCAAAATTGACAATGAGGTTCAGGAGCTATCCCAAAAGGTGCGCAATAGTAGTGGTCCAGCTGACAACGATACGGTCGGCCGCATCAACAAACTGAAGATGAACTTCAAACAGTTGCAGGACTTGCTGACGAAGATGGAGACAATGGACGAAACTGCTTGGGAAACATTGCGGCCCGAGGTCGCACAAGCCTACGAGAAAGCATCCACGGCACGGCAATAAATCATGTCGTCATGGCCTGTCATGGATTTTGAAAAGAAATTTTTTTTTAACAACAATAAATTTATCATGAAGACGAACTCAAAAATCGCAGTCGTTGCCGGACTTGGCGCCATCGCTGGCGGTGTGGCCGGGTACTACCTGAATTCAGACAAAGGACGCGAGCAGCGCGAGAAGGCCAATGAGGCTATCAAAGCGCAAGCTGCCAAAGCTACAAGCCTTGCAGGCGACATCGCCAACAAGACAAAAAGCATGGCTTCCGACTTAACCGCTAAAGCGCAAGAAGCCATTAGCTCTACTTCCCATAAAGTGGGACAGGCAAAAGAAGCCGTGTCCGATGGCGCGGACTACATGAAGAACAAGTCCGACAAAATGGGCTCGTACGGAAACACAGGCGTTTCCAGATAACACCTTTTTAAAAAAAACGAGAGGGTCTTTTTGGCCTCTCGTTTTCTTTCCCTATTATCGCACCATGAAAAAAAAGGACGAAATATTGACCTCTGCTGGCGAAACTTTTGAATATGCTCGTCAGTACATTAAGCAACAGGGTGATTATATCCGATTAGAGGCTGCTGAGCGCATCAGCAAGACCTCCTCTGCGCTCATGACAGCGCTCGTGCTTGGCATCTTCTCCATGTTGGTGCTCATCATGCTATCCTTAGCAGCAGCCTTTTGGCTTGGTAGTGCATTGGGTTCGTTGCCTCAAGCTTTTGTTATCATTGCCGCAGCTTACGGGCTGCTCGGTGCCTTGATTTTTATCTTCCGGAGGCAACTCCTTACCAGACCTACCTTGAAACTGGTGCTTGGCGCTTTCTTTGAAAAAGAAAATGAAGAAAGCGTCAAAGAGTAAGCCCAGCCCTGAATAGAAAACTTGGTCGTCAACTTAATTCCATTCTTCAAGCTAAATGCCACTCATTAAATCGGTTCGAGGCTTCACCCCACAATTTGGCACCGACTGCTACCTGGCCGAAAATGCCACCGTCATTGGCGATGTCGTCATGGGCGACCAGTGCAGCGTCTGGTTCACCGCCGTCATTAGGGGCGATGTGAACAGCATCCGCATGGGCAACAAGGTGAACGTACAGGACGGCGCCATCATCCACGGAACCTACCTAAAGGCAGCCACCACCATTGGCAACAATGTGAGCATCGGCCACCGGGCATTGGTTCACGGCTGCACCCTCCACGACAACGTGCTGGTGGGCATGGGTGCCATCGTGATGGACCATGCCGTGGTTGGCGAGAACTGCCTCATCGCCGCCGGAGCCGTCGTGCTGGAAAATTCGGTACTGGAGCCTGGCCATATCTATGCAGGAGTACCTGCCAAGAAGGTTAAAGCCATACCACCTGACGTATTTAGCGGCACCGTGGAGCGCATCGCCAATAATTATGTGATGTATGCGGGCTGGTTCAAGGAATGAAAAGTGAAGATTGAAATGGGGAACTTCCCGGTCAGGGATTGCGGCTGCTCCCTGTATTTACCATGCGGTTTTGACGGGACCCTTGCCTTTTCGGTGTTGTTTTTTACGGAAGTTCTTTTGTGCGGTCAATCAATTGCTGCACCCAAGCGGCGAAGCGGGGGCATTTTTGGAGGATGGTTTCGATGCCTATTTCTTGGGCTATCAAAATACCCAAAACAACCTTTTTGTACTTTGAATTGATAGCTTCCAAACGTTTGGAAGGTGCGGTTTGCGGACTTGTGTTTATGTCTTCTGGATTTGGAAATTGCTGAATGATTCGCTCAGTAGCTTTGCTTTGTTTGCTGTCGAAGTATTTCAAAAACCCCTTGTTCGTTGAAAACAACAATGCTTCGAACTCGTGCCTTTGGACATAAGGTATCAACCTATTGTCGTTGAATTGAGTAGTCATCGTAGATTTTATGCAATCTATCATTGCATCTGTACCATTCTTTTCAAAACAATTTTCATTAGGAAAATTCTTCTTAGGAAACTTGAAGAAGTCAACAAAAGTGGTGACGATTATATTTGTGTTGCTCCTTAAGTTTTTTGTTATATCATTCTGAAAATACTCATAATTGGAAAACCCACCTTTTTGTAAACTACTTGTGCTGATGGGAATTGGTAGTATCGCCTGAGAAATCCCTTGACTGGCAAGATACGGCATGAGTATCTTCTTGATAAATTCTACCTCGGCCCTGCCTTCCACTATGACAATAATTTTCTTCATGGCTGGCCTCCGATGATGTTTTTGTCCCAAATTTCCCCCAAGGAATAGTCCTCCAACCAAACGCCAAGCTCCTCCGTGGTGTGCCGCTTAAAAACGGATTGCCCATTTTCCCAATCCACCGTGATAACATCCTCTGGTTCAAAGTTATTGACCAACCCTGGTGATTGGGTAGCAATGATGACTTGGGTTTCTTTTGAAGCCATTTGAATCAAAGCTGCCAACTTTTCGATGGCAAAAGGGTGAAGGCCAAGCTCTGGCTCGTCAATGACAATGAGCTTGGGTGGGTCGGGTTGTAGAAGTAGTGTCGCTAAGGCAACGAAGCGGATGGTGCCGTCGGATAGGTGCTGGGCGTTGAAGTATTCGCCTTTGAATTCATGTACCCATTCCAATAAAATGCTCTCAGTATCAAGTTTATTGGGTTTTAGATTGAATCGTTTGAAAAATGGGGCAATTGACTTGACTGTTCCCTCGATTCTATCAAACTCATTTGGGTGCTTTACTTGTAAAAAGTATAAAAATGCTGCAAGATTTTTACCGTCTGACCTAAGTCTTTCGTTGTCGTTTATGTTTGATTTTGCTCTGAGGTTTGAACGGAACCCTGTGTCGTAGAAGTGATAAATCTGCACGCTGACATCCCCTGTACCAAAGAAAGTTTTTAACCGCTCTTTTTTTGTTTTATCCCAAACTGTACGGCTTAATCTGGAATCCATATGTAGCTCATGATAAAATGCACCATATGCCTCAGATTCCAACTCACCACTAAACATTTCAAATGAGTGGTTTTCATTAAATGGAGTGTCGCTAACAAGTTCAAATCCATCCTTTTCAAAAAAAAGAGAATATTGTTTATTGGGCTTCAACTCAAATGAATAGCGAAGTGAAGAATCATCAAAAAAAATACTGCCACAAAGTTTTTCGGAATGCTTTAGTCCAAAATACATTAAATCATTAGAACCTCCATTTTCAACAACGAAAGATTGAAACCTTCCATCAAAAATCCTCCTCACCATCTCCAAAAAACCAATCAAATTGCTCTTCCCCGACCCATTCGCCCCAATCAGCACATTGAGCGGCTTGAGCTCCAAATCCAGGTGCCGGATGGACTTGAAATTATCTATGACGATGCGGTTTATCATTCGACGGAAGTTTTTGCCAAAGGTAAGGCATTGATGCTCAAAACGCTACCAGCTTTTTCACCTCCTCCCTAAACCTTTCCAGCGGCATAAAATTCTGCTCCAGCGGAATGGCAAAAGGAATCGGCGTATCAAGCCCCGCCACCCGCTTCACCGGAGCGTCCAAATGCTCGAAGAGGTGCTCCGAAATCCAGGCGGAAAGCTCCCCTCCGACACCGCCCGTGAGCGTGTCCTCGTGGAGGATGACGACCCGGTTGGTCTTTTTCACTGTGGCGCTGATTGCCTCATAATCAAGCGGCAAGAGCGTACGCAGGTCAATAATATCAGCATCAATGCCTTCCGCTTCGCAAACTTTCAGCGCCCAGTGAACGCCCATGCCGTAGGTAATGACGCTCACCGCCGAGCCTTCCCGTGCCACCCTCGCCTTCCCGATTTCCACGGTGTAGTAGCCGTCTGGGATTTCTTCGGTGATGCTGCGGTACAGCGCCTTGTGCTCAAAGTACATCACCGGGTTCGGGTCCTCAAAAGCCGCCAACAGCAGGCCCTTGGCATCGTAGGGCGTACTTGGCACGACCACTTTCAGGCCTGGCGTATGCACGAACCACGCCTCGTTGCTCTGCGAATGAAATGGCCCCGCCCCTACCCCGCCGCCGCTCGGCATCCGCACCACCACGTCGGCGTTCACGCCCCAGCGGTAGTGGATTTTGGCGAGGTTGTTCACGATTTGGTTGAAGGCGCAGGTCACGAAATCGGCGAACTGCATCTCCACCATTGACTTGAAACCCTTCAAACTCAAGCCGAGCGCCGTGCCAATGATGGCGCTCTCGCAAATGGGCGTGTTGCGTACCCGCTCCTTGCCGAACTCCTCCATGAAGCCCTGCGTTATCTTGAAAACGCCGCCGTAATCGGCAATGTCTTGACCCATCAGTACGAGGTTCGAGTGCTTTTGCATCGCCAACCGAAGTCCATCAGAAATTGCATCAATGTACCGCCGCTCCGATTTTGACCCTGAGTCCGACTGCCATCCCGAGGTTTCGGGACAAGACCTGCCAACTGCCGAAATGCCAACTGGAACCGAGGCATACACATCGCCCAATTCTTCCTCCAAATCAGCGACGATTTCCGGTTCGCTGACCGTTATTTTCCAAGCCGCCTCTATTTCTTCCTTTATTTCCTTGCGGAATTTGGCCACCGTACCTTCCTCCAAAACCCCTTCTTCGAGCAAGAAGCGCTCGTAATTTTCGAGGGGGTCTTTCAGCGCCCATTCTTCCAGCATTTCCTTCGGAACGTACTTCACGCCGCTGGCCTCCTCGTGGCCCCGCATTCGGAAAGTCTTGCACTCCACCAGCACGGGGTGCGGGTTCTTGCGCATCTCCACGGCCAATTTGTCGAGGGTATTGTAAACTTCGAGGATGTTGTTGCCATCAATGATGACGGACTTCATGCCGTAGCCGAGGCCCTTGTCGGCAATGTTTGCGCAGCGAAACTGCTCCTTGGTAGTAGTGCTCAGGCCATAGCCGTTGTTTTCAACCACGAAAATCACCGGTAAGTCCCAGACGGCAGCCACGTTCAGTGCTTCGTGGAAATCGCCCTCGCTGGTGCCGCCCTCTCCGCTAAAAGCCAATGCGACCCGTTTTTCGCCTTTCAGTTTATGTGCCAATGCAGCACCATCGGCGAGTGCGAGTTGTGGCCCCAAGTGGCTTATCATTCCCACGATGCCGTAGTCCAAAGTACCGAAGTGGAAAGAGCGCTCCCGGCCTTTCGAGAAGCCGCTTTTTTTGCCCTGCCATTGTGAAAACAGGGTGGCCAACGGCACGTCCCGCACGGTGAAAACGCCGAGGTTGCGGTGCAGCGTGAACACCAACTCGTCGGGCAGCAGGGCGCTCGTGACGCCCACGGCTATCGCCTCCTGCCCGATGCCGCTAAACCATTTGGAAATCTGCCCCTGCCGCAGCAGGATGAGCATTTTCTCTTCAATCATGCGGGGTTTCAGCAGTCTGCGGTAGAGCATGAGCAGGGTTTCGTTGCTCAATTTTCCTTTTTTGAATCTTATCGGGTTGGCGGCGGCAGTCGGCATATCTTGAACATATTTTAAAAAAAACGGGGCAAAGATAGCGGAAAGTTGGTTGGGCGGACTGCCTTTTTTGGCCGGTTTTTTCAACCGCAAAATCAGTGGTTTATCACCTACTTTTTCTCAAAAATACCAAAGCGCAACAGCTCACGGTTGTGGCCGGAAAATTACACACCGAGTCCCCGACCACCACTACGTTGTTGCAGCAACGATAGGGTTTTGGTGGAATTTTTTGAAGGGATTTTCGATTGGAAGTCCCTTTGCCGCAAACCCCAACGATTTGGCATTCAATACGTAATGGTCACGCCCGCCCCCCATTTCATGTCGCTGTCATAGTGCGTCGAGAGGGAAAAATACTTGGTCAAAATGTACCGAAACCCGAACATGTATTCCAAGTCAGAATTCCACATCGCATTGAACCGGAGCCGGTTGGTCAGGGGCAGGTCTTCCCTGCTTACTTGAAAACGAAGTCTCCCCGTGTGGTCAAGTTGCAGGTCAGCCAGCAAGTACATGGGCAGCATGTACTGCGTGCCAACACAAAGCACCTGTCGGTTGTCCTTTGTGTTTTCCTCGCCTTCATGCCGACTCCGCCAATCACTTCCCAGATACCCGTTCCAGAATTGCTGTTTGTCCAAAAAACGGGTAAAATGGGTTTCGGTCTCGTAGACATGCTATGGCACAGTAACAACAGGGCTACTGACAACATTTTTTCAGGAAAACCTTTTTGAGTATTAATTAGCGTCATTTAATTTGAAAGAGCAATTCTTGCGATGCCCCGGTAATGTTATGCCACTCTCTTCACATGTTATGCCCTGACATCGGGTCAGTGCCCTTTTTGAAGATAAACTCGCTATGCAGCAGGTAAGCCCCCGACACCACTACTACCTCACCCGCCTGCAAGCCTTCCATAATTTCAGTGAAATCCCGATTGGTCTTGCCCATCGTCACCATGCGGTTTTCGAAAGCGCCATCGGCATTTTTAAGCCAGACCGTAGCGCCGTCCTTCCCTTGTATGAGCGCATTGGTCGGCACGGCAATGGCATTCCTGACCTTGCCCTTTAGCGTAATCCAAGCCTGCAAACCAGGCTGGTAGTCACCCCCCGGATTGGGGATTTCCACCCGAATCATCACGATTTTTGAAGACGCTTCAAGCCCCGGGTTGACGAAGCTGACCTTGCCCCGCAGCTTCCGGTCTGAAAAGGAAGGGATTTCTACCAGCGCCTCATTGGTCTGGTTGAGGAACGGCAGGTCGCTGACGTAGAGTTGAGCCTCCGCCCAAAGGGTGCGCAGGTCGGCGAGGCGCAAAACGGGCGAGCCTTCCGCAACATAGTCGCCTTCGGCGACACTTACCTCAGTGGCGACGCCGCTGTATTTGCTGTAAAAAGTGAGGGTATTTTTGATTGAACCACGCTGCTCAAGTTCGCCGATTTGTTTATCCGTCATGCCCCAAAGCACCAGCTTGTTGCGGGAAGCATCAGCAATGTGGGCAAAGTTTGGGTCGGTATCTGCATAGCGTTTCTTGCTCTGCAATGCCAGCAGGTAGTCCTGTTGGACGGAGGCAAGTTCCTCGCTGTACAGCTCGAAAACTGCTTGTCCTGCCTGCACTTTCTCTCCGGCGTTGCGCACGAACAGCCGCTCAATCCTGCCAGCCCCCCCTCGACGTGACAGAATTGATGCCGTTTTGGTTTGCTTTTAATGTAGCCGACAGCGTGATTTCTTCTCCGAGCGGCTGGAGGCGCACCGTGTCGGTTTGGATGTTGGCAAGCCGTACCTGCGGGTCGCTCAGGCGCAGTTCGCCGGATTTTTGGTTTGGGTCAATTTCTATGCGCACCAAGTCCATCTTGCAAATCGGGCAAGTGCCGGGCCTTTTCTCCATTACCTGCGGGTCCATTGAGCAGGTGTAATACACGTTGTCCGGGACAGATTCGGGGGTGCTTTCATTGCAAGCGGTCACCGTCAGCAATAAAACAAACAAGGCAATATTTTTTATTAAATAGCTCATTTTCAATTAGTTTGATTTCACAAAACTCTCACTATCCATGAGGAACTGCGCATCGGCGGCAATCTCGTCGTTTTCTGTAATGCCCGACCGCACCTCCAGCCAATTGCCGGATACGCTGCCCACTTCGATTCTTTTGCTTTGAAAAACGCCGTCCTTTTTCAAAAATACCACCCGCTGCCTACCGAGGTCGAGGGCGGCTGTCTTCGGAATCCAAATGGCGGAACGCCCACTTGCCTGCACGCTGGCTTTCAGCAATGCACCCGGTTTCAGCTTGCCACCGGGATTGTCGAGATAGACCCTCGCCAGCAGGTTTTTACCCCCAGACCCAAACTGCGGCTCCACGTAGTTGATTTTTCCCAAAAACGGCTTTTCAAACGGCTCTATTTGTAGGCTCACCGATTGACCGATTTTTACCGCCGAGACCTCCGATGGGTAAAACTCCAGCACCGCCCAAATGGTGGAAAGGCCCTGCACACTGAACAGCCGCTGCCCTTTTTGCAGGTACATGCCTTCCCGAATGGAAAGTTCGCCACTACGGCTGGGCAAGGTGGTGGCGGCGACAGAAGCATCCTCCCCCATGCCGTCTTCGACGGAATTTAGAGCGGGGGCGGGCATCGGTTTTTCAAAAACCAGCCCATCATAAGGGCTGAAAATGGTCAGCGAGAGGTTGGGCTTGCGGGATTTCTCGACCGTCCGGATTTGCTCGGCGGTCATGCCGAGCAGGGATAGGCGGCGGCGGGCATTTTCAATCATGGTGGCATTGGCGGCATCGTTTTCGAGCAAAAAAATCAATTCCTGCTGCGCCGTTGCAATCTCCGGGCTGTAAATATCGAGGATGCGCTGCCCCTTGCGCACGGGCTGGTACGGGTACTTGACGTAAAGCCGTTCGATGCGACCGCCGAAGCGGGCGGAAATCGCCTGCACCTTGCGGGCATCATAAGCGAGGTAGCCCGGCGCTTCAATGGCGGTGGTCAGGTTTTTCCGCTCCGGATGAACCGTTTTTACGGAACTCAAAACGTACTCATAAGTTGGCTTCAAGAGCATATCAAGGTCGCTGGAGACCGTATCTCCCGACATGCCAGTCGTTTCTTTTTTCACCAAATCCATTTTGCAAATGGGGCAGCTTCCCGGTTCGTTGCGCACGATTTCAGGGTGCATCGGGCAGGTGTAAACCGCCGCTGCCGTGTCGTTTTGCATGGCGGAATGGTCGTGTCTGGCGGGCATCTCCACTGGCTTCAAGTCCATTTTGCAGACGGGACATTTGCCGGGTTCGAGGTAGGTTTTGTCGCCCTCGCATTTCATCGGGCATTGGTAGGCGGTGGCGTTCCCGCCATGCTGCGAGTGGTCGGTTGCACCCTTTTTGCAGGCTGCAAAAAAGAGCAGCAGCAGGGCGAGCAAGCCGAGGATTTTACCGGATTTCCAATTCCTTTTCATAAGCAGTTTTGGCTTGGAGAAATTGTTGAAGCAGGTCGAGTTGCGCAAGGCGGCTCATTTTGAGTTCCAGCCAGGCATCGAGCGCCATGAACAACTAATCTGTGTTTTGCTCATAAGCGAGCAGGGTGCTTTGGAAACGCTTGCGCTGGTTGGGCACGATGTCGTTGTCATAGCGTTCGATTTGGTTTTGCAGGGTTTGCATCATCACCAGACGGTCGGCAAGCGCACCCCGGATTTGGTTGGCGAGCGCCGATTTTTCCCATTCAAAAGCTGCCAGCCGATAATCAATGCCCTCAATTTTAGCCTTGATGTCCTTGTTCGCCCAGGGCGCAATCGGCACGGTTACCATGCCCATTAGCGAAAACTGCCAAGGTGTGCCGCCGAAGGCGAACATATGGTCATAGCGGATGCCAAACTCCGGCTTCAGTTTGGAGCGGTTGAAATCCTGTTCGAGCCGAGCAGTCAGCAGGTTGATTTTGACAGCTTGAATATCGCTGCGGGCAGCAATCCGGCTGGTGTCGGGCAGGAGGGGCAGTTCCTTCCAGGATGACCAAAAAGCGGTGGTATCCACCTCAAAATCCGCATCCGTCGGGAACTGCATCAAGGCTTCAAGCATGGCCTTCTGCTGCCGGATTTCCCCAGCGTACATCGCCTGCATCCGGTCGAGGTCGGCGAGTTCCGCTTCGGCTTTGTAGATGCTGCCGAGCTTTTCCCGGTTGAACTTGTAGCGCTCTTTGGCGCTGGCAACCATCAGCCGAAGCAGGTTTTTGCTTTCTTCCAAAACGGCAATTTTCATTTTCAACACCTGCCAGTTGTAGAACGCAGTTTTCGCTTCTGCAAAAAACATGTTCCGCATCACGCCCTTTTCTGCCACCTGCATGCCCGACATGGACGCCATGTAGCGACCCTCGGCTTCCTGCATTTTGCGGTTGGGAAACATCTGTTCGGCGGAGAGCATGAATGCCCCCATCCCTTCGCTCCACATTTTCGGGTTGTAGGGCGTCATCCAAAAGCCACCACTGACTTGCGGCGGCGGTAAACTGACTGCACCTGTGGCGTAGGTGTCGAATTCCCTAATGCGGGCGTCGGGGGCTTTCAATGCCGGATGGGTTCGCTCGATGCGGTTCAGAACCGAGTCGAGTGGGAGAGTCTGTTGAGCGTAGCTTTTTTGGAACAAAAAGACCAATGCTACCATGCCAATTTTTATCTTTAAAAAATTACTCCTGCACATCATACACTTCAATTTTTCCCTGCCGCCGCAATTCCCGCTCCTTCGTCATTTCAAAAACAACGGGCGTGACAAGCAGCACATAGATGGTGGATGAAATCGTGCCGCCGATGAGCGGCAAGGTGATTGGCAGCCTTACGTCACTGCCAACGCCCGTCGCCCAAAGAATGGGGATGAGGCCAAACAACGACACGGAGACGGTCATCAATTTCGGGCGGAGGCGCTTGGCAGCTCCCCAAATGACCCATTCCCGGATGTCGGCATTGGTGATGGTTTCATTGGAATTGCCCTTTTCGGCGACGAGGCGTTGCATGGCTTCGTTGAGGTAAATGGTCATCAGCATCGCCGTTTCGATGGCCATGCCGAACAGGGCGATGAAGCCGACCGCCACCGCTACTGACAGGTTTACCCCATAAAAATAAACCATGTACACCCCACCGATGAGGGCAAAAGGCACGGTAATCATGGTGATGAGCGCTTCCTTGACGGAGTGGTAGGTCATGTACAACACAAAAAAGATAATGAGCAGCACGATGGGCAAAATGAGCCGCAGCGTCTCGCTCGCCCGGATTTGGTTCTCCCACTGCCCGCTCCACTCAATGTAATAGCCCTTCGGCAATTGCTTGACGGCAGCGTCCAGCTTTTGCTGCGCTTCCTGCACCGTGCCGCCGAGGTCACGCTCCCTTACGTTGAAAAGCACCGTGCCACGCAGCATGGCGTTTTCCGAATTTATCATTGGCGGGCCTTCCGTGATGCGAACGTCTGCCACCGCTTCGAGCGGGATGGGGCCATACTTGGCGGTCTGCACTTGCAAGCGGCGCAGGGCGTCGAGGTTGTTTCGGAAGTCCTGGGCAAAGCGGGCGCTGATGCTGAAACGCTGCCGACCTTCGATGGTGGTAGTCAGCACCATGCCGCCGAGGGCGCTTTCGACGAGCATGTTCACGTCGTCCACGCTGAGTCCGTAGCGTCCGATTTCCGCTCGTTTCACCTCGATGTCAATGTACTTGCCGCCCGTGATGGGTTCCACGTAGAGGTCTTTCACGCCATCAATTCCTTCGAGTTCTTTTTTCAGCAATTGGGCGACGGAGTAAATCGTGTCGAGGTTTTGCCCATAAACTTTCAGCCCCACGTCGGTGCGGATGCCCGTCGAAAGCATGTTGATGCGGTTGATGATGGGCTGTGTCCAACCGTTGACCACGCCGGGGATTTGCATCTTCGCATTCAGCTCATTGATGATGTCGTTTTTGGTCAGACCCGCCCGCCATTCGCTTTTTGGTTTCAGCAAAATAATGGTCTCAATCATGCTGATGGGCGAGTTGTCGGTGGCGGTGTTTGCCCTGCCCGCCTTGCCCAAAACATGGCTGACTTCGGGCAAGCTGGCTATGATTTTGTCCTGCACCTGCAGGATGCGCTTAACCTCTGAGTTGGACACGTCGGGCAGGGTGACGGGCATGAACAGCAGCGAGCCTTCATCAAGCGGGGGCATGAACTCCGTGCCCATCCGCATCATCATTGGAATGCTGACAAGCAACGCCACGAGCATGATGGCGAGCGTGGTTTTGCGCCAGCGCAAACAAAGTTTGAGGATGGGGGTGTAGATTTTTTCCAAAAAACGGTTGATGGGGTTGGAACCTTCCGGCTTGAGTTTTCCCTTCAATATTAGCGCAATCAGCACGGGCGTCAACGTGATGGCAAGGAAGGCGTCCACCAGCAGGATGAAGGTTTTCGTCCAGGCCAACGGGGAGAACAACTTGCCTTCCATGCCCGTCAGCAAAAAGACTGGCAGGAACGAGGCGATGGTGACGATGGTGGAAAAAAACACGCCAGGGCCAACTTGCTTGCAGGCTTTTTCGATGATGGAGAGGCGCTCCGCAAAAGTCTTCGCCCACGTCTCCTCCGCCAAGTGCCGGTAGGCATTTTCAACCATTACAATGCTGTCGTCCACCACCACGCCGATGGCAAGGGCGATGCCAGTGAGCGACATAATGTTGGAGGAAATGCCAAACGCTTCGAGCAGGATGAATCCGATCGCCACCGAGATGGGAATTTGTACCAAGATTATCAAGGCACTTCGCCAATGGAACAGGAACAGCAATACCACGATGGAAACAGCAATCATCACCTCCATCAATGTGCCTTTCACCGAGGTGATGGCAGCTTCGATGAGTTCGCTGCGGTCGTAGCTGACCTTGAATTTCACGTTGGGCGGCAAGCCTTTCTCCACCTCCGCCATTTTCTTTTTCACGGCTTTGATGACGTTGTCGGCGTTCTCACCGTAGCGCATGACGACGATGCCGCCAACGACCTCGCCCTTGCCGTCCATGTCGAAGATGCCGAGGCGCAGGTCGCCTCCCATGCCCACGGTGGCGATGTCCTTGATGCGCACGGGCACACTGCCATAGTTGCCAACGGGGATGTTCTCGATGTCCTCCGCATTTTTCAAATAGCCCAAGCCCCGCACGATGTAGGCCATGTCGCTCATCTCAAACTTGCGCCCGCCCACGTCATTGTTATTGTTGCGAATGGCGTTCAGCACATCCATCAGCGGCACGTCGTAGTAGTTCAGCTTATAGGGGTCAATGTTCACCTGGTACTGCTTGCCGAAGCCGCCGAACGACGCCACTTCGCTGACGCCGGGCACGGTTTGCAGGGCAAACTTGACGTACCAATCCTGCAATGCCCGCTGCTCGCCAAGGTCCATGCCAGGGGCTTCGAGGTGGTACCAGAAGATATGGCCGACTCCCGTCCCGTCGGGACCGAGGGAAGGAACAGCGCCTTCGGGCAGCAGGCGCTGGGCGAAGTTCAGGCGCTCCAGCACCCTCGTTCTTGCCCAATAGATGTCCACGTTGTCCTCGAAAATGACATAGACGAAGCTCATCCCAAACATGGAGCTGCCCCGAATATTTTTCACCTTCGGAATGCCCTGGAGGTTGGACACCAGCGCGTAGGTCACCTGGTCTTCAATGAGCTGCGGGCTGCGGCCCATCCATTCGGTGAAGACGATGACCTGATTTTCCGAAAGGTCCGGAATGGCATCAATCGGGTTGTTCCGCATGGAATAGATGCCCCAGGCGAACAAACCCGCCGCCGCCATCAGCACGAGCAGGCGGTTGCGAAGGGATATTTGGACGAGTTTTTCTACCATGACTTTTTACTTCAAATTCGATTTCAACAATTGCGCATTCAGCGCCACCACCACCGTACTCACCGACATCAATACCGCACCCATTGCAGGGCTGAGGGTAAAGGTCGGGTACAGCACTCCAGCCGCCAGGGGAATGGCAACCGCGTTGTAGCCTGTCGCCCAAAAGAGGTTTTGCACCATTTTCCGGTAGGTGGCTTTGCCAAAATTGACCAAGCCCAACACATCGGAAGGGCGGCTTTCCGTCAGGATGATGTCGGCTGTTTCTGCGGCGANNCCGTCGCCCGTCATGGCGACGAACTCGCCCTTGGCTTGCAGGTCTTTTACAATCTGCACTTTTTGGTGCGGCAACACCTCAGCGAAGTAGCCGTCCAAGCCCAGTGCATTTGCCACTGCCTTGCCCACCCGCTCGTTGTCGCCCGTGGCCATGAAGACCTTGATGCCCTGCTTTTTCAAGTCCTCAACGGCGGCCTTGGAATCCGGTCGGATTTGGTCGGCAAGGGCAATGAAGCCCACCAGCTTTTCATTTTCCAAAACAAAAACCACCGTTTCGGCTTCGTTCCCTCCGGCGCTTGGCGGCAGGGCGAGGCTTTTTTCTTTCAAATAGCCGGGGCTGACTACGCTGATTTTTTTGTCAATTTTGTCATTCCCGAAGGGAACCTGGCCTTGGATACCCTTCCCGGTTATCGAGGTAAAGTTGGAAATGACGGGTAGCGACAACTTTTTTTCATTCGCTGCCCGCACGATGCCTTTTGCAATTGGGTGCTCGCTGTGCTGTTCGAGGGCGGCTGCGGTTGCCAACAGGTCGTCCGCCGAAAAGGAACTGTCCAGCGGCTCGACCCTCGACACGCCGAATTTGCCTTCCGTCAGTGTCCCGGTTTTGTCGAAGACCATCGCCGTGATTTTGCGAGCGCTTTCAAACGCCGTCCGGTTGCGGATGAGCAAGCCCCGCCGGGCGCTCATGGCGGTTGAAATTGCCACGACCAGCGGAATTGCCACGCCGAGCGCATGGGGGCAGGCGGTGACCATGACCGTCACCATTCGCTCCAGCGCAAATGCCAGCCCCTGCCCTTTTGCCAGCCAAACCACCAGCGTCGTTACGCCCACCCCAATAGAAATGAAGGTGAGCCAACGGGCTGCCCGGTCGGCAAGAAGTTGGGTCTGCGACTTGGCATCCTGCGCCTCCTTCACCATCATGATGACCTTGTTCAGGTAGCTTTCCTTGCCGATTTTGTCCACCGTGGCTTTCAAGCTGCCCTCGCCATTGAGCGCCCCGGCGATGATTTTCGAGCCGACGGTTTTTTTCACGGGCACACTTTCGCCCGTCAACATGCTCTCGTCCACGAGGCTTTCGCCCTCCGTCACTGTGCCGTCCACCGGTATTTTTTCGCCGGGTTTCACCAGCACGAGGTCACCGATTTTCAACTCGTCCACCCGCATGTCGTGCAGCATCGTTCCGTGGTACATGTGGGCTTCGGCGGGCAGCATTTTCACAATCAGTTCCAATGCCTTCGAGGCTCCGGCTACGCTTTTCATCTCCAACCAATGCCCCAACAGCATGATGACAATGAGCGTGGCAAGCTCCCAGTAGAAGTCCATGCCCGCCACCAGCCCGAACACGACCGCCGTGCTGTACAAATAAGCGACGGAAATGGCGACGCCGATGAGCGTCATCATGCCGGGCGAACGGCGGCGCAGTTCGTCCCAAAGCCCCGTGAGGAATGGCTTGCCGCCGTAAATGAAAATGATGGTTCCAAGGGCAAACGATACCCAATTCCTGCCGGGAAAATCGAAGCTGAAGCCGACGGCATGCTGGAACATGGGCGAGATGAAAACCACTGGCACAGTCAGCGCCAGGCTTACCCAAAAACGGCGCAAGAAGTCGGCAATCATGGCTGAATGGTCGTGCCCGGCATGGGCATGGCCGCCTGCCGGAGGAGGCGATTCGTGCGCCGCATGGCCGCCGTGTTTGCTGTCGCTGCCTTTTGAAACTGGCGGTGCTGCATGATGCGAATGGTCCGAGTGCTTGTCCATTATTGGAATGTTAAAGCTGGCCTTAACGGCAGCATTTTTTGATAAAAATCATTTTGAACAGTTTCTTGAAAAAGGCAATCATTTCGTTTGATTACAACATCAACAACATGGCCCCAGCCATGCCCACCATCAACAAGTCCTCCACCAGCGTAATCGTGGACATGGGAAGGTTGAAGACGGCTCCGAGGCAGGCACATTGGAATTTGCGCTTCGCCATCAGGCTTTGGATAACGCCCACCGTGCTGACGCTCATGACTATCAGGGTGGCTACATTGGTGAAAAACGGCAGGAAATTGGTCAAAAACAGCAGCCCGAACGCCAGTTCAACAAACGGATAAACATAGCCCCAGCCCAACCAACGCCTCGCTACAATGTCGTAACTGCTGTATGACATGGCGAAGGCTGGCACGTCGAGCAGTTTGAAGAAGGAGAAAACGAGGAAGAAGCCCGCCATGAAATGCCGCATCCAGCGCATTTCGTCGAAGGCGTCAGCGGAAAATTCCACCAGCAGCGTGACGCCAAGAATGAAGCCGAAGACCAGCAAAATCGGTTTGTAGGTTTTCCAGAACGACTGTTTTTCCTCCTCTTCGACAGGTGGCAGATTCCGCTTTGCCACTTTCGCCGGAGCTTCGCTGATTTGGTACTTTGGGTGTGATTTCAGCGCTTCCTTCAGCTCCGACAGGCCGACGTGCCGCTCCATATCGAGGTAGGCAACGGGTGGGTCAAGGGAAACACGTGCGGCGGTGACGCCGGGCACTTGTTCAAGCGTTTTTTTGACATTGGCGACGCAACTGTCGCAAGTCATTCCAGTGATTGAAAATTCATGTGTCATGATTGATGATTTTTATTGGGGCAAAGTTGGGGGTAGCAGCGCCCGCTGGCAGTACAGGATTTTGGAAAGGATGTGCAGGATTTTGGGACTACACATGGTCGAGGTGCTTGCGAACGTGCCCGTGGCTGCTTTTGAACTGCGTCGGCGTCATGCCCGTCACTTGCCGGAACTGGTTCGATAAGTGTTGCGAACTGCTGTAACCCAACTGCCATGCGATTTCGCTCAGTGTCATTTCATCATACACCAGCAACTCCTTCACCCGCTCTATTTTCTGCGCAATGATGTATTTTTCAGTCGTCACGCCCTCCACCGAAGAAAACAGCTTGCTAAGGTATGAGTAGTCGTGTCCGGTTTTTTGCGATAGGTAATCGGAAAAATTCATCGTCTCAGGTTTCTGTGATTCGTGGTGGATTTCCTGCACAATTAAGGTTTTTATCTGACCAATAAGGCGACTGGTTCTGTCGTCGAGCAATTCGAAACCTTCCATTTGCAGGGAGTTCCGCAATGCCTCCAACTGTACAGGATTAGGCTCGCCTTCGATGTCCGCTTCGCCAAGCCGCACGTTTTTCACCTTCAGCCTCGATTCTGTCAGCAATCGCTCGACGGTACGTTCGCAACGGGCGCAGACCATGTTTTTGATGAAAAGCGTCATGACAAAAAAAGCAAAGGCATAGCCACAAAACGATATTGTGGCTATGCCGATTTGAAAATTATTTCAACGTCTCCGTCAGCTTCCCGCAAGTCATCATCTGACTGCCGTAATACGGATTTTTGATGGCTTTTTCCTTGCTCAGCCAGTTGGCGCCCTTGCCATCCTTGTACATTGGGCAATGGTCGTAGTAAACCTCCGTTTCGGGCTTGATGGTTTTCATTACCTCGTACATGTTTAGCGAAAGCGAAGCAAAATGTTCCCTTTGGCTCTCAATATCGGTTGAGCCTTTTATCTTTTCAGCATCACTGCTAAGTTTTTTAAGGTACTTCATCCAAACGGTGTGTTGGGCTGTTTGCAGGGCCTCCATTTTCACGCCGACCATATTATTGTACAAGGTTTTTGCAGCAGCGGCAGCCGTCTTTCCGTCGGTTTTCACCAGCGCATCCTTCAAGGTAAAATAGGCGGCATACACCTCCGATAGTGGATTTGCATCTTGTTCGACAACTGCGGCAGGCGCAGTAGGCTCCTCCTTTTTCGCTGGGACAGTTTCATGATTGCCATGCTGTGCATGGGTTTCCTTCATGGCATTGTGGCCGGTGCCTGCGGCCTCTGCTTTTCCTGCCCTATCATATTGGCAGCAACCGGGCAGGTCATCATAGACAGCCTTGTCGGCAGTCATGCCTTCAACATCATGCCCGACGGAGACGATGGCGGCCTGAATTTTTCCTTTGTCCGTTTTTGCGGTGTCGTATGCTACGGACAACATTTTGGTATCCACGTTCCAGTCAGCTTGGGCAGCCCCCGCTGATTTTGCAGCCGTTTCAATGCGCTTTTCGCACATTTCGCAATTACCCAGGACTTTGAAAGTATCTGTTTTCAATCCCTCGATGGATTGAGCAGTTTTGTGGTTGCAAGCAAAAATGCTTGCCATGAATGCAAAAACTATGATTGTGATTTTCATGATTTTTTTTTTAATGCTTAAAATAATGCCGTTGGGCTTTTCCCTTCCAATTGAAGCGGATAAACCAATTTTATTGGATACCTACTTGCCAATTGATAGCAGGAATACCCTCCCGGCAACCCATAAAATAAATGCACAGCCTTCATTTTATGGCAATGAAATGGTTGAAAATTGGAAATTTTAGATGGTTCTTTTCAGCAAGGACAGACGATGGGCTGTCAGCAGGTCTAACAGCTTATTTTTGGTGGGAGCCAGATGGAAAGCCAGACGGGTTTGGGCAATATTTGCCGATAATACAGTTCCGCCTTGTTGGAAAGGAAAATTTCGGGAAGCGTCCCGAAGGGTTGGGCAGTCATGCCGTGCGAACTGGAAGAAGTGCCGAAGCACCCGCAACCTTTATCGCCACAATCGCCGCCGCAGCCATTTTGTTTTTTGCAGGGATTACCTTTGCAGCAAGATTTTTCGCAATGGTCTTTTCCCTCGCTTTTTTCCATTTTATATGGCCCACCACTGCCACAGCCATGTAAGCCGTTAGTTGGTAGCATCTGAAAGAATGCAACAAGCAATGCAGTGAATAGTATGGAAAATAATGACTTCATATTGTAACGTACCCCGTTTAACACGGATTTGATTCAGATGTTTTTGTGGAAGAAAAAAAATATCAACCGAAATGTGTGTTCCCCTGAATAAAAAAGACCCGGCAATCATGCAGGGTCAATCTTTCATTATGGTAATACAATCTTCTCCCAATTCTTATGGTGAAAAGATTTGGCAAATCTGACTACTCCCAAGAAAATCCTAAAAACTTCAAAACGCCGCCCTGCACTATAAAAATGCATGTTCTAATCTCTCTTCAAGTTTCAACCTAAACATCAAGTAAAGTAGCGCTTGTCAAGGTCGAGCTTTTAGTGGTCAATATGGGGGGTTGGGGTGGTGGCGATGGTGAACCAGTTTTGGTTGTCCTCGGAGGCAGGCAAGTTGAAGAGGCAGTATATGAAATGGTCGCCGCCATGTGCCCGCCGCAAAGCCCTTAGCGATGCTCAAACACGATTACGGCTTGCGCAATACTTTGCGCAGCAAAATCAAGCCAATTGGTTCATTTTTAAGCGAAACCAAAACTTGGAGCCTGAACCGTACTCGGTCTCCACGCCGATGGTGCCACCCTGCGCCAGGATAAACTCTTTGCCAATGGCGAGCGCCAGTCCGATGCCCTGTTTGTCGCTGCCTGGCACCCGGAAGTAGCGCTCAAAAACCCGATCTTTGTATTTGCCTTCGATGCCCTTGCCGAAGTCTTGGACGGAAAAACGAACAGAACCATTTTCCCTTCTCACCTCCACGATAACTTCACTTTTTTCGGGGGAATATCGAATGGCATTGACCAAAAAATTCACCAATACCCATGCGGTTTTGTCGCTGTCGGCCATGAGCGGTGGCAGGTCCTCTTCAATTTTTACCACGATGCCCACATGTTTTAGCACCGCTTGGTTTTTTACGGTTTCTAATGCGTAGTTCACCACTTCTGCTATGTTCAATTCCTGGGGCGTGATGCCGATATTGCCAGATTCCACTTGCGAAAGGTTTTGCAGCGTCCCCGTGATTTTGAGCAGACGCTCCCCTTCTTCCCGCAGCTTTGCCATACTGGCGGTTTGGGTAGCAACGGATGTAGTGTCGGGCAAGCCCTCCAAATGCTCCAGCGTGTTGAGGAGGGAGGTCACAGGCTGCCGGAGTTCGTTGGAAATGCTGCGGATGAGACTGGTTTTTGCAGCGTCCATTTCCCGGAACTCCGTAACGTTTTTCAAAATTATCACGTCGCCGATGCGCCGGGGTTTGGCTTCGCCAGTGCCGGAATATTCCACGCCGATGACCTCCTTTTCGAACCAGCTTTCCTTGCCGTCGGCAAAGATTTTCAACGGTTCTGCTTTATCGAGCGGCTGGCTGCCGAGGTCGCTTGTCAGTGCCCGGAACAGGTCGTTGTGAAGACTTACCTCACCGGCGGGTTTCCCGACGATTTCCTCTTTTTTCAAATACAGCAATCTGAGCGCCTCGCCATTGGCGAACAGTACTTTTTGCTGCTCATCCAGCCCGATGATGGGTTCGTGCATCTGTTCGATGAGCGCCTCGGTACGTTTCTTCTGAAACAGGATTTTGGACAAATTGCTGTTCTCGTATTCTTGCAACTTGGCAGCCATCGTGTTGAACGCCTCAGCCAGTTCACTGAACTCGCTGCCTGATTTGAAATGTACCCGCTGGTCATAATTCCGCCCGGCAATTTGCCGAATGCTCTCTGTCAATGCCTGAACGGGATTGCCTATGTTTCTAGGTATTTTCACCAATAAATAAAAAGCAATTAAAAAGCACAAAATACCCGTGATTCCAATCCATATAATCGCCATTTCAGCGGTTGTACTTGCGGTTTTGCTTTTTTGCAAAATGGCGCTCATATTGAGGTGCATGATTTCGTTTAAATCCTTTCTAATTTCTGCAGGAAGCGCTTTATTTTCTGGTGTTTCCAATAATTGTCCAAAATGGTTTTTAAGCCGTTCCGTGACTTCTTTTTCTCCGACTTCCGTAATATTTTCAGCTTGCTTCAACAAATTTTCTCGAAATATGGATATAGCATTTGTGTCAGTCTGTATATTATCCAAAGCAATGAACATGTGCCGCACATAATCGAGCGTGTGGTAATTGGCTTTTAATATGCTTTTTGTCTCCTCCGACA
Source organism: Saprospiraceae bacterium UBA6168 (assembly GCA_002435785.1). Classification (GTDB taxonomy): domain Bacteria; phylum Bacteroidota; class Bacteroidia; order Chitinophagales; family Saprospiraceae; genus UBA6168. The sequence goes on along the minus strand of DIUC01000061.1, from coordinate 147,296 downwards.
GTTTCCATACCTGCCGGGCACTGATGGCTGCCAGCAAGATTATCAGCAAGAACAAAAGCCCCACACCGAGGGTCAACTTGGTTTTGATTTTCATTACGATAGAATTACGAGGTCAATATCCGACATCGCCAATTTTTTCAGCAATTGGTTGAACAGGCTGGTCGCCAGAATTACCCGAATCAGGCTGATGTGCGGCTTGCCAAGGCAAATGGTCGAGATGCCCAGCCGTTCCGCCTCCCCGATGATGCTTTGTGCGACGTTGGTGCTGCTCACCCGCACGATTTCGGCCCCCATTTCCGTCGCCATCTTGAAATTGTTGATAAGGTGCCGCTGACGGTCAAGCGGGATTCGGTCAGGACTTTCACGGGGCGTTTGAACATACAGCACGTACCATTTTGAGTTGTAATAATTGGCGAGGCGAGCGGTCTTGCGGATAACCGTCCTCGCCGTTTTTTCGTTGCTGCTGATGCAAGCGAGGAACCGCTCGATGCGCAGCCCGACATTGCGAGGAATCTCCGTTTCCACCTTGCGTTCCACTTGCGAAGCGACTTCTTTGAGCGCCAGTTCCCGCAGTTGCAGGATGTGCTCGGCCTTGAAGAAATTGCGGAGCGCCGTTTCCACCTTGTCGGGGGCGTAGATTTTGCCCTCTTTCAGGCGGGTAATTAATTCATCGCCGGTCAGGTCAATGTTCACCACCTCGTCCGCTTGCGCCAGCACCGAGTCAGGTATCCGCTCCTGCACCTCCACGCCCGTGATGCTGCGCACGTTTTCGTTCAAGCTTTCGATATGTTGAATGTTCACGGCGCTGATGACGCTGATGCCCGCATCGAGGATGTCCATCACGTCCTGCCAGCGCTTGGCGTTCTTGCTGCCTTCGATATTCGTATGCGCCAGTTCGTCCACGATGACGATTTCCGGGCGGAGGTTGAGGATGGCTTGCAAATCCATTTCCTCCAGTTCTTTTCCCTTGTAAAACAGCTTACGACGAGTGATGACCGGCAGCCCTTCGAGCAACTCTACGGTCTCTTTGCGACCATGCGTTTCCACGTACCCAATTTTCACGTCCACCCCGTTGCGCAACAGGGCGTGGGCCTCCTGCAACATGCGGTAAGTTTTGCCCACACCGGCGCTCATGCCGATATAGACCTTGAATTTTCCCCGCTTCGACTTTTTAATTAAATCGAGGAAATACTGGACGTTGTGCTCTTTTTCCGTCATTGCTCAAACTTAAGGATTGGAAAGCCCGAAGGGATTTCTAAGCCTGTGCATGATTGAGCTTAGAAATCCCTACGGGCTTTCCAATCTCTAAAAACTAACCGCCAGCGAAGTTGTCAACGCAAAATTCCCGCTACTCGCCGCTCCATCTTTATCCGTAAAAATCTCGTCCTCGCTGCTGAAACCACGACCCTCGATGCGCCACAACACATTGTCCCGCACGGCGCAGTCCAGGTTCAGCGAGAACCCGAGCGCCTTGAAACCATTGGGCGTACCGGTTCCGATTATGACGCCATTTTCATCTGAATAATATTCCGCCCTACCAGCCAATGACCATTTATCGTTCGGCGCATATTTCAGAATACATACAGGCGAATACCAAGTATTTTTATCGCTGCCGCCTTTACTCACCTGTTCCGCTCCGATGTCGAAACCAAGCGTGGCTGCCCATTTTTCGTTCAATTGAAATATGCCGTAGAAATTGTGAAAATACCGCATTTGGCGCACCTCGTCGGGCTTGTCGCTACCAATGAACGTGCTACTGTTCAGCGTGATGTTCTCGGTAGGGTTAAAAGTGATTTGTGTTCCAAAAGCCGGAGTGTTGTTGCCGTCCACCCGCTGTATGCGCTGCCAGCCATTGAGGACGAGAGTGGAGAAAAACCAATGGGCGTCGTCGGTGGTGTGCGAGAGTTTCACGCCGCTCTCGTAGTACGGCGAGTTTTCGGCGAGGATACTACGGGTCAGCGTCCAGCAGTCCTTGCCGACGGCGCTCTCGAAGCCGATGTGTGAGGTGAATATCCCTGCATCCACCCAAGTATCTGAGTTTTTTGACAAACGGACTCCCGCATTTGCCTCGAAAACATTGCGGAGCACGCCTGGTTCGGCGGCGAGGTTAGCGTTCATGTAGGTGCCAGCCGCCAGTGCCAGATTTGCCCGCACATTAGAGGCCGCATATCCTGCTTTTAAATAACCCAAATTAAGATTTACCTCATTGCTACGGTTATGTGAATAAATAAATCCGGGGCGGTTGTGGTTCTTCGGTTTACCGAAATCGTAGGCAAAATAAGTTTCGGCGTAGCCGGAAAAAATGAGCGAGGTAGAATCGCTTTGGGCGCTGGCCAATGAGATTGTGAAGAGAAAAATAATGGTTGTAATCCTGATATTCATATTTAATTGACTGCTCCGTGTCCCTTGTGACCTCCGTCTCTCCGTGTTGAAGTTAAACACAGAGGAACATAGGACACAGAGGGACACGGAGTTTGATTTATTTCAAATTATCCAATGCAATGTTCAGTTTCAGCACATGCACTCGCTCCGGCCCGAACAAACCGAGCAGCGGCTTTTCAGTGTGCTGCGCAACGAGCACCTCCACCTTTTCGGGCAGCAAATTACGCACACGGGCAATGCGCTGCAACTGCAACTGCGCCGCCTTTGGCGAGATATGCGGGTCAAGGCCGCTGCCCGATGCCGTCACGATGCCCACGGGGATTTCCGCTTTCGCAATGCCGGGGTTGTGCGCCAAAAACGTGTCAATGCGCTCCTGTACAGTCGCCACATAGTCGGGATTCGAGGCGGCTTTGTTGCTGCCACCGGAACCTGCGGCGTTGTAGTCCACCGCTGATGGGCGTGACCAAAAGTAGCGGTCTTCGGTAAACGACTGCCCGACGTTTGCGTAGTACGTCTTGCCGTTGTGCGTGATGGTTTCGCCCATGCCACCATTCGGGGCGAGTTGGGCGATGCCCCAAACGGCCAAGGTGTAAACGCCGGAGAAAAGTACCAGTGTGAGCAGGGTCATTTTGAGTGCGGGAAGAAGTGGTTCTTTCATGACGTATTTATATTTTTGCGAAAATCATGCGCATGAAAAAAGCGACTTTTAGGATTTCCGCAGATGAATTTAATTTTGAATTTCTGGAAAAAATCAAACTGTTTTTCAATGATAGCCTTGACGATTTCGAGGTTGTGATTTCAATAAAATCGAAAGAAACGCCCGAAGAAGCTAAGTGCCGCATTGACAAATCAATCGAAAATATTGAGCAAAGCATCCAAGTTTAAAACACCAAACTCACCACCAAATCAATCAACTTAATCCCCACAAACGGCACCGCCACCCCGCCCAAGCCATACACCAGCAGGTTGCGTTGCAGCAGCGCCGAGGCACCGATGGGGCGGTATTTCACACCTTTTAATGCCAGCGGAATAAGCATCGGGATAATAACAGCATTAAAAATTATGGCCGACAAAATGGCGCTTTCCGGGCTATGCAAGTGCATGATATTCAGCGCATTGAGCGCCGGGATGCTCGTGATGAAAAGCGCCGGGACAATGGCAAAATACTTCGCCACGTCGTTGGCGATGCTGAACGTGGTCAGCGTGCCACGGGTCATCAGCAACTGCTTGCCGATTTCCACCACTTCGATGAGCTTGGTCGGGTCGTTGTCGAGGTCCACCATGTTGCCCGCTTCCTTGGCGGCTGCTGTGCCGCTGTTCATGGCCACGCCAACGTCGGCCTGGGCAAGGGCGGGGGCGTCGTTCGTGCCGTCGCCCATCATCGCCACGAGCTTGCCGCTGTGCTGCTCGGCCTTGATGTAGTTCATTTTGTCCTCCGGTTTTGCTTCCGCAATGTAGTCGTCTACGCCCGCTTTTTCGGCGATGAACTTGGCGGTGAGCGGATTGTCGCCCGTGACCATGACGGTCTTCACGCCCATTTTCCGAAGGCGCTCAAATCGCTCGCTGATGCCCGTCTTAATGATGTCCTGCAACTCGACCGTGCCCATAACTTGCTCATTTTCAATGACTACAAGCGGTGTACCGCCATTGGCGGAAATTTTTTTCACCACCTCCGTAACCTCGTTGGGGAAGGGGTTGCCCGCCTTCTCTACCTGTGCCTTGATAGCATCGTAAGCGCCTTTTCGGATGCGGATGCCGCTTGGCAAATCCACCCCGGAGGAGCGGGTTTCGGCGGTGAATTTTACGAAGCGGGCGCCGTCGGTCAGATTTGACAAATTTTTGAAATTTGTCAAATCTTGTCCCTGCGCCAATTCGATGATGGACTTTCCCTCCGGCGTGTCGTCGGCCTGCGAGCCGAGCACGGCAGCAGTGGTCATTTTCACCAAATCCATACCCGGAGCGGGATAAAAATGGGTGGCCTTCCGGTTGCCGATGGTGATGGTTCCCGTTTTATCCAGCAACAGTGTGTCAATGTCTCCCGCCGTTTCCACGGCCTTGCCCGATTTGGCGATGACGTTTGCACGAAGTGCCCGGTCCATGCCCGCAATGCCGATGGCCGAGAGCAACGCCCCGATGGTAGTCGGGATGAGGCAGACGAACAGTGAGATGTAGGCGGCGATGGGGATGTTCGCCCCGGCGTACAGCGCAAACGGCTGCAAGGTGATGCAGACGATAATGAACACCAGCGTGAACCCCGCCAACAGGATGGTCAGCGCAATCTCGTTGGGCGTTTTCTGACGGCTGGCGCCTTCCACGAGGGCAATCATTTTATCCAAAAAACTCTCGCCGGGCTTGGTGGTCACTTGCACATAAATCCGGTCGGAAAGCACCTTCGTGCCGCCCGTGACGGAGCTTTTGTCGCCGCCCGCCTCCCGGATGACCGGAGCACTTTCGCCCGTGATGGCACTCTCGTCAATCGTCGCCAAGCCTTTGATGATTTCGCCGTCGGCGGGAATGATATCTCCAGCTTCGCAAACGAAGATGTCGCCTTGTTTCAACGAAGAAGAGGTCACGGTTTGGTGGATGGCAAGCACACCGTCCTCCATGCCGGAGATTTTCTTGGCAGGCGTGTCCTCCCGTGTTTTGCGAAGCGAATCGGCCTGCGCCTTGCCCCTCGCCTCAGCGATTGCTTCCGCAAAATTGGCGAACAGCACCGTAAAAAACAGGATGGCCAAAACAAGACAATTGTAGGCCAAACTGCCCTGCGATGTTTCGCCCATCGCTATCCAAATGCACACACCGAGCATGACAAACATGCCCATGTACACGAGGAACATGACGGGGTTGCGGAACATGACCGCCGGGGAGAGTTTGACGAAGGACGCTTTCAGTGCTGTTTTGATTATATCAGGCTGAAAAAGGGAGGTGGAAATATTGGAACGTTTCATGTTTTTTTTATTGAAAAAAGGTGGGGTGAACGTCGGGGAGGTTTTAAACCCTGTCCATTACCCACAGAATAAAGGTGCGGCGCACCGGAATATTTGTAGCTTTGACATGAACCCCATTTTTGAGGTGCAGCGCACCGGAATATGTATCCGAATATGGTCGGTGCGCTGCACCTCTAAATTGTTTCGGTTGTTATCTACAAATATCACCGGTGCTACGCACCTGATTGTCAACGAGTTATTCTATGGGTAATCAACAGGGTTTTAAACCTCCCCGACGTTGTGGATACTCCTTATTAGTTAAAATATTCAGCTAAAGGCCCCAGTGACAACGCGGGGAAAAACGCCAACGCAGCCACCAAGAAAATCACGGCAAAGACCATTAATCCGAAGGTACCTGTGTCCGTCTTCAGCGTTCCAGCGCTTTCCGGGATGTATTTTTTATGTGCCAATATTCCCGCAATGGCCACCGGCCCGATGATAGGCAGGTAGCGCCCCAGTAGCAGCACGACACCTGTGGCAATGTTCCACCAGGGCGTGTTGTCGCCGAGGCCCTCAAAACCGCTGCCGTTGTTGGCGGCAGCAGAGGTGAACTCGTAGAGCATCTCCGAGAAGCCGTGGCTGCCGGGGTTGTTCAGCCAACCGATGTTGGGGTTTTTGTAAAAAATGAAGGCAGACAGCGCCGTGCCGACCAGAATTATAAATGGGTGCAACAACGCAATGATGAGGGCGATTTTCATCTCCCGTGCCTCCACTTTTTTGCCTAAAAACTCTGGGGTGCGGCCTACCATTAACCCACTTATAAATACAGCGAGAATGATGAAAATATAGAAGTTCAAGAAGCCCACACCCACGCCGCCGTACAGGGAGTTTATCATCATATCGAGCATCTGCATCGCACCGCTCAGAGGTGTGTGGCTGTCGTGCATGGAGTTCACCGAGCCGTTGGAAGTAGCCGTGGTGCTGATGCCCCACAAGGCACTCGCCGCCGTTCCGAGACGGGTTTCCTTGCCTTCCATATTGCCTGCCGAGCCGTCAATGCCGAGTTGCTGCGCAATGGGAGCGGGCTGCATTTCGCTGTAAATGGAGGGCAGCGAGAGCAGCAGGAAGCCGAGCGTCATCACCCCGAAAACCATCCACGAGAGCTTGCGGCGGTTGAGGTAAAAACCGAGCGCAAACACCATCGCAATTGGGATGAGGAGAATGAGGATGTTCTCCACGGCGTTGGTCAGGTAATCGGGATTTTCGAGCGGGTGCGCCGAGTTGACGCCGTAATATCCGCCGCCGTTGGTGCCTGCTTGCTTGATGGCAACGAAGGCCGCCACCGGACCACGGCTCACCTGCACGGTGTCGCCCTGCATCGTAATCATCGAGTCCTTGCCCTCGAAGGTCATCGGGGTGCCGCTGAACGCCAACACCAATGCGCCCATGAACGCTACGGGCAACAGGATGCGGGTGCAGCTTTTCAGGAAGTAATTGTAAAAATTGCCGAAGTGGGTTGCCGAGCGTTCCCGCATGGCATTGAACACGGCAGCCGCTGCTGCTATGCCCGTGCCTGCCGTCACGAACTGGAGGAACATCAGGCAGAAAATTTGACCCAAATAGCTCATCCCCGATTCGCCGGAATAGTGCTGCAAGTTGCAGTTGACGAGGAACGACACCGCCGTGTTGAACGCCAAATGCGGCGACATGGACGGGTTGCCATCGGGATTCCATGGCAGCCAGCCTTGGTTCATCAGCACGAACATAGCGAGGAAAAACCAGAGCAAATTGATGCCGAGCAATGCCGACAAATGGTGCTTCCAGTTCATCTCCAGCGTCGGGTCAATGCCGCTGAGTTTGAAAAACAGCCGTTCCAACGGGTTGAAGATGGGGTCAAGCCACGTCCGTTCACCCGAATAAACACGTGCAATGTATTTCCCGAAGGGAATGGCCAAAGCTATCGCAAGGGCGTATATGGAGAGTACGCCGAGGAGTTCGGAAGTCATGTTTTGGTTGATAGCGGTTGATAGCAGTTGATAATAGTTGATGGCGGTCGGATTATCAACCGTTATCAACTGCTATCAACTGTTATCAACCCAGTTAGAATCTTTCCGGCTTCAGCAGCACATAGCAGATGTACCCAAAAGCGAGAATAGATAGGATAAATAGAACTATCATGTTCAGATTTTTTCAAAAAAGTCAATGAACTTGAAAAAAAGCCAGAAACACGAGGCACCGGCTGCGAGTAGGATGATAGTAAGCATGACGGTTTGGTTGTTTTTATTTGACGATGCAAAGTTGCGGCAGGATTTATAAGGGGGGTGTAAAGAAGGTGGGGTTGGGTGTAAGGATTTTATAAAGAGGAAATGTGATGCTTTTGCTCCTCTCACACAGGTAAATTTATGAGGTAAATACGGGCGCAAAAGAAGCAATAAAAACCCCAGCGTCGCGGGCGGCGGCGCAATCGTTATCCCTTCCGACGGGGGTTCTTCATCGCCCTATCGAAAAGCGCCAGGCGGAACTCGATGGGATACAGGCGGCCTCGGCGGCCTCGTCGAGGAAGGACTGCTCGGCCCCGGCGATGAAATTTGACCACGGTGCCCAGAACACCCCGGTGATGATGTTCTAATCAAGCTGCCATTCCTCAGCGAGGTGGTTGCCTATTGCGCCAGCCGGGAAGCGGGTAGCATAGAACGGACTTTTCGGGTGTGCCCCCTGCCTGCACATGGAAAAGTCAGCACGTTGTTGTTTCATCCAAAGCTGCCGGTAAACGGTGTGGTGGGTGGGTCAGTAGATGCCGTTGGTCATATCGTCCTCAGGGGTGTGGGAATTATATAATTCTTATTTAGAATTGTACAATACTTCTCGGAATCAAGGTGACTTATCTTTGCATTTTAGCAATTGCTATAAATGTAAAGACACAAATTATGACTACAGGAAATTATGCTCTCAAAAAAGTCAAGCTTAAAAGGAGCCGGCATTCTTACCTTTCCGCTGGTATTTTAGCTTTGTTAATGGCAATTGGAGTATCCCATGATTTAGCTGCACAATGCGCATCTGCCCCTGCACCAGGTTTGTGCATTGGAGGCAATGGTCCAGCAACGAATGGCGTGAATATCAACTCGGGTGAAACCTATTGGTTCACAGGTGTAGGTGCATTTTCAAATGGCGTAAACCTCAATGGCGGCACTTTGCGGGTATGTGGGAACTTGAATTTTACTACGATGAATTATAATGGCGGCAATATAATAATTGAGGCGGGTGGAACCTTGACCATCAATGGAGGTGGGCCGCTGGGTATGAATGGCAATAGTATTATATCGAACAGTGGAACATTGAACATGAACCGAGGCATTGTCATGCAAAATTCAAATAATACCATATTCAACGCTATTCCCACGGCAACAATCAACATGAATAGTGGAGCATATTCATTGGATATAAACAGTGCGACTTCGCTTTTCATTAACAACGGGACTGCCAATATTCATGCGGTAATTACTCAGGGTAATTCGGCCGGTGCCGTGTGCCTGGGACCCCTCAGTTGCATGAATTTAACAAACATGACCAACAACGTTACAAACTCCTACAACGCCCCTATCGGGCCAGGGGTAGTAAGGTACACAGGCAACGCCTTGTTGAACAACGCTTTGACAAATACCGCTAATGTTGTTATTTGCAAAGCTACTGGAGCTACCATGTCAGGTTCTGGCGGTTTTGGTAGCGCCACGGTTGTGGAAGACTGTCCTTCCTGTAGCTTGGCACTGCCGATAGAGCTGCTTTCGTTTGAAGGAAAGCAGGAAAATGAAGGCATTGCGCTGAAATGGGCCACTGCGGCTGAAATACAAAATGACTATTTCACTATCGAAAAATCAACAGATGGGATTCATTGGGACGGCATTGGAAACATACTGGGTGCAGGTAATTCGACCCAGACGTTCTATTATACATTCAAGGACATCTATCCTCAAAAGGGAACTCAATACTATAGATTGAGGCAAACGGATTTCGATGGTACAGCTACCTTGTCAGGGGTTATTTCCATAAATTTTGAAACTTCGGCCAATACATTTTTGATATATCCCAATCCCAACCGGTCAAACCGTTTGAACATCTTAGGATTCGACAATGATGCCTATTATACTTTGGAACTAAAAAATGTGACTGGAAAATTGCTGTACATCATTACCTTTAATACCAATTCTATTGAGTTGCCAGACATAGGAAAAGGCATTTACTTACTTTCTATAAGCTCGGAGGGCGATTTGGTTAGCAAAACATTTAAGTATATTGTTCAATAGACCCGGTTACCTCAAGTCTTCCCAACCTTCAATCAAAGCCCTACTTTTTCGATAACAATTAAAGCTCATTTGCATTTCAAAGTTAGGGATTGTATTTGATGAAAGTGTCCAAAATGCCAGTTGCAAACCGGCAGTACCGGTATCCCCCACCACCTTTTTGCGAAGCTGACCAATAAAAATCCTCGAATACTCAGGGAATTGCGAATAACCAAGCCCATATTTCCCGCAGGAGGAAGGCGTTGGAGTGCCAAAAACCCAGAAACATCCAGTCAGGAGCAATAATCTCTTGCCGAATGGCAATCCCATGCCGGGACTGCCATTCGGCTGTTGCCGATCGCCAATTTCATTTCGGGATTGTCAATCGGCTGGAGCCGAATGGCAATCCCGAAATGAGATTGGCAATGATCTCTTGCCAAATTGCAATTTCTTGTCGGGATTGCCAATAATCTCCTGTAGAATGCGGATAACGTGATTTTGGCTCTTTTTTGGAAACGGGCATTGTAAAAAAAGAGATTGGCGAAGCTATTTTTCGTAAAAAAAGTTCAGTTTCCCACCCCCACAAACCGATACCCTACCCCACTTTCCGTCAAAATCAAGCTGGGCTGGTTCGGGTTGTCCTCTATTTTTTTGCGAAGCTGGCCGATGAAAACCCTCGGATACTCTGGGTGCTGCGTATAACCGGGGCCCCATATTTCCCGAAGGATGAAGGCGTGCGTGAGCACTTTCCCTTCGTTGCGGACGAGCAGTTTCAGCAGGGAAAATTCGGTGGCCGTGAGCTTCACCATCTCGCCGTTTTTTCGGACGGTGCGGGCGGCGAGGTCAACGCTGAGGTTGCCGAATGCTTGCACGGGCACGTGGGCCGCCCCTTGGGAGAGCCGCAGCGCCGAGCGTATGCGGGCGACCAACTCGCCCGTACGGAAAGGCTTCACGAGGTAGTCGTTGGCCCCATGGTCGAGCGCCCGCACGATGTCCTCCTCGCTGCTTCGTACCGATAGGATAATGACGGGGTTCGTGTACCATTCCCGCAGTTGCGCCAACACGTTTTGGCCATCGTCGTCGGGGAGGCCGAGGTCGAGGAGGATGAGGTCGGGCGGGTGCATGGCGGCGAGGGTGAGGCCCTCCTTGGCGGTAGTGGCCATCACGGTTTTGAAGTCGTTCGCTTGCAGCGTGATTTCTAAGAGCTTGCGGATGGGCGGCTCGTCGTCTATGATGAGGATGGTCGGATTATGCATTGAAATGTTTAGAAGGTTTAGAGGGGTTTAGAAGGTTTAGAGGAGTTTAGCACGGTAAGATTAAACCTTCTAAACCCGCTAAACCTTCTAAACCTATTCATCTTTGGGCATTTGGACGGAGAGCACTTCCGTTGGAATCCGCAAGGTAAAAACTGCGCCGCCTTGCGCCGCATTTTCCACGCAAATTGTGCTACCATGCGCCTCCACGAAGCCCTTGGCGATGCTCAAACCGAGGCCGAGGCCGCCCGTCTGGGCATTTTTGGAGCGGTAGAATTTCTCAAAAACATGCGGGATTTCACCTGCCGGGATGCCAGGGCCACTGTCTTTTATCTTTACAAAACATTGATTTTCAGCAAAATAGCTTTTGATGTTGATTTCACCGCCCGCAGGCGTGTACAGCGAAGCATTGTGCAAAATATTGGTCAGCACTTGCTCCATCAATCCGAAATCGAGCTTGAAAAGCGGAAGGTCATCGGGCAAATCCACGACAATGCGGTGGTGTTGCAATTCCTTTTCCAGCCCCCTCGTCACGGTGAAAATCAGTTCGCCGAGGTCGCACCAGTCTAATTTCGGCTGGATGAAACCGCTGTCCAGGCGGCTCATGTTCAGCAGGTTGTCCACGAGGCGGTTGAGGCGCTCGCCGGATGCACCGATTTCGACATAGAGATTTTGCTTGATTTCTTCGCTTAAACGGTTGTGGGTCAACAAGTTGTCGGAGGCACCGAGGATGGAGGCGATGGGCGTCCGCAACTCATGGGAGAGGGAATTGAACAACGTATCGTAGAGCTTGGCGGCATTGGCCCGCTCCTCTTTTTGCCTTGCCAGTTCTTCCGCACGGCGGATGCGGGCGCTGAACACGCCGTTCAGCAGGGCCACGATGAAGTACATGGCGAACATCAGCCCGTCCTCCACGCTGTGAATTTGAAAAGTGAACTGCGGCGGAATGAAGAAGAAGTTCCAGACCAAGGCACTCACCATTGCCGCCGCCATCATGGGGTAGAGGCTCATCCGCAGCGAGAGCAGGGACAAGGCAAACAGCAGGAGGAGCGCCACGGAGCGGTAGCCAATGACGCCCGCCACGGGATAGCAAGCCAGCGCCACGGTAGCGATTGCCGCAAGGCTGACGGCGTACTGTCTGCCCGAACTTGGATTTGGATTTTTACCAAAAAACATGGCAGCAAAGGTGGGCGCTTATTCGTAAAGGGACTGTAAAATTGGGAGAAAAGGGCAAAAATATTTTGAAAAGGCTGCACATCATCATCACTATTTGTTGGTTATTTCTCAAAGTCACAAGTGCTTCATTTAGTGCAGGGCATCGCCTCGGTTTTGAAAATAATCGGAGCAACTCCATCCGAAAATTGGAACCTCCAGAACAAGACTGCAATTCACCTTGTTCAGTATCCAATTATTTGTTCAAACTGCGCTGACATGCTTTAGCAGTTCTTCAAAAAAATAGCGTAAACCATTGATAATGAATCAATTAATTTCCTGCTTATTTTTCACCCTTTTCTATTTTTCGGCCTTCGGCCAAAATGGCGAAACTGCTTTTGCGGAGCAAATCGAAAACCACCGAGCGGCGTACAAGCAGGACTTTCTGAAAAATGAGCGCTCCCCGCTCGACTCCGCCGACCTGCCCAACCTTCGGTTCTTTCCGGCGGACGAAAAGTACCGGGTCACATGCACCTTCGAGCGCACACCGAACGAAAAGCCGTTTGAAATCCCTACTTCAAGTGGCATCACCAAGCCATTCGTCAAGTACGGCGTTCTACGCTTTGAACTGGATGGCAAAAGCCTTCAATTAGCTGTTTATCAAAACCTTACGCTGCGCAATATGCCCATCTACGCCCAGCACCTGTTCCTCCCATTCCGGGACGAAACCAACGGCGAGACAACCTACGGCGGGGGCCGCTACCTCGACCTCAGCATCGCCGAAGTGGAGGTGGAGGCGCCAGTGTTGGACTTCAACCGCTGCTACAACCCTTGGTGCCATTACTCTGATGGGTTCAATTGCCCAATACCGCCCGCCGAAAACACACTGGACATCGAAATCAACGCTGGGGAGGCAGCTTGGGTCGGAGAAAAAAAGCATTGATAGGCAACTGAAAAAAGTACTTAGAATTTGTCCCGAAGGTCCATCATGGGTTTTTCATAAAAGTGGTACATCGCAGTGGACAGGACAATCAAGACGGCCCAGTAAACCAAGAAAAACCCGATACCTTTTGCTTCCCCGAACACCTGTGACTTGTTGCGTATCACGTCCAATAGGATTCCCAAGTTCAACAAATACATGGCATAAGAAACCTTGCTGATATGGGTTATTATTTTACCTACCCTCCATTTATATTGCTTTATTGAGCTTGCCACGGGAAGCAGCATCATGACGGACATCGGGGAAACCATAAAATTAAATACCTGTGCATAAAAGGTGGTTAGGCCGGGATTTAAGTTTAAAATCACCATCATCATTAACACGCCAATTGTAAAAAACGCCCATCGGTATTTGACCCATTGCAGGTTATAATACTGGTAAAAATAGGCCGCCAGTAGCCCATACCCAATACTATCGAGCCTTGTCAGCACTACTTTTCTGATGCCCAAATCAAAATACTCCGGCTTTATTTCGACATCGTAAATACCTGCTCTATAAAGCAAGGGAAATAGTAGCATAACTATGACTGAAACCAAAAAAGCTTGTTTTGGCAAAAACATTTTATGCGCCAAAACCAAAATAATCGGGAACGCCAAATAAAACCATTCCTCTATGGTCAGGCTCCACGATTCCCAGAAAAAGCCGTGAAACGGTGAACTGAAATTTTGCAGAAAGAAAAAGAACCTCCAATCAAACTGCGCAATATCGCCAGCAGCGATTTCAGATTTGACCAAGACATAATTCAGCAATAGTATGAGGTAGTAGCTTGGCAGCGTGCGAAACCACCGTCGCTTCCAAAAAGGCAGGAGTTCCTGCACGCTGAAATACCCCTTGACTTGAACTTGCCTCAGCATGATGTTGCCAATCAGGAAACCGCTGAGCACAAAGAACATGTCCACCCCGTCTATCATCCTGACATACGGAAACCCCTCCAAGCGGGTGCCTTGAAGCATGAAACGGCTGTGGCCAAGCACCACCAAAACAATGGCGGTGGCCCTGATGATGTCCAAACCAAACAACCGTTCCGACCCACTTTTTTCTAGCATAAACTGGGTGTGCTGACAATTTTCTTTTTGGTAATGGGTCAAATGGGTTGAAGCGTCGCCAAGTGACCGGGTAACTTAAAGTTACCCGGTCACTATCAACCGTTTTGACCCACTACCCGCTTTTTATGCTTCGAGCGGACAAAGGTAGTTTCTTGAAAGAACCCCGGAATTAGAAGTTTTCGCCAACAAGTTTTGTCATTCAAGCAACCTAAGTCCACTCCTTTCTATCATTTGCCACCACGGTTCATTAGCTTTGCCGCAAGCAATGAATGCCTGTCCTAAAAGGAGCTTATTGCCTATTTCTTCCAACAAAACTTCTTTTCAGCATGAAAAAATTCTTGATTACTTGTACCGCCCTGCTCACTTTACTGACGCTGTCCGCACAGTCCTCGGCAGGTTTTTGGAGCAAAAATGGCCGATCGGACTTCTCCCGGCCCGCATTTATGCCGCAGGAGTGGCGCTCGCTCTCCCTCAACCTCGACGCCATGCGGAACCACTTGCGCCAAGCGCCGATGGAGTTCACCGCCGCAGCCAAAAACGCCCCACTGGAGCTGGTGCTCCCCATGCCCGACGGCTCAATGGAGGCATTCGCCGTGTGGGAGTCCCCCATCATGGAGTCGGCATTGGCCGAGCAGTTCCCGATGATAAAAACCTATGCCGGGAAAAGCATCTCCAATCCCACGACCTCCATGCGCCTCGACTATTCGCCGCAGGGCTTCAACGCCATCATCCATACGGGCGGCGGCACCGTGCTCATCGCCCCCAACTCGCCAGAAGAGCAGGTTTACCTGAGCTTTTGGTTAAAAAACGTGGACTTCAACACCCCGGAGGCACAGGAATTTCATTGCGAAGTGAACCACAGCCAAGAAGAGGTGGCCGCTTTTACCGAAAACTTTGCGCCAGCAAACACCCGCTCGGCAGCACCAGTTGACCTTTATACCTACCGCCTCGCCGTGGCCACCACCCTTGAATACTCGTTCAGTGAGGGCAACACGCCAGCTTCGGTCATGGCTGCCGTGATCAACGTCATCAACAACGTCAACAGCGTTTTTGAGCGGGACGCCGCCGTGCGCCTCCTGCTGATTGCCAATACGGCAGATGTGTTCTTTTTCACCAGCCCAGACCCCTACACCAATGGTAATACGACAGCCATGATTGCCGAGAATCCAATCGTCCTGAACAACGCATTCACCGTCAACGGCTACGACATCGGCCATGTTTTCGGCACCAACGGCGGTGGTCTGGCCAGCACGGGCGGCGTCTGTGATGCGACGGTGCTTTCTCAATTCCCGAAGGCAAGGGCTGCCTCCTGCAAGTTTGGCCCTTATTCCGGGCCGCTTTTCTACATCATCGCTGGGCACGAAATGGGCCATCAGTTCAGTGCCATGCACACTTTCAACAAGTGTGACAACGACAACGAGAACCCAGCCACCGCCTACGAGCCGGGCAGTGGCTCTACCATCATGTGCTACAACGGCAACCAAGTCTGTGGCGTGAACCATGTGCAGCCTACCAGCGACCCGTTCTTCCACATCAACTCCATGCTGCGCATCCAAGACTTCACCCGCACGGGCGGCGGCAACCAGTGCAAAACGGTCGTTGCTGAAGGCAATGAAATGCCCGTGGCAAGCATCCCGATGACCGGTGGGTTTTTCATCCCGAAATCCACACCGTTCTCCCTGACGGGCACAGCCACCGACGTAAACGACCCCAACACCATGACCTATACTTGGGAACAGTACGACCTTGGCCCGCCCAGCACGCTTGGTATGCCGATGGGTACGGCCCCGTTGTTCCGTTGGTATCCGCCAACCACCAACACCACCCGCATTTTCCCGAAATTAGAAACCATCCTCAACAATACCACTGACATCGCTGAGGTGCTCCCTACCATTGACCGGGTACTCACCTTCCGCTTTGTGGTACGGGACAACCATCCTGGCGCTGGCGCTTTTAATTATCATGAAATACAGTTCAACTGCGCAGCCAGTGCTGGCCCATTCGTCGTCACGCACCCAAATGCTGGCGAGACGTTCAGCGTGGGCGACTATGTGGAGGCCACCTGGGACGTGGCAAATACCAACCTTAACCCCGTCAACTGCAAAAAAGTCAACATCCACCTCAGCACGGACGGTGGCCTGACCTACCCGACACTATTGGCTTCGCAAGTGGACAACGACGGCACTACTTACATCGTAATGCCAAACTTGCCGACCACCACCGCCCGTATGCGGGTGCAAGCTGCCGACAATATCTTCTTTGATATTTCCAACCAAAATTTCACTATCGAGGCGGCCACCCAGCCTGGCTACATCTTTACCACCAACCCACCAGAAGGAGGGCTTTCCTGCGATGAGTTTGTGATAAACCTGCAAACGCTGCCCCTTCTTGGGTTTAGTGCCAATGTCTCCTTCGCAGTAACGGGCTTGCCCCAAGGCGCTACCGCCACCTTTGGCAACACCACCGTGGCGGCTGGCCAGTCCACCACGCTCACCGTCAACACCAGCGGTGCCGCAAGCACGGGCAGCATCACTTTCAGCATCGTGGCCACCTCGCCCGGCCAGCCCGACCAGACCCGGTTTTTCACCATTACCATCGTGGACGCCAATTTGAGCGGCATTGCGGCCAGCAACCCCGCCGATGGTGCTTCCGGTCAGGATGTGCTGCCTATTTTCAACTGGTCGGCACTATCAAATGCTACCAGCTACGAAATTCAAATAGCTACCGACCCTGGGTTCACGAATATCGTGAACAGTGCCACCAACCTGACCACCACCCAGTACACACCAACCATCACCCTCGAAGCCAACCAAACCTATTACTGGCGGGTGCGGGCGAGCAACGCATGTGGCACGGGAAGCTTTGGCGACCCCTTCAGCTTCCGCACCGTCGCTCAGTCTTGCATCGAGACGACCAGCAGCGGCGACCAAAACGGCATCTCTATTTCCGGCGCAGGTTTGCCCTTAATCACATCGAAAATAAACATTGCGCAATCAGGTGCCATCTCCGATGTCAATGTGAAAAAAGTGCAAGCCACGCATACTGCACTCCGTCATATCCAAGTAAGGCTCAAAAGCCCAGATGGCACCTCTGTCACGCTGATGTCGGAGCCAAACTGCAACAGCAACAGCCTGAATGCTGGCTTTGACGACCAGTCGCCACTCACACTGACCAACTGCCCTGGGGCCAACCTCACCTACAAACCAGTGGGCCAACTTTCTAATTTTATTGACAAAAACTCATTAGGCGACTGGACCCTCGAACTGGAAGTGGTGAACACGGCTGGCGAGGGAGGTTCGTTCAACCAGTGGATGTTGCAGGTTTGCGGCGCCGTACAATCTGCCAACCCGGTCATCACCAAAAATGATACGCTCAGGGTGCCGCCCGGCGAGTACAACCTGATTTACTCCAACAACCTCATCGTCACGGATGCGGACAACCTGCCCGGCGACTTGCAGTTTACCATCGTGACAAATACGGCGCACGGCCAGGTGGTGCTCAAAGGCCAACCCCTCGGCGTGGGCGGCCATTTCACCATGCAGGATGTGTATAGCAGCGACGTGACCTACTCCAACACTAACGCCGCCGCCGCTTATGACTACTTTACTTTTTCGGTAAATGACGGCGCAGGGGGATACACCGGCACCCCTCGGTTCAACATCGTGATGGACCCCGGCGCTATCATAGGAAATTCGAGCAACCCGGTCAAGGGCAACGAAGTGCTTCTCTTTCCGAACCCTGCTACCGATGAAGTAAACATCGTGCTGGCGGATGGAAACAGCAATCCAATTGTTGTTGCATTGCTGGATGTCCAAGGCCGCCAAATCGCAGTCCCCGTCAGCGGAATTGGCACGGGCACCCTCCGCATCAACACGGCTTCCGTCGTTTCCGGCATGTACTTCGTACAGGTGAAAACGGCCAATGGCACTTTTGTAGGCAAGTTGGTCATTAAGTAATTTTTCAAAAAAAATGAGGCCGGGCATGCAGTATTGCTTGCCCGGCCTTTGCATTTATTCACATGAAATACCTCATCACCGGCGCCACCGGCTACATCGGCACACAGCTCACCAAACGGCTCGTTGCCGAAGGCCATACCGTCCATGCGCTCTACCGGAGCGAGGGAAAGGCAGAGGGTTTGCGGTCGGTGCCGGGCGTGGTGCTGAAAAAAGGCGACCTGCTCGACAAGCCCAGCCTCCAAGCCGCCGTAGCGGGGTGCGATGCCGTTTTTCATGTGGCGGCATTCGCCAAACCCTGGCACAAAGACCCCCAAACTTTTTACAGCTACAACCTGGATGGGGCCGTGAACGTGTTCGAGGCAGCCCAACAAGCTGGTGTCAAGAGGGTGGTATTCACTTCCACGGCGGGCACCATCAGCCCAAACGAAGATGGCCAGTCCTCCGACGAGGCCACGCCCCGCACGTTGGACTACTTCACCGACTACGACCGTTCAAAAGCGCTGGCAGAGGAAGCTGCCGTGCGCATATCGGGCAAGGACATGGAAATCGTGACCGTGAACCCCAGCCGGGTCTATGGGCCCGGCCTCCTGAGCGACAGCAACGGGGTGACGAGGATGGTGAAAATGTACCTTCATGGCAAGTTCCGCCTGCTGCCCGGCGACGGCGACAGCATCGGCAATTACGTCTTTATTGACGATGTGGTGAATGGCCACCTGCTCGCCATGAAGCTGGGCAAGGCAGGCGAGCGCTACATCATTGGGGGCAGCAATTCCTCTTTCAACGACTTTTTTGAAACCCTTTCCGCACTTTCGGGCAAAAACCCCCGCATGTTCAAAGTGCCACTGCCAATGATGAACGTGGCGGCACACCTCATGGAATTTCGGGCCAACCTGACGGGTACACCTCCCGTGCTGACACCGCCCTGGGTCAAGCGCTTCCATTTTAATTGGGAACTTTCCGTTGAAAAAGCAAAGCGGGAATTGGGCTACTCGCCAATGCCCCTGGAGCGGGGACTTGCCAAGACCTTGAAATGGCTTGGTGAGGAAGCTGGCAATCCCCAAAAATGAGTATCCACTCAGGCAGGCACCTGAACGGCTGCGATGCGCTTGCGGGCCAGCTCCACGTATTCTTCTACAATCTCATAGCCCACGAATTTTCTTCCGCTTCGCAATGCGGCCAATGCCGTGGTGCCGCTGCCCATAAATGGGTCGAGGACTACGTCCGTTTCAAATGAATAAAGCTGGATGAGGCGGTGTGGCAACTCCAATGGGAACGGCGCCGGGTGCCCCACCCTGCGGGCCGATTCGGCGTTCATTTGCCAGATGGTCTTTGTCCAGTCAAGGAACTCGTCCCGACTGATGGTGCTGTTTTTCTCGGTCTTTTCTTCTTTGGTCAAATGCCGCTTGTAATCCCCTTTTGAAAAAATGAGGATGTACTCGTGCACGTCCCGGAGTATGGGGTTCGAGGCGCTCTGCCAACTGCCCCAGGCCGTGCTGGACGTGGAGCTGGCCCCTTTGTCCCAGATGATTTCGCCCCGCATGATGAAGCCGATTTCCTGCATGAGCAGGGCAATGTGGGAGGTGAGCGGGATGTAGGGCTTTCGGCCCAAGTTGGCCAAATTGATGCAAGCCCGACCGCCGGGAACGAGTACCCGGTAGGTTTCCGTGAAGACTTTTTTCAAAAAATCGAGGTATTCCGTGAGGGAGAGGTCTTCGTCGTAATCCTTGTTGGCATTGTAAGGGGGGGAGGTAATCATTAGGTGCACCGAGCCATCAGGTATCTCAGACATAGCCTCAGAACTTGAGGCAACTATTTGATTTTCAAGCAAATGCGGAAAGTTATTGGTGGCGGTATCGGCCACCTTTTCACCGTTCAATTCAGTGTAGAGCCTTGAATTGTAGAATTTGGAAGCGTCGTGGTTGACCCTCCCACTGGTGCCAAATGAACTGGTGGTGGTGCCTTCTCTGTTTTTTGCCATTGATTTGAAAATGGGGTCAAAAGTGGGCAGTTTATCCCAGAATGACAAAAAAAATGTCGGCAGGAGCTGCTAAAGCGGGGTAAGCGCCACCGTGTCGGTAGCCCCGGCATTTGGCTGGGCCACGCAGTGTCCTGCCTTCCCAGCACATTCCCGGAAGATTCGGAGCTTACAATTGAGGCAAATCTCGTCGTCCAATTTTGGCACAAGTGCTCTCAAGGCATCTTCTTTGGAGGCAAAAAAGTGGTCCTCGCCAATTTCCGCACGGAACCCACCCCGAATCAGGGTATCCTGTGCATTCAGTTTGAGGCCCGCAAAGTATAGCCCGCCCCCCTTTTGCTTCCACCGCCGTGCCTCTTGCACACACCATTCCGAGCCAGCCACGTCAATGAAGTTGATGCCCCTGGCAATGACGAGGAGGTTCTTCACGTCGGGCGCTTCGTCGTCCACCAACTGCCGGATTTCGGCGGCAATGTGCATCACCGACCCAAAGAAAATGGAGCCGTCAATCCGCAACACCTTTACTTGCGGGCATTCGGGCAGCAATTTCCGCTCTAAGTAGATGAACCGCCGGTGCGCATCGGCCGGGTCGGGGGCCATCACGGCCACGTTGGGCGTGGAAGCTCGTTGCAGGTAGAAAACTAAGGAAAAAATGACGCCGATGAACACGGCGTTTTCGAGGTCGGCCACGAGCGTGGCCACGAAGGTGATGACCATGACGATGGTCTGCCGCTTGCTGGAGCGTGCCACCGTTTTTGCGAAGTGGAAATCAATGAGGTTGTAGGCAACCATCAAAATCACGCCCGCCATGGCCGCCACGGGCAAGTAGGCAATCAAAGGCGCCACCAACAGCACCACCACCACCAGCATGACCGCTGCAAAAACGGCAGCCAACGGCGTTTTTGCGCCAGCCTCATAGTTCAAGCCGCTACGGGTAAAAGACCCCGACCCGGCGTAGCAGGAAAAAAAGCTGCCCACAATGTTCGACAGCCCCTGCCCGATGAACTCTTGGTTGCCGTCAATCTGCTGCTGTGACTTTACCGCAATCGAACGGGCGATGGCCACTGCCTCAATCAAACCGAGCAGTGCAATGGCGAATGCACCCTGCGACAACTGTATCAGTGAGGCAATACTCAGGTCGGGCACAGAAGGCTTTGGCAATCGGCCTGGCACTTCCCCCACCATTTTCAGCGCCATCATTTCTGTCCCAAAAAAATGCCCAAGCCCAGCGGCCAATAGGCTGCCGCCCACGAGCGCTACCAACAGGTTGGGGATTTTCGGGAATTGCTTTTTGGATAAAATGGCCAGCAGCAGCGTGAAAACACCGACCCCCAACGCATAGGGGTTGGTGTTCGTGATATTGGCCGCAATGGCCTCGAAGGTATCCACAAACGAAGTCCCCGCCGGGATGGACAAACCCAACAAGTGCTTCAACTGGCTCTCCATGATGATGAGCGCAGCACCCGCCGTGAAGCCCACTACCACTACGTGCGAGACGAAATTGATGAGCGTACCCATGCGCCCAAGGCCCAGCAAAAATTGGAATATACCCGCCAACAAGGTGATAGTCAGCGCTTTAGCAATAAACTCTTCTGTGCCGGGCGTAGCGCCCAATTGGCTTACCGCTGCAAAGACCACCAACGAGATAGCCGTCGTAGGCCCCGACACCAAGTGCTTTGAGGAGCCAAACAACGCCGCAATGATGGGGGTAATCATGGCCGTGTAAAGCCCATAAATCGGCGGCAACCCGGCAATGGTCGCAAAGGCTACCCCCTGCGGCAACACAATCACCGCTCCTGTCACGCCAGCTATCAGGTCAGCTTTGAGCGTACTTTTGTTCACCTCGGGCCACCAGGTCAGGAAGGGAAAAACACGGGGAAGCAATTTCTCGGCAATCTCTGTTTGCACGGTTGGTCAGTATTATCGGAACAATCCTTTTAAGGCAGAACTCAGAATATGGCGCAAAATAAGGCGATATGCAGCGTTGTTGTGTAATTATGGTCACATTATCAGCAAGCAACTGAAAAATGACCGGTCATAAAACGGTCATTTCCCAAAAAAAACATGCCCAAGTTCGCGACTGAACCGAATCCCGTTTACATTTGCCCCCATCATGAAAAATTCAGTTCAACTTCATCATCATCATCATCTCTACTCATCGCACCCCGGCGAGCAGACCTGTTTTTGATGTGAAATGACTTTTTTCATGCTCAAAAAAGGCTTGTCGGTTCGCCCGACAAGCCTTTTTTTTTAGGGCTTGAGAGTTGGAGAGTTTGAGGATTTGAGTGGGCCTCTGTTCAAATCCTTGCCTCCTCAATCTCTCAATCTCTCAATCTCTCAATCTCTCAATCTCTCAATGCTCAAACTCGCCATCCAAAAGTCCGGCCGCCTCTACGAAGACTCCGTCGGCCTTCTCAAAGCCTGCTCCATTGGCGTCAGCAACGGCGGCGGTCGGCTACGTGCCGTGGCCGACAGCTTCCCGCTCGAAGTCTTCTTCCTGCGGGACGACGACATCCCGCAGTACGTCGAGGACGGCGTGGCCGACTGCGGCATCGTCGGGAAGAACGTCGTTTTTGAAAAAAACAAGCAGGTCGAGGTCATCGAGCCGCTCGGTTTTGGTCGCTGCCGCTTGGCTTTGGCCATTCCAAAAGCCGCCAACTATGGCGGTGTGAACAGCTTGCAGGGCACTCGCATTGCCACCTCGTACCCGCAGATATTGGGCGATTATTTGCAAAAAAACGGCATCACCGCCGACCTCCATGAAATCAGCGGTTCCGTCGAAATCGCTCCCAGTATTGGCCTCGCCGACTGCATCTGCGACCTCGTAAGCACGGGCAGTACGCTGATTTCCAATGGATTGCGAGAGGTCGAGACCATCCTGCAATCACAGGCGGTCTTGGTCGCTTCGCAAAATTTGCCTTCGGAAAAACAGGCCATTCTCGACAAACTTTTGTTCCGCATCCGTGCCGTCCAAAAATCCCAAAAGCACAAATACATTTTGCTGAACGCCCCCAACGACCGCTTGGCCGACATCACCCGCATCCTGCCCGGCATGAAAAGCCCCACGGTGCTGCCCCTTGCCGAATCGGGTTGGAGCAGCGTCCATTCCGTCGTGCAGGAAGACCGCTTCTGGGATATCATCGAGGACTTGAAGGCCAATGGCGCACAGGGCATCCTTGTCGTGCCGATTGAGAAAATGATTCTTTAACCCAGCGAAGGATTGGAAAGCCCGACCGAAGGAAGGGATTTCCAATCCCTCAAGTTTGACGAACCATGCAAATTTCAAAATATCCTGACAATCAACAACTTGCGCTCCTCCTCCAGCGCCCGGCCATTGACCAAGAAGACCTCTCGGCCACCGTTTCGCAGATTTTGCGGAGCGTAAAAACAAGCGGCGACGAAGCGCTTCGGGGCTTCACCGCCCGCTTCGATGGCGTTCAACTCGACCGGCTCGAAGTGAATGCCGAAGAACTCGCCACTGCGGAAAGCTTGCTGCCCAACGACCTCAAAGCGGCCATACGCCTGGCGGCAAAAAACATCGAGACTTTTCACGCTGCGCAACGTGAGGCCGTCCGGCAAATTGAGACCATGCCTGGCGTCGTTTGCTGGCGCAAAAGTGTGGGTATTGAGCGGGTTGGGCTGTACGTGCCGGGCGGCACGGCGCCGCTGTTTTCCACAGTGCTGATGCTCGGCATACCTGCGCAATTAGCTGGCTGTCAAGAAGTTGTGCTTTGCACCCCACCGGCGAAGGACGGCAGTGTTCACCCGGCCATACTGTTTGCTGCGCAAGTGGCGGGCGTTCATCGCATCTTCAAAGTAGGCGGAGCGCAGGCCATCGGGGCACTGGCTTATGGCACCGAAACCATTCCGCAGGTCTATAAAATCTTCGGCCCCGGCAACCGCTATGTGACTGCCGCCAAGCTGCTCGTACAGCAGTCCGGCACGCCGATTGACATGCCCGCCGGGCCATCGGAGGTACTGGTTTTTGCGGACGAGACCTGCGTCCCGGCCTTCGTCGCTGCTGACCTGCTATCCCAAGCCGAGCACGACGTGGACTCACAGGTGGTGTTTTTGACGACCTCCGAAACAGTCTTGCAGCAGGTCATCGACGAAGTTGAAAAACAAGTGGTCACACTGCCCCGCCAAAAAATGCTCCGTACCGCACTCAACCACAGTGTTTTCTTGTTGCTTGAAAATCAGCAAGTTGCGCTCGAAGCCATTAATTTTTACGCACCGGAACACCTGATTTTGGCTTGCGAAAACGCTGAAGCATTTGCTGAAAAAGTGTTCAATGCTGGCTCCGTCTTCCTCGGCAACTACACCCCCGAAGCGGCGGGCGACTACGCCAGCGGCACGAACCATACGCTGCCTACCAGCGGCTTCGCCCGCAGCTACTCAGGCGTTTCATTGGACAGTTTTATGAAAAAAATCACGTTCCAGCGCATCAGCCGGGAGGGCATGGCGGGTATCGGACCGGCCATCGTCACGATGGCGAGGGCGGAGGAGTTGGAGGCACATGCGAGGGCGGTGGCGATTAGACTGGATAGGATGGCACACGGATTAGACTGATGTGACTGATTTTCACTGATTCTTTCAGTGTCAATCCGTCAAATCCGCCCAATCCGTGTACCATCCTGTTAAAAGAGCAACCATGCAAATTCAAAATCTCATTCGAGAAAATATAAAAAATCTGCGTCCCTACTCCTCCGCTCGAAGCGAGTTCAGCGGCACAGCTTCTGTGTTTTTGGATGCCAACGAGAACGGTCACGATCTGTTCGGGGAAGGGCTAAACCGCTACCCTGACCCGTTGCAACTGGCTGTAAAACAGCGCATTGCGAAGCTGAAAGGCGTCCCCATCGAGTCTATTTTCCTTGGAAACGGCAGCGATGAGGCCATTGACCTGCTCTTCCGAATCTTCTGCGAGCCGGGGGTGGACGAGGCCATCACCTGCCCACCCACCTACGGCATGTACCGGGTGCAAGCGGACATTCATGGGACACCGATTCGACCCGTTTTGCTAGATAAAAACTTCCAACTCCGCCCCCAAGCAATCATTGATAAGATAGGTTCCCCTTTAGGGGTCAGGGGCGGGGTCAGGGGCAAAACCAAAATCCTCTTCCTCTGCTCTCCCAACAACCCAACCGGCAACCTCCTTGACCCCGCCGCCGTGGAGCTTTTGCTCCGCAATTTCAGCGGCATCGTTGTGGTGGACGAGGCGTACATTGACTTTGCCGAAGGTGCAAAATCATGGTCACTGCGGCTGGCAGAGTTCCCCAATTTGGTGGTGCTGCAAACCCTCTCTAAGGCTTGGGCATTGGCTGGCGCAAGGCTGGGCATGGCCTTCGCAAGCCCCGAAATCATCCACTACCTGAACGCCGTTAAGTACCCGTACAATGTCGGCTTGCCAACGCAAAGGGCAGTGTTGTCGGCATTGGAAACAGGTCTGGACGGCAGGGTGGCGGCCATCATTGCGGAGCGGAAAAAACTGGAAGCGGGGCTGTCCAAACTGGACTTCGTGGAGCGCAATTACCCCAGCGGCGCCAATTTCCTTTTGGTAAAAATGAAAGACAGTACACTGATTTTCAATTACTTAAAACAAAACGGCGTGGTGGTCAGGGATAGGTCACGGGAGCCGCTTTGCGAGGGGTGCTTGCGGGTGACGGTGGGGACAGAAATCGAAAATCAAAAATTGATTGAATTATTGCACAAATATCGGGTTGTTCGGGAAGGANNTCCTTCCCGAACAACCCGATATTTGAACGTTTTGAAAATAACCATGAAAAAAATCCTCTTCCTCGACCGTGACGGCGTCCTCATCAACGAGGTGCCCAAAACTTTCCAAATTGACACTCTGGAGCAAATGGTGCTGCTCCCCGGCCTCATCCGAAACCTGCACAAAATCAGGACGCAGACCGACTACCTGCTCGTGATGGTGACGAACCAAGACGGCCTTGGCACGGAGGTTTACCCACAAGAAAACTACGACCGAGTGCAGGGGAAGCTGCTGCAAATCCTTGAAAACGAGGGGATTGTGTTCGATGCCATTCATGTGGACAAAAGCTTCGAGCACGAAAACTTGCCCACCCGAAAGCCCGGCACGGCCATGCTCACCGAATACTTGGACGGCAGCTACGACCTTGCCAACAGCTTCGTCATCGGAGACCGCCGCACGGACATCATGTTGGCCCAGAACCTCGGCGCACGGGCCATCGGCATCCGTGGTTTGCTACCCTTCGGGGAATGGGAGCAGCAGGCAGAAATCGTGGTGGATACTTGGGACGAAATCGGCGACTACCTGTTGCGACCGAACCGCATTGGAGTGGTTCATCGCAAGACGAAGG
Source organism: Saprospiraceae bacterium UBA6168 (assembly GCA_002435785.1). Taxonomy (GTDB): domain Bacteria; phylum Bacteroidota; class Bacteroidia; order Chitinophagales; family Saprospiraceae; genus UBA6168. The sequence goes on along the minus strand of DIUC01000061.1, from coordinate 120,987 downwards.
AGACAGACATTTTCATCGAAATCAACTTGGATGGAAGTGGTCAAGCGGAACTCTCCACCGGCCTCGGTTTCTTCGACCACATGCTGCAGCAGATAGCCCGGCACGGCGGTATTGACCTGAAAATTAAGGCATTGGGCGACTTGCATATTGACGAGCACCACACCATTGAAGACACCGGGCTGGCACTTGGCGAGGCTTTACTCAAGGCGCTCGGCGACAAGCGGGGCATTGAGCGCTACGGCTTCTGCCTGCCGATGGACGACTGCCTGGCACAGGTGGCGCTGGACTTCGGAGGCCGCCCGTGGCTGGTCTGGGAGGCGGAATTCAAAAGGGAAAAAGTCGGCGACATGCCCACGGAGATGTTCTTCCATTTTTTCAAATCCTTCAGCGACACGGCGAAGTGTAACCTGAACATCAAGGCAGAGGGGCAGAACGAACACCACAAAATTGAGGCGATATTCAAGGCGTTTGCGAAGGCGATGAAAATGGCGGTGCGGAAGGAGGGGAATGCGCTGCCGAGTACGAAGGGCGTTTTGTAGTCCTTGTGGCCGCCCAATTTATTGGGCTGGCCGTTGAGTCAAAGTGTAAAATTATTTGCCAAGGGGAGTAAAACACACGGCCTACCCAATAAATTGGGTGGCCACAATTATGAAAACAGCCATCATCAAATACAACGCAGGCAATATCCAATCCGTGCTAAACGCCTTGGAGCGCTTGGGCGTAGAGGCTATTTTGACAGATGACCCCGTCGAATTCCGGTCGGCGGACCGAGTCATCTTCCCCGGTGTGGGCGAGGCGAGCACGGCCATGCGCTACCTGCGGGAGCGTGGGCTGGACGCCGTAATTCGCAGCTTGACGCAGCCGGTTTTAGGCATTTGCCTGGGGATGCAACTGCTCGGCGAGCACTCGGAGGAGAAGGATACGGAATGCTTGGGCATCGTGCCAGCCAGAGTGCGGCGACTGCCTAATTTTGACCAAAACGGAGAAAGGCTAAAGGTGCCACACGTGGGCTGGAACACGGCAGTCCCCTATACAAGTGACCGGGTAACTCAAAGTTACCCGGTCACTAACGGACGCTTCGACCACCTACCGGAAAACCCTTTTTTCTACTTCGTACACTCCTTCGCAATGGAGCTGAACGAGGCGACCATTGCCCAAACGGAGTACGGCATCCCGTTTTCGAGCGCTGTGCAATGGCGGAATTTTTACGGGGTGCAGTTTCACCCTGAGAAAAGCGCCGGGGCGGGGGAGCAGTTGCTCCGCAATTTTTTAACTGAAAAAAGATTTCTAAATTCGAAGGGATTGGAAAGCTTTTGAGGTGCTGTGCACTTCGGGCTTTCCAATCCCTCGTTCCTCGGGCTTAGAAATCCCTTGAAATAACAATCCAACTATGATAACAATCCCAGCAATGGACTTGATGAACAATCACTGCGTCCGCCTGCGCCAAGGCGATTTTGCGCAGCGCACCGACTATGCCGCCGACCCAGTGGCCGTGGCCAAGCAGTTCGAGGCGGCGGGCTTCCGGCGGTTGCACATGGTGGACTTGGATGGAGCGAGGGCAGGCAAGCCCCAACACTTGCATATTCTCCAAAAAGTGGCCGCTGAAACCTCGCTGGTCATTGATTTCAGCGGTGGCATCAAGTCGGATGCGGACATTGAGAAAGTGTTCGAAGCTGGGGCGGTAATGGCGGCCATCGGCAGTGTGGCAGTGAAGGATAAACCGCTGTTTTTCAGGTGGTGGGATAAATATGGCCCTGAGAAAATCCTACTCGGCGTGGATGTGCGAAATGAAAAATTGGCCATCAGCGGCTGGTTGGAGCAGACCGACATCGGCCTTTTTGATTTTTTGGAGGAAATGACAAGGGCTGGCGTACGGCAGGTTTTCTGCACGGACATCGGGCGGGATGGGCTGCTCACTGGACCTTCCACGGCGCTGTATCGGCGGGTGCTGGCGCAATTTCCGGGGCTGCAACTGATTGCCAGCGGCGGAGTCAGTTCGCCAAGCGACTTGGGGGAATTGGCGGAAATTGGCTGCACCGGGGCGATTGTGGGGAAGGCGATTTATGAGGACTTTGAGAATTTAAATACTTGGACTCGTTAGCAACGGCCTTTAGGCCATCCTGTCCAAGACGTTTACGCCGATATTGCTTTATCCTCGCCCTAAAGGGCTTGGACGGGACGGCCTAAAGGCCCTTACTACCTAATAATAATGTATGCTTGCAAAACGCATCATCCCCTGCCTTGACATCAAGGACGGGCGCACCGTCAAAGGCGTCAATTTCGTGAACCTGCGGGACGCTGGCAACCCAGTGGATCTGGCCGCCCGGTACGCTGCTGAAGGTGCTGACGAACTCGTTTTCCTCGACATCACCGCCACGCATGAGGAGCGCAAAACCTTTGCGACGTTGGTACACCGCATTGCGCAAGCCATCAATATCCCCTTCACGGTGGGCGGTGGCATTGGCTCAATGAGTGATGTCTTGGTGCTGCTGGAGTCTGGGGCAGACAAGGTGTCGGTGAACTCGGCGGCGGTTCGCAACCCGTTGTTAATCAACGATTTGGCGAAGGAATTTGGCAGCCAGTGCATCGTGGTGGCCATTGATGCCAAGCAGGATGATGGGGATTGGTGGGTCTATCTGAACGGCGGGCGGCTGCGCACGGCGCACCGGGCGCTGGCCTGGGCGACCGAGGCGGAGGAGCGTGGCGCTGGCGAAATCCTGCTCACCTCCATGGACCATGACGGCAGCAAAAACGGCTTTGCCATTGAGTTGACGAGGGCGGTGTCGGAGCGGGTGGGCATTCCGGTCATCGCCAGCGGCGGGGCGGGGAGCATGGCGCATTTCACGGAAGTTTTTACCGAAGGAAAGGCGGATGCGGCGCTGGCGGCGAGCATTTTTCATTTTGGGGAGATTGCGGTGCCGGATTTGAAGAGATACCTTGATAATCAGGGAGTTGTAATTCGGGTTTAGAAGGTTTAACTGAGACCCAATCTAAACTCTCTAAACTCTCTAAACCCTCTAAACCTCACACATGAAAATAGATTTCAAAAAATACCCCGACGGCCTGGCCCCAGCCATCATTCAAGACGCCCAAACGGGCGTGGTGCTCATGCTTGGCTTCATGGATGAGGCGGCGCTCACGAAGACTTTGGCCGAGCAACGTGTCACGTTTTTCAGTAGGAGCAAGCAGCGGCTGTGGACGAAGGGCGAGACCAGCGGCCACTTCCTCGATGTGGTAGAGGTGCTGCCGGACTGCGATGCCGACACGATTTTAATCAAAGCAAAACCGCATGGGCCGGTCTGCCATACGGGGAGCGACACGTGTTTTGGAGAGCAAAATGGGCTGAAAACTGACCAGGTGACTTCGAGTCACCCGGTCAGTGGTGCATACCTCGGTGTACTCGAACGCACCATCGCCGACCGTTTTGAGAACCCTACGGATGGGAGTTATGTGGCCAGTTTGGCGCAAAAAGGCATCAAAAAAATGGCGCAAAAAGTGGGGGAAGAGGGCGTGGAAGTTGCGTTGGAGGCGATGGAAGACCAGCCGGAATTGCTCTTGGGAGAGGCTGCCGATTTGGTCTTTCACCTGCTGGTATTGCTGAAAGCAAAGGGACACTCGCTGGCAGAAGTGGAGGCTGTTTTGCGAAGCAGAATGAAAAAGTAAAAAACAAAGGGCGCCCGAACAGGTGCCCTTTGTTTTTACTTTGGGATGGTTTAATTTTTCTTACCGTCAATCACCTTTGGGCCTTCATCCAAATATTTCACTGTGACTGGTTCGTCAATTTCCACCACCCGGATTTCGGTGCGGCGGTTGAACTGGTGCTCTTCTTCCGAACAATTGACGCCATCGCTGCACCTGTTTCGTGGAAAAGCTTCGCCATGACCGAAGGTGGTGATGCGGTTGGCAGCAATCCCCCTGACGGTCACGTAATCCTTCGCCGCCTTTGCCCGGAGCAAGGACAGTTCCGAGTTGTAATCCGCAGTTCCACGGGAATCGGTATGTGCCGACAATTCTACCTCCATGCTGGGGTAGCGCCTCATCAATTGAATAAGGGCATCGAGGTCCCTGGCGGCACCGACCCGGATGTACGACATATCGAAGTCGTAATAGATTTTATCCAAGATGATGATGGAGCCTTTTTTCACTGGTGCCCGCACAATGGACTCATCATTCGGCGTAAGCGAAATGGTTAGGTTGAGTTGCTTTTCTGCGCCTTTGGTGGTGGTGCTGGTGACCACCTGGTTGTAACCTTCCTTGGTGGTGGTCAGGTCGAAATCGCAAGCATCTTGCAGGCAATAATGAAAGACACCATCGAGGTTGGTGAGCACATAGTCGTCTGTGCGGCTGCATTGGTTGTAAATCTTCACCATTGCGCCCGGTACGCCTTTTCCGTATTTTCCGGCAATCACCGTTCCCGTCAGCATCACGCAAGTTTGGCGCTTGAGCTTCACGGTGAGGAACTGCGTTTCCGGTGTATTCATGGTAGAATGGGAAACATCCTTCGTGGTATAATCTTCCTTCGACACAATCAACACGTAGTTTTGGTGTCGTTTCAAGCTGGTGCGCACCATGCCCTTACTATCGCTGGAGGCAATGGGCAAGGGGAGTTGGTTTTCGGATTTGCGCACCATTTGGAGGTTCAGCTCGCCCGGCTTGCTGGCAGATGGCACCAATTCCAAGTCGTACAGCTCATCATTTTCAAGAAAACCGCCAGCCATTCCTTTCAGCACCCGCAGGTCGGCAAATGGAATTGGGTTCCCGGTTTCTTCGTCCACGACCGTTACCACCAGGTTCACTTCGCTGGTTTGAATCAGCGGCTCCGTGGTTTCAAAATAGTAGAGGTCGTCCTTTCCCAACCCACCCGCTCTTGCCGAGGAGAAATAGCCCTTGTTGCCATCCATGTTCATGATAATACCCAAATCGTCAGCGCTCGAATTATAAGGTGCGCCAATATTGACGGACTCAATGACACCACCTAAAGACACATTTACTTTGTAAATGTCCAGCCCTCCCAATCCACCCTTCCTATCGGAAGTGAAAAATAAAGCGCCATCAGGGTGGGTGAACGGAAAAATTTCGTTGTCGGAGGTATTGATTTTTGTGCCTAAGTTGATTGGCTTGCCCCATGTTTCGCCTGATTTTTCAACCTTGTACAAGTCCATGCCGCCGTAGCCGCCGGGCATGTCGGAAGAAAAATACATCATCCGCTCGTCGGCGGAAAGCGAGGGATGGGCGCAGGAATAATCCACCTTGTTGAAGGGAAGGCTGTGCAGATTTATCCAATCGGCGGGGCTTTTTTCCGCTCCGAAAATCTGGAGCTTGACATCGCCGTCTGCATCTTTTTTCACGACACCGTCTTGGACGTTGTTTCGGGTGAAATAAATTTTGGTGAAATCCCGGTTGAACGCAACCGGCCCTTCGTGCAGGCGGGAAGTAAGCGCTGGCGAGAAAAAATAAGGCTGCATTGGCAAGCCCGATGGAGCAATTTCAGCATAATACAGCTCGAAAAAATGCTCGTCAATTTTCTTGTCCACTGCGCCCTTTTCGGAGCGGGAAGTGGCGAACACCAACCCGTTGTGGTAGTAAGTTGGAGAGAATTCCAGTTTATCCGAGTTGGCAGCCGAACAGTTGATGATGGTGATAGCTGGTGCAGCATTGCCGCTGACATTCGTCGCTGAAGTTTGTGCGTTCATTTGCAACGAAAGGCAGAAGAGGATCCCTGCGTACAGGGCTTTTTGATAGTAGTTCATGGAACCCGTGGTTTGAAAAAGTAACTATTTGATGGTGTAATGCTTGGGCATAACGGTTCAAGTATCGTGATGTTCAAATGTCGTCACACCTTCGGGGGGCTTTGCTAAATGGACCCGCTGGCAGAAATTGAGGCTGTTTTGCGAAGCAGGCAAAATGAAGAATCAAAATGCGCAATTTTATTTGAACTTTGTGTCCAGTCCACTTTCAAATAACGATTCATGGAAGCGTATGCCCAGGCCCTCAATATCGCCATCCCCATTTTTTTCCTGTTGATACTCATCGAAGAGGCGGCGGCCCGCTGGATGGGGGTTTCTGTGAACCGAGGACTGGACATGGTGTCGAGCCTCAGCAGCGGCATCACCAATGTGGTAAAGGACGTGCTGGGCCTCAGCATCGCCATCATCAGCTACGCCTGGATGGTGGAGCACCTCGCCATTTTTACCATTAAAGCTACTTGGCTTGTGTTCGTGCTGGCATTCGTGGCCAAAGACTTTGCCGGGTACTGGACACACCGGCTGGAGCATACGGTCAATTTCCTTTGGAACCGCCACATCATCCACCATAGCAGCGAGGAGTTCAACCTGTCGTGCGCATTGCGGCAGAGCATTTCGGAGGTGTTTCGGATTTTCACTTTTTTGATGCTGCCTGCGGCGCTGATTGGCATCCCAACGGCGGTCATCGCTGTCATCGCACCCATTCAGTTGTTCGCACAATTCTGGTACCACACGAGGCTGATTGGGAAAATGGGCTTTTTGGAAACCTTCCTCGTCACGCCCTCGCACCACCGGGTTCACCATGCCATAAACGAGGTGTATTTGGATAAAAACTACGGCCAGATTTTCATCATCTGGGACAAACTCTTCGGGACCTTCCAGCCGGAGCTGGCGGAGGTGCCGCCTGTTTACGGCGTGAAAAGGCCCGTGCAGACGTGGAACCCCGTCCTCATCGGCTGGCAGCACTTCTGGTTGCTGCTCACCGACGCCTGGCGTGCCCGCTCGTGGTGGGACAAGCTACGCATTTGGTTCATGCCCACTGGCTGGCGGCCTGCCGATGTGGCGGCGGCATACCCGGTCAGCGTCGTGGAGGATGTTTCCCGTTTGGAAAAATACGACACGCACCCATCCCTTGCACTCACCACTTGGTCGTGGGCGCAGCTTTTGGTCACTTTGGGCTTGATGTTTTACCTATTCAACCAAATCGCCCTGATTGGGATACCGGGCATGTTTTGGTATGGCGGCTTCCTGTTTGCCAGTGTTTTCAGCTACACCACTTTGATGGACAAAAGCCGCTGGGCGGTGGTGTCGGAGGCACTTAGGGCAGCCTTCGGGCTGTGGCTGATTTGGTGGCAAGGCGGCGATTGGTTTGGATTGGGCGGCCTTTGGCCAATGGGTGTGTACGCTTTGGCCAGTTACCTGCTCGTTTCGCTGGGCATGGCTGCCTTTTTTTCAAAACGGGAAGTAGAGCAGTGGCTTATGAGTCGTGGATAATTTAATGGCGTTAATGTTTTTTTAATGGCGTTTCTATCGCAAACGGTATAATAATTGCCTGACCAAGAATCTCCTCAACTTTATATCCCTCCTACACGTTAATTCTTTCTGCCTTAACAACTTATTAAACAGAATAACGTAAAAGGCAGTTGACAAGAACCACGGCAATGCTTTATTTTTGCACCCATTATGCAGTTTATCAGGAAACATAAATTCTTCAGGTTTTTTTGGATGTTGATGGTGATGCACCTCATCAACACCAGCGTTGACCCTGTTGACCCGTGGTTTGATTCGGTTTATGAAGATATGATCCTGAACGAAATGGAAACCATCACCGAAATCATCGCAGAGCAATTGCTCGATATTGAGGATTGCTTTGAGGAACGAGATGAACCAAATTCTGAAAGTAAAAACACGCTAAAACTTGCCAAGTTGGTGTCGGACTATGTTTACACACCTACCCTCGGACAGGAAACATTGGCATCAACAAAAAAAACTGTCCAGCCCAACCATTACAACCTTCTCCGCCACCAGTTCTCTCCAGAACTTACTACTCCACCACCCGATTTTGCCGCCTGATTTCCTTTGGGGGTTTCGTAAATCAACAAGTTTGGGTTAGCTGCTAATCCTTTATTTTAGTGGATTATACTGCTTATTTACTCAGACCTTGGCGATGCTTTGCAATGGAATCAACCATCCGGTTTGGCAGTTTTTGCCAATAATTTTTCATCAATCCCTTTGCATGGATTTGGCTTAGTTGGTTATTTATTTGTCATGAATTGCGCTTATTCCCACAAATATTTTGTGGGAATAAACGGATTTTATGAACACCTAAATACTAGATTAAACCACAACCTTTCAACCCAGTTGGAGCTTTGCCGCTATTGTTCCAAATCAAAACACGTTCATTAAACACGACCATCATATTCTCTTTCTGTCCCCATTAAAATAATCATTGATTTTGTTTCGATGATTTTAAATTACGGAAAGTGATAGGTAGAGGTCGTGTCCATTGAAATCACCAATTCAAATTATAGCATCATGAGATTTACTTTTTTAGCACTACTGGTTTTATTTACGGCTTTCAGTGTGAACGCACAAATAAAACCCAATAAAAAGCAGCAAAAGAATGCGACAACAGACAGCCTGTATATTCAGGAATTTGAAAATTGGCAGGAACCAGACAAAGTCCTCCACGCAGAGCCGCTTTATATTGACCTCATCCGGGACCTCGGCGCAAGAAAGGGCGAGAAGGAGTGGAACGTGGGCTTTGGGGTCATTGACAACAACACTTACGACAAGTACGAGGCTTTGGTCGAATACGAATGGGCTCCCATTGACCGCTTGGGCCTTGAGGTCGAGCTGCCCTTTTCGTTCTATGCCCCCGTTGCCGAAAACGGAAAAACAGCTTCCAACAGGCTGAACAGCCTGAAGCTCGCAGCACAATACACATTTTTGGTGTCCGAAAAAAGGAAAACTTCCTTGGCCATTGGATATATTCAAGAGTTTGAGCTGACGACCTTTGACAGTTATGGGAAAGATGATTTCGTCAAGGGAAATATTTACAACCCATTTTTCATAGCGGCAAAACGCTGGGGCGGCAATTTCCATAGCTTGCTCTATACCGGTCCGGCCATTGAGCAGCACTTCGCTGATAAATCATTTCATACCAGTTGGCAAATAAACTCCAACCTGCATTATATGATAAGTGGCACGAGGAATTTTGTCGGCCTTGAGTTCAACAAACAATTTGACGGCGCTGGTGATTTCGACATGACCATCCGTCCACAACTAAGGGTCGCATTGGCCGAAAACCTGTTGGTGGGCATCGTGACGGGCATCCCCATCAGCCGGGAAAACCAGCGGTTCAGCAGCTTTGTGAGATTGATTTATGAGCCAAAGCATAAGCATTGAGGTGTGTTTTTGGGCAAAATAGGGGGATACGGGAGGGAAAATAGCGCTCTACCTGCGGGACAAGCATGGAATTGACTTCCTTATTTGGGTCAATCTGCTTGTTTCCTTAATTTTGGCCTAAACTCCTTTTGATGACCTTTAAATCCAGCCATTTGTTTTTCTGTTTGATGCTTTGGGCTGCGCCCAAACTGCCCGCCCAATGCCCGCTACCCTTGGACATCTCAATGGACTCGACGGTGAATTTGTTGTGGGAGCAGTATTTGGAGCGGGGGGATACCAGCAGCATGAAAAGTTACAGGAGAACCTATGAAAAGTTAAAAAGTGTGGCAAAAAAACCGAGAATTGATTCGCTCTTTCGAGTATCAAGACAATATATGGTTGACCAATTGGGCGAGGAAATTTACTGTAAAAGAGTGGACATGGATTTGTGGTATGCGGCTACTGTTTGGAAAACAAGCTGTGAGTTTAAGTTCCGAATCTATGTTGAAGACATTCGATGCAAGCAAAAGATTTATAACAAAAGCTACATTTTCCATTTCACCTTGGATGAAGCAACAGACGAGGTGTTAAAATCACATTTTGCAGAAGTGCCAAATTGCAAGGAAAACCCTGCGCTTTGCCAATTCTTGGTAACCAATGAAAATATCGCCTTGCAGATTGCCAAGGATTCAGGCTTTGTTGACAAAGAACGTGTCATGTCAAATTCAATGAGCCATCGGGACTGGGTTTGGGAAATTCAAAAGAAGGTGAACGATGATTGCGGTACGCAAAAGATTTCAATAGATATGTACACAGGCGAGGCTAAGCTCTCCGAGATGTACAGTTGGCACGGGTGTACGCCGCTTGCAAGTAAAGTAAAAACCAGCCCGATTGTAATTGAAGGCATGGTGATAGAAAATGGGCGTGGTTATTATCCAAAATCAAAAGGTATATGGACAAGCCGTTTGGTTGAGGTAACCCGTATTTTTAAAGGAGAAATCGAACAGGAAGTTATCGAAGTCATTGTGCATGGAGGCGAACTTGGAGGGATGGCCCTGTCAATGTCACATGGTCAGTTGAGCTTGCCCCCGAAGGGAACATCTGCTGTTTTTTTCCTGCGCTCGCCCTGGGAAACAAAGGATTTGCTCGACGGGCAGATGATAGATAGCCTTTCGCCGTACCCCGTTTATTATGAGCACTATTATGACCCCTTAAGCCTATATCCCAACAGTTCTGATTATTATAGCTTCCACAGAAATATTGAGAAAAATACCTACCAAGCCATTGAAAAAGCAGCTGGTCAGCCCCGGAAAAATATACGGCTGCCTGCCGTTCCTGATAGCGCCTTTGTGGATTGGGCCGTCAAGCATTTGAGGCAATATCCTGTGCGAGAAATCGGACTGGAATACCATCTTCTGAAAAAATATGGTGCAAAATCGCCCGACACCACGGAATTGCACCTTGCCATTCGCTCCCCTGTTTCTCATTCCTATTTGACCAAAAGCAAGCTGATTATCCGGTATAGCCCTTTGGCTTACGGCGATAGTATTGTCTCAAAGGGAAATTTGCGGCATTTTGTAAGAAAGCGGAAGCCGATGTATGCAAATTTCACCTATGGCGTGATTCTACCCCCGGAAATTTATACTTTCGAGTTAAAAGACCTTTCTGATTCCACCTTTCAAATCGAAATATCACGCCCTTTGGGTGATGGGGATTATTTTCAAGTCACCCCATTTTCCCGTGGGAACAAGATGCTGCCCGCCATGCCAATTGTTGATTTAAAAATCCCAATCTTGAACAGGGATGCTAACCTTGGTTTTGATTTTGTTGATAAGGATGTGGCAGCTACCCACTTCCACTTCGATTTCGAGCAAAACAAAGAAGTGCCATACAAATACGTTTGGCTGAACGACCCCACCGATTTTTACGACATCAAGCAACGAAAAAAATAAACCATGCGATTAAAATTCGTCCTATTCACCTGCTTGGCGGCATTCCTCGCCACCTACCTCCCCGCCCAATCCACCTGCGACATCCGGGTGAAAATGTCCGGCTACACCGCCGACACACTCTGGTTTGGCAGCACCTTCGGCAAGCGGGCTGTCCCCGATTTCCATGCACTGAAAGGGCCGGACGGCTACTTCCACCTCGCCACCGACAAGCCGTTGGCACCGGGGCTGTACGCCATCATTTTCAAAAAAGGCGGCAGCCTACAGTTCCTGTCCTGCTGGCTGGCAGCGGGGCAGCACAGCTTCACCATCGAGACGGACTTCTACCGCATGGCGGCCTCGACGACCGTGACCGGGTCTGCGGAAAACGAGGCGCTGTACCAGTATTTCCGCCGCTACTACCCCCTTACCGACAGCCTAGATGACCTGACGAACCGCTGGAAATCCATGCAGGACGAGCCGTCGTTCCGGGCATACGTGCAGGGGCAGGAGGCGCTGCGAGCGTATCAGGAGGCTTTTTTGAAAAAACACCCCACCTCGCTCACGGCGGAATTGGTGCGGCAAACGCTTTTCCTCACCCCGCCCCAACAGCCGGAACTGCACGCCGATTGGCAGTCGGAAGCTACCGACCGGCACGCCTTTTTGCGCCAGCACTACTTCGACCGCATGGACCTATCGGGCAGCGAGTTCCTGAAATACCCGCTCTGGGTGGACCGCACGGACTACTATTTCTCCAAGCTGCCCCCCCCTGTGCCGGACAGCCTCTCGGCAATGGTGAAGGACGTGCTGCATCGCCTCGAACTCAATGCCGAGGCTTACCGCTATTACTTCGGCTACATGATGAACTCCCTCACCAAGATGAGCCGCTACCGCACCGACGAAGCATTCGTGCAGCTCGTGCGGGAATACGTGGACAAGGGCAGGGCAGACTTCCTCGGCAAGGACCGCACCAGCCGCTTCCAAGACGATGCCAACCGCATGGAGCCGCTTTTTGTCGGCAAAAAATGCCCCGACGTGACGCTCTATGACAAGGTGGGCAAGCCTGTTTCCATTCTGGACGTGGATGCACCATATACCTTGTTGCTCTTCTGGCTTTATGATTGCGGGCATTGCAAAAAAGAAATCCCAGCGGTCATATCCATGTACGACCGCTACAAATCAAAGGGCTTAAAGGTGCTGTCCGTCTGTGGCAAGGGCGGCGAAGAGGATACGCCCAAGTGCTGGGATTTTGCGAAGACCATGCGCATGCCCGAAGACTGGCAGTTGCTGAACGACCCGCAACGGAAGTCCCGCTTTTCCACACTGCTGAATGTGCGCTCCTACCCTCGTTTGATGCTGTTGGACAAGGACAAAAACATCGTTTACAAACAAGTAGGGGACGTGCCAGAGGAGGTGATGGTGCGGGAGTTGGAGCGAGTAATAAGGTAGAAAAATCCTACTTTCGCCAGTTTTCAAAACAAACCTAAGTCATGGAACTCCTCATCATCCTCCTTCTCAACTTCATCAACGCCATTTTCGCCCTGTCGGAAATCGCCCTTGTTTCCGTAAAAAAACAACGGATGGTGCAGCTCGCAGAAGCTGGCAATGCAAAGGCAACGACCGTACTCGAACTGCTGAAAAATCCCGAAAGCTTCCTTTCAGCGGTGCAAATCGGCATTACGCTCATCGGCATCGTGTCGGGGGTGTACGGTGGCGCCACGCTCACCGACAACTTCCGGCCAGTGGTGGAGCAGATAGCAGTGCTTCGTCCCTACGCTGACACCGTTGCTTATGTATTGGTGGTAGCGCTCATCACCTACATGTCCATCGTCATTGGGGAGTTGATTCCGAAAACCCTCGCCATGAAGTTTGCGGAGCCAGTGGCATTGGGCATCGGCGGGTTCATCAAGTTGTTCAGCCGCATTGCCAGGCCGTTTGTTTGGCTGCTCACTTCCTCTACCTACGTTGTGTTTAAGGTGCTCGGAGTCAAACCTACCGAAGAAGAAAAAATCACGGACGAGGAACTTCGCTACTTCATCAAAACTGCCGGGAGGCAAGGACTACTTGACAAAGACGAGAGCGAAATTCATGACAACGTGCTGTCATTTGGCGATTTACGGGCTAAAAAACTGATGACCCATCGCCTCGAAGTGGAATGGGTGGATGTGAACGAGCCACTTCCCGACATCGAAAAAATGCTGCGGGAAAGCCACCACTCCCATTTCCCCGCCTGCGAGGGCACCTACGACCACGTGCTCGGCTACCTCGACGCCAAGGATTTTTTTGTAAATAAGGGCCACCCCGGCTTCCAGGTGCGCAGCATCATCCGGGAGCCGATTTTCATCCCGGAAGCCCAGTATGCCATTGACGTACTGCAATATTTCAAGAAAAAACGCTGCTATTTTGGGATCGTGACGGACGAGCGGGGTGCCTTCGAGGGAGTGCTCACCCTGCATGACATCTCCGAGGCACTGGTGGGCGACCTGCCCGACGACGACGACGAGCCTACCGGTATTTTCCGCCGAGACGACGGCTCCCTGCTCATCAGCGGCCATGTGACCGTGGCCGACCTCAACCATTTCCTACAGGACAACTTCTTGACTGAAAACAATCCGTTTTACAGCACCGTGGCAGGCTTCATATTCCATAAATTAGAGCGCTTGCCTGATGTGGGCGAGGCATTTGAGCACGAGGGGCACCAGTTTGAAATCGTGGACAGGGACGGAGCGAAGATTGACAAGGTGATTTTGAAGAAATTGGCCGAGGTGGAATAAAGTGCTGCCCATCCTTAAGAGCTTGTTTGGGATTTGGTGCTTAAGCTAAAAACGAGCAACCAAATCCCAGACAAGCTCTAAACCTGAAGGGGATATAAATGGCCATTAAGCAGGGGCAGATTTCCGAAATCTTCGAGATTTCGGAAATCTGCACTGAACGAATGTGCAAAATCCAACTGCTTAAAGTATTTCCCTAAAAATAAACCCGATACATCAAATTCGGAAAGAACCCGAACTGCGTCATATAGCCCACCTTCCCCGGTTCGTTTTCATCGTAAAACTCCATGATTCTACCCTTGTTGTTCGTCAGGTTGTCGAGGTTGAGGAACAGCTCGTGGGTCGCACGGGGCTTGTTCCACTTATAGCTGGCCGACACTTGGATTTGGTAGGCATCCTCCAAGCTGTTTTCAAACGCCTTGGAGTAGTCCCAGACCTGCCCTTTTTCAGGGTCAACGGCGAGGTTGCCCTGTACGTCACGCAGCAGGGGAATGATTTTTCGGCCACCGGCCAAATATGCCTTGAAGTTAAGGCCGAGCGTCTGGTTATTTTTGCGGCCAAGGCCAGGGAACTCCTTGCCGCCGAGCAGATTCACGAGGTAGTTGCCGTTGAAGGGCGTATTCCGCTCGATGCCGTCGAGGGCCGTGTATTTCGATTCGTAGAGCGAGGCGTTCACCATGAAATAGTAGTTGCGGCTGAAGAATTTTTCGAGCGTCAGTTCAATGCCATAGTTGCGGCCCTTGCCCTCGTTCACAAGGTCCACATAGCGGAAATCAAGCCCCTCCACCACGGTGGCGAAATAGCTGGTGTCGAGGTTCTCCACGGGCAGGTCGTAGAGGTGTTGGTAATAGGCTTCCAGCTTGGCCCGCAGGTTCTTGCCGATTTTTTGCTCAAAGCCAACGACGAAATGGTCGGCTTTCAGCAAGCCCAAGTCACGGTTCACCTCGGCGTAGCTGCCGTCGGGCTGTTCCACTTTCGCAAAATAGTGGTGAATGCTCTCCATCGTGCTATGCTTGCCGTAGCCCAAGCGGATGGTACCCAATTGCGTGGCTCTCCACTCCACGGCGAGGCGGGGTTCGAGGGTGCTTTTCGAGTTGAGCAGCACGTTCATGTTGTGCAGGCCGGCCACCACGGAGAGCCGCTCGCTGGCCCGCCATTTCCACGATGCGAAATTGCGGAGCGTGCCCACGTTTTCATCGAAATCAATCAAGTTGACCCGCTCGCCATCTTCGCTGGGCCATTGGTTTTGGGCAAAATCAAAAGCAAAGAGCGTGTATTTCACCCCCACCTGCAGTTTGTGCCGGGCGTTGAACTTATGGTTATAAGTCGTTGAAAATCGGTAAGTTGGCTTGCGCAATTCCCCCTCGAACTGTTGCCTGCGGCTGATGACCGAGTCCCGCACGAACTCGTTGTTTTCATCATAAATCTTTACGATACCCGCCTCGGAAATGTCGTCTTGGATGCGTTCGTTGGAATAAGTCACGGAGGAGTTGAGCAGTCCCTTTTTGCCAAGGTTGATGCTGTGCTTGAGGCCCGTGTTGAGCAGGTGCGATTTTTTGTCGAAATCGTTGCGCAGCGTTGCCTCAATGGCATTGTCACCGGGTATGACCCAGATGGCTGGCGTCACATCCTCGAAGGAAAAACTGCTCAGTCCGCCCATGCCGTAAATGGAAAAAATGCCTGCTTTTTGAGTTGGAAAAACCAGTTTGAAGGTTGCATCCTGGAATTTAAGCACCCCGCTAAAATCGCCCAACAGCCCCAATTGGCTCAGCAAGCCCGCCGTCGAATAGCGGTAATTCAGCAGAAAGGACGGTTTGCCGGCACCTCGACTGCCAACTGCTGACTGCCGACTTCCAACTCCAAGCGGCCCCTCCACCGTCAGCTCCGTCCCCAATAGCCCGAAGCCGAAGACGCATTCCACCTGTTCATTGTTGCCATTGCGCAAGCGCACATCGTACACCCCCGACAGCACATCGCCGAACTCGGCGGTGAAGGCCCCCGTGTGGAAGTCACTGGCCGCCAGCAGGTTGTTGTTCAGGATGCTCACCGAGCCACCCACGGCGCTCTGGTCGCCGAAGTGGTTGGGGTTGGTGATTTGCTCGCCCTCCAGCCGCCACTGCACATACTTGGGCGAGTTGCCCCGCACGATGATGTCGTTGGAACCGTCCTGTGTGCTGGTGATGCCCGCAAAATTGGTGAGGATGCGGCTGGGGTCGTTGAAGCCGCCCGCGTAGCGGTTGGTTTCTTCGGGCGAGATGCTGCGGGCGCTGAGCATGGCCATTTCGTTCAGCGCCTCGCCCTTGTTGCGGGTGGCGGTGACGGTCACCTCCACCATTTTCACGGCGGACTCCTGCATGAGCAGGTTAAGCACCACTTCCTTGCCACTGTTCACGACGATGTTGGGTACTTGGAGGTTTTCGTATCCGACGTAAGAAAGCGCCAGTTCCACCCTACCCACAGGCACGTTTTCGATGCGAAAATTGCCATTTTCATCCGTCACGGTGCCTGAACTCCCCTCTCCTTGAGGGGAGGGGCCGGGGGTGAGGTATATCGTTGCCCCGATGAGCGGTAGGCGGCTGTCTGCATCAAGCACATTGCCCCGGATGGTCTGCGTCAGGGTTTGAGAAAAAGCGATTGCTGTAAAAAACAGTAGGATTAAAATTAGGCCGGTTGATTTCTTCATTGCAATTAGGTTTGAGTTTTAAAATTGTTCGGCAAAGGTGGGGAAGCAGGGAGGTGGGGTTCATTGACTTTGGGTAAGAAATGGGGATTCCTTAACTTCGCCGAAAATTTTTTCAATGAAATCAGTATTCTTTGGTCTCGTCCTTTTTTGCTTCGCAATATCCCCACTCACCGCCCAGTACACCCCCGACCCGTGGATGCGCTACGAGGGCAGCCTCGAAGGCTTTATGGTTGATAGCCAATACTTTACGATGGTGACGGACGCCAATTTGAGGGACAAGCCCGGCACCCAGTCCAAGGTTTTGACGAAGCTGCCCATCGGCACCTCGGTCAAGGTGCTGGCCGTGGCAGAGGAGCAGTACACGCAACGGGGCGTGGAGCTGCCTTGGGTAAAAGTGAGTGCAAACCTATTGGACGGGAAAAGGGAGGGCTACCTCTGGGGCGGTTTTTTGGCCTTGGCACATATCCAGACCCCAGACGAAGAGTACATGCCCAACCAGGGCGTACTGTACCTGACGGGCGTGGCCGCTTACGATACCACCAAGCACCAGCTCACGGTGCAGGTGCGCGCCGCCAAGGACGGCAAGGAAATCGCCAAGACGGAGTTCACCACTTCCGGCGACCTTTCTTACTACCCCAGTTTTGCGGTGGATTACTCGCCATTCACGGGCGTGAAGGCGCTGCTCATGCTAAACTACTACTACCCTGCCTGCGGATACCCATCGGGCGATAATCTTTTGTTTTGGAAAGAAGATGGCACGCTGGTCAAGGTGCTGGAAACTTCGTCGGTAAGCGATGGTGGCGTGTTTTACAGTTCCGAAAGCTATATACTCCCCACCGACAAGGGCGGAATCGGCGACCATATATTGGTGGTGAAGGACGAATCCGAGTTCGAAGAAAAAGGCAATGACCTCGTGCGCAGCAGACAGACTTACGGCGCCACGCTGTACAAATGGACAGGTAGCAAATTGCAAAAAGTAAAGAACTGGAAGTAGATTGATTATCTGGCCATTATCCGCTTCCGTATCCGGCTCAAAGACTCCGGCGTGACGCCCAAAAAACTCGCCAACTGGTACTGCGGCACCCGGTCCAAAAGGTCGGGGCGGGCCTGGAGCAAATTCCGGTACCGCTCCTCTGGACTTGAAAGGATAATCTCGGCCAGGACTTCTTGGCTTTTCTGCAACTCCTTCTCCACGCCCATCCGGGTAAGGGCTTCCATTCTGGGCATTTTTTCAAAAAAAGCCTGTTCGTCCTCTGGCCGGCCCTCAATCAGGGTGCAGTCCTCGTTGCAGACGAGGAAGAACTTGGACGGCTTATTTTCAAAGGCAGACGTGGAACTGACGGGCATGCCCTCCGTGAAGAAATTGGTGGTCTTCTCCTCGCCATCCACCAAGCGATACTGCCGCACACAGCCCTCCATGACGAAGTAGCAGGTATTGGCCACCTGCCCTTCCCGCAAGAGCAACTTGCCCTTGGGGCGGCTTTGCACGTTTACCAGTTCAAAAATGGCTTTGATTTCGGCATCGGTGATGGGGCCGATTTGGCGCATATAGTCCACCAACACCTGTTGGGCTGGCGTGAGGTGCGGCTTAGGTGGTTTTTCGGTGGCTCGAAGGAGCAAGGATGTTTCAACCATGTTTGTTAAGTTTGGTGTTTGACTTGAGAGGCAAAAATAGTGTCGGAACCCTCCTCGAAGCCAAAAATTCGACCAACTTGACCAAAAGCAGCAAAAACAAGTTGCGGTTAACCTCCATGCTTGTTGGTGAAACTGGGGTGCAATCACCCAATTGTCACCTAATAGGTGTCAAATTCAAGGCAATTTTAAAAAAAATATCCTTTTTGATTAAAATTAATTGTTTTAAAAGTTGTTTTGTTGAAACAAATAAAACAACTTTGCAACAGAAATTAGTTGTACTTGAAACATTCAACGGCATTTTTGTTTTTAATACAAGCACAGTTCACTGCAAAACCGGGATGCCGCCTGATGACAAGTTGATTTCAACTCAAAATCTCGTTGCCATGGAATTACAGATTCTTGTTAGCAAAAAAGGTACAAAGGTCGTTTTGGCGTCCAGTCTTCACTTGGCGCTTGGCCTACCGAACAAGCACTACGCCGCCAATGTGCGACACTGGCTCCAGGATGTTTACCAATTCCACGATGGCATCCGCAAACCGGAGCATTTCAAGGACTTCGCCCGCAGGCAATCCAAAGAAGTGGTGGTGGACGACTACTACCTGTCCATTGAGCTTGCGAAGCTCATCACCCTCAATTCAAAAAGCAAGGTAAAACTCAAATACGCTACCTGGCTGCTCGGCCACGAAGACCCTAACGACCGTGACAGCCTGCTCTCCGTGGAGCAGGTGCTGGCGGTGCTCGAACTGTCGAAGGTGATGGGCCTCGTTTCTTGCCAGACCGCTTGCGAACAGGAGCACCTCAAGACCTACGAGGAGCGCAACGGCGGAAGTGCTGCCAACTGGTGGAACTTCCGGGCCAATCTGCTCGGCTACTCGACCGAAAAGCTGCGGGAAGCCATGCAGCAGCAGGGCAAAAAGGCCGATGGTAAATCCCAGCGGCAGATGCTGATGCAGGTGGACAAGCACGAAATGGTACGCACGGCGGTCATTGACCTATTCATGGGCATGGGCAAGCCGGAACAATATGCGCAGAGCCTCGGCAACTTGGCCAAAGCATTCGCCCGTGAACTGAACGTGGAGATTTTCGACGACCGGGATGCCGCCCCGGCATTCCTCCCTAAGCTCAATGATGAGCTGGCCGAGGAGGTAAAAGATGTGAGCAAGCGAAGGTACTTGCAGCGTTGGGAGGGGTTGAGGATGGCGTCTTGAGAGCATATTTTTGTCCTGATAACGCAATCCAGCCTACCACCCTATGGCTTCCTCATGGAAGCACATTCAGCACAAAGCGTTTGTAGTTGCCCTTGTCTTGCTGGACGTTGTTGCATCGCTTATCGGCCATTTCGGGCAGGCGGTCGGTTCGGCCAAGGTAGGATGGGCGGGTTTTGTACCAATTTGCAGTGCCGTAACTTGGATTTGCTAGGAAAGGCAACAGCCCAATAGGGTCGAGGATGGAGGTGGAGCAGGTGTTGTCTATGGCCGCTTTGTCCACCGCTTCTATGGCTTCCGTATCAAAGACAAAATTGGTCATTCCATTTGCAAGCACCGCAGCCGTGAGCGGATTTGGCTGTTCGTTTCCTTCTATTAAATTATTGATTGTCAACGAATTGTATTCCTTCGTCCATTGCGCCAGCAAATGCCCATCGTTCATCAACGTGGCCTCGAACGAGAGCAGGGCATAAAGCTCATAATCCTTTTTGAAGCTTTTTAGCATGGCGGTGGTGATAAAAAAGTCGCCGCCCGGCAAGGTAAAGGCCATGCGTTCTTCCTCATTTTTTAGGATAAAAACCTTCCATTGGCGGTCTTGGTCCCATTTATTGTTAGTGGGGGATCGCCTGTCGAGGTGCATGTTGCTGGTGGCTTGTGTATAAAGCGTCTGCAAGTACCAATAAGCTGAGGTATCGTAAGGTGGCAGCACGGGCAACAATTCTTGTTTGTCTAACAGTGCTTGCTGGAGCATCGAGCCAAGTTTCTCCAATTTTTCTTTGGTCAAGGCCCGTTCGTCGGGCACCGAGGGGTCACCTTGGCAGGCAGTGAACAAAAGGGCAAGGAGCATCAATTGGATAGCCAACTTTAGCGGACGGCAATGCTGGGGTTTGTCATAGTTCATTGTTTTTTGTTTTCAGATTAGTGTTGAAGTTGCCGGGAGGCCAAGCCACCAAACTGCAATAATCAAGCCGCTCTTTACTTCAACAACCGCAGCAAATACTCGCCATAGCCGCTCTTGATGAACTTGTGGCCAAGTCTTTCGAGCTGTGCATCATCAATGAAGTCCATTTCCCAAGCCACCTCCTCGATGCAGCCAATCTTCAACCCCTGCCGCTCTTCGATGACCTGGATGAACTGCCCCGCTTGCAGCAGCGACTCGTGAGTCCCGGTGTCCAACCAAGCTACGCCCCTTCCCAGCACGCCGACCTTCAGCTTGCCCATTTCGAGGTAGATGCGGTTCACGTCCGTGATTTCGTACTCGCCCCGAGGGCTGGGCTTCAGGTTCTTGCAGATTTCAACTATCTGATTATCATAGAAATACAAGCCCGGAACGGCATAATTCGACTTCGGCTTCGATGGTTTTTCTTCAATGGAAATGGCCTTTCGGTCCTTATCAAACTCCACTACCCCATAGCGCTCTGGGTCTGCCACTTGGTAGGCGAAGATGACCCCGCCATCGGGGTCGGCGCTGGCCTGCATGAGTTCTGACATGCCCGCTCCGTAGAAAATATTGTCGCCCAAAATCAGCGCCGCCGGTTCGCCGTCAATGAATTTTTCGCCCAAGACGAAAGCCTGCGCCAAACCGTTCGGCTCGTATTGTGCCACGTACTGGAAGTTGCAGCCGATTTCGCTGCCATCGCCCAGCAGTTTCTCAAAATTGGGCAGGTCCTGCGGCGTCGAAATGATGAGGATGTCCTTTATGCCCGCCTGCATCAGAGTGCTGAGTGGGTAATAAATCATCGGCTTGTCGTAAACTGGCATCATTTGCTTGCTCACGACGAGCGTCAGTGGATAAAGGCGGGTGCCGAGGCCCCCGGCGAGTATGATTCCTTTCATGTTGGTTAAGTTTATTGCGTTTCAAAGCATTTGGCCTATTGCAAACTGCCCGCCAATTTGTGCCTGAGCAGTTGCCGACGAATCCGAATGGTCAGCTCGTCCGGCTTCAATGGTGCGAGGATGAAGTCATCGGCGCCCAGCCTCAGCGATTCGAGCAGCAGCTTTTCGTTTTCCACCGTCCCATAGGTCAGGATGGGCAGGTCGGCGTTGTTCGGTTCGTTCCGGATGAACTGCACGATGTCCAGTGCCTCGAAATTGGGCAGTTCCAAGTCAACCACGACGAGGTCGGGCATGAGCGTTCGGGTCTTTTCGAGCGCCGATTTTGCGCTATTCGCCACCATCAGCTTCCAGCCATTCTTGCGAAAGCGGAACTCGAAAGTGGTCAGCATCATTTCTTCAGTGGTACAGAGCAGGATGTTCATTTATTGATAGTGTTTGAGTGTGAGTGCTTGTTGGAGAATTAGTTGGGGAAATGGTTTGAGCGTAAACGTTTTTCCTCGAAAAGGACATCTACAATCAAACCCAGGCTTGAATATTAGGCAGTCTTCAATTTTCCGACCGCCTCCGCAATCCGTCCAATCGCCTTCCGCAGGTTCTCCTCTGAGGCCGCATAAGAAATGCGGAAGCAGTCCGGCGCGCCGAACGAATCGCCGCCGACCGTGCCCACGTGGGCGTTCAGCAGCAGGAACTCGCAGAAATCGTCGGCAGTGCGGATGGTCACGTTGCCGTCTGTCTTGCCGAAGTAGTAACTAATGTCGGGGAAGACATAGAACGCACCTGCTGGGTTGTTCACCACAAAGCCAGGAATTTGGCTCACTAATTCTACCACAATATTGCGGCGGCGCAAGAACTCGTCCCGCATCTTCCAAGTCGGTGCAAGGTCGGCCTCTAATGCGTAGGCAGCGGCCTTCTGGCTGAAAGCATTGGCGCCACTGGTAAACTGTCCCTGAATTTTTGCGCAAGCAGCCGCCAAATACACTGGGCCGCCCATATAGCCGAGCCGCCAGCCCGTCATGGCGAAGCCCTTGGCAAAGCCGTTGACCGTCACCGTGC
This sequence comes from Saprospiraceae bacterium UBA6168, assembly GCA_002435785.1. Lineage (GTDB taxonomy): Bacteria > Bacteroidota > Bacteroidia > Chitinophagales > Saprospiraceae > UBA6168. Next base: position 98,745 of record DIUC01000061.1, on the reverse strand, counting down.
GGTGCTTCACACTTTCCACAGCCCCGATGCTGGCGTGGCTGCCCGTAAAGTTGATGTATTCGTAGATTTCGTCGGAAATGATGACAATCTGCTCATGCGGTGCGATGACTGCGGCGATGGCCTCCAACTCCTCCTTGCCATAGACAGACCCCGTCGGGTTGCACGGCGAACTGAAAAGGACGACCTTGGTGCGGTCGGTGATGGCAGCGGCGACTTGGTCGGCGGTCACTTTGAAATCTTGCTCCACGCCAGCGCCCACTTCCACTGGTACCCCGCCGCACATGCGCACGATTTCGGCGTAGCTCACCCAATACGGTGCAAACAGGATGGCCTCGTCGCCCTCGTCGAGGATGGCGAGGCAGAGGTTGGCGATGGTCTGCTTGGCCCCGTTGGACACCACTATTTGGTTCATGGCAAAGTCCAACCCGTTGTCCCGCTTGAACTTGTGGACAATGGCCTGGCGCAGTTCCACGAGGCCCGGCACGGGGGTATATTTCGTAAAACCAGCATCGAGCGCCTGCTTGGCCGCTTCCTTGATGTGTTCGGGGGTGTCGAAGTCCGGCTCGCCGAGGCTAAGGTCAATCACGTCGTTGCCCTTGGACTTGAGGTCACGGGCCATTTGCGCCATTTTGATGGTGGCGCTCTCGTTCATATCCAAAACCAACTGGGAAAGTGGCTGAACTGCTACATCTGACATGCTGATATTTTTTTTGTGATGATGAATAAAAATGGCTCAAACGGCAGGGCGAATCTTCGGGCAGCAAAGGTAGAAAAAGCGGTGGTTATGCGTGATGCGTTAAATGTTTTTTGCACGTTTGGAAATGGTCACAGCACGAGGCTAAGCACCTCCGCTATCAGCCGCTCCTCTGTTTGCTTGGGGTTCTTTGAAAACTCCCCAGTGATGCGGTTGGCGATGATGCCGTTACAGGCGGTGGCATGGTGGCCAAGCATTCGGGCAAGGCCAAGGATGGCAGAGGTCTCCATCTCGAAGTTCGTGACCCGATGCCCCTCGAAGCTGAAGTCGCCTATTTTTTCAAAAAAACTGCTCGAAATCGTGCTGCCCAACCGCAATCGGCGGCCTTGCGGCCCGTAAAAACCAGGGCAAGTGAGCGTGATGCCCCGCCGCATGTTCTTTCCGAAACGCTTGATTAACCCGTGGTCGGCCTCGGCGGCGATGGGGTCCAAGTTTGTGCCAATGCCAGCGGCAAACGACGTGAACGCCTGCCGGAGCATTTCCTCACGTGGGCTGGCTGGGTAGTCATAATAGTGGAGCAGGTTGTCCAGCCCCAACCCAAAAGCAGACACCACGAAGCTGTCCACCGGGATGTCGGCGGCCAGGCTGCCGCTCGTTCCAATGCGGACGATGTTGAGCGAAGTGAGGTTTTCTTTGACGGTGCGGGTTTTGAGGTCAATGTTCACGAGGGCATCCAGCTCGTTCATCACGATGTCAATGTTGTCGGGGCCAATGCCCGTGGAGATGACCGTGAGCCGCCGCCCGCCCAGTTCGCCCGTGTGCGTGATGAACTCCCGCTTTTGCACCTGGTGCTCCATTTTGTCGAAGTGCTTGGAAACCTTGGCCACCCGGTCGGGGTCGCCGACAAAGAAGATGGTGTCGGCTATCTGGTCGGGCAACAGGTTCAAGTGGTAGATACTGCCGGTGGGGTTGAGGATGAGTTCGGAAGCTGCAAGCATTGGTGAATGGTGACTTGTGATTTTGGGCAAATATAGTTTTTTGTGTTCCCAGTCACCCAATGCAAATCGCCAACTGTCTTTTTTGCGCAAGATTTTCAGAAGTGAAAAAATTGAGTCTCAAATCTTTCCTAATCTTGCGGTCATCCGGGCACCAATAATGCGAATAACGGATTCAAATGACCTCGGAGGTTGATTGCGTAAACCGAGACGTGGACAGGTTGCTGCGCAATGACGAAAGCGGCACATAGCGGGGCGCACGGTGGGACACCATTCGACACCATGCGAGCGGCAACCAAACGTGTAATCCCCCAAAAATCAAGGGTTAATTTTAACCCGTTATTCGCATCAATAATCAAACACCGAACCATGAAAAAAGTCTTCCTCCTCAACAACTGCGGCACCTGCCAGCGCATCATGGGCGAGCTTTGCGAACTGCCCGGCTTTGAGCGCCAAAACATCAAAGAACAGAATATCCCCGCCGATGTAGTGGATTGGCTGAAGGAAAAGGTCGGCTCTTACGAGGCTCTTTTTAGCAAACAGGCCATGAAATACAAGTCGCTGGGCCTAAAGGACAAGGCTCTGACCGAGCAAGATTACCGCAACCTCATCCTCGAAGAATATACATTCCTGAAACGCCCCGTCATCATTGACGGCGAAGATTTTTGGGTGGGAAATGCGCCGAAAACAGTGGCATCCGCACGGGAAAAATTTGTTGCTGAAGTTGATAGGGGTTGATGAAGTTGACGTACGTTGATTATCAACCCTTACCAACTTCCTCAACCCTTCTCAACCCAAAAAAATATGATGGAGTATCCGACAAAAGAAACAATAGCCGATTGGTTTCGTGGCCTGCAAGACCGCATCTGCGCTGACTTGGAGGCGCTTGACGGCAGCGGCAAATTCCAAGAAGACGCTTGGCAGCGGGAGGCTGGTGGCGGTGGCCGAAGCAGGGTCATCGAGGGAGCGGTCATCGAAAAGGGCGGCGTGAACTTCAGTGCCGTGTACGGCCCCCTTCCCGAAACAATCGCACAGGCGCTTGGGCAGCCGGCAGGTTCGGCGTTCTTCGCCACTGGCGTCAGCATCGTGCTGCACCCCCGCAGCCCCATGGTGCCGATTATCCACATGAATGTCCGGTATTTTGAGATTGCGGATTGCGGATTGCGAATTGCGGAAACATCTGCTATCAATGAAAATACTGGTTCAAACAACGACTCAGGCGCATCGCAGTTCGCCCAATCCGAAATCCGAAATCCGAAATCCGAAATCCATTGGTTCGGCGGCGGCATTGACCTCACGCCCATCTACGTGGTGCCGGAGGATGCCCAGTTTTTTCACCAACAAATGCGGCAGGTGTGCCATGCGCACCACCCCGATTTCTACCCGGAGTTCAAGCGGTGGGCGGACGACTATTTCTACCTCAAGCACCGACAAGAAACACGGGGTATCGGCGGCATTTTCTTCGACCATTTAGACGAGAAAAGGGGCATGACGAAGGAGCAATTGTTCCGCTTTTTGCAAGATATAGGCGAGTCATTTGCGCCAACCTATTCGCATATTGTCCTGAAAAACAAGGACTTAGCCTTCGGCGAAAAAGAGTTGGAATGGCAAGCCGTGCGCCGTGGGCGATACGTGGAGTTCAACCTGCTGTGGGACAAAGGCACCAAGTTCGGCCTTGACACGGATGGCCGCACGGAGTCCATTTTGATGTCCATGCCGCCGTTGGCGAAGTGGTTTTACAACCAAAAACCGGAGCCGGGAAGCCGGGAAGCAGATACGTTGGCGTGGCTGCGGAAGGGCGTGGAGTGGTGAATATAGCATGGACTTTCATGGCCGTGCTACATCCATTATTTCAGAAGCACCTCACAAAAATCGGGTCAACCTCAAGGACGTTGCTCTTGTTCTTGGCCCGGTCGGTGATGTAGATGGAATACCTGACCTGGTCGTAGGGGAAGCTGGGCAACACATCCTCACAGCCATTGAGGAACGGGTCGGGAAAGATGCAGCAGGTACTGTTGATTTTCACGGTAATTTCGCCCTTGATACCGTTGGTTGAGCCTAATTCCGGCACAAATGGGATACGATTGCGCAGCACGGTGCCGTCCCGGTTGTCGGTCAGGTAAAGGTCGAGCGAGTCCCGTGAGCCGATGTCGCCATCGCCATCGGTGAAGCTGAAGGTGACGAAGGCTTGGTCCACCGAAATGCCCCGGAGCATGGTGTCCTTGCTGAGGGAAATGAACTCGATGAACGGCTCTTTTGGGTATTCTGGCGGGGTGACGCACCCGAAGATGAAGGAAGCGCAGACCAGCGAAGCGATGGCAAAGATGTTTTGTGATTTCATTTTTTATGGATTAAAAGCGATGGCAAGTTAGGCTATTTTTTCTTTAGTTGAAAGTTGTAGCCGACACCAAGGGAAAAGCTTTGGTGGTATTCCTTGGCATACTCGATGGGGTTGCCGTTTTCGTCAGTGTAGGTGATGTCACTTGACGATGCAACACTTCTATTAAACATCAAACCGAGAAATAGTTTGCACTTAAAACGACCACCAGCCGCACTGGTTTTGTGGCACCAAGAATTTAACGGTAAATGTCCTACGAGCAACAACGAACCGCTATTTTTCAAAAAATCCAAGCCTACGAAGGTCAAGGCTTCGAGGAGCTGGCATTGGATATTTTCCATTTTCAGGTTGCCCACAACCCATTGTATAGGCGTTACCTCAAACTCATAAACGTTGATTATCAAGGGGTTGGTAAAATGGAGGACATCCCCTTCCTCCCCATCCAATTTTTCAAAAGCCACTCCGTGAAAACGGGCGACTGGCCCACACAAACCACCTTCACCAGCAGCGGCACCACCGGTGATGCAACCAGTCGTCACCCCGTCCGTGACCTTGATTTTTACAAAAAAAACACTGTTCATGGCTTCCGTGCTTTTTATGGCGACCCTTCGGAATGGCTCGTGCTGGCACTCCTGCCTTCCTACTTGGAGCGCACCGGCAGCAGCCTCGTCGTCATGGCCGAGCATTTTATCCAGTTATCGAAGCACCCCCAGAGCGGCTTTTTTTTGAACAATTTGGAAGAATTGCTACCTATTTTGGCCAACCCACTGCCCCCCAATCCGCAATCCGAAATCCCGAAATCCGTAATCCTTTTGGGTGTAAGCTTCGCCCTACTCGACCTTGCCGAGCAGCATTCGCTTGATTTACAGCATGTTACCATCATGGAAACAGGCGGCATGAAAGGTCGCCGCCGGGAGCTTACCCGCTCGGAACTCCACGACATCCTGAAACCCGCCTTCAACGCCCCCGCTATCCACTCCGAATACGGCATGACCGAGCTGTTCTCGCAAGCCTATTCCAAAGGCGATGGGCTTTTCCGCCCCGTCCCCACCCTGCGGGCATTTACCCGTGAAATCACTGACCCGCTCACCTCGCAGCAACCCGGCAGGACGGGCATACTCAACCTCATGGATCTCGCCAACTTCGACACGTGCAGCTTCATCGCCACCGACGACCTCGGCAGGGTATTCCCGGATGGCAGCTTCGAGGTGCTGGGCCGGGTGGACAATTCTGATGTGCGGGGGTGCAATCTGATGGTTGAGAAGGGTTGAGAAAAGTTGATGGGGGTTGATATATGCAGTTTTCACTCCGTCCACGTCACGTTTGTCATCGCCAGAGGCGACCCGTCCACGCCCCGCTGTGCGCTGCCTTGTCATTGCCGAAGGCAACACGTCCACGCCACGGCGCACGCCAAACTTGCCCTAAATACGTGGACAGGTGGTCTTCGACCATGACAAAAGCGACACACAGCAGGGCGCACACAAAGCTGGGAAAATCAATTCCAACAGCTACATTTGCACTGTTTCAAAACAAAGTGAATATGTCGTCGAAAAAGCAAAAACAGCAACCAACGCCCGTCGCAAAACCTAAGCAAGCCACAACCAAATCGCCCCGATTATGGACGTGGGCGCTCGGCATTGCAGCCTTCAGCTTCCTACTTTATATCAACACCATTGGGCACGACTACGTGCTGGACGACTTCTCCGTCATCAAGGAAAACTTCGTGACAAAACGAGGATTTGAGGGCATTCCCGACGTGTGGAAGCACCACAGCCGTTACGGTTACTGGAACAGCGTGGGCGAGCTGTACCGCCCCATTCCCATGACCATGTTCGCCATCGAGTGGGCCATTGCGCCGGACTCGCCCAGCCTTAGCCACTTCATGAACATCCTGTTGTACGCCCTCAGCGGGGCGCTGCTTTTCGTCACCCTTGCCCGTTGGATGCGGGGCTACCGGCTGCTGCTGCCGCTGTTGGCCACGCTGTTTTTCATGGCGCACCCGGTGCACGTGGAGGTGGTGGCCAACATCAAGAGCCGTGACGAAATCCTGATGTTCGGCTTCGCAACATTGGCGCTCTGGTTCTTGCACAAATACCTCGAAACCAACAAGTTAAGCGCCATGTTACTCGCTTTGGGAAGTTACACGCTGGCGCTTTTCAGCAAAGAAAACGCAGTCACCTTTGTGGCCATCGTGCCACTGATGATGTACTTTTTCACGAAAAGTGATCTCAAAAAAATCGCCGTGACGACGCTGCCTTTCCTGCTGCCCGCCATCCTTTTCATTCTCGTGCGCAAGGCTGCCATCGGCTCGCTGACCAACCCGGGCGAGACCTACGCCCTCGACAACATCCTCGTGGCGGCAAAAGGTGGCGCCTTTTACGCCAACGCCTTCCTGCTTTTGGGCAAATACCTGTGGTCGCTGCTGGTGCCGTACCCGCTTTGCAGCGACTTTGGGTTCAACCAAATACCGCTCACCACTTGGGGCGACTGGCGGGTGCAGCTCTCACTCATGGCATGGTTTGGCATGGGCATTTTTGCCATTTTGGGGCTTCGCAAACGCAGCCTCTGGTCGTTTGCCATCCTGTTCTTCCTCATCAACTTCAGCATCTTCACCAACCTCTTCGTCACCATCGGCACGAGCTATGGCGATAGGTTGCTGTACGCCGCATCCCCCGGCTTTGCGCTGGCGTTGGCTTTGGTGTTGATGAAAATCTTCAAGGTGAAATGGGCGGCCACGCCTTCAGGCGAGGCCAGCATTTTGGGAAAAAACACCGGACTGCTGGCCGTGGCGGGCCTCGTGCTGCTGGCCTATTCGGTACTCACGTTCAGCCGGAACTTTGCCTGGAAGGACAGCTATACGCTTTACGAAACGGACATAGAGACCGCACCGAACAGTGCCAAGCTGAACTTCCACTATGCACTCGAAATCGTGCAAAAGGGCCTGAAATCCACCAACCCCACCGAGCAAAAAGCCTACTACGACCATGCGAGGAAGCGGCTTGAACATGCCATCAAAGTGTTCCCGGAGTACCATGATGCCTACTCGCAGCTTGGCCTCACCTATTACCGGGAAAAGAACTACGACAAGGCCATGGAAAACTACAACCTAGCGCTGAAGTACAAGCCGAATTTCCCGCTGGTGTACAGCAACATGGGCATCATCTTCTTCGAGAGCGGCCAATTGGACAAGGCCAAGGAGGTGTATGAAAAAGCCGTGCAATTCGACCCCCGGATGGTGGATGCGCTGCGCAACCTCGGCGCCGTGAACGCCATGCAGAAGAACTTTCCGGAGGCCATCAAGTGGTTCAAGCAAGGGCTGGTGTACGACCCCGAAAACGCCACGCTGAACTTCTACCTCGGCTCGGCCTACAAAGACAGTGGGCAGCCAGAACTGGGGCAGCCGTTTTTTGAGAAGGCGTACCGGTTGGACCCGACCTTGAGGAAATGAAGCGGTGCGAGCCAAAACCATCATACAGGAACATCATCGAGCAATGACGGAGCAAAAATTATTGATACTCTTCTTTCATCCCCGATTTGAAAACTCAAAATCGAACAGAAGGCTTTTGGAAGCAACGGGCACTTTAAACAACATCACCATCCGGGATATGTACGAAATATACCCGGACTACAATGTGGATGTGAAGGCGGAGCAGGCAGTCCTACTGGAGCATGATGTCATCATTTGGCAGCATCCATTTTATTGGTACAGTTGCCCGCCGCTGATGAAGCAATGGTTAGACCTTGTGCTGGAACATGGCTGGGCTTATGGCAAAAATGGCGACCAGTTAAAGGGGAAATGCGTGATGAACGTGCTCACCGCTGGCGGGACGTTTGAGGTGTACCAGAAAAGCGGTAGGAACCGATTCACCTTCCGGGAACTGTTAAGCCCGTTTGACCAGACGGCCTTTTTGTGCCAAATGATTTATCTGCCGCCATACATCGTGCCCGGCGCCAACAAAATATCGGAGGAGGAGCTGGAGGACTATGCCATACAATACACAGAGGTGTTAAACCTGCTGCAATCAACGGCATTGGACACGACAAAATTAAATTCGATTGAATATTTCAACGACCTAAAGTTTGATACATGGAAGGAGGGCTTTTACAAAACGCATTGATATTCTTGGGCGCTGCAATTGTGTGCGTCCCCATCGCCAAGAAGCTCGGAATCGGGAGTGTTTTGGGCTATATCTTCGCTGGCATCCTGATAGGCCCGTTCGTGTTGGGGCTGGTAGGGCATGAGGGCGAGGACGTGATGCACGCCGCCGAGTTCGGCGTGGTGATGATGCTTTTTTTGATTGGGCTTGAGCTTAGCCCACAGTCTTTTTGGAAAATGAAGAACAAGATACTGGGGCTTGGCGGCTCGCAGCTATTGCTTTCTTCGGTAGTGCTGTTGCCGGTATTTTACTTTTTGTTTTCCTTTCCATTCAATGCCTCCGTCGCATTGGCCCTGTCATTTGCCATGTCGTCCACGGCCATTGTGCTGCAAACACTAAAGGAAAAGAGCATTGAGAAAACAGCGGCGGGGCAGTCCGCATTTTCGGTATTGCTTTTCCAGGATATAGCCGTGATACCGATTTTAGCCATTTTGCCATTGCTTGCGGGCGTGCAACCCACCCATGAAACCACCTCTCCAAATGCCGTAATCTCCTTTCTTCAAACACATTCGAGCCTTACCATTATTGGTGCGGTGCTAATTACCTTCCTCATCAGTCGGTACCTCATCAATCCGTTTTTGCACTACATAGCAAAGACGGGAGTGAGGGAGTTGTTTACGGCGTCCGCCTTGTTCATTGTGATTGGGGTTTCGTTTTTGATGACACAGGTGGGCATCAGTGCCGCACTTGGTGCATTTTTAGCGGGGGTGCTGCTGGCCAACAGTGAATTTAGGCACGAATTGGAGAGCGATATCGAGCCTTTCAAGGGCGTGTTGTTGGGGGTGTTTTTTACGGCAGTTGGTTCTACCATCAACTTTCAGGTGCTGGCGGAAAAAACCTCGCAAATAATCATGGCCGTTGTAAGTATCATGCTGCTGAAAGCCTTGGTGCTGGCGTTCATCGGTAGGTACTACAAAATCAGCGTCACCCAGAACGTGCTGTTCGCCTTGTTGCTTTCGCAAGTTGGCGAATTTGTTTTCGTGCTGCTCGGTTCCATTTATTTGTTCAAATTGATAGACAAGCCGCAGTCCGATTTTTTCATGGCCACCGTCACATTGAGCATGATTGCCTCGCCATTGCTGTTGTTCGTCTATGAAAAATTCATTGCCAACCACCTCACCTCTTCTTCCGAAAAGCCCAAAGATTACAAGGTAGAACCAGAAGAAGCACACCAGATAATCATCGCAGGATTCAGCCATTTTGGAAGCACGCTTGGGCGCTTCCTTCGGGCAAACAACGTGAATGCCACCATCCTCGACAGCGACAGCGACCGGGTTGCGTTGCTCCGCAAAATGGGGTTTAATGTACACTTCGGGGATGCTACCCGCCTCGACCTCCTCGAAGCCGCTGGTGCTGCTAAGGCAAAAATCATCATCTCCGCAATTGACTCGCCCGACAAGACAATGGAATTGGCGGAATTGGTGAAAAAGCATTTTCCGCAAGCCCAATTGTTTCTCAGGGCAAAAAACAGGACAGATGCTTATGATTTAATGGAAAAGGATTTCACCAATGTATATCGTGAAAGCCTCCACAGCTCGGTTTACATGGGCGTGGATGTCCTGCACACTTTGGGGCAACGAAAGTACACGGCCACTCGAAAAGCCAATGATTTCATCAAGTACGACACCATTGCCATGAAGCGGTTGATAACTGCCAAGGACGACATGCGAACCTATATCTCAAACGTAAGGGAAGAGATTGCCGAGCAGGAGCGACTGCTCAACGAGGATTCAAAATTCATGGAAACCAAGGCCGACAATGCTTGGGACAACACCCCTTTAAAAAAGTAAGGAGAGTAGAAGGGTGGTTTCCCACAGTTTTCAATTGATGTACAATTCTACCCACCTACCAAAAAGCAAACGGGCGTGGTTCATGTAGAACCCGCCCGTTTGCTTTTACCAGAAAGTAGATTTCCAGATTATTCCTCGTCCTTCGTAGTGGACACTGTATCGTCAATTTGAGCTTCCTCGATGGTGTTGACATTTGCTTCTTCAACAACATCGCTGGTAGCCTCGACTTCCGTTGCAACAACCGCAGCGGCTGGCGCAACGACGGTGGCAGTAGCAGCAGCCTTAGAAGCTCCACTCCTTCTGGTACGGCGCTTTTTGCCTTTGCTAGTATCCTCGGCTTTGCTTTGGCCGTTGTATTCTGTATTATAATCCACCAATTCTATCATCGCCATGTCGGCGGCATCACCATGACGGTAGCCGGTGCGAATGATGCGCACATAACCTCCGGGGCGGTCGCCAACGGCAGCGGCAATCGGGCCAAACAGTTCCTTGATGGCTTCCTTGCTTTGTAAGTGGCCGAAAACAATCCTACGGGCATGCGTGGTATTGTCTTTTGCCCGGGTCACCAGTGGCTCGAAGAATTTGCGAAGGGCTTTGGCCTTTTGCAGGGTAGTTTCGATGCGCTTGTGCTCAATCAGTGAATTTGACATGTTGGCAAACATCGCTTGGCGGTGCTCCATCGTCCTGCCGAGATGCTTGTTCTTGTTGCCGTGTCTCATGGCTTAAATGATTTTTGAATTTGGTGATCTTCGCAACACCGGAACTTCAAGAATAGTCCTGAACTTCGACAGTAATTGCAGTTGTGATTGGAACTCGGAATTCCGCAATCGGAAATCCACAATCCACAATCGAATTATTCTTCGTCAAGTTTGTACTTCGACAAGTCCATGCCGAAAGTCAAACCTTTGTCTTGCAATAGTTCCTCAATTTCCACGAGCGACTTTTTACCAAAGTTCCTGAACTTCAACAGCTCATGGGTGTCGTAGCGTACCAACTCGGCCAAAGTGTTGATCTTAGCAGCCTTGAGGCAGTTGTAGGCACGAACGGAGAGGTCGAGGTCTTCGAGGCTGGTTTTGAACAGTTTGCGCATGTGCAACACATGTTCATCCACCACATCGTCACGGCGACCTGTGTCGTCTGGGATGCTGATGTATTCATCCGTTATGAGCATCAAGTGGTGAATCATGATGCGGGAAGCCTCTTTGACGGCATCTTCAGGATGGATGGTACCGTCTGTTTTCACTTCCAGTGTAAGTTGCTCATAATCGGTGCGCTGGCCTACACGTGTATTTTCAATCTTGTAGGCTACGTTCTTGATTGGGGTGTAGATGGCATCCAATGGAATTACGCCGATAGGAGAATCTTTTGGCAAATTTTCGCCTGCTGGCACATAGCCTCGGCCTTTGGTCACGGTAAATTCCATTTCCAAGTTGACGAATGGCTCCATCCTGCAAATGAGCATATCGGGATTCATCACCTTGAAAACATTGGTATGCTCTTCCAAATCACCGGCACGGAACTCTTCCTTACCGCTGATGGTGAGGTAAATCTTCTCGGAACCAAGGTCTTCACCTTGAATCAATTGCTTGAGGCGAACCTGCTTTAGGTTCAGGATGATATCAAGAACGTCTTCAACGACGCCTTTAATGGTTGCAAACTCATGGTCCACACCAGCTATGCGCACAGCGGAAATAGCAAAGCCTTCCAAAGAGGAAAGCAGGATTCTTCTGAGTGAGTTGCCGATGGTTTGGCCGAAGCCAGGCTCCAACGGCCTGAATTCAAAGATGCCCTCAAAATCATTTGCTTTTTGCATCATGATTTTGTCAGGCTTTTGGAAATTTAAGATGCTCATATTTTGAAGAAATCTTTGATAGGATGAAGGATATAAGCCGTCTGTTCAGGTTTTCAACACGCGTTGATAATAAGTATCAAGCTGAAAAGAATCAAAACAATAAGAGCTTTTACAGCGCAAATAAAACAGGCTTGGCAGACAACCGAGTAGGTGTCTGCCAAACCTTTTGTCAAATTACTTAGAGTAAAGTTCGACGATTAATTGCTCGTTCAACTTCTCTGGTATCTGCTCACGTTCAGGATAGGAGATGAACGTTCCGCGCATTTTGTCAGGATTGAATTCCAACCAACCAAATCGCTTCACGTCAGTTTTCTTTCCAATCTGTTCCCTTACAAGGTCAAGTTCTTTAGACTGTCCGCGTACCTCAACAACATCGCCTGGGCGAAGGTGGTAGGAGGGTATGTTTGTGAGTACACCGTTTACAACGATGTGTCGGTGAGAAACAAGTTGGCGTGCTGCACGGCGGGTTGGAGCTATGCCCAAACGAAACACCGTGTTGTCGAGTCGTGACTCCAGCAACTGAAGCAATACTGTACCAGTAACCCCGTGCTTGTGCGTTGCGACTTCAAACATATTGCGGAACTGGCGCTCCAATACACCATACGTGTATTTTGCCTTTTGCTTCTCCATCAACTGGATGGCATAGTTGGAACGCTGTTTACGCTTACGGGACTGGCCGTGCATCCCTGGCGCATATTTTTTCTTTTCAAAAGCCTTGCTGAATCCATAGATAGGCTCTCCAAAGGAGCGGGCTTTTTTCTGTTTTGGACCGTTATACCTTGCCATTATAAATGTTTTCTTTTTCGATTAAAACCGTCAAATTGCAACCGCATGGAGGATTATACCCTCCTGCGCTTGGGTGGCCTACAACCGTTGTGCGGAACGGGCGTGAGGTCCAAAATGCGTGACACCTTCACACCAGTTTGGTCAAGCGCACGAATGGCGGCTTCCCGTCCAGAACCTGGACCTTTCACGTAAACCTCAACGGTACGTAAACCTGCCTCGAAGGCTACCTTTGCTGCATCGCCTGCTGCCATTTGTGCGGCATAAGGAGTGTTCTTTTTAGAACCCCTAAAACCAGCTTTACCAGCCGAACCCCAGCTGATTACGTCACCCTTCTTATTGGTCAACGATACAATAATGTTATTGAAAGTTGCCTGGATATAAGCGAACCCTTCTGGCTCAACTTTTACTTTTCTTTTTGCCTTGACTTTAGATCTAGCCTTTGCCATTTTTATTATTATTGAAACCCAGCTATATTATGCAATGCATGATTTGATGCCACATCAACACAGCTCAGGCGAATTACTTCTTAGCCAATTTCTTGTTAGCAACCGTCTTACGCTTGCCCTTACGGGTGCGTGCATTCGTCTTCGTGCGCTGTCCCCTTAGTGGCAAACCCTTCCTGTGACGAAGGCCACGGTAACAGGCAACATCCATCAAACGCTTGATGCTCATTTGTACCTCCGACCGAAGTTCACCTTCCACTTTGAAGTCCCTTTGGATAAGCTGTGTGATGGAGCGGACGTTCTCGTCTGTCCACTCATTGACTTTGACGTTTTCATCAATTCCAGCATTTTCCAGAATTTCCTTTGCCCTGGAAGAACCAATACCAAAAATATAGGTGAGGCCAATTACGCCCCGCTTATTTCTCGGTAAGTCAACACCTGCAATACGTGCCATATTCTTTTGATTTACGAATTTCAGTAAAATATCTTAACTCAAAGCCGCCCGGATTAACCTTGACGCTGCTTGAACTTTGGGTTTTTCTTGTTGATAACATAGATTTTACCCTTTCTCCTCACGATTTTACAATCCGTTGAACGCTTTTTGACTGAAGCCCTGACTTTCATAACGTTTTGATTTTCAGTGTATTAAGGATTCACTACTGTTTTACTTGTAGCGATAGATTATTCTTCCTCTTGATAGGTCGTATGGAGACATCTCAACTGCAACCCTATCCCCTGGCAAAATACGAATGTAGTTCATGCGCATCTTGCCTGAAATAGTAGCAGTAATGATGTGATTGTTCTCCAGACGTACCCTGAACATGGCATTTGACAGTGCCTCGTCAATAGTTCCGTCTTGCTTTATTAAATCTTGTTTGGCCATGCTTTCAAAATTCGGAGCGCAAAGATACGAATATCAACCAAAGTTTCACTATTGATTAAAAAAAAATCAAAAAGGCGAATTATTGACTGATACGATGCCTATGTGGTTGTTTTCAAGCCGCAAAAACACCTATTTCTTCTTTTGCTTCCACGGTTTTTAATTCGGAGTTCATGGCGATAGCGGCTTCGATTGGGTCGTGGTCAGAAAGGATGTCGGCATGGTGCTTTCGCACCGCAACCGTGTGCTCGTAATGCGCCGATGGCTTTTTGTCAGAAGAAACAATGGTCCAGCCATCCTTTCCCTGCATGACATCTTTTTTTCCTAAGTTGATCATTGGCTCAATGGCTATGACTAAACCCTCCCTCATCAAAACCCCGTTGCCACGCTTGCCGTAGTTTGGTACTTCAGGGTCTTCGTGAAGGGACTTGCCAACACCGTGGCCAACCAGCTCACGAACGACCGAGTATCCAAAAGCGCGCTCCGTATAATTTTGAATGGCAAATCCAATATCGCCTATCCGCTTGCCGTGCACCGCCTGTTCAATTCCTTTGTAAAGCGAAGTTTTCGTTACTCGCAAAAGCTCCATGGTGGCTTCATCAACATCTCCTATTGCAAAAGTATATGCTGCATCCCCATGATACCCGTTCAAAAGGACTCCACAATCCACGGAAACAATGTCACCATCTTTGAACGCTATCTCGTCAGATGGAATGCCATGAACCACAGCTTCATTCAATGAAATACACAAGGTAGATGGAAATGCTGTTTCTGAACCTGCCCCAATATATCCTTTGAAAGCTGGGGTTGCACCGTGGTCTCGTATCAGCTCTTCTGCCTCACGGTCCAATTGGCTGCCCTTCATGCCTGGTTTTAAATTGGCACCAACATGTGTCAGCACCTTGCAAACCAAAAGACAGGCGTCACGAAGGAGCTCGATTTCTTCATCCGTTTTATAGAATATTAAATTCGTTTTCGGTTGATTCAACAAGCTTCTCATCGTCATCTTAAAATGCTTTAAAATAAAAACGTGCTACTGGGCAAAGGGCTTAACCGTAAGTTTTTCACCACAATTTGCCTGGTAGCACGGTTGAAGTTTTATCTGGACTGGAACACCATTCTTTGATATTGTTCCATGTTAATTACATTCCTGAGCCAATACCTTGCAACCTCGTCCTTCCTTGAATCTTTCCTGATTTGACCAATCCATCGTAGCGGCGCATGAGCAAATGGCTTTCAACTTGTTGCAACGTATCCAAAATCACCCCCACTCCGATCAAGATAGATGTTCCACCAAAAAATGCGGCGAAGGCTTGATTATCAGTAAACATCTGGGCAAAAGCTGGCATGATTGCTATTAAGCCAAGAAAGATTGAACCTGGGAGCGTAATTCGAGTCGTAATGGCATCAATGAAATCCGCCGTTGGCTTTCCTGGCTTTATGCCTGGGATGAAGGCGTTCTGACGCTTCAAATACTCTGCGTACTGCGTGGGGTTTACAATCAAGGCAGTATAAATATAGGTGAACCCAACCACCAACAAAAACACAAATACGGAGGAGGAAATTGAATAAGGATTGGTCAACTGGCCCAAAATCCCCGTTGCTGCTCCTGGTTGTCCACTGCTGCTTGAAAATTGAGCAATTGTGGCAGGAACAAACATCAATGCCTGCGCAAAGATGATTGGCATTACGCCTGCCGAGTTAACCTTGATTGGAATGTAATCTCTTGCACCTGCTGCCGGAATGGAGGTGTTGCCACGTTGTACCATGTGTTTTGCAAACTGGATGGGAACCCTACGCACACCTTGAATGATAAGTATGATTGCCATGATTACGGCAAACAACAGTGCGAACTCAAAAATCAACTTGAACCAAGCGTTTTGACTTGCTTGGGTGCTAATCTCGCTTACGAAGGCTTGAGGAGCCCTTGATATGATGCCAATCATGATGAGCAAAGAGGCACCATTGCCCAAACCTTTATCGGTGATTTTTTCTCCAAGCCACATTGCAAACATCGTCCCTGCGGAGAGAATGATTGTGCTTGAAATCCAAAAGAGGCCGGGAGGCATAGAGGCGTCAACGGCGTTCATTGAGTTGACATAAGTGAGGTAGCCCCCACCTTGAACCAACGTAATCGCAACCGTGAGCATACGAGTGATTTGATTCAGCTTTTTGCGACCGCTCTCCCCCTCCTTTTGTTGGAGGCGCTGAAAATACGGCATTGCAAAGCCCAACAACTGCACGATGATAGATGCCGTGATATAGGGCATGATACCCAAAGCCATCAACGATGCGTTCTCAAATGCACCACCTGTGAACATGTTGATGATACCAAGGATGTCTTGAGAGGAACCATTTTGGCCAGCCCTAGAGAGTGCATCAGGATTTACACCTGGAAGAACCACAAATGAACAGAGCCTAAACACAAACAGCATCAAAAAAGTCCAACCAATTCGTTCCCTAAGCTCCTTGATTTTCCAGATGTTCTGGATAGTAGTAATAAGTTTTTTCATCGGAATTTCTTATACCATCCAACTTGGTACGCTGGATTTGATGTTTGACACTCGAAACTTCACACTGAAAGGCTTCCCCCCACTTTCCGTGCGGCAAGCTTCAACCTTCAAACAAGATTAACGCTTCCGCCTTTTTCCTCAATAGCTTGTTTAGCAGTGGCAGACACAGCGTGTGCCGTCACCTTTACCGAACTGTTAAGCTCACCCCTGCCCAATATCTTAATCTTGTCGTTCTTACCGATGATGCCGTTGGCTTGTAATGCCTCCAGCGAAATGTCAGTTATCTTGTATTTCTCGACAATTTCCTGAATCCTATCCAAGTTCATGGCCGTGAACTCAACGCGATTTGGGTTCTTGAAACCACGCTTAGGCAAACGGCGTTGCATAGGTGTTTGACCACCTTCAAAACCACGTTTTTCATTGTGCCCTGTCCTCGCCTTGGCGCCATTGTGACCTTTTCCAGCCGTGCCACCACTTCCGGAGCCTTGGCCCCTGCCAATTCGCTTTTCCTTGTGAACAGCACCTTTGGCTGGTTTTAGATTATGAAGTTCCATTTTATCAAGTCAATTGAAAATGAACGATAGTTATTGTTGATTAAGCGTTCTCCACAACTACCAAGTGTTGAACTTTGGCAATCATTCCCAAAATCTGGGGTGTTGCCTCGTGCACGACGGTTTGGTGCATCTTGCGAATGCCCAACGATTCCATCGTCAACTTTTGACGCTTTGGACGGTCTATCGTGCTTTTTACCTGAGTTATTTTAACCTTACCCATTGTATAGAATTTCCAGTTTAGGCGCTTGTTTCAAGCGATGGATGGCCAATCAAAGAATGGCTTATCCGTTAAAAACTTTTTCCAATGAAAGGCTCCTTTGTTTGGACACCTCAAGCGGACTACGCAATTTGGAAAGTGCATCGAGCGTAGCTTTGACCACGTTGTGTGGGTTGGAAGAACCCATGGACTTGGCCAAAACGTTGTGGACACCAGCTATTTCCAGCACTGCCCGCATAGACCCACCTGCAATTACACCTGTACCTGCTGCTGCTGGGCGTATTAGCACCCGGCCTGCGCCGAATTTGCCCTTCTGCTCGTGTGGGATGGTACCTTTGTAAACAGGAACTTTAATCAGGTTCTTTTTGGCATCTGCTGCGGCTTTGGTAATTGCTTCCGTTACGTCACGAGCTTTGCCAAGACCCTGTCCTACTGTGCCGTTACCGTCCCCAACAACAACAATCGCAGCAAAACTAAATGTACGACCACCTTTGGTTACTTTGGCAACCCGGTTGAGGCTTACAAGTTTCTCTTTGATTTCTGTTTCTACGGTTCTTACTTTCTGAACGTTGCTATTTGACATTGAAAAATTATTTGGACTCTTTAAAAAAAGAGATTTTTCGCAATAATTAGAATTTCAATCCGCCTTCCCGTGCTCCTTCGGCCAGCGCTTTCACCCTACCATGGTAGAGGTAACCGCTCCTATCGAACACAACGGCTTCGATTTTAGCACTGGTCGCCTTTTCAGCAATCAACTTGCCTACTTGCTTTGCCTGCTCCACTTTGGTAGCTTTTTCAATGCTTGTGTCCATAGAAGAAGCGGCAAGAATCGTGTGACCTGCACGGTCGTCTATCAATTGGCAATAGATGGCGAGATTGCTGCGGTAAACGCTGAGGCGAGGACGAGCTGCCGTGCCAATTACCGCCTTGCGAATGCGCAAATGAATGCGACGCCTACGCTGTTCTTTCTTGAATTTCATTTTCTTGTTACTGTTTTAGTCTTAGTGAAGGGCGCACTTGGTCCGAACCCAAGACAATTGAAATACTTACTTGAAAAAGATTACCGAACAATAGTTGAAAAAGATTATTTCTTGGCTGCAGCCTTGCCAGCTTTCCGGCGCAGGATTTCACCTTGGAATTTGATACCTTTTCCTTTGTATGGCTCTGACTTACGGAACGACTTTATCTTGGCAGCAATCTGCCCGATAAGTTCCTTGTCAGCACTTTCCAATTTAATCATTGGGTTCTTACCCTTCTCTTGTGAAGTGGATACTTTCACTTCACTGGGTATGTAGAACATAACGGGGTGAGAATAACCCAAGGTAAGCTCCAACAATTGGCCAGTGTTGGCCGCACGATACCCCACACCCACTACCTCAAGGTCTTTTACATAGCCATTCGACACACCTTCTACCATGTTGTTTATTAATGAGCGATAAAGCCCATGCAATGAACGGTGGCGTTTTTGGTCTGTCGGACGGGCAACCGAAAGGGTACCATCTTCCAATGAAACCTGAATATCTGGGTCAACTTGTTGAGTAAGCTGCCCTTTGGGCCCTTTTACTGATACCACGTTTTTGTCGTTGATTTTTACTTCAACACCACTTGGTATAGATATTGGCATTTTTCCTATCCGGGACATTTCTTCTAATTTTTAGTAAAAAATCAATAAATGAAGCAAAGGACTTCACCCCCTACATTTTCCTCCCTGGCTTGCTTGTCCGTCATAATCCCTTTTGAAGTGGATACGATGGCGATGCCCAAACCATTGATAACCTTAGGTATTTCAGTGGCTTTGCGGTACTGCCTCAGACCAGGACGGCTGAACCTTTGTAGCTTGCGGATGACTGGCTTCCGGGAAACAACGTCGTACTTGAGGGCAATTTTGATGATACCATTGAAGCCAACTTCGTCATCAAATTTATACTTCAAAATGTAGCCGCTGTTGTAAAGGATTTCAGTGATGGCTTTCTTCTCGTTTGAAGAAGGTATTTCCACCACTTTGTGGCCTGCCTGCTGTGCATTGCGGATGCGGGTCAGGAAATCTGCTATTGGATCCGTTACTATCATTTTATATTATTTGCGAATCAAAGCTTGATTGAAAACCGACCACAGTTAGGCTGATTTCCAAGCGCTTATTTACCAGCTTGATTTAGTTATTCCAGGAATTTTGCCATCCAAGGCCATTTCACGGAACTTCACACGGCAAAGTCCAAATTTGCGCATGTAACCCTTCGGACGCCCAGTCAATTGGCAACGGTTGTGCAAACGTACTGGGAGTGCATTGCGTGGCAGCTTGTCAAGTGCCTCGTAGTCACCAGCTTCCTTGAGCTTCTTGCGGAGGTCAGCATACTTTGCGACCAGTTTCTTCCGCTTAACTTCACGTGCTATGATTGATTTCTTTGCCATTTTTATATTGTTTGCTTTCTAAGCAATTTGGTATTTGTACGTTAGATTACTGCTGCTGAACGTTTTTGCTTTTGAACGGAAGTCCAAGTTGTTTCAACAAAGCATAAGCCTCGTTGTCAGTTTTGGCGGTGGTCACGAAAGTGATGTCCATTCCCGTAATTTTAGTCACCTTGTCCAAATCAATTTCTGGGAAGATGATATGCTCCGTAACGCCCATTGAGTAGTTGCCACGACCGTCAAAGCTCTTGTCGTTTATACCCCTGAAGTCACGAACCCGCGGAAGGGAAACGGAAATAAGCCTATCCATGAACTCCCACATGCGCTCCCCACGAAGGGTCACACGCACACCAATTGGCATCCCTTCACGCAGTTTGAAGTTGGAAACCGATTTTTTTGCTTTGGTGATTACCGCCTTCTGACCAGCAATTTGGGTCATTTCTTCAATAGCTACATCAACCAATTTCTTGTCTTGTGTAGCTTGGCCAACACCTTGATTGAGGCAAATCTTTACCAGCCTTGGTACTTCCATTGGATTAACGTACTGAAACTGCTCTTGCAGCGCCGGTATTACGTCCTTCACGTATTTTGCCCTTAATCTTGAAACGTATTTCATTGCTTGAAAAATTAGTCGTAATAATTAGTTAAACAGTTCGCCAGATTTCTTGGCATAGCGAACCAGTTTGCCATCCACCAACTTCCTGCCGATGCGGGTCGCTTCGCCAGACTTTGGATCCACCAACATCAAGTTGGAGATATGTATTGGTGCTGCAATATCAACAATACCGCCCGGTTTATCTTGGGTTGGCTTGCGGTGCTTTTTCTTCATGTTGACGTTGTCAACAATCGCACGGTTCTTGTCCGGGAAAACCTCCAAGACATCGCCAGTTTCGCCTTTGTAGTTGCCGGCAATGACCTTCACCTTGTCGCCCTTTTTGATATGGAGCTTGGGTGCGAACCTTGTCTTTTTTTCTTTATTTGCCATGATAATCAGCGACTTATCTGATGCAGCCTACTTGAGGTTGCCTCATCAATTTCAAAAATTAGATTAAAGTACCTCGGGGGCTAACGAAACAATACGCATATAGTCCTTTTCCCGCAACTCACGAGCTACTGGCCCGAAAATACGAGAGCCCCGTGGCTCATCTTGGTTGTTCAACAAAACGCAGGCGTTATCGTCAAAACGAATGTATGAACCATCCTTGCGGCGCACTTCTTTCTTCGTGCGAACCACAACTGCCTTTGATACTGTACCCTTCTTGACGCCACCCGGTGAAGCGTCTTTGACAGCAACAACGATCTTATCGCCTACCGAAGCGTAACGGCGGTGAGAGCCGCCAAGCACACGAATGCAAAGGACTTCTTTTGCACCACTGTTATCTGCTACCTTGAGCCTCGATTCCTGCTGAATCATATCTGCCTATTTTTAGTTAGTTGTTGTTTAATGCCTGCCAAATACTCATGGACCAAGCACCAAGGACAACGACTGGTTATTTCGCTCTTTCAAGTATTTCTGTCAAGCGCCAGCGCTTGTTTTTGCTTAAGGGACGTGTCTCAGCGATTCGCACCTTGTCGCCGATTTTGCAATCGTTGTTCTCGTCGTGCGCCATGAACTTCTTCGAAAGTTTCACGGATTTACCGTATAGCGGGTGCTGCAGTCGGCGTTCGACCTTAACACTGATCGTCTTCGTCATTTTATTGCTGACTACGACCCCAACCCTGGATTTTCTTAATTTTCTGCTTTCCATTGTTATATGGTTTGTAGTTGAAAGTTGGCAGTTTTTACTGAACACCATCAACTATCATCTACTACTTTCTTCTCCTTCTTTCCCTGATTTTAGACCGTTTTGCGAGTTCTTCGGGTGTCATTTGGGCGAGCTCACGCTTGCGAACCTCCGTTTGCATCCTCGCTATGTCCCTGCGCATCTCCCTGAGTTCAAGCGGGTTGTCCAAACCCTTAACGGAATGGTCAAATCTTGCTTTCTCGTAAGACGCCTCAGAGCCTTCCAATTCCGCTATCAAATCGGCATCAGAGAATTCCTGAAGTTCCAAATATTTCTTGGTTGCCATTTTCTTAGATTAATTATAAGTGATGAAATGATAGTTTGTATCGCTTCAATTCATCAGAATTTCACCATGTCAGGACGGACCGTCAACTTGGTCAACACCGGTAGCTTCTGGGCGGCCAAGCGGAGTGCCTCTTGAGCTACCTCCATGCTCACGCCATCAATCTCAAACATGATGCGGCCCGGTGCTACCATAGCCACATAGTGGTCCAGGGAACCTTTGCCCTTACCCATCCTCACCTCTTGTGGCTTGCGGGTTATCGGCTTGTCAGGGAATATACGTATCCAAACCTGACCTTCCCTTTTCATGTAGCGGGTCATTGCGATACGTGCTGATTCTATCTGACGGCTCGTAATCCTTCCACCTGTAATCGCTTTCAAGCCGTAAATGCCAAAAGAAACAATGCTTCCTCTTACGTCAACGCTCTTCTGAACTGGCTTCTGCTGCTTGCGATATTTCGTGCGTTTAGGCTGTAACATCTTTCTTCGTTTAAATAATCCGGCTTTTGGTTATTGTGCCGAGTTAAAAATCTGGTTGAAACACCTCGATTTACTTGCATTTGCAACCCCTCGGAAAAATCGGCTGCAAAAGTACATCGAATTATTTGAATCTTTATTCACAATTTGAATGAAAAAATCACTTCCTGCGACCACCGCCGCCTGCTCCACCACCACCTTCGCGGCGTCCGCCGCCTGCGCCGCCATCACGGCGTCCACCGCCTTCGCGACGGTCTCCGCCACGTCCGCCGCCATCACGGCGATCCCCGCCACGTCCACCGCCTTCGCGACGGTCTCCGCTACGTCCGCCGCCTTCCCCTTCACCGCCTACACGTTCTTTCTTTTGTAGGCCAGCGTTTGGAGAAAGGTCACGCTTACCATAAACTTCGCCTTTGCAAATCCATACTTTAATGCCGATTTTCCCATAAACCGTTTGAGCTTCGCTTAAAATATAGTCAATATCGGTTCGGAATGTGTGCAATGGTGTACGGCCGTCCTTGTATTCCTCTGTACGTGCCATTTCCGAGCCAGCCAATCGGCCTGAGATTCGAACCTTAATGCCCTCTGCACCTGCGCGAATGGTAGATTGAATCGCCATTTTGATGGCACGACGGTAGTTGATACGTGCTTCTATTTGCTTCGCAATGGATTCCCCAACGATGGAGGCATCAAGCTCCGGCTTGCGGATTTCAACGATGTTTATCTGAACCTCCTTGTTGGTGAGCTTGCGGAGTTCTTCCCTGATTTTATCTACTTCCTGGCCGCCTTTACCGATGACGATACCTGGGCGTGAGGTGTGAATGGTAACTGTGATGCGCTTGAGTGCACGCTCAATAATCACTCGTGCAATACCGCCTTTGGCAATACGGGCTTTGAGGTAAATGCGGATACGCTCGTCTTCCACAACCTTATCACCGTAGTCCTTGTCGGCATACCAGTTGGAGTCCCAACCTCTGATGATACCTAAGCGATTCCCAATCGGATTAGTCTTTTGACCCATTATATTAGATATTAGTGATTGCTAATTTTGATTAACCTTCAGCTTCTGCTGGAGCCAAGTCACGCTCAAGGGGAACTTTATTTTCCACTATCAGCGTAACGTGGTTGCGGCGCTTGTGAATCCGTGCAGCCCGACCGTGCGTAGCCGGACGGAAACGTTTCAGCATGGCGGCTTCATCCACGAAGACCGTTTTGATGACAAGGTTGTAATCGTCTGCACTCTCAGCACCATCCAGTTTGTATTCCCAGTTGGCGATTGCTGAAAGCAGCAGTTTTTCGAGCCAAGAGCCTGCCTCGTTCTTGGTGTAACGAAGGATGCTCAAGGCATCACCTACTTTCTTACCGCGGATGTTATTGACCACCAAGCGCATCTTGCGGGGCGACATCGGGCAATTTTTTATTTTGGCAACTGCTTCCATTATTCTATTATTTGTACTGTTATCAGTCTCAAAAATTAATGGTCGAAAAATCAACCACTGCGTTCATTAACCCTTACGGTGACCAGCGTGGCCACGGAAGTTGCGGGTCGGTG
Organism: Saprospiraceae bacterium UBA6168; assembly: GCA_002435785.1. Classification (GTDB taxonomy): domain Bacteria; phylum Bacteroidota; class Bacteroidia; order Chitinophagales; family Saprospiraceae; genus UBA6168. Next base: position 75,025 of record DIUC01000061.1, on the reverse strand, counting down.
AAAACTCCCCAAGTTTGTGCCCAACCATCGGCTCGGTTACGAAAACCGGGATGAAGTTTTTGCCATTGTGAACGGCAATTGTTTCACCTACCATGTCAGGAACTATCATCGAAGCACGTGACCAAGTCTTGATTACCTGCTTGCGGGTCGCACCCTTTGCCGTTTCTACTTTTTTCATCAGCTTGTGATGAACGTAAGGTCCTTTTTTAATAGAACGAGGCATTTTTCTATATTTTTAAAGCGTTGGCGCTCAAGGGGTTTTATTAAAAATTGTCCCTTTTAGCTCCCCTACTTTATTTAGTTAGTTGTTTTTCTTCTTGAAATAATGAGTTGAGTCGAATGCTTCTTCTTGTCACGAGTCTTGGCACCTTTTGCAAATTTACCCGTGCGTGAGCGTGGATGCCCACCAGATGCACGACCCTCGCCACCACCCATCGGGTGATCCACTGGGTTCATTGCCACACCCCTTACCCTTGGACGCCTACCAGCCCAACGTTTTGCACCTGCCTTGCCCAAAGTGATGAGGCCGTGGTCAGGGTTCGAGCAAGTCCCCATTGTGGCCCGGCAAGTAATCAGTATCCGACGAGTTTCACCTGATGGCAACTTGACGACCGCATAACGGTCTTCACGCCCCATCATCGTGGCAGAGGTACCTGCCGACCTCACCAAAGCTGCTCCCCTACCGGGTGTCAATTCGATGGCGTGGATTGATGTACCAAGTGGAATATCCTTCAGGAAAAGGCAGTTACCAGTATTGGGTGCAGCCTTGGCACCAGACATTACTTGCTCGCCAACTTTCAGACCGTGGGGAGCGATGATATAACGCTTCTCTCCGTCGGCATAGGAAATCAATGCGATATATGCCGAACGATTTGGGTCATACTCTATGGTCTTTACCGTTCCGGGAACACCATCCTTGTCACGCTTGAAGTCAATGATACGGTAGCGGCGCTTATGGCCACCACCAATTTGGCGCATGGTCATTTTGCCAGTACGATTACGACCACCTGACCTGCTCATTGGCGCCAACAAGCTCCGCTCCGGAGTGTCGGTCGTGATTTCTGCTTTTGAAACGCCGAGCTTGAACCTTGTTCCTGGCGTTATCGGATTGTATTTTTTCAGTGCCATTTTCTAATGCTGTTGGTAACTTGTTGTTGTCGCAATGCTTTTGTCCAGCCGGCCACATTCAACCTGTCACTTTTTATACTTCACCGAAGAAATTGATTGTTTCACCATCTGCCAAAGTCACCACAGCCTTTTTGTAGCTGGACACCCGACCCTTGATTGCGTTGCGGCGGGAGTTGCGGCTTTTTGCCTTTGACGGCATAATCAATGTGTTCACGGCTTCAACTTCTACATTGTAGAGGTCAGCCACCGCTTTTTTGATTTCAATTTTATTGGCATCCTTGTTCACCACAAAAGAGTACTGGCCTCTTTTTTCCGAAAGCGTGTCCGCTTTTTCCGTGATGATGGGCTTAATTAAAATTCGCTTTGCCATTTCTTTAAGATTCTATGTTGATTGACAACGACCGAATCGCTCGGTGCCATCAAATCAAAGGCTTTCGACAATTTTTCCAATTGAACCTTCAGACAAAATCAAAGTATTGCTGTGAAGGATTTCGTAAGTGTTTAGGTCTTGTGCCCTTGACACAGCAGCCTTTTGGATGTTGCGGCTTGACAGGTACACGTTCTTCTCGTAGTCGTTAGTTACCAAGAGTGATTTTTTGTCATCCAAGTTTAACGCTTTGAGTAAACCTATATAAGCGCTGGTCTTTGGTGCATCGAAAGAAAAATCTTCTAAAACGATGATTTGACCATTGCTTGCTTTAGAGGAAAGCGCAGACAACCTAGCGAGGCGCTTCACCTTCTTGTTCAACTTTTGGCTGTAGTCACGTGGTTTCGGCCCGAAAACACGTCCACCACCTTTCAACAAAGGGCTGTTAATGTCACCCTTACGAGCGCCACCAGTGCCTTTCTGCTTGTGCAACTTGCGGGTAGAACCAGACATTTCGCTCCGCTCTTTGGACTTGTGAGTCCCCTGACGCTGGTTGGCCAAGTAAGCTTTAACGGAGAGCCAAACGGCATGCTCGTTCGGCTGTGCACCGAATACAGCATCCGGAAGTTCTACCGACTTGCCGGTTTTTTCGCCTTTGATATTGAAAACTTCGAGTTTCATAACTATGAAGTCATTAATTACTTTAAAAAATAAACCTTCTCAGGGTGTTTACTACTTCTTTTCAATGACAACGAAAGAGCCGTTGTGACCCGGAATCGCACCTTTGACAAGGATTAGGTTACGCTCTGCAAAGACCTTTACAACTTTCAGGTTTTTGACCTTCACGTTGTCAGTTCCCATGTGTCCTGCCATCCTCATTCCTTTGAATACCCTTGAAGGGAAGGACGAAGCGCCAATGGAACCAGGGGCACGAAGCCTGTTGTGCTGACCGTGTGTGCTGCCACCTACACCGCTGAAGCCGTGTCGGCGTACTACACCTTGAAAGCCTTTGCCCTTTGTCACGCCAGATGCGTGCACAGAGTCACCTTCGTTGAAAAGCTCTTCAACCCGCACAACGTCACCGAGATTCTTTGCCAAGGCATTGAAATCCCGAAACTCTACAAGCTTTTGCTTTGGGGCAGTCTTCGCTTTATCGAAGTGACCCATCAAAGGCTTGGTCGTGTTTTTGACTTTGGCCTCGCCAAAGCCCAACTGAAGTGCCGTGTAGCCGTCAGTGTCCTCAGACTTGACTTGCGTAACCACACAAGGCCCTGCTTCAATTACTGTACAGGCGATGTTTTTACCAGCTGCATCAAAAATGCTGGTCATGCCTATTTTCTTTCCGATTATGCCATTCATCGGGCAGAATTTTTTATGGTTTGCTGCTGCTTATTTTGAGCTAACTCTTTGTGAATCAACACAAAACACTCAGCAAACAAGTTATTGACAATAAATATTCGACAAACCAATCCTAAGCACAAAGCTGTAGGGGATGAAATTGGCCGAAAATGTTAAACCTGCAACGCAAGGTTGCTTTCGCTAAATATTGGCGGAATTACGTCAACTTTACCTGAATATCCACTCCACTCGGAAGTTCCAGTTTGGATAACGCATCGACTGTCTTCTGGGTAGGCGTATAAATTTCAATCAGTCGCTTGTGGGTGCGTAGCTGGAACTGCTCACGAGATTTCTTGTTGACGTGCGGCGAGCGCAGGACGGTGAAAATCTCTTTCTTCGTGGGCAGCGGAATCGGACCAGTTACAACAGCACCGCTTGAGCGAACCGTTTTCACGATCTTCTCCGTTGATTTGTCCACCAAATTGTGGTCGTAGGAACGGAGTTTGATTCTAATTTTTTGATTCATGCCGTGTTAAAAATTAAAAAACGCTAAGAAAAAATTTGCCCGCTCTAAGGGCTTTTTTCTAAGAGCGGGCAAAGATAAGAACATTTATGCTTTTACCAAGCCTTTTGCTTTTTCTATTACATCTTGTGCAATATTTTTTGGCGCATCTTGGTAATGTGAGAACTCCATCGTGGAACTTGCACGTCCTGATGTGATGGTACGCAACTGTGTGACGTATCCGAACATCTCAGAAAGCGGCACTTCTGCTTGAATAGCGATGGCACCACCTGTGCGCTGCTCTTGGCCTTTAGGCAAACCACGACGGCGATTCAAGTCGCCAATCACTGGGCCAGTGTATTCCTCCGGCGTGATGACTTCAAGCTTCATGATTGGCTCTTGGATTACCGGAGCGCACCTTGGTGCAGCTTCCCGGAAGCCTTCTTTTGCACACAGTTCAAATGCAATTGGCTTGGAGTCAACGGCGTGCATAGAGCCATCCGTTACTTTCACCTTCATGCTTTCGATATTGTAGCCGGCCAAGATTCCATTGTCCATCATGGCATTGAAACCATCCTTGATGGGCTTCTGGTAATTCTTGTCAATGGCACCACCAACAATGCCCCAGTCGAATTGCAGCCTTGTTTTGCCGCTCTTGAAATCTTCTGATTCCAAGAAGTCTTCATCGGCTGGGCCGAGTGTAAATTCCATATCAGCGAAGAGACCAGAACCACCCGTCTGCTTTTTCAAGCGCTCACGGTGCTGTACGGTCTTCGTAAGACATTCTTTGTAATTAACTTGTGGCTGGCCTTGGTTGCACTCTACCTTGAACTCCCGACGGAGGCGGTCAACAATGATTTCCAAGTGAAGCTCACCCATACCACTAATGATGGTTTGGTTGGTGTCCTTATCATACCGCACTTTGAAGGTGGGGTCTTCTTCAGCCAATTTCGCCAAAGCGAGGCCAAGTTTGTCCATGTCCTTCTGTGACTTCGGTTCAACAGCAATACCAATTACTGGATCAGGGAACTTCATGCTCTCCAACACGATTGGATGCTTTTCGTCGCAAAGCGTATCACCTGTACGAAGGTCTTTAAAACCTACAGCCGCTGCAATGTCGCCAGCCTCTACCCTATCAATTGGGTTTTGCTTGTTGGCGTGCATCTGGTACAACCTTGAAATACGCTCTTTCTTATCGGACCGGGTGTTGAGAACCGAATCACCGGCATTCAATGCGCCCGAGTAAACACGGATAAAGCAAAGACGGCCAACATAAGGGTCGGTGGCAATCTTGAAAGCAAGTGCAGTGAATGGTTCAGATGATACTGGTTGACGGCTTTCTTCTGCTTCTGTGTCCGGGTTAATCCCGATAATGGCATCCACATCGGCAGGTGAAGGCAAGTAAGTACAAACGGAATCAAGCATGGCTTGCACACCTTTGTTCTTGAAGGCAGAACCACAAAGTATCGGCGTGATGCTCATGCCTACTACTGCTTTGCGAAGCGCTGCACGAATTTCATCAGGTGTGATGGAATTCGGGTCTTCAAAGTACTTCTCCATGATAGCATCATCGTACTCAGCAGCAGCCTCCAGCATCTTGAGGCGGTATTCAGCTACAACATCCTTGATATCGTCTGGAATCGGAACGACCTTGTAGGTCATACCCTGGTCTTCTTCGTTCCATATCCAACCCTCGTTGGTGATGAGGTCAACGACACCTTTGAACGTTTCTTCTGCTCCAATTGGAACTTGAAGTGGAACTGCACGTGCGCCAAGTTTGGTCTTAACATCGTTCACGACGTTGAAGAAATCGGCACCACTACGGTCCATTTTGTTAACAAAGCCAATACGTGGCACTTTGTAGCGGTCCATTTGGCGCCACACAGTCTCTGACTGGGGCTCAACACCCGATACAGCACAGAACAATGCGACAGCGCCGTCCAATACACGCAGCGAACGCTCCACCTCAACGGTGAAGTCCACGTGGCCAGGCGTGTCAATGATATTGACGGTGTAGGTGTCGCCAGCCCATTTCCACTCTGTTTTGGTAGCAGCAGAAGTGATGGTGATACCACGCTCCTGCTCTTGTTCCATCCAGTCCATGGTGGCGGCGCCGTCGTGCACCTCGCCAATTTTGTGGGTCATGCCGGTGTAGTAGAGTACACGCTCGGTAGTGGTGGTCTTACCGGCATCAATATGCGCTGCAATCCCGATGTTTCGGGTAAATTTAAGATCTCTTGACATGACGATTCCCTGTTGAGGGTTTGATTAGTGGACAATGGGCGTTTTGTGACAATTCTCTTTGAAACGTTGAAAAACAAGCTTCTTTAGTCAGAAATTCACCGGACAACGCTTACGTCCAAAACATTCAAATGGGTTGAAGATTAAGTACGGAAGTGAGCGAAGGCACGGTTTGCCTCTGCCATGCGGTGCATATCTTCCTTACGCTTTACCGCTGCTCCTTCCCCTTTGCTTGCTGCAATGATTTCGGCTGCGAGTTTTTCGGCAAAGCCTTTGCCGCTGCGCTCCCGTGCGAAACGTATCAGCCATTTCATCCCAATGGACACCTTGCGCTTGGCACGGATTTCCTGCGGGATTTGGAAAGTGGCGCCACCTACCCGGCGAGCTTTCACTTCCACTTGTGGCATGGCGTTGTTCAATGCTTTCTTGAACGTTTGGTGCTCGTCTTGTTTCAGACGTTCAGCCACCAAGTCCATAGCATCATAGAACAAAGTGAATGCAGTTGATTTCTTGCCCGACAACATCATGTTGTTCACGAACTGCGTTACCACGATATCGCTGTAACGAGGGTCTGGCAACAATAATCTGGGCTTCGGTTTATGCTTCCTCATTGTGAGTAAACTTTATATTTTGAAAAAAACCTTTTTGATTCATTCATCCAGTTATGACTCCTTGCCAATTCAGGCTGATATTCTTTATTGTTGAAAATGCCTCAATTGCAAACTGCCATCTGCTGGACTACTTACTTCTTCTTGCCGCCCTTAGCTGGGGCTGCCGCAACTTGTCCTGGCTTCGGACGCTTGGTGCCGTATTGGCTCCGGCTCTTCTTCCGGTTATTCACGCCGGCTGTATCAAGTGCGCCCCGGACAATGGTGTAACGGACACCGGGAAGGTCCTTTACCCTGCCGCCACGCACCAGCACAATGGAGTGCTCTTGGAGGTTGTGGCCTTCACCTGGGATGTAAGCAATGATTTCAATCTGGTTGGTCAAGCGAACCTTTGCAACTTTGCGGAGCGCCGAGTTCGGCTTCTTTGGCGTCGTGGTGTACACCCTGGTGCAAACGCCACGGCGTTGTGGGCAAGCGCCCAACGCACGGGATTTGCTGGCGACCACAACTTTCTCTCTTCCTTTACGGACTAATTGATTGATGGTTGGCATAAAACTGCTTTATTTTCTATACTTTTCGTAGCTTCAACCGGTGAAAAATCGCATTGTTCCAAGCGTTCTTGACCAATTTACTCCCACTCAAAAGGAGGGTTCTCGAAAAGCGAGCGCAAATGTAGCGCTTTTCACCTAAATTCTGGCAACTATTGCCAAAAATAATTTTGTCTTAATTCATTGTGAAATCCTGCTCAATTAGGCGTAGCATCAAGGACGATTATTTTCAAAATTTTTGCCACCTCGCCGGGAAAACTCACTCGCTTTGATTTGGTTTCAAAATCCATTGCCACAATTTTTAAATTTCCCTCCCCAAGCCCCGAAGTTGCAGTAGGTTTGGCCGTTCAAATCGTTTAGTCACTCAACTTATTGTTATGAAAAAATCAATCTTCCCGTTCCTGCTGCTCACCCTCTTTTTTGCTTGCAAAAACGACCAACTGGTCCCCGACACCATCCTGCTGAACGGCAATGTTTACACCGTGGACGAGGCCAACCCAACCGCCCAAGCCATTGCCATAAAGGATGGCCTGATTCTACAGGTCGGCACTAACGAGGCCATCGAACAGCTCAAGGGGGAGAAAACCGAGGTAATTGACCTAAATGGCCAGTTCGTCATGCCCGGTTTCATCGAGGGGCATGGTCATTTCAGCGGCATGGGCTACAGCCTTATTGACCTCAACTTTTTGAAGTCCAAAAACTGGGACGAAATCGTGCAGGCCGTTGGCGAAGCTGCAAAAAAGGCCAAGCCGGGCGAGTGGATAGTGGGTCGTGGCTGGCACCAGGAAAAATGGGACGAAAAACTCGAACAACACGTGCAGGGCTACCCCTACCACGACCACCTGAGCGAAGTATCCCCCAACAACCCCGTGGTGCTGCGCCACGCCAGCGGCCATGCGCTCATGGCCAACAAGGCTGCTATGGACGCCGCTGGCATTTCCAAAGAGACTCCCGACCCGTCGGGCGGGCATATTGTTCGTGGGCCATCGGGCGAGGCCATCGGCGTGTTTGAGGAGCGGGCCATGTCTGCTATTGCGAAGGTACACCAAGAGTACCTCGCCACGCTTTCGCCTTCGGCGCAACTGGAGCGCTGGCAGAAGGGCATCGAACTTGCACAGCAGGAATGCCTCAAGCACGGCATCACCAGCTTTCAGGATGCTGGCTCGCACTTCGACGAAATAGAACGGTACAAAAAAATGGCGGAGGAAGGCAAGTTGCTGCTGCGCCTCTGGGCCATGGTGCGGCACTCTTCCGATGAACTTACGGGACATTTGAGTGGCTATCCTATTATTAATGTGGGAAACCGCCACTTCACTTGCCGGGCCATCAAGACCGAACTGGATGGAGCGCTGGGCAGCTACGGGGCTTGGATGTTGGCCCCATACAATGACAAGCCCGGTTTTGTAGGGCAAAACACCACGACCATCGAAGAGGTGAAGGCCATTGCGAAGCTCGCTTTTAACAAAAAAATGCAACTCTGCGTGCACACCATTGGCGACCGGGCCAACCGGGAACTGCTCAACATCATGGAGGAAATCACAAAGTCCGGCGGCAAACCGCTGAACGATTTGCGCTGGCGCAGCGAGCACGCCCAGCATATTGACCCAGCGGACATCCCACGCTTTGCACAACTTGGCGTCATTGCGGCCATGCAAGGCGTCCACTGCACCAGCGATGCACCATTTGTGGTGAAAAGGTTGGGCGAAGAACGTGCAAGGACTGGCGCTTACCCCTGGCAGAGCCTGCTCAAAGCCGGGGCCATCGTCATCAACGGAACGGACGTTCCCGTGGAAGACGTGTCGCCCATTGAAAGCTTTTACGCCAGCGTCACCCGCAAGCGGCACCAGTCCAGCCAGACGGGCCTCGAACTTTACCCTGAGCAGAAAATGACGAGGGCACAAGCCATCAAAAGTTACACGGCTGCCTGTGCCTACGCCGCTTTCGAAGAGGAATGGAAGGGGACGCTCACACCCGGCAAGGTGGCAGACATCGTGGTGCTTTCCAACGACCTGCTCAAATGCACGGACGAAGAAATTTTGGGGACGAATGTGGTGATAACGATGGTGGGGGGAAAGGTGATGTATAAGTTGGAATAATTTGAGAATTACTCCAAATCCCCATCTACGTTGGGTTCCACCGACGCCTCCATCGTCTTGCTCGAAGCCGCCACCATCTTTTCAATGGCCGCCATTTCCACATCGGTCAGGTAGCGCCATTTTCCGATGGGTATACTGTCCACTGTAATGTTCATGATGCGGGTGCGTTTGAGCTTGGTGACTTCGTAGCCGAAATGCTCGCACATGCGCCGAATCTGGCGGTTCAGCCCCTGCGTCAGTATGATTCGGAAGCCGAACTTGTCCGTTTTTTCGATGAAACAACGCTTCGTCACCGTGTCCAAAATCGGCACGCCGCTGCCCATTTTTCGGATGAAATCGTCGGTGATGGGCTCGTTTACTTTTACCCAATATTCCTTCTCGTGGTTGTTGCCCGCCCGCAAAATCTTGTTCACGATGTCCCCGTCGTTGGTAAGGAAAATCAGGCCCTCCGAAGGCTTGTCCAGCCGTCCGATGGGGAATATGCGCTTGGCATGGTTGATATAGCTGATGATGTTGCCCTTGACGTGCGTCTCCGTCGTGCAGGTGATGCCCACGGGCTTGTGGAAAGCAATGTAGATGGGCGCTTCCTTGCCATCCAGCGGCTTTCCGTTGATGAGCACGGTGTCGTTCTCCCCCACCCGATTGCCGAGGATGGCCACCGTCCCGTTGATGGTCACCCGCCCATCCCTGATGAGCTTGTCGGCTTCCCGGCGGGAGCAAAAGCCCGTATCGCTGATGTACTTGTTGAGGCTGGTGGTTTCTGTATGGATTTGAGACATATCTTTGACTTTGTCACCGCAAACCTCGTGATTTTTTGGAATTGCAAGTGCCAATCAAATGGATGAATCAATGCGTGGTTGAGAAGTGACCAATTCTTAAATCAATTTTTATCTAAAAACCCGTCTAAAATGCTAAAAAAATTTACGCTCATCCACCTGCTGCTCGCCCCGTTTTTTGCCGACGCCCAATCCGACACCGGGACAGCTTCCTTGCCAGACGCCCTTCAAGTCAGGGCAAGCTACTCAACGCACAGCTCCGGCGACCTGCAAGGCTTTTCCTTGGACCTTGGGATTGCCCACCCATTTGGCCGAAGGTTCGACATGGTGAACGGCATCACCACCACCATCCATACCCAAGCCCCATCGCCGCTACCCACCACCACGGCCGGCCTCCAGCTTACCTCCGTGTTCAATTTCAACCTGAACCTCGTCTCAAGGTTGCCAAAGCAGGTGAAAATCGGCGCAGGGCCCATCCTGCGGTACGAATCCACCTCGGTGCCAGAAGTATTTGGTTACACCTTAGACAACGGCACTTCCACCATTTTCCTCTCCAATATCAACAAACTGAACACCTTCGCCATCGGCTACAACGTGGGCGTCGGCTTCATCTCACAGCTCGGCACCAAGCACCAATTGGGATTCCGGTTGAGTTTTCAAAGCGACACCAACGTAGCTACCATCACCCATGCCGGGCTGGTATTGGGTAGGTTTGTGCAGTTTTCGAGGGGTTCAAACTGAGTGGGTGGCCTAGGGGTTTCAGCGCCGCATTGGGTCGGGGGGTTCAAAACCTCCTCGACCTTGAACTTGGCGGCATAACCCAACCAACCCTACCGCAGCAGCACCACATCCCCCAGCACCAGTTGCTTAGTGCCATCCTTGAACGCCACCATCGCCCTCACCACGAACACGGCGGGGTCCATCGGCTTGCCTTTGTGGCGGCCATCCCAGCCGTGGACGGGGTCGTTCGGGACGAAGTTTTTGTCCTGAAAAACCAGCTCGCCCCAACGGTCAAAGATTTGGAATTCGAGGATTCGCTCCACATCACCCCCGGCAAAAATCATCATTCGGTCGTTGTTCCCGTCGCCGTTTGGCGAGAAGACATTCGGCACGAACACCTTGCCCTCTCCGTTCACATAAATATAGGTCGTGTCCGAAGAGCGGCAAGAATTCACGTCGGATATGACGATGGAATAACGCCCGCCCGCCGTTGGCGAGATGGTCAGCGAGTTCACATCCGGCCAAACCCGGCCATTTGGGCCAAGCCAAACGATGCTATCAGGCGTGATGCTGGCCTGCATCGTAAGTGTAATAGACTGGCCGAGTTGAATGAATTGGTCATCGCCAATCTGCACCATAACTTCTTGAGGTTCAATCAATTGAACCACATCCTCGTCCGGGCAGCCGTTGGCATCCGTCGTAGTGAGCAAGTAATCTCCCGCAGACAGGTTTTGGAAAAAATCGCCTGCAAGTGAATCGTTCAGGGTGTACTCGTAGGGTGCAGTTCCCCCCGTCGTGCCCAGCACTTTTATGGAGCCGTCCGAGTAGCCAAAACAGGTTGGGTGCGTCACCTCCACCTCCGTCACGAGATCCGGGTCGGGGCCTTCGGCAACGGCGGCGGTGGCTTCGGCGGTACAGCCGTTCGGCGCCGATAATACGACCATGTAGCTGCCAAGCAAGCTGGTAGAAAGGGTGGCACCAGCGGCTACTGAGCCGTCGGGCAGTGTCCAAGTGAAAGTAGCCGACGGCTCATTCGAGCTGGCCACGAGCTGTGCCGTCGGCTGGGCGCAATTAATGGTGCCGCCAATAGCGGAAATGCTGGGTGGCACGCCATTGTCCATGACGAATGTGGTGGCCTGGGCCGAGCAGCCGTTCGTACCGAGGGCCGTCACGGCATAGTCACCGGGGATGTTGGTGGAAATGGTTGCGCCAGTCTGCACACCGCCAGTCGGGAAAGTCCAAGTATAGGTGACACCGGGCATTTGCGAAACGGCCTCCAAAGTGGCATTGGGTTGTTGGCAGTTGATTTCGCTGCTCGTCACCGTGAACACGGGCAGCGCCGTGTCACTTGCCACCGCCGTGGCGGACTGGGTTTTGCAGCCAGTCAGGTTGTCGGTAAGGGTGAGCAGGTAGGTGCCTGCTTCACTCACCGCCGGATTGGCCAAGTTTGAACTAAAATTGGATGGCCCCGCCCACTCAAAGCCATAGTCGCCACTGCCGCCATTTGGCAAACTATTGAGGGTCAATGAATTAATTGAGCAGGTCAGGGTATCTGGCTGCAAAATATCCACCTCAGGTTTTGAATAAAAAACAATGGGCTGGCCGGGGGACAATTTAAAACAACTGCTGTTAAAATCCACCGTGCCACCCAAATCGGGACCGACGGCGGGCGAAATATAGTAGGTCTGCCCCAAGTTCATCAGGCCAAGCACGTAGCCAAAGCTGCCCGTGGCATTCACGCCGACGACGGTGCCAAGCCCCCCTCCGCTGCTGGTATGCAGGACGAAAACGAGGAGCTCGCCGGGGCCGACCACGGCATCGTTGTTGAAGCCGACGGTTGCCATTTCGCCCTCGCACTGGTGGATGACGGCCAGTTCTACTGTCCCAGGACTATTGACGCAGGGGCAAGTGAATATGCCGCCGATATTGATTTCCTGCGGATTGCAGGTGGCCGCATCGGTGACGGTAAACGCATAAGGTTGGCCCGTGGGGATAAGGCCGGACTGATAAAAATTGCCCGTGACGGGGTTTCCATTTACCAAGAATGGGGCTGTGCCACCCTCAATGCTGAACCCGACGGAGTAGTATAGGTTGGTGGCTTCGCAAAACTCCGCAACTGGGCCAGTGGCGAGGGTTGCCTCCACTATTTGCTCCAGCGTAAAAATATAGGTCTCGTAGCAATCCAAAACTGGGTCGTACAATAGCTCCGAGTAGCTGCCAGGGTTGCAGTAGGAATTGCCCAACAGCGGGTAGCACTCGCCGGGACAAAGCGTTATCGTGCCGAGGTCATTAGTGCCACCGATACAAGGTGGGCATGTGTGACTGCCGCTGACCGGGATGGAAAAGCTGGGACCACAGACCCCAATGGACGTTACCAAAAAAAGGAAGGGTTGACCAGACGGAATAGGTGCCGATGTGTAGGTCGTACCAAAAAATGGCTGACCGTCCACCAGCACGAAATTGCCAAAGGAAATCAAGTCAAAGGAAACGGTGTACGTCGTGCCATCGGGGGCACAGGCAAAACTTGGTGGGGATACCGTGGTGGGAGATTCTGTTATCCAATCAATCACCACGGTGTAGGTATCCGTGCAGCCACACTCGTCCTGTTTGGTGACGGTGAAGGTACCGGGGCTGCAAAACGTTTGCCCAAAGGCATTCACGCACTCACCGGGGCAAATGACGTGGTATTCGGACAGGCTCTCGGGGGCACAAACCCTTATCACCAAGGGCAGGATGGCGCAAGGCTCCGTGTCGGGGATGATTTGGAGGCACTCAGCGGGGCAACATGGCAAGGTATCGGCAAGGACGGGCACGAGTTCCACGGAGATGGTAAATTCGAGGAAGCCGCTGGGCGGCACGGGCAGTGTATCCGGGAAAACCACGGTGACAGTAAGGCCCATGCTGTCGTCGTTCATGAAGACCGTGCCCGCCGGGGTCACGTGCCATATCGTGTCATATTGGATGCTGGCAAAACAGGAGTCTAATTGCGGGGTGCAAACCTGCTGAAAAGCCGCAGGGCAACCACCCACAGGTATTAGGTCGCAAATAGGCGAGGTAAACGTAAAGGAAGCCGAACCACCAGCACAGACACTGGCCGGGCCAGTCACTTGGCCGGGGGTATTGTCCTCCTGATAGGTGGCCCCATCGCTGACGCCGACCGTTGATAGTATCTCCCAACTACAAATATCACCGCCGATGCCGTCCACCATCAGGTAGTAGGTTTCTCCTAGGGTCAGACCGACCAATGTTATGGTATCTGAAGCGCCATCGGCCACTTCAAAGCAAGCCGATTGCGTCACAAATATTTGACAATCAGTTGTTTGTAAAACAAAAAACTCCAAGCCCGTTGCCGAAAGGCAATTGCTCACGCCAAATTCGAGCTGGGCTTCCGTCTCGCAAGCCACGAACTTGAGCCACTGGTTGTTCTCTATGGTACACGGGATGACAGAGGCGAGGTTGCCGGGGATGTCAGGGCTGAAGCCGAGGTTGGAGGAGCAGTAGCCGTTGAGGTAGCTGGCGCAAAACGACGGTGCAGTTTGGCAGGAGTCCGCTGGCGCAATAGGCAGATTGTACTGCGGGCAGTTGCAGGGTTCCACGAATACCTCCTGCATTTGCATATCGCAACCATTGGCACACTGGAAGGTAGTGCCGTTGGTGCCGAGCTGGTACGTTTGCCCACAAAAGAAAAAAGCATCGCCCTCGCACAAGGTTAGGGGTGGCAATACTTGAACCGTTGGCTGATTGACCTGCACGGAAAAGGGCAAGATGCCAAGCGTAGTGGGGCAATACCCGCAATGGCAATCGCACTGGTCGTCAAACTCAGCAGTGACAGTGATGAGGCCAGAAACGGCATTACTAAAATCAATTTCGACCTCGTCGAAATTGGCCGAATGGTCAATGATGACGGCACCTTGCGGCAAAGTCCAATTGTAGAAATAGCAAAAATCATCGGGGGTGATGGTGCTTCCCCCTGGGCAAGAACTCCCCCCCGTGTTCTCGCACATGGGAGGGGTCACGGCATACGCTGCGGTGTATCCGTTAGGGGTGCCACAGCCAACAGCGGCAGGCCCGTCAACGAAGCCGGGCATCTCCGCCCCAAACACAGGAACATTGGTGTCAATGCCAGACAACACCGAAACCTCATAATCACAGACATCCCCGGAAAAGCCATCAATCATCAGGTAATAGACATTGCCAGGCACGAGGTTGTTGGCGGTCAAAACACCAGTGGAAAAAGGGGCTATCTCTGGCAAACAATTGGAATAAGCAACAAAGTTTTGGCAGTCAACCGTTTCGAAAATGACCGCTTGCAGGCCATTGCCCAAAATACAGCCATTCACCTGAATCAACAGCATGACATTTGGAGTACAGGGCGAAAAACCAATCCATTGGTTGTTGTCAATTACGCTGTTTTGGCAAATAAAGCCAAAGCCAGGCGGAATGGTGTAGGTAGGGGAATTGAAGACCGTGCTGGCTTGAAGGCCATTCAGGTCGGCCCCACACAGGATGGGAGCGATGTTACAATCAAAACTTGGCTCACAGTTTTGGGCTTTCGCCCCCAGCCAGAGGAAGCAAAACACAAGTGGGAGTAACGTTTTTTTCATAAGAGAATTAGTGCTAACGCAGCACGACCTTTCCTTTGGCTATCGCCCCATCCGGTGTGGCGATTTGGAAAAAATATACGCCCGAAGGCAGGTCGTCCCGCTGAAATTGGAATTTGTTTTTGTTAAAAATCTGCTGCCTCACTTGTCGCCCATTCACATCGAACAGGCTGAAAATCAGGCGATTGGCTTGAACATTTTCCAACTCAAACAGGGCTGTTTCATCAAACGGGTTGGGATAAACCCGAACTACAGGCGGTGTGGCAGTGCCAGGCGACACACTGCTTACGGAGTCAATTAAAATGAAGTTTACGGCGAGGGTGTGGAACACCGTATTGGTGATGATGGGGGCGTTGAAGTCGAAGTAGATGCCAGCCCGGTTCTTGATGGTAATGCCGGGCGTATTGGTTTGCTTTTGCTTTGCCCTGAATTTGACGAAGCCGTGCGAAAGCGGCTCGTTTACGTTGCTATCGGGCAGCATGATTTGGTCGAAAGTGAATTTAAGGATGCCGCTTCCATACAGCTCGTAACGGTAGGTGTGGCTGGCCGCTCCCGGCTCGATGCTCGTCAGGTCGAGGAACTCGGAAAGCGTGTCCCGCACGATGACGGTAAAAGCCGTATCAGTGCCAGTGTTTTGGAAGCGGATGAGGTACTCGATGTCGGTGCCCGGCTCGATGAAGTGCAGGTTGCCGTAGCCCACCGGAAAACCCTGCTTGTCGTTAGGGTCGTATGATCCGATGTTTTCCCGACAGTCAATGTCCACGAAAAGGTCGGCGTCGTTGAGCGGGTAGCACACCACGAAGCCGGTGCTGAACGGATTGGCACCACAGCCCTCCACGGCGATGCTGGGTTGGCTGTTGCCGGGGTGTCCGGGGCTTTGGTCAGCTTCCATCCTGAAGGTTTGACCAGCCGCCGGGAACGAATAGGTTTTGGTATCAAAAGCTTCCAACTGGAATTGGGTTTGGTAGCCCATGATTACCTCTTCGATGACAATCAAATCAAGCGGCGCAGCCATGTCCCCGCTACCCACATTTTTTACCGTGAAAATGACGGAATCGCCAGCGCAGGTAGCTTCCAATTGGACACTTGCCTCATCCCAATTGGGGTCAGGCTCAACACAGTAAGTGTTGGGGTAAATATGCGCCTCGCTGCAATGCGTCTGCCCCAACAGGGTAGAATCGCAATCCACCGTCACCCAAACGTGGAAGCTGCCACTGGCAAATGGTGCAACCGTTCCCACATCGAAAGTATAGGTATTTCCCATGTTGGTAGTCCACGGAATGCTGGTGCTGTCCACGGTGAGCCAAGTATCGAAAGCCACTTCCACGGTAGCAGGGCTGGCTGCCTCCGAGCCAAGGTTCCGGTAGTTTAGGGTGTAAACATTCTGGAAACAGCGGCGAAGCACCAGCGTGGACAGGTCAACCTCCATCGCTGGGCAAGGGGCTTGGGAGTAGATGGAAAAATCAACGGTGACGGTATCGAAAACGCCTGTCAGCGTAACGTCAATGCTGTCCTGACAGGTGAGCCAAATGGGCGACGGGTTGAGCAGACGGACATTGTAGCTGCCAGCTTCCACCGGCACGGAGTAGTTGCCATCGGCATCCGTGGTGCCGAAATAGGTTTTGCTGCCCGCAATTTCGACGAGATAGTTTGGCACGAAGGTGCCGAAATTGTCTGGAACGCAGGTGTTGTTTAGGTTGGAGTGGACGTTGCCCCGAATGAAGTTGGAGAGCGAAGCCCCCGTCGCATCGGTGCGTATCAAGTAGCCATCGCTGGCACCAGCGCCAAAGCTGGCGGTGAAACCCGCTATTACGAAGCCGTTGTTCGGTGCGGTGTGGATGGCATTGCCGCCATCGCCCAATACGCCGCCAAACTCAGTCTGCCACTGTATGAAGCCATTGGGCCAAGTTTTCACCAACAAAAGCTGTCTATCGGCGGTAGCGTTGGCCCGTGCATCGCCCGTCAGCACAAAGTGTCCATTGCTCGTTTGCTGCACCGAACGGGCGGTTTCTATGCCAGACAGTTCAAAGTTGCGCCACCAGACCTCGTCACCATCGTGGGTTATTTTTGCCAAAAAGACATCTTGCCCCGAACTGCTGCCCGTCTCCTGCTGTCCCGTTAGGACGTAGCTGCCGTCGGTAGTGGCGGCCATTGCGAAGCAAAGCTCTGCGCCAGTGGTGCCAAGGGTTTTGGTCCAAATGGTATCGCCAATGGAAGTGGTTTTTATCAAAAAAACATCGTAGCCGCCAGCCCCGAAGCTATTGGTCATGCCCGCCAAAAGCAGGTCGCCGGAGGGAGTTTCCACCAAGGAATAGCCCTCGTCGAAGCCAGTGCCGCCGTAGGTTTTTGACCAAAGGATAGCGCCCGTTTCGTCCACTTTCATCAGGAAGAAATCGCTGTTGGGTGCTCCTGCGGGGGCTGGCATTTGGAGGGAACCCGTTAGTGCGAAATGGCCATCGGCGGTGCGGATTACCTTTCTGCCCTGCACGGAATCCTGGGCGGAAAGGGTGCGCCAAAGCTGGTGGCCGAACTGGTCGGTGCGGGCGAGGAAAGCATAGGGGATTCCGTCGGAAACGGAGGTGCCACCTATGACATAGCCACCGCTTCCATCGGACACGATGCTTTTGGCAAACTCCTGCCGCATGTCGTCACCGAAGATGCTGACCCAAGCCGTGCCGCCATCGGCATCCGTTTGCACCAAATAGACTTGGCGGTCGGGGCCGTTGAGGACTTGGGTGGCGCCAACAGTCACATAGCCACCATTTGGGGTCGGCAATACGTCGCTGAAGCCATCGGAGGCTGCGAACCCAAAGGTGCGCTCCCACCCCTGCGCAAGGCTGACCGGTTGCCAAACGAGGCAACCAATGGCGAGCAAAACGGCTTGGGCGAGTAGTGAACGCATGGGCAGAGGGAGGCGGCTTTCGTCACGCTGCACGGGATTCGTGTTGCGCAAAAAAAGTGGTATCCCCAATCCATGTTCCAGTAAACAACATGGACGGAGATACCCCTGATAAAGCCTGTTAGGTTGAAAAAATATTCTGATGCTAATTTCCAGCTATTCTTGCAATGCGTCAAATACAATTATTGCCAATTCTCGGAAATTATGAAATGCTAATTTTGCGCTAAATTCCATCTTTCAAACTTGCCGACCACTGCCAATATTACTTTTGTCTAAAAATTGTCATTTGCAAACCCGTTTTGATTCTCGAAAATAAATCCGCTTCCATTGCACAAAAATAAAGTCATTGTCGTCCTCAAATCGCTAACGCCTGACGAAATCAGGCAGTTGGACAAGTTTGTGCGCTCGCCTGTACACAACCAGCATGATGACGTGATACGGTTTTTCCAGTATGTCCGCAAACATTTGGGAAGCGGTGAACGGGCATTGCGAAAGGAAACGGTGTTTGAACAGCTATTCCCCGGCGAGGCTTTCAACATGCAGCAACTCCATTATATCGGCTCCTATTTGCTGAAGGTGGTGGAGGAATTTCTGGCTTGGCAGGAATGGCGAAAAGACGAGTCAGCGCACCAAATTTCGTTGTTGCGTTCCTTGCATCAACACAAACTGGAGGCGTTGTTTGAAAAGCACTTTGAAAAAGCGCAAGCATTGCGCAAGCAGGAGCTGCGGCAGGATACGAACAACCTGTACCATGCCTACATGCTTGAGTTGGAACGGTTTAATCAAGACCGGTTGCAAACGAGTAAGCAGGAGTTCCGTCTTCAGGAGATGTCCGACTCGTTGGACGCCTTTTTTGTGGCAGAAAAACTGCGGAATGCCTGCATCCTCCTGAGCAACCAGACCATCAGTAAAAGCTCCTATGATACTGGGCTGCTCGCCCATGTTTTGACATTTCTGGAGACCCACGAGCTGCTAAAAAAACCCTTGGTTGCCATTTACTACCACGCCTATCGAACCTTGGAGGAACACAAAAACGATGAATCCTTTCAAGCACTTAAAAAACTCCTGTCCACCTACCGCAATTCGCTCAACGTCAATGAGTTGCATGATATTTACATCTTTGCCATCAACTATTGCATCCGTCAATTGAACAGCGGGGAGCAAGGGTTCATGCAGGAGGTTTTCGACATTTACCAGATGGGGTTAGAGAGCAATGCCTTTGTCCAGAATGGCATTATGACCCCACGCACGTACAGCAATATCATCATGTCGGGCCTAAAGTTGCACAAGTTCGGGTGGGTCGAGGGCTTCATCAATTCACACAAAGCCGCTTTGCCCGAAAAACAGCGGGAAGGATTTTTCAACTACAATCTTGCCCGGCTATACTATGAAAAAAAGAACTTCAAGCAGGCGATGCCACTTTTGTTGCAAATGGAATACGAGGACGCACTGCTGGCCAGTCTTGGCAAGGTGCTGTTGGCCAAAATGCAGTTTGAGCAGCAGGAGATTGAATCATTAGCAAGCCTGCTTCAAAGTTTCAAGACGTATGTGCTGCGGAAAAAACTGCCGGGGAACTACCAGGAAGGCACGCTCAATTTCATCCACTTTTTGGCCAAACTCTGCCAAAAGCCAACCGGCCCCAACGAGCAACTCAGGGCGGACATGGTGGAAACCAAAATCGTGGTGGAGAAGGAATGGCTGCTCGCTCAACTGTGATGGCGCTTCACCGCCCGGCCCAGTAGCCGCTCACATCGTCCAAGTTCTTTTGGAAAAATAGCTCGCGGTTGGTCATGTCGAAGGCCGTGAGATAGCCCTTGCCAAGCAAACGGGTTCCCGCAAAGCAGCCCGTGTCAATGTCCAAAACTTGGTGGGTGTCGAGGTTTTGCAGGAGTGTTTCGCATTGCTCGATGGTCACGGGCGTATGCCCATGCACGATACAGCGGTCGCCGAGCCAGTGGTAGTTTACGTCCTTGTACCAATCCCTCATGTACATCAAGTCGGTTTTGTTGGAAAATGGGTTTGATAGCTTGAAGTTCAGGCCTGCGTGGACGAGGATGAAGCCATCAATTTCAGCAAACAATTCAAGCGACTGGAAGAACTGCCAATATTCCTGCGCAATATCGTCCCATTGGAAGGCTTTGAAGCTGTCCAAGGTCTCCTCCCCACCCCAACCCGTTAGCCAATCGAGGTAAAATCGGCGGTCGGTCCTTGCTTTCAGGATGGCCTCGTCGTGGTTGCCCATCAAACACCGAACCTTGTAACCCGTTGATTGCAAGCGAATTACCGTATCCAGCACGCCCTTAGAGTCTGGCCCACGGTCAATGTAGTCGCCGAGGAGGTACAGCTCATCGGCGGTGGTGAGGCCGATTTGGTCGAGCAGTGCATTGAAGCTGATGTTGCAGCCGTGGATGTCGGAGATGGCGAATTGGCGCATTTCACAAAGATAGGAAGCGGAACTAAAAATGCTATTTTTGCGCTCCATTTCAAAAAAGTATATGACCATCACCGACCTCATCCAGTCCGCCGTCATCTCCGCCATCCAAGAACTTTATGGCGAAACCATCCTCGCAGAGCAGGCTGCACCGACCGTTACCCGCAAGGAGTTCGAGGGCGACTTTACCATTGTCACCTTCCCGTTCACCCGTTTTGCAAAGAAAAAGCCGGGCGAAATCGCCGAAGAACTGGGTGCCCATTTGGTGGAAAACGTGCCACAGTTAGCCCGTTTCAACGTCGTGCAGGGCTTCCTAAACTTGGTGGTCGCTGATGTTTTTTGGACGGACTTTTTGGCACAAATAGCTGGCAATCAAGACTTTGGGCGGCTGCCGAAGAATGGCAAAAAAGTGATGATTGAATTCTGTTCGCCCAATACCAACAAGCCACTGCACCTTGGCCACGTCCGCAATATACTGTTGGGCTGGTCATGTTCCCAAATTTGCGAAGCAGCTGGATACGATGTGGTGAAAGTGCAGGTCATCAACGACAGGGGCATCGCCATTTGCAAGAGCATGTTGGCTTGGCAGAAATTCGGTGATGGCGCTACACCTAAAAGCACGGGCACGAAAAGCGACCATTTTGTGGGCGATTATTACGTGTTGTTTGAGCAAAAATTTCAGGAAGAGTACAAGGCTTGGCAGGTAAGTGCCGATGGGCAGCAGGTTTTGGGTGAAAAACGCAAGGCTGACCAATCGGACGAGCAGTTTTTCAAGGATTTCAAGAACACTTATTTCAACGAATACAGCCTGCTTGGCAAAGAGGCCCGTGAAATGCTCCTGCTTTGGGAGGCTCATGACTCAAGCACCATCGCCCTTTGGAAGCGGATGAATCAATGGGTATATGACGGTTTTGAGGAGACCTTTGGCAACCTCGGCGTCAGTTTCGACAAATACTATTACGAAAGCGAGACCTACCTGCTTGGCAAGGACATCGTGGAACAGGGCCTTGCCGCTGGCGTTTTTTACAAAAAAGATGACAACAGCGTGTGGGCAGACCTCACCGACGCCAAGCTCGATCACAAGGTAGTGATGCGCAGCGACGGCACTTCGGTGTACATCACCCAAGACCTCGGCACGGCGCAAATGCGCTACCAAGATTTTGGTACGGAGAAAATGGTCTATGTCGTCGCTGATGAGCAGAACTACCATTTTCAGGTGTTATTTGAAATCCTGAAACGCCTCGGTGAGCCGTACGCCGCTGGCCTCCACCACCTCAACTACGGCATGGTTGACCTGCCCACAGGCAAAATGAAGAGCCGGGAAGGTACCGTTGTGGATGCCGACGACCTTATCGCCGAGGTCATCGCCGAAGCACGGGAAGCCTCGAAGGAGCGGGGCGAAATCGTTGAACTGACAAAGCCCGAACAGGAGGACATCCTGCGGAAAATCGGCCTCGCAGCGCTCAAGTTCCATATTATTAAGGTGACGCCGCAGAAGCGGATGATTTTCGACCCAAAGGAAAGCGTGGACCTACAAGGGCAGACCGGGCCGCATATCCAGTATGCTTATGTCAGGATAAAGTCGGTGCTGAGAAAAGCTGGCCTCCCCCCGACCCCCTCCAAAGGAGGGGGAGACAGCACCTACTCCCCCTCCTTTGGAGGGGGCCGGGGGGAGGCTATTCAACCACAAGAGCGGGAACTCATTGCCCAACTTTACCGATTCCCAGCAACTGTGGAGGCCGCAGCCAACAATTACGACCCCTCGGAAATCGCCAATTATTGCTATGATTTGGCAAAGGCATTCCACCGCTTTTTTACGGATTTAAGCATTTTGAAAGCGGAGACAGAGGAGGCCAAAGCGTTCCGGTTGCAGCTTTGCGCAGCCGTTGCAAACGTGCTGAAAACTGGTATGGGGCTGCTCGGAATCGAGATGCCAGAGCGGATGTAAAAGGGGTTGAAAATCAATGACTTGTCAATTAAGTTGACAGACGGTTTTCATGGCCATTTGGTACCAAAGAAAAAACCCACTTGCAGTAGCAGGTGGGTTTTTCTTTTTCAATGCTTCTGGACCATGCGAATTAGCGGTTGAAGCAAGCTTTTTTCATTTGTTGTTGACTTTGGTCACCCAAAATGGTGATTTCCGTCATTGGTGTGGCTATTTGAAAGCTTGACTTTTACCTCGGTTTATGATGTAAAAATAAACGGATTTCAAACGTAAAAACGGTTGTTTTCTTGCATGCCAAAATTTTGAGTTGATAAAGTGGGATGCCGATATATTCAGGTTTCACAGCTAATCAATTTATCATTTTAACCAACTTTTCACATTGAAGGAATGGAAAACCTAACCAATATCTTGGCGGCACCAGCGCCCAATAAAACGGGCAAAAAAGTAGTTTCCCGCCACATCGTCGAAATCGTCTCCGACTCTGGCGAGGGAGCACAAAAAGCAGGTCAAAGTTTCGCCGCCATCAGCGCTAAAATGGGCAATGGCGTTTGGACGGTAGAAATCATCCCCTCTGACATTGAACCGCCTCCACGCACGCTGCAAAGCACCTCCGGCATCCGCATCCGCATTGGCTCCGACACGGTGACCAACGCAGGCGACGAAGCCGACCTTGTCGTGGCCTTCAACGAAGTGGCACCGTTCTCCCGCATCGAGCAGGACGCTTTCAAAAAAGGCACCATCATCCTCATCGAAAATTCGTGGGCACAGGACGACGACCCGAGCGTCCGGGAGAGTTACGCCAAAGCAATCGCCGATTTCGAAAAATTGGAATACGTGGTGTACGAAATCCCGATGGCCGAGGAGTGCCTCAAATTCGTACTCGACCCAAAGAAGGGCAAAAACATGTGGGTACTTGGCTTGTTGAGCTACATCTACAGCCGTGACCTGAAGACGGCCGAAGACCAGATTGCCTTTATTTTCAAAAAGAAATCGCAGGCCGTCATTGATTCCAACTTGCAATTGCTGAACGCTGGCCACGAATGGGCTGCAGAGAACCTTGATTTTCAGTTTGAAATTCCTGCCATGCCTACCGGAAAGGAACTCGTCGTTATGAACGGCAACGAAGCCTTCGCTTTCGGCACCCTGGCTGCTGGCATCGAAGTCTGCTCGATGTACCCCATCACCCCTGCAACTTCCGTTTCTCACATGCTGGCCGAAACCTTTGAAAAAGCAGGTGGCCTCGTGCACCAAGCCGAGGATGAAATCGCCGCCATTGGCTTTGCCATCGGGTCTTCTTACTCCGGCAAAACAGCGCTGACCGTTACCTCTGGCCCCGGCCTCGCCCTCAAAACAGAGTTTATCGGACTGGCTATCATGGCCGAAGTACCACTGGTCATCATTGACGTACAGCGGGGCGGCCCTTCCACGGGCATGCCGACCAAAATCGAGCAAGGCGACCTCCTTGCCGTCCTTTACGGGGCAGCGGGCGATGCGCCGAAAATCGTCATGGCGCCTACCACCATCGAGGAGTGCTTCCAGTTCGTCATCGTCGCTCGACAGATAGCGGAGGCGTTCCGAACACCTGTTTTTTTTGCTTTCTGACTCCAATTTGGCAACCGGCGTTCAGCCGTTCGAGCGGCCAAGGCTCAAAGCCGAATGGATGTCAGCGCCCATTGACCAAAGTCCCTGGAACGAAAATGCCAAGCCTTATCAGTGGGATGAAGAAACGGGCCTCAGCAAACGCCCGATTCCTGGCATGAAAGGCGGTGAATACACCCTCACTGGCCTCACGCACACCGCTGCCGGACAGGTATCCTACCTCCCGGAAGTCAACCAGCGTACCACCGCTATGCGCAGTAGGAAAATCGCCGCTTTCAGCCGCACGCTGAAGCCGCCCAAAGTTCATGGTGACGAAGAAGGCGACCTCCTCCTCATCGGTTGGGGCAGCACCCGAGGTGCGATAGAAGAGGCCACCGACCGGGCAAGAGAACTCGGCGGCAAAGTTTCCTCCCTCCACCTCCGTTTCCTCAGTCCAATGGAGCCGGGGTTGAAGGACATTTTCAAGCGTTTCAAAAAAGTGATGACTGTCGAAATCAACTACAGCGATGATGTGAACGCACCGCTGATTACCGAAGAAAACCGCCGTTATTCCCAGCTCGCCTGGATACTGCGTGCAAAGACTTTGGTTGATATCGACTGTTTCTCGAACGTGCATGGGCAGCCCCTGAAACCGAGGAACATTTTGGAAAGAATTAAAAACGAAATTAACCTGTAAATCAATGGTCATTGGCTGTTAGCTGTTGGCTGTTAGCCAATAGCCAAAAGCCAACGGCCAAAAGCTAATCAACCATGTTTGGCCTAAATAACGACTCCTGCGCCATCGAAATCCCCGACACCTACCACACGCAAGGTGAGTACACCAAGGGCATCGCCCGCTGGTGTCCCGGTTGCGGCGACCACTCCGTGCTGCATGCCGTTCAGCGGCTATGTGCCGAGAAGCAACTGGCCCCGGAGAAAACCGTGTTCGTTTCCGGTATCGGCTGCTCCAGCCGCTTCCCGCACTATATGAACACCTACGGCTTCCACAGCTTGCACGGACGGGCGTTCCCAGTGGCCGAAGGCGTAAAATTCCGGCGGCCCGACCTTGACGTATTCGTGGTGACGGGCGACGGCGACTGCTGCTCCATCGGCGCTGGGCACTGGCTCCATGCCATCCGGTACAACATGAACCTGACCGTGCTGCTGTTCGACAATGCCATTTACGGGATGACCAAAAAGCAGACCTCGCCGACCTCGCCGATGGGCACCATCTCCAACACCCACCCCGAAGGTTCGGTGCTGCCCCCGGTGAACCCCATCCAGACGACGCTCGGCGTCTCGAACGTCAGCTTCGTGGCGCAGACGGTGGACTGGGTGCCGAGCCACCTGTATGCCACCATCAAGGCAGCTTACGAGCACCAGGGTTTTTCTTTTGTGAAAATATCCATGCGCTGCCCCAAGTTCATGGCCGAGTTTTCAAAGAAAAAAGTCTCCGAGCGGGACTCCGTGCAGCTACTGATGCACGAAAACGGCATCCAGCCGGACGATGCCACCGAGCGCATTTTCACGCACCACCAGCCCCACGACCCGACCGACATCAACGCCGCCCGTGCTCTCGCTGAGGACGTGGAAAAGACCTACCTCGGCCTGTTTTACCAGAATAAAAATGCCTTGCGGTACGACCTGTACGGGGCGCATAACCTTGGTTATTCAGTGGAGCAGAAGATGGCGGCGATTGAAAGGAAGATGGAGGCGTTTGCGGTGTAACGTGCTGCTGAATCCTAAGTGAGCAAGTGTAATAAAGTAGTTTCATGCAGCGCCTGATATTTGAAAAATTGGGCAAAACCTTTCACATGAAAAACAACCAATCTGATACCAACCTCGACTTCTTCACCACTGAAGCCGTTGAGACAATAGGCATCCGCCAAGGCGGCAGCCTCACCGCCGAAAGCCCGGCTGGACCAACCTTCGCCAAGGCCAGCGACCTCCCAGTGCGACCTGCGGCAGAACTTGCCACCGAAGAAGAGCAACGTGCCTACTGGCGCACCCTCCGTGCCTTTTTCCGCAGCGGCAAGGGCGGCAACCTGCCGATGGACGCTGACGGGGCACATTGCTATCCCGCCCTGTTGGCGCCGTACCGCAACAGGCCACAGATGGAGCGCAACTTCCCATTCTGGATGGAGGAGGCCGAAGGCGGGCAAATCATGCCGCTGCACGAGCTGCTCACAGAGCGTATCGCCCGCTTTGCACCCGGTGAGGATGAGGCTAAAATATTGAAAGACAACCTGTTGCTCCTCGAAGTCATCGTCCGGGAGAAGATGCAGTTCGCTGAGGATGCCTACCAAGCCTTCTCCGTCATTGACGATGCATTGGTGACTTTGATAGGGCGTTTGAACATCAGCGGGGCGGAGGGCGAGACCTTCACCAACGACGTGAACAGCCTGCGCAAGCACATCCCTCGGCAGGGGTTGCTTGTGCCGTTTTCATCGAATGCACCGTTTTACCTCCTCGCTGCACTGGTTCGGGAGCATCTCACGGGCAAGCGCAAGACTTTGCAGACAAAAATCCAACGCCTCGGTGCCCAACTCAAGGACATCCTGGCTGTGGAACGGGACAAAAGCCCTGAAGCCCACTCGCCGGAAAAACTACAGGATTCGCTCGATTTTGCGGCGTCCTATTTCAATTTCGAGGAGCTGGCAGCCGTGATGCCGACAGGAGGCTCGGCAGCCATGCCAGAGGAGCGACTGCACCGAATCGAAAAAATAGTTGCGGTACTGGAAGATATTGGTTCCGACTTTTTTCAAAAAAATGCCTTCATCATTCTCGCTGAGGAACTGACAGAAAGTGCAAGTGTGGATTGGGAAAACACCTTCGCCAAATCTACCTTATTAGTAGCCCAGTCGGGCCAAGTTTGCCGCCTCACCATGCAGGTTTTCGATGAAAAAATGGCAAAATTTGCCACACTGTTCGCTGCTATCCGCACGGCAGCGTTAGAGGTTGGCAACCACTACTTCCAAGAAATTCACGGCGATTTTTTCGCCCACTTTGACTGGCGTTCGTTCACGGCTGAGGAGTTGGCCGTTTGCCCGCCAATTTTACTTTACACAAAAGACACCTCGCTGATAGAGAACGAATTGAACGAGTTCTCGCAGCTGTTGACTTCCATGCGCCCCGTGAAGATGCTGGTACTGAAACAGGGCGTGGGAGCAGACGTCGGGGGATTCACCTTCCGGCAAGAGCTCAGCGCCTTGGCCATTGCGCACCGCAACGCCTATATCATGCAATCGCCGTCAGTGGCACCGGGAAAATTGGTAAAAGGCTTCCGGCAGGGACTGATTAGCCAGGTTCCATCCCTGTTTTACGTCATTACGCCGATGACCCTGGAAACAAACCAAGGCAGCCCGAACATCTGGACGAGGGCCGCCATTGTGGGGCGTGAATTCCCTTCTTTCGTTTACAACAGCGAACAAGGAGAACGGTGGGGAAGCCGCTTTAACATACTTGAAAACCCGCAGCCAGCCGCCGACTGGCCGCAGTACCGCTTGCATTTTAGGGACGACAAGGGTGATGAACAGTTGCTCGACCTGCCATTCACTTTTGCCGATTTTGCAGCGCTGGATATACAATACGCCCGGTATTTCCACCTCGTACCGCCGCAGTTCTGGTCTGACAACCTTGTGCCGCTCGGCGACTACCTCAACTTTTCACCGGAGGCGCTATACGCCAAAGTGCCCTACATCTGGGTGGTTGACGATGAAAACCATCTTCAAAAGGCCGCTGTTGCCTGGCCACTCGTGCTTACCTGCCGGGAGCGTCTGGATTTCTGGCATTACCTGCAAGAAAACGCAGGCATTCACAGCTATCACGTCGATCAGTCCACCGAGGGCCTCCGACGTGAGATGGAAACCGAATTTTTGAGCAAAACCGCAGAACTCGAAACTGCTCACGAAAAGGCAAGAGAAGCAGAAGTCCAGGTAGCTATAGAACGCATCATTACCGCTCTGCTTGACATGGACTCGGAGGAATTGACAGCCACCCTCGCAGCTGTCCCACTTTCAACTGTTAATGCAACGATACCGGAATCTTTAAGCGTAAAATCTCCTGCACCTACTCCTCAAGTGGCCGTTGGGGAAGGCCCTCAGCCTTTAGCTACCAAGCAGGAAGCGAAAGGCGCCACCTCCCTCGGTGGGCCGTGGATTGAGTCAGCACTCTGTACTTCCTGCAACGACTGCATCAACCTGAACAAGCGCATGTTCAAATACAACGAGAACAAACAAGCGTTCATCGCCGACCCCAAGGCTGGCACGTTCCGGGAACTGGTGGTGGCAGCAGAGAAATGCCCCGTGTGCATCATCCATCCGGGTTCACCAATGAACCCAAATGAGCCGGGGCTGGAGGGGCTGATAAAACGGGCGGAGAAGTTTAATTGAGATTACCCAGGAGGAGGCCAAAGCCTTTCGATTGCAGCTTTGCACAGCCGTGACCAATGTGCTGATAACGGGCATGGGACTACTCGGTATCGAGATGCCTGAAAGGATATGCCAGCCCACCATTTCCAGTTAGAATTTGTTCAAATTGAAAACCGATGAGAAAAGTCACTTGCAAAAACGGAGCGATTGGGCTACTTTTGCCCTGCTTTAAGCGCTAATCGTTAAGCCAATCATTGCGCTACCTCCCAAATTTCAAGTTACTGGGCTTTCTTTCTTCGTTTTTTATTTTGAATTATAATCTCATGAAAAAAATTGTACTTCTATCAACGATGGTGGCTGTTGCCTTTTTGTTTGCTTGCAAAAAGGACAAGGTGGATATCTCCCTCGACCTAAAGCTCACCGAAAAACTCGAATTTGCCTCCCCATCTGGCTCAAAGGATTCCTACATCATGCCGGAGAGCAACGACTACGCCAACCTTCCCAACCAAGACGCAAAAAACCCCGTGACCGCCGCCAAGGTGGAACTCGGCAAAATGCTCTTCTTTGAAACGGGCATTGGCCTTGACGCAAAGTACCCGGTCTCCAAATCAACCTATTCTTGCAGCAGTTGCCACGTGCCGTCCATGTCGTTCACGGCAGGGCGTTTTCAGGGCGTTGCAGATGGAGCCGTCGGCTTTGGCGACCACGGAGAGGCCCGGGTAAAAAATCCTGAATATGGAGGCTCAGAAGTGGACGCCCAAGGCGCCCGCCCACTCCCCACCATCAACCTGACCTACGTCACCAATGCACTTTGGGCAGGTGGCTTCGGCTCCTTCGGCACCAATGTTGGCACAGAAAACGTCTGGAACCAAGACACCCTCCTCGCCATCAACCACAAAGGCTTTGAGGGCCTGGAGGCCAACAACCAACGGGCGCTCGTGGTACACCGCCAAGTCATCAACAAGAACGTGACCGACTCGCTCGGCTACACCGCCATGTTCGACGAGGCTTTCCCCGACATCCCAGCGGAGGAGCGCTACTCCCTGAAAACGGGTGCCTTCGCCATTGCCGCCTATTTCCGCACCATCCTGACCAACCAAGCCCCATTCCAGCGGTGGCTGAAGGGCGATGAAAAAGCCATGACCGAACAGCAGAAGCGTGGCGCTATTTTGTTTTTTGACAAAGCTGGCTGCAAAAACTGCCACAACAGCCCTTCCCTCAATGCCATGCGCTACGAGGCAGTTGGCGTAAACAACCTCTTCCAAAGTCCTTACGACGTGTTCCGAACCGATGCCAGTGACTTGCGCAACTTTGGCCGTGGTGGCTTCACGAAGCGGGAAGAGGACATGCACAAGTACAAAGTGCCGCAGCTTTACAACTTGAAGCACGTCGGATTCTATTTCCACGGTGCCAGCAAGACTTCCCTGCGCCAAGTCGTGGAATACTTCAACGATGGCATACCTGAAAACCCACAGGTGCCCGCCAGCCAAATATCCAGCAAGTTCCACCCACTGGGACTCACAAAGAGCGAGGTGGAAGACCTCACGGAGTTCCTCGAAAATGGCCTTTACGACCCCTATATCGAGCGCTTTGCGCCCAAGGCCGTCATGTCTGGCAACTGTTTCCCGAACAACGACCCGCAATCACGACGGGACATGGGGTGCCAATAAGCTGAATTGACCTTTGGCGTTTTTCAAAAAAAAATCCCGGCTGCGTGTGCAGTCGGGATTTTTTTTTGAATGTGCAAACGCAATTTATAAACCAATCCGGCTTGTATTCGCCCGGTAGCATGGCCTTTAGGCCGTCCCGTCAAAGCCCTTTAGGGCGATGGCGGCGTAAACGCCTTTGACGGGACGGCCTAAAGGCCATACTACCGGAGAGGCCCAAATCGGGAATCTCCTCAAAGCTCCTGCGTATATTTTTTCACCAACCGAACCATTAGGTCGTTGAGGTATTCCACCTCGTATTCCCCTACGGTCGGCTCCAGGTGCGGGTTGCCGATGCCGCTGTCATTGGTGATGAAGACATAAGTGCCGTTCGTGGCCATTGCGCAGTAGCGCATCAAGAACTCCGTTTCCCGGTCAATGCCGCTGGCAACGATGGGTATCACCTTTACGCCCTTTTTTGCTGCTTCCTGGATGCTGCGCTGGAGGGTAGCAATAACTTGGTCGTCGTGGTGTGGCGGCGCATCGAGTATCAAAAAGGCAATGCGGGTGCGGGCCTTCACCGACCATTGGAGTTGGTTGATGGTCACGTCCATCGCTTTGTCAACGGCTTCTGGGAAGTCGCCACCGCCACCAGCGTGGTTGGCGTTCACGAAAGATTGGGTAAGATTGAAGTTTGGGGAAAACGGCGAAAGCTTCGTCACATACTCATCCCCCTCGTCACGGTAAAAAACCGAGGCCGCACGGAGGTTCAAGCCAGTCCCGGCACCTTGAATCCGGTTCAGCACGTCGGTCAACTCTGCTTTGAGGTACTCGATTTCATCGCCCATGCTGCCCGTGGCATCCACCACAAATGCCACATCAACGAACGTGGATATGGGTGGGGCATCGGGCAGCACCACATGGTTGACGAGGGTTGGCAGCGGGTTGGGCAGCACCGTGGTTTCGGCCACAAGGAGGTGCGTCACTTGATTGCCACCACCATACAGGTTTGCCCAAAGTTCCGCCTTCCCGAAATTGTCGGTGCGGGCTTCCCACAGTGTTGCATTGCCGTTTCCCATTAGCCGCACACGGCTGTCGGTCACAGGCTTTCCAAAGTTGTTGACCACCTTGACCGTATAACGTTGGGTTGGGTGAAAATTCCAATAATTTTGGTAGCCAGCCAAGGTATCGTTGGCAAGGAGGTTGTTCCAGAAGTCCCAGTTGTCGAGGTCGTTCCACTCGCCAGCGGTGATTTGTCCGGCTGGGATGCTACTGCCGCCACCACCCGATGAAGAACCCCCGGCGCCGGAGTATGAATCAGCTACGAGGCCCCCAGATTCTCCTACCTTCCCGTCAGGGCCAGCGGAATCCCCTTTTGCGCAGCCAAAAATGAAAAACACCAAGAAGAGTGCCGATAGAATGGTCGTTGTCTTTTTCATTGGATTGAGTTTAGTTTTTGAACGCAAGACAACATTATGGGTGAATATGGTTGGGCTGGCACTCGGGTATTTCATCCGTGTATAGTTGTTTGACCTACTGTGTGAGTATTTGAACTTAGCAAAGGGGCAAGCCCCCTTGGAAATGCTACTGCCCCAACTGGGCTTTTGAAGTCTCCAAGGGGGCTTGCCCCCTTGTTAATATTCTCACTCAGTTATTTGACCAACTATAAACAACAAAAAAGGGCAGCGACTCGCGCCGCTGCCCTTGGGTAGTAGTGTACTTACAACTTACTTAATCACCATTATTCGCTTTGCTGGCAGCGTGCCCTGCTCTGTCTTCACGGACAGGTAGTAAGCGCCAGCCGAGTATTGCATCTCAAATTTGAAGTCTTGTTGGCCAACACCGAAACGCACCTTGCGGCTTTCCAGCACCTGGCCATTGCTGTTCATCAACAGCAGTTGCGCTTCCGAGGACTGCTGTGCGTTCACTTGCAGCGTCACGGGTTGCCCGGCGGTGACGTTGGGCAGCACCGTCAGGTCGAACAGGCCAGCCAAAACTTCGCTATTGGCCGACGGGCCTCTCGTGAAGGTCACGTCCAGCGCTTCGCTCGCCGTGGCATTGGAGCCGTCCGTGGCCATGATGCGGTGGTACAGCGTCACCGAACCGCCAAACCCAATGCCATTGACCGCCAACAGCGCATCCAATTCGCCATACGTAATGGTCGTGAACAGGTCGGTGGTGCCTTCCATGTAAACGATGTTGTTGAAGTCAATATCAGTAGCCACCTGCCAGACATAAGCCACCATGTTTCCATCGGGGTCAATGCTCGGCAACCAGCTTATCAGCACCTGCTCGGTGGGCAGGCCGCCCACGTTGACCATCGTGCCAGCCAGTGGCGCTGTGAGTTCGCTTGCCGATGGGAAGTAGTTGATTTCGGGCAAAATCTGGCCACGAAGCTCCCCGCTCTGCACCGACGTGGTGTGCAGGTTGGTGTAGTAGAGGCCGTTCCGCAGGTTGTTCACTTCGGTTGTGGTCAGCGTCAGCCTGTTTTGCGCAGCCGTAAAAAAGCCGTTCTGCAAGTCGGCGGCCACCGTCGGCACCAGCGGGAACGCAATGCCGCCGTTCGTGCCAACCTCCCCGATATGGATATGCGAACCACCGGCCACGTTGGCATCGAACTGCCCATCGAGGTCGGCGAAGCTGCCAGTCACGGTCAGGGTGTTGCCGTTCAACTCCAGCTTGAAACCACCGTTTCCGGGGGAGTTGACCGGCGTAGTTTCGTTGATGCCCATGAGTGTGGCGTGAAAATACGAGCCAGCCAAAGGCATGAGCTGCCCACGTACCTCGCCCGCTTGCACGCCGAGGGTGTGTATGTTCGTATAAACTTGGCGGGTGCGCAAGGAATCGAGGAAGCCTGCGGTCATCTCGAAGGCATTGTACTGCGCCTCGAAAACGCCGTTCATAAAGTCCACCGAAAAAGAGGCCTCTAGTTCCGCCAAAATGTCGCCGTTGCTGCCTGCATAGCCAGCGTGGAGGTGCGCCCCGCCGAGGAAGTTGGGGTCGAAGTCCGTGCCGAGCGCACTGAACGAACCCACTGCCGTGGCTTGGTTGCCCGTCACTTCCAGCACCAAAATCCCACTGGCCGGCACGTTCTCGGCTGGTGTTTGGCTGGCGCCGCCGAGCGGCGAGAAGAAGTAGGCGCTGGCTTCCGCCAACAAGTTGCCACGGATTTCGCCGCTGGGGAAGTTCAGCGTGTGGATATTGATATAGGTTGCCCTTTCGAGCACCATTTGAAGCTGGTCGGCCTCAATGGCAAAACTGTTGAGCAAAGGCAAATAGACACCGCCCTTCAAGTCGGCATCCAAAGTAGCGGCCAATGGGAACAGCACCTCGCCCGTCAGGCCGGGAAGGCCGTGGTGCAGGTGCGTACCGTCCACGATGGACACGTCAACACCGCTGCCCAACTCACCGAACCCGCCGCTGAAGGTCAGGTGACCGCCCGAAACCTCCACCGCAACCGTACCGTGGCCGCCGCTGCTCACGTCCGGCACCGATTGGCTGCCAGTGAGGTAAGCCGTGAAATACGTTTGGCTCTCCAGCAAAAGTTGGCCCCGGATTTCGCCGCCGGGGTTGCCCATCGTGTGGATGTTGACATAAAGGCCACGGCTCAGGAATGCCGCAACTTGGGCAGCGGTGAGGGTAAATGTATTGGCAGCCGCTTGGAAAACACCGCCCCGTGAGTTGGCGTCCAGCACGTAGGTCAGCCCGAAAGCCACGCCCCCGTTCTGTCCGGCCATGCCCGTGTGGATATGCGCATCGGTGACGTTGCTCTCCAAATTGTTGAACCTGCCCGACACGGTGAGGGTGTTGCCTCGTAGCGCCGCAATCACCTGCCCATTTGCCAGGGAAAGCACGAACGGGTACTCGTTGGCACCAGCGAGGTGCGCCCGGAACACCGCATCGGCAGCGCCCACCACTTGGCCCCGCAACTCGCCGGATGCGTAAGCGGAGGTGTGGATATTGGCATAAAGCTGTTGCGATTGCAGCGCCGTGATTTGCGCAGCCGTCAGTACGAACGTGTTTTCTGCTGGCGCAAAAATGCCACCGTACAAGTCGGCGTCCACCGTCGGGTGCAGGCCGAGGGCAATGCCGCCGTTCTGCCCGGCAAGGCCGAGGTGCAGGTGCGCCCCGCCAGCAATCGCTGCGTCGAACTCCCCGTCGAGGTTGTCGAACGAGCCAGAAACGACGAGGGTATCGTTGCGAAGCTCAAGTGCCAAAGCACCGCTGCCATTGGAGAAGACTGCGGGCATTTCGTTGCTCCCAAATAGGTTGCTCGAAAAATAGCTGTCCGCTGCTGGCAAAAGTTGCCCCCTGATTTCCCCGGCGGGGTAAACGGTGGTGTGGATGTTCACGTAAAGTTGTCGGCTGTTCAGGCGGTCAATTTGTGTTGGTGTGAGGGTAAATGTGTTGAGGGCCGCCGTGAAGGTGCCACCGGAAAGGTCCGTGCCGGGCGTAGGCACGAGTTCCAGTTCGATGCCGCCGTTCTGGCCAGCGTAGCCAGCGTGGATATGCGCCCCGCCAGCGATGTTGAGGTCAATCAGGCCTGTCATGTTGGCATAGTTGCCAGTGACCACCAGCTCATTGCCCGTAAGGGTGGCGGTAATCGTGCCGCTCCCGGCTGTGGCCACTGGGAAGGCTTGATGGTGGCCGGAAAGCTGTGCTTGGTAGCTAAACACTGGCACTGGCGGCGGTGGAGGCGTGTCCAGCACCACGGCGATGTTCCTCACGGGAATACCAAAGCCGATGCCTCCTACCAGCGTGGCAGTACCTGTACTCAGGTTTATTTTGTAAAAATGGTCGTTCATGCTCGTGCCCGTGTTGGCATTGAGATAGGCGGTGTTGCTTGCATCGGAATATTGGTAAAAAATATCCATGCCGATGGTGGGAGAGGTTGCATTGACGGTGATGCCCGTTGCACCGATGGTGTTCAGGGTGCCGTTGTTCGGCGGGATTTGCGAAGCCAAAATATTGAGTGCGTAGTCGTAATCATACAGGGTGGTGGTCGTCGAGCCGCCAAAGCTGTTGATGTAAGCACCAGTGCCGATGAACGGCGTGGCGCCCATGTTGGGGTCGCCTGTGGCGTAATTCAACGTGCCATCCGTGGCAACCACAGCGCCCGTTTCGGGGTGCATCCTGAAGTTCAGGCCGTTGCTGCCCATCACCCGGATGCGGTCAACGGTGGGGTTGAAGTCAAACGTGACAGCGCCCATGCCCGGTGCCAACAGCACTGAATCGGCTCCAATGGCCGTGGCTGCGCCGGAATTGAGGTTGATGGTGTAGAGCCTGGCAATGCCGGAAAGGTTGTTGTAGCCGATGCCGTACAGGTCGCCCGTAGCTGGCCGGAAGTCGAGTCCAACCAATGTTTGCGCAGCAAAAACGCCAGCCACGGGGACGATGCTGCGGATGATGCCCGGCAGGTCGGAGTCAAAGCTGATGAGGTTGTTGTTGCCTGTGACGGCATAGACCAATTGCCCGGTCACTTGTGCGGGAACGCTGCGGTCAATGAAGACGGCGATGTCGTTCACGCTGGTGGCGAGGCCGATGTTGCCGACCGAAGTGGCTGCGCCCGTGGCGAGGTTCATGGTATAGAAAATGCTGGCGGTGCTGCCAACGGTGGCGGCACTGACGAAGGCCAGGTCCGTGGCGCTTGCCGCATCAAAAAAGATGTCCATGTCCACCAAAGGGGTAATGGGGCTGACGGTGATGCCAGTCATGCCCACAGTGTTCAGGGTACCGTTGTTGGGCGGAATCTGCGTCGTGAGGATGTTGAGCGCAGCGTCATAGTTGTACAGGGTGGTCGTGTTTGCGCCGATATAACTGTTGGTGTAGGCCGAAGCGGCGACGAAAGGGGTAGCCGCCGCATTGGCATCCGTGAGCGAGTAGGCCAGATTGCCGTCCGTGGCAACGATGGCTCCGGTGACGGGGTGCATTCGGTAGTTGGCCCCGCTGCTGCCCATCACCCGGATGCGGTCAACGGTGGGGTTGAAGTCGAAGGTGATTTGGCCCATTGCGGCAGCAAGCGTAACGGGCGCTGCGCCAATAGCGGTGGCTGCGCCGGAGGTCAGGTTCAGGGTGTACAAGCGGGCCTCGCCATTGGTTTGGTTGTAGCCAATGGCGTAGAGTTCGCCCGTGTTGGGTCGGAAGTCAATGCCAGCGATGGCTTGTCCCATTGCAACACCAGCCACCGGCACGATGCTGCGAATGACGGTCGGGAGGTCAGAGTCGAAGCTGATAAGGTTGTTGGTGGTGGTGAGCGCATAGACCAATTGCCCGGTCACTTGCGCTGGAACGCTGCGGTCAATGAAAACGGCGATGTCGTCCACTTGCACCGGCAGGCCAATGGCACTAATTGGGGAAGCAAGGCCCGTAGCAAGATTTACCGTGTAAAAATTGGTGGTTTGTGGGAAGCCAGTGGCTGCAACGAGCAGCGCCGTGTTGGTTTGCGTGGCTGCATCGAAGAAGATGTCCATGTCCACGATGGGGTCGGTGGCGCTCACTTGAAGGCCAGTAATGCCAATGGTGTTCTGCGTCCCGTTGTTGGGAGGATTTTGGGAGGTGAGGACGTTGAGTGCTGCGTCATAATTGTACAGGGTCGTGGAGGTGGCGGCAATATAGCTGTTGGTGTAGGCACCAGTTGCTATGAATGGCATGGCACTGGCGTTGAGGTCGCCCATTGCGTAAGCGAGCGTACCATCGGTGGCGGCAATGGCACCTGTGACGGGGTGCAGTCGGTAGTTTGTGCCGTTGCTGCCCATCAGCCGGATGCGGTCAACCGTGGGGTTGAAGTCAAACGTGATAGCGCCCATGTTGGGTTGGAGGGTGACGGCAGCAGCCCCAACTGCCGTGGCAGCGCCAGAAATCGGGTTGATGGTGTAGAGCCGGGCTTCCCCGGTGCCTTGGTTGTAGCCGATGGCGTAAAGCTCGCCCGTGTTGGGGCGAAAGTCAATGCCCTCAATGGTCTGGCCCGAAGCTACACCCACAATCGGCGCTGTGCCGAGCAAGGTAGTAGGCGGTGCCAAGTCAAAAGAGAACAAGGTAGAGCCAGAAAGACCGTACACTATCTGTGCACTTGCATTGGCGAAGCAGCCCATCGCCAACAGGCATGAAAGCATCAGTTTTTGGAACATAAGCGGGCGTCGGCGCCCGCCGGGCGGATGAAAGGTAACGGGTAATTTCATGTGGAAATTTGATTTAGTATTTGTTAAAAAATAGGCTGCGGCCAGACTCCAATCATCCGACCTACAGGGACATAGCAACGCCAGTGGAGCGATGCTCCAATGCCGTTTTTTGCCCCCATTGTTCGGATTGATTGCTTTTGGACCGTCAGCCAGTATCGGTCAAATAAGTTTCAACAGGTTTTAGGACGAGTGAGCGTGTCTTCTCAATTGCTTATGGGTACTTACGAGCGGACGGGAAGGCTCGGTTTTCGGAGGGGCGATTTTTTTAGGGAAATCTTGGAAACGCTCAGGGAAGGATTTGGGCTTCTCAAGACCTATGGCATAGGCTAACGTGCACCTGCAAGTTACTTCCTCACAACCGCCTTAAATCCTCCCGAATCTCCTGAGTCGCCACCGGCCCCAGTTCATAAGAAGCATCCAACGCTTCTTCGAGGTATTTTTTAGCCTCTTTTTTATTGCCCGTTCCGGCCAAAATAACGCCAGAATGGTAGAGCGCCTCAGGCTCTTGTGTTTGATTCATAACATGCTTTTGAATAATGTCCAATGCTGCTTGCTTGTCCCCCTTTTGGAAAACAGCCCACGCCAATAGGACATAGGACATCGGGTGAGGGCGCTCTGCAATTTCGTCCGTTGCAATGGCCAATGCCTCGTCAGCATGTTCCATATTTGAAGCTTTCAAGTTGCCGAGATAGGCTTTGTACATATTGCCATAGTCGGGATTGCTGGCTTTTTGGATAAACGACTGGCTGAAAGCCGTGGCCTCCTCGGGCTTGTTTTCAAAAGTGGCGATGTCTGATAAAAGCAGGTCATAATCGGGCACCGAGTGTATGATTTTCAGAAAACCCAGTATCCGCCGGGCTTCTGCCGTGTTTTTGTCATGGGAAAAAGCGACCCATGCGATACCCTTCAGCGAGTGCAGGTCGGCGGGGTTATTGGCCAGAGCCTCAAGGTAGGTGTCGTATGATTTTTGGATTCGGCCATCATGACCGTACATATCTGCGAGATTGGAGAGTGCCCAATTCAGCAAGTCCTTTGAGCCAGAAGTACGGGCCAATGCCAGCGCTTTTTCCATCTGCTCGATGGCTTCGGGGAGCTTGCCCCGCTGGTCGAGCATTTTCATCTCTCGAATGAGGTAGTCGAAATGGCTCCGGGCGTCCAAATCCCGCATGAGCATGGAGGCATCGGAGAAATTGCCCCGTTCCATCAGCACGTCCGTGAGCATCAGCGAACTGGCATGTTTTTGCTCGCCCAAGGTCAGTGCTTGGCGCATCAGTCCTTCTGCTTCCGCAAACGAATGGCGGGTAACAGCGTTGGAAGCAAGTGCTTGCAAAGTACCCACTTGGTTTGGGTAGCGCTGGTTGATGTTTTGCAAAATGCTGTCCGATTGGTGCAGCTTCTCCACCTCACCCGTCAGCTTGAACCATGCGCTATAACCGCCGGCCACTTTTGATTGGTAAACGAAGTTTTCGGGTTGCGATGCCAGTTTTTTCTCCCAAAACCCAATTTGCGCAGCGAGTGCGTTTTCTGCGTTTTTTAAATGGCTTGGGTTCAGGTACGCCTCGAAGTCGGCGCTATGTGCAATCGGTTTTTGAAATTTAATGGTAAAAAAAATACCTGCTACGGCAAGTACAAATCCGGCGAAAAGGATGGACTTTTTCATGCGGTTGTTGATTGAAACGGGTGAAAGATTTTTTTGGTTAAATGGGGCGGAAAGCTCGGGCAAGCTCTGATATTGAGGTTGGGAATGAGGTCAAAAACAAGCGGACAGCATAAGCTGTCCGCTTGCGGTAGGGATTTACTAACCGAAAAATTAATGCGGACTGGCTAAATAAGGGAATGTGTTGGAGAATGCTTTGTCGTTGGCATTCACGTGGTCATCGGTGAGGCTCGGATTGGCAGTGCCATCTGGGCCACCGAAAATCAACAGCAACTCCACAGAAACCACGTCATCGGCCAGGGTACGACCCGTCAGCACGTTGGTGCCATCGAAGAAGGTCGTGGTGCCAGAAGTAGCCACGTTGAGCACATCGGTAGCAAGTGCGCCGCTGAAAGTTGCTGCGTCCATGCCGAGTGCGTTGGTGGTGTAGCCAGGGTTCAAGGCCAAGAGCTGGTTCTGGAACTTTGTGGCGTACTTGCCGCCCATTGCGGAAGGTATCGTCGTATTGAAATCGTCCTTGTCAGCCGTCGTCACGAAAACCGTGTTGATGGCTGGGCGACCCATTTGGTCTTGCTGCTGGTAAGTCAGACCTTTGAACGGATTGGTGTCATCGTCCTTGCCGCAGCTTGCGAAGAGGGCACTGAATGCCAAAAGAAGCAGGGTTCCTGCACGCATGATATTTTTCATGATTAAATTTAATTTTTTTAGCAAAAAAATATAGTGTAATTAAATGGATGAGCAATAGGTGGACAAAGCTATCCAGTTGACAGTCAGACATTTAACCGCCACTATATTTTAAAGGCTGTCTTTTTATCAGTGATTTTTTTTTGGGAAATATATTCCCGAAATATGGTTTTAATAGGAATTAAATAACCAACTTATGAGTAATTAAACCTTGCGCTTGGTGACAGCCCAGGTGTTGAGGGAAGCGGCAGAACCGAGCATTGATTTTGGAACTT
The DNA here is from genome assembly GCA_002435785.1 of Saprospiraceae bacterium UBA6168. Classification (GTDB taxonomy): domain Bacteria; phylum Bacteroidota; class Bacteroidia; order Chitinophagales; family Saprospiraceae; genus UBA6168. The sequence continues at coordinate 35,437 of DIUC01000061.1, read as the reverse complement.
CCACCACTACGGACATGACGTTCGTACCGGCAAAAGTGTCAGAGCCTGGGTTGTTGAAGCCAGAAGCTGTGCCGGCAAGTACGTTTTGGTAGGCTACGAGGTCAAAGAAAAACGGGTCGTCACGTGGGCCTGCAAAGACCTTGATACCGTTTTTGTTGCCGACAGTAGCTGTTTTGCCGTACTCCGTAACCTTGGTGGTAGTCACAGTTGCGTCCGTCTCCACCATGCCCGTTTTACCAGTTACGCTTGGCTTCACAGGGCCGTATACGCTCAATTCAACGTCATTGACAACTGCTTGGATGACAAGGTCTTCCACGTTGTCACCAGTGTTGTCAATGCTTACTTGAATCATAACGTTCTCGTCGAAGGCAGCCGTGGCAGAAGCAGTAGGGTCGAGCAAGCCTTGGGTGTTCACCACAAAAACCATGTTGTTGGGGTTTTCTGGGCTTTGGAAGGCATAAAAGTCGGTGATGTCCGAGCTGGTGTTGCTCACGCCCGGCGCATCAATGTGGTCGGCGGCCCATACGATTCCGATGGAGGCCGAAAGGATAGCGATTGCTGTTAACAGCAGATTCTTCTTTTTCATTTTAATTAATGAATTTGTTGAGAATTTTCGGGAACCAAGCTCAAGCACTAAAGTAATCTTATCAAAAACGGGTGATTCAATTTCCTACTCCTTGTACTGTGTTCCCAAATTTTAATAGACGATTTGAAATTTCGTTTTTCATTCCAATCTACGAGTGGAACACTTGGCTCGGATTTCTACGTTTAATGTTTTTTCAAAAAAAATTAAACAAAGCATCCAAGAACACCAGAAAACAAAGGCGTTTTTTGGTTCTTTTTTTGAAAAATGAAGTGGAAAAATTTCTTTTGGAAAATCCGATTGCCGCCTAAAGCACATTTTTGGCGCACGCTGGAGGTGAGTTCAGGCCCTTTTTTGACCAAAAAAATAACAACCAGGAAATCATCCCGACCACCAAGGGACATGGCATCAGCTTGGTCGCACGCAGTCCGACAAGAGGGTACCCTTGATTGGGATGATGGACTAAAACACTATATTTGCCGAATGCAATTTTGAAAATGTCCTGCCTCGCTACACGGCAGCGATGGGAAAGTCAACAGGACTTCAAAATAGTTTGAGCTACTCAATTTTTTAAAAACAACTACAATATGAACTCAAAAGCAATTGGCACTTATGCTGCCGAAAAACCATTGGAAATGCTGACCATCCAACGCAGGGACGTCACGCCGCACGATGTAGAAATCGAAATCCTGTTCTGCGGTATTTGCCATTCCGACTTGCACTCTGCCCGAAATGAGTGGCGCGGCACCGTTTACCCCATCGTGCCCGGCCACGAGATAGTGGGCAAAGTGACCAAAGTGGGCAACCATGTTTCGAAGTTTAAAGTGGGCGACATCGCAGCGGTGGGCTGTATGGTGGACTCGTGCAGGAACTGTGCGCCATGCAAGGATGGCCTGGAGCAGTTTTGCGAGCCGGGCATGACCCAGACCTTCAATTCGCCCGACAAGCATTTGGGCGGAATGACTTTTGGTGGTTACTCCGATAGCATCGTGGTGGATGAAAGTTTTGTGCTGCACGTGCCGGAGAACCTTGACTTGGCAGCAACTGCGCCACTGCTTTGCGCAGGCATAACCACCTATTCGCCGCTCAGGCATTGGAACGTAGGCCCCGGCAAGAAGGTGGGCGTCGTGGGCATTGGTGGATTGGGGCACATGGCCGTCAAAATAGCCAAGGCAATGGGCGCCCACGTCGTGGTGTTCACCACATCGGCCTCCAAAACCGTGGACGCAAAACATTTGGGCGCTGACGAGGTGGTACTGTCCACCGACCCTGAACAAATGCGCCAACACGCCAACAGCCTGCATTTTATCCTCGATGCCGTATCCGCCCAGCACGATGTCAACGCCTACCTCAGTTTGCTGAAGGTGGACGGTGCGCTCGTGCTTGTCGGCGCACCGATGGAGCCGCTTCCGGTGGTCTCTTTCAGCTTGATTATGGGCCGGAAAAGCTTTGCGGGTTCGCTCATCGGCGGCATTGCCGAAACACAGGAAATGCTGGATTTCTGCGGCAAGCATAATATCGTGGCGGATATAGAATTGATTGGCGCACACCAGGTCAACGAAGCGTATGAGCGTTTGTTGAAAGGCGATGTCCGTTATCGTTTTGTGATAGATATGGCTTCTTTGAAAAATTGAACTATGCGGCAAATTACCCCCTTGTGTTTGGGAAAAGCACCACTGCTTTTCATTGTTTGTGCCCGGAGCCAATAGGTTTTGGGCAATGACGCTGAAAGGCAGCGTGCTTGGCCTACGCATGGTGCCCAAAGGCGCAACCTTAGCCGTCAACGAGCACAGCTCGTGAAGAGACAGGTCGGCAAATCCAACAGGATGTACATAGATAAGGTTGCCGCTAAGCACTTAATTGATGTTTATTTCACTCAAAAATCTTAAAAAATGAGGTACATAAAAGACCCGGAAAATATGCCCATTGAGGTCATCCACACCCATCTTACCGAGGAAGAAGCTGCCGAAACTGCAAAGTTCATCAAGCAGCACAAAGCTGACCAAAAAAAAGCTACACTGACCGTCAATGTAGAAATCAAAGAACGCAAAGACCTTGACTTCATCACCAACCTGCTCCAGCGGTTGAACCTGAAATGGACGGTGACGGAGGGTTGATTCACTCCACCACCACCCAAACCCAGCCCCCTGCCGGAACCTCCACCTCCACCTCTATCTCAAAAAAGCGGTTCAGGGTGAATGCCTTTGAATCGCTCTCTGAACTGCCGTTGCCAGCGCTGCTACCCATGCGCACCTGCGCCACATCCGTCAGTCCCGTGTAGTAGAGCGGCAGTTTTATTCGTCGTAAAATATTGGTCTTCAACGGATTGTAGAGCATCGCCAACCCTTTTTCCTTCAAGTTTGGGTTCACGTGCAGTATGCCGTCCCAGTCCTGCCCATCGGGACGGCGGAGGTGGACGATGTCGCTGTTGAGGATTTGGCGGTAGCGTTTGTACCAATCCACTGCCTCCTTCACCATCGCCTTCGTGGCCTCCGTGTCGAAGAGGCGTGGGCCACGGTAGCAGCTTTGCACCCCGCTCCCGAAGTTCTGCCAGAGGTGCTGGCGGTACGCCATCCGGTGCGAATCAAGCGGCTCCAAGGTGGCTGCTGCCCCGCCGCCGTGGTATTCGGTCAGCGGCGTGAAGGTCCAGCCCATCGAGGGCGTTTTCGTCCAAGTGCCGTCGTAGATGTTCTGCCTGCCGAGCATTATTTGGCGGTCACGGGGCAATGACCAGTTCACCTCCCGGTAGCCGATGCCCGTTTTGCTGCTGCCATTCAGGAAGTACCAATCGGGTGCGTTCAGATAGACGCCCGTTTCCCGTAGCCACTTGTAAAACTCCACCGTCAAGTCCCACTGCTCCCACTGCGAGTCGGCCAGCCCGGTGTGGCCGGGGTGGTTTTCGCTGGCGCAAACATCACCGGGGTAAGGCCCGTCATGCTCCAGGATGTCGAAGCCCGTCTCCCGGATGAATTTGCGCAAATTGGCCAGATACCGGATGCCCCACAGGCTGCCGAGGCAGGGCGCATTGCCGAATATGGCCCCGCCGGGCTGCCCCGTGGCGGGATTTATAACATCGTTTTGGTCGTCAATGCGGCGGCTGGAGAAGAGCGAGTAGCCGCCCAGTTGGATGCCCTTTGAGTGCGCATAATCCGCCAGCTCCTTGAACTTCTGGATATTGGCCGGGCTGACATCCTCCATGCTCAGGCCGCTGCCGAAGCTGAGGATGACCATCTCGAAGCCCACCTCGGCGCACTGATCAATGGCTGCCCTGACCACCTCTGGCTCAGTGCTGACGAGGTGCATGAAGATTGGGTTTTCCGTCGCCCACGGGGCAATGGTGCGGTACAAGCGGCGCTCGGCGAGGCCCTTCCGCTCCCGGGCGTGGGAGTCGAATGGAAGCTCCCAAGTTCGGAAACTCTCCCATTCGTCGCCGGGGGAGAGCGTGGTGTTGGGGCCGAGCGGCGGGCTGACGGTGAGCAGGTTCGGCGTCAGGCGCTGGTAGTTCACCTGCGAGCTGTGGTCGGGGTCGGGCAGCCAACGCACGCATTGGTTGGAGAAGCGGCTGCTCATGTCGTGGAAGGCGTAGTCGGTTTGCACGAGCAGGTTCGGGGTCATGAGGCCGGGGCCGTGGTCCACACTGCTTTCCTCCTCCCGCACGGCCAATATTTCCGAAGTGAAACGGTTGATGGTCAGGTCGGGCCGGGCCTCCGTTTTCACCGAAATCCATTTGCAGAGCAGCGGGATGCCGTCGTACATTTCGTAATGCACGGCCACTGTCACGCCCTGCCATTTTTCATTTTCATGTAGGTAAATAAACGTGAGCCGCTTGCCAGCCAAAGGCTGGGAGGTCGCCTCGCCCGCCCACCGGTTCTGCTTCCAGTTGAGCAGGGGCTTGAGTTCCCCCACCGCAAAGTCCACGCAGTGGAAGGCAGCTGAATCAGCCCGCAGCGTGTCGAGCCAATCGGGCAGCAGGTAGCCGTACTCCGGCTGGCCGAGCAGCCCGCCGACGTTCATGGTGTCGCCGTCCATTACGAGCTGGGCTTCGGGCTTTACGCCCCGCAAATAGTTGTCGTTGTTAGTTAAAAGGGTGAGGTGGGTGGTGGCCACATCCGGTTCGATGCGCCAGCGGCGGAGGAGCAGGCCGTTGGTGAGGACGATGCTTTTATCGCCGTCCCGCAGCACGGTGGTGGGTGTCTCGACCCGATGAATGAGCCAGTCCTTTTCCTTTTCGGCGGGGGTGAAGAACTGGTATTCGGGGAGTTGGGCGGCTTTGTCGAGCAGGGTTTGGTTTTGCGCAAGCGCAAAAAAGGGACAAACGACCAAGCAGCGGAATAGGAGTTTTTTCATAATTGCAAAGAATCGGCGAAGTAAGGAAAAAAGGCGCCATCTCCCAAATGGGAACTGCATTGTCAAAACGCACCGCCACCCCCTGACTAAAATCACCAATGATTTTCTGCATAGGCGGTAATCTTGCAGGAAGAAAATAGGTGGCAATTTATTACCACCCATTGCAATTTATTCATTCACTCAAAACGTCAGTCATGAAAAGCAGCCAAAAAAGAAGCATGGCATGGAGTCAATTACTCCCTGCATTTTTGTTCGTGTCCGCACTGGTGGTTTTTGCCATTGGTTGTGCCGGCGAATCCAAAAAAGACGCCGTTGCCGAAGGCGAAGAATGGTTCAAGTCCTATTGCACGCCGTGCCACGGCGAAAAGGGCGACGGCCAAAGCCAAATGGCTGCCATGATGGACACGCCGCCGAAGAACCTCCGGCAGATTGCCCAACGGCGCAACGGCGAGTTTCCCGATGCGGAAATCTCCAAAATCATCGCTGGCGTCGAAAATGTGCCCGGCCACAGTACGACTGACATGCCGGTATGGTGGGAAGCGTTCAAAACAGCGGAGGGCATTACCGATGAAAAAGTCCTGCAAGCCAAGATTGACCACATCACGGCTTATTTGAAGACGATTCAGGAGTGAGGATGATGGGAGTTTAGAAGGTTTAGGGGGTTTAGGGGTTGGGAAAAACTTGGCTTTCTGTTGGGTTTGTGCGGTAAGCGAATTGGGCGGCAATAGGAAATTGTCGCCCAATTTTGTTTTTCTTTATTGGGTAGTGGGGCTGTAAGCCCCACGCGATACGCCTGTTCACCCCTTAAACACCTCCTTCACCGCCAGCACGAAATCAGGCAGCACAGGCGCTGCCGAGCAGCGTTCCTCGCCCCGGCAAACAGTCATCTGGTTGAGGTGGGTGCCGCCATAGACGTGGATTTTTTCAAACTTGGGAAATACCTGCCAGACAACCTGGACGCCAGCAGCCCGGTAGTCCTCCATCTTGTCCTCCACGAGGTTCATCTGGTCTTTGGTGGAGATGACTTCAATGAGGAATTGGGGGACGGGGGCAATGCCTTGCTTACCTTGCTTAACCTGTTCATCCGAAAACCAGGCAATGTCCGGCCTCCTATGGTTCTCCAAAAAGAAAGTGTCAACTTCGGTAATCAACTTACCAGACACCTTGCCTTGTTGCTTTAGTTTTTGGAAAAAATCGTCAAGGTTGGTGAAAATGAAGATTTGTGTGTAGTCCATAGTTCGTTTGGTTTTGACAATTTCGCCGCCCACCCACTCATATTTATAGCCATCCTCACGGGTGAGGTATTTGCGCTGAAACTCTTCCCACGAGATGCGGGTTTTCGGCTTGGCGACAACTGGGCCTACTTGCCCCTTTTGCTGAACTGCTACTGCTTCCATGCTCGATGTTTTTTGACAAAGATAGGGTTTTCCGTTGCAAATTAGAACAAGGGTGCACATCGCCCAACCGTTAAATCAGTTTCAAATTTTCAGTCGCATAGGATGCAAGCGAGCCAGTTTCAAAATTTTCATCGGCATCTGAGCACCATTCACCCAGCCCCGCCAGCCCAACGTCCAATCTTTCAACCCTACTGAATTACCGTTTTCTATATTTGACCCGCAAAGTTTTTTGCATTACAAACCATTTTTCATCATCAAAAAGGACAACTAATGAAAAAGCAACTTTTAGGCATGTGGGCCCTCGCCATCTTGGCCGTTTCCTGCAAGCAGGACAAGCCCGCCGCTACCAAGGAAATCATGCAGTACACCATCGAGCAGTTTTACAAGAACGAGCAAATCGGCGGCGGCGCCTGGTCGTCGGATGAGTCGAAATTGCTGGCACACAGCAACAAGTCGGGCATCTACAACCTCATCGAAATCAACGTGGCCGATGGCTCGCAGCGGCAGGTGACCAACTCGACAGTGGAGTCGTTCTTCGCCGTGGACTATGTGCCGGGCACCAACCAAATCCTCTACTCCGCCGACAAGGGCGGCAATGAGATTGACCATATCTACTTGCTCGGCGAGGACGGCAAGGCCACCGACCTGACGCCCGCCGAAAAGGAAAAGGCCAATTTCTATGGCTGGACCCTCGACAAAAAGGCGATGTTTTATAGCTCCAACAAACGCAACGAGCAGTTTTTTGACCTTTATAAAATGCCCGTGGATGGCTGGAAGGCCACGATGGTTTACCAAAACGACGAAGGCATGGACGTGAGCGGCATCGCTTGGGACGAGAAAACGCTGGCCATCCAAAAGTCCGTCACCACCAGCGAAAACCAGCTTTTCCTGTACGACGTTGCCACGAAAAAAAAGACCGAAATCTCCGAGCCTTCGGCGCCGGGGCAGTACAACGCCTCTGGATTTAGCAAGGACGGTAAGTCGTTTTTCTATACCACCGATGCGGGCAAGGAGTTCTCCTACCTGGTGCAGTACGACATTGCCACGGGCGCTCGCAAAACCATTTTTGAAACGAACTGGGACGTGATGTACAGCTACATCAGCGAGAACGAGAAGTACCGGGTCATCGCCATCAACGAAGACGGCAAGAACTCGCTGATAATCCTCGACAATGCCAGCGGTGAGAAAATAGCCTTCCCCGACCTCCCCGACGGCGACGTGCTGGCCGTGAACATCTCCGACACCGAGCAGAAAATGCGCCTCTCTGTGGGCACTTCCAAAGCGCCGAGCAATATCTACGTCTATGATTTTGGCACCAAAGAACTGAAGAAACTGACCAACACGCTCAATCCCGAAATCAATGGCGACGACCTCGTGACAGCGCAAGTCGTGCGTTACAAATCCTTCGACGGGCTGGAAATCCCCGCCATCTACTACAAGCCGCTGACCGCCACGCCCGACCAAAAAGTACCCGCATTGGTCTGGGTTCACGGCGGCCCGGGCGGGCAGTCGAGGACAGGGTATTTTGCGCTCTTACAATACCTGACCAACCATGGCTACGCCGTGCTGGCCGTCAACAACCGGGGCAGCAGCGGCTATGGGAAATCCTTTTTCAAAATGGACGACCGCAACCACGGCGACAAGGACTTGAAGGATTGTGTTTGGGGTAAAAAATGGCTCGCCTCGCAGGACTACGTGGACTCCACCAAAATCGGCATCATCGGCGGCAGCTACGGCGGCTACATGACGATGGCGGGCATGACCTTCACGCCCGACGAGTTCAAGGTCGGCGTGAACATCTTCGGCGTGACCAACTGGCTGCGCACGTTGAAGTCCATCCCGCCATATTGGGAGAGCTTCCGCAAGGCACTTTACGATGAAATGGGCGACCCCACCACCGCTGACTCGGTGCGGCTGTACAATATCTCGCCGCTCTTCCATGCCGACAAAGTGAAAAACCCCGTAATGGTGCTGCAAGGTGCCAACGACCCACGGGTTTTGCAAGTCGAGTCGGACGAAATCGTGGCGGCGGTGAAGAAGAACAACGTGCCCGTAGAGTACGTCATCTTCCCCGACGAAGGGCATGGTTTTGTGAAAAAGGAGAACGAAATCAAGGGGTATGGAGCGGTGCTGGCTTTCCTTGATAAACACTTGAAGGGGGAGGCGAAGCCAAGGGGATAGCGTTTAATGAGATATACGCATGTAATGAAAAACGGCCTATCGAATTGAGTAGGCCGTTTTTCATTGTAGGTAAAATTTAAGCGACGACCGCTTGCTTTTCCATCTTTTCCCATTCATCTATAACCAACTTAGTCATTTCCAACAACAAACTTGGGGGGGTTTCCTTTGGCAGGTTTTGCACAATAATGCTAAGTAACTTGGTCAATTCCCATTCTGGATGGGCAAGACGCAACTCATCAAAATGAAGCAAGGTTGTAAACTCCAAGCTCTTTTTGAATTTCTTGGTGTTGGGGAATTTTTCAAAGGCCTTTTTGACCGCTAATTCCTCCTTAGCAGTCATTGGCTTTCCAAGCGCATTTATTTCTTTTTGTGCGGTAGTCATATCGGTCAATGTTGTTGAAGTTCAAAAATAGGTTTTTCAGGAGAAATCACAAAGGCATCGTACAATTTATTTGGGTCGTACTGTTCTTTCGTTCTTCTAACCGACAAGAACCCTTCTATTGAGTAAAACTCCAAAATTTCAAGCTCGTATTGCTGGAAAATCCGGTTGTACAGCAATTTTCTTTTTCTGTCAACAGGCACTATGGCTATCTTAATTTCAGGATTTGACAGTGTGAACGAATGGACAATATTAGCCAAAGTGCTGATTATTTTTCGCAAATCCCCATTGTTTGATATGATTTCATCATCAAAATCATCGGAAACTAAATCTCCAAAAGCGAGATTGCACAAGTTCTCCCTGACGATGCTAAATTTTACAATCTTAGTTATGATGCCTTTTGGCCCAGTGCTCTCGAACCTAAATTCAGTTTTGATTTTGTTGCTTGTAAACTCGTAAACTTCCAATTTTTTCATAGTAATTGAATTGCTTGAAAACTCTTCTAATCGGCTAAAATAGTTGCGGTGCAAATGTCTTTACCTGCCCCGTACCGTCCGAATAATCCCCAGCGCTTCCCTCGTCAGCGCCTCAATCCCCACCAAATCAAAGCTCCCGTCCTCCTTTTTCAGCATTAACTTCGAGCCCATGCCGACGCAGTAAACCCCTGCATCAAACCATTTTTTCAGGCTATCAAAATCCGGGTTCACGCCGCCAGTTGGCATGATGTTCGTCCAGGGGCAAGGGCCTTTGATGTCCTTCACAAAGCCGGGGCCATAGACCCCGCCGGGGAAAAGCTTCACTACTTCGCAGCCCAGTTCTTCTGCTCTCGCAATCTCCGTCAGGCTGCCACAGCCGGGCGACCACAGCACTTTCCGACGGTTGCAGACGAGGGCGATGTCCTCCCGAAGCACTGGCGTTACAACGAAATTGGCACCCAACTGTAGGTAGAGCGAGGCAGTGCCAGCGTCCGTCACGGAGCCAACGCCGAGCATCATGCCGGGCAATTCTTTTAGGCAGAACTTGCTCAGCTCGCCAAATACCTCGTGGGCAAAATCGCCCCGGTTGGTGAACTCCAAGAGCCGAGCACCGCCGTGGTAGCAGGCCGACACGACTGCCTTGGCAACTTCCAAATCGGCATGGTAAAACAACGGAACCATGCCCTGCTCGCCCATTTTTTGGGCAACTTCGAGTCTTGTATATCTAGCCATATAAATTAATGGAAAATGGAAAATGAGGCCCGGATAATTTTCAATTTTCAATTTTTAATTATCTTGAAACTCTGCCGCTCCCATCGCCTTTCATCAATTGCTCCACCTCCTGTACAGTCACCAAATTGGCGTCGCCATATATGGTATGCTTTAAGCAAGATGCAGCAACGGCGAAGTTCAGGGCCTTTTGGTCGTCGTTTGGGAAATTAATCAAACCATAAATCAGGCCAGCCATAAAACTATCGCCTCCGCCGACCCGGTCCACGATATGTGTTATGTCATAAGTCGGTGCTTCATGCATTCTTATGCCATCATATAGAACGCCCGACCAAGTATTGTGCGAGGCGCTGATGCTGCCCCGCAAGGTAGTGATGACCTTTCTCGCACGGGGGAACATGTCCATCATTTGCGCCAGCACCGACCAATACGCTTGCGCATTGACGGAATGACCGGTGGTCACGTCCACGCCTTCAGGGTGCAGGCCGAAATGCTTCTCAGCATCCTCCTCGTTGCCCAAAATGATGTCGCAGCCCGCCACCAATTCGGGCATGACCTCGCTGGGTTGTTTGCCGTATTGCCAGAGATTTTTTCGGTAGTTCAGGTCGGTGGAGACGGTGACGCCGAGGCGGTTGGCGGCTTGGATGGCTTCCAAACAGGCGTCCGCAGCCCCCTGCGAAATGGCGGGGGTGATGCCCGTCCAGTGAAACCATTGGGCGTCCTTGAACACCACGTTCCAGTCAATCATACCGGGTTGGATAGTGCTGATAGCTGAGTTTACACGGTCGTAGATGACCTTGCTGCCCCGGCTTACGGCACCCATTTCCAGAAAATAAATGCCCAACCGCTCTCCGCCACGTAGGATATGGTTAGTGCCGACGCCCCTTTTGCGCAGCTCCATGAGGGCGCAGTCGCCGAGGTCGTTTTTGGGCAAACGGGTCACGAACTCCGTCGGGAGGCCGAAGTTGGCGAGCGAGACGGCGACGTTGCTTTCGCCGCCGCCATAGACCACATCGAAGCTGCTTGCCTGCGAAAACCGCTGGTAGCCGGGGGGGGTGAGGCGTAGCATGATTTCACCGAAGGTGACGACTTTTCTAATTGTCATTGGTCATTCATTGTCATTGGTCATTAACCGTCATTGGTCATTAGACATTGAACATTAATTGTAACTCATTGACTTTTAAGCTATTGCAAAGTCAGTTGGTGTTGAATATATAATGTCGAATGACGCTGCTTTGACTGCCAACTGTCAAACGGCCAACTGTTCACTTCATTTCTCCCACCAAATGCACCAGCCCATCCACGATGAACTGCACGCCGATGGCCACCACCAGGAAGCCCATGATGCGGGCTATGGCGCTGAGACCGCCCTGTCCAAAGATTTTGAAAAGCAGTGGAGCAGCCCGCAACGTCAGATAAACCATGACGCCCATTGCTAGGATGGCCGCCAAAATCCATACCCGCTCGCTCCAATCGGGGTGCTGTTTGAACATGGTGATGAGGTAGGAAATGGAACCCGGCCCTGACAGCAGCGGCATGGCCATTGGTGTGAAGGCAATCTCGGAGCGGCTCTTGGCATCGGCGGCCACGTTGTCGTTGTAGCCCTTTCGCTTCGCAAAATTGCCGCCCATGAGGCTGAACCCCGTGCTGAGCAGCACCATGCCACCCGCTATGCGCATGGAATGTACCGTCAACCCAAAAAAGCTGAGGATATAGGTGCCAGCCAAGAAGAATCCAATGAGGATGAGCAGAAAATAAACACTTGAAAAAAGTGCAATCCGGTTGCGGTCCTTTGGTGCCATCCCATCGGTAAGCGAGATGTACACTGGCACGGCACCCGGCGGGTCAACGATGGAAAACAGCGAGAACAAGGTAGCGAGGAAGAATTCCATGACTATTTTTTCGCAAAAGTAGGCAAGTTTCCTATGCCTTTTTTGCAAAGCAATTAAACAAATACCACGTAATACAATGTTTGTTGTAGATTTGCCAACGATTATGGTCCACCCACTTTAGAATTCTACAATTTTCACAAAGGACATACTACATAATCACCATGAAACAAACATTCTTACCAACCCTCTACTTGCTGCTTGTGGCAGTAGCACCAAATGCGAACGGACTCAACTCCCAACTCAACTTCATTCCACAATTTAGGCAGCACATCGTTTCCCTTACTGCCGAATCCACTGGCTGGTCAGCCGAATTGTACTGGAACAGCACCTTCGATAAAGACCTCGTGGCCTTCACGGTGCAGCGTTCCTCCGATGGCATTGACTACCAAAACATTATCATTTACGAACGCCACTTCGTGGCCGCTGGCGACACCGATAGCTTCCGGGAGCAGGACGACGACCCCATGCCCGGCGAGAACTTTTACCGCATCTGCTTCACCTTTTCCGATGGCGAAATATACTTCAGCGAACGCAAAATCCTCTACTTCAAAGAAGTGCCCCCTTTCGAGATTTTCCCGAACCCAACGGGTCGGCAAATCAACCTTTTGATGAAAAAATTCAGGGGAAAAGAAGTCGAAGTCGCCATCTTCGACGGCATCGGCGAGCGGGTGTATTACCAGCACATCCCCGCCGTGGACGACGGCATCCTTCGCATCGAGCTTGAAAGCATGAACCCCGGCCTCTATGCCGTGAGCGTGACCCACAATGGAAAAACTTTTTCCCGTAAGCTGATGATTACTTGATGAGAAGTTGAGGGGAATGGGCGCTGTCCACTCCCCTCACCCGCTGGCTTTCTTACCCGATAATCTTCATCCCCACCGCATCCCATTTCACTAATTTCTTTTCAAAGTAGCTGATGTTGGCTGCAAGGGAAGGCGCAGCCGCCCGGAAGCCGAAGACGGCGTCCTCCACCGGCGTTTTGCCATTGCGCACGCAGTCGAAGAAGTTGCGGTGGTGGTCCAGCCGCTCGTCGTAGCCTTCGGGCGTTAGCCATTGCTGTTCTTTTGGCTCCTGAATCTTGAGGGGTAGGGGCGGATATTTTGCCTTGTACCAGCGCTCGTAGTCCTTCTGCTGTGCCTCCGAGAAGGTGTTGAAAGTATCCCATCCGCCGTAGCCGGGCTGCGGGTCAATTGGGCTGCGCTTGAGCTTCACGTCCGACCAGCCTATTTCCAGCACGCCCTCCGTCCCCACGAGGCGGTTCATCCAGCCGCCCCCGTCGCCGGAGATGAGGTTCACCCGCATTTGGAGATTGAAGGCAGGGTGCGAGGCCGTCTTTGGGTAATCCATCAGCGCTATTTGGATGTCCGGCACGTCACGGCCATCCTTCCAGTAGCGGAGGCCGCCGGTGGCGAAAATCAGCTCCGGTCCCGGTGTGTCGAGTACGAAGTGGAGGCCGCTAAAGAGGTGCACAAAGAGGTCGCCTCCGACGCCCGTGCCGTAGTCCTGGTAATTGCGCCAGCGGAAAAACCGAAGCGGGTCGTAGGGGCGCTTGGGCGCATCACCGAGGAAGCGGTCCCACGCCACCGTTTTTTCGGAGGCATCAGTGGGGATGCTGTACTGCCAAGCCCCGTTGGCGGACTGGCGATCCACGAAAGCCTCGGCGGAAATCAGTTCGCCGATGGCACCGGACTGGTAGAGTTCCTTTGCCTTGGCCATCACCAGCGAGCTGACCCGCTGGCTGCCCACCTGCAAAATCTTCCCGGTCTTGCGCTGGGCATCAATCACGGCACTGCCCTCGTTGATGTGCTGCACCATCGGCTTCTCGCAATAGACCGCCTTGCCCGCATTGAGCGCAGCGATGCTGATATGGTCGTGCCAATGGTCGGAGGTGCTGACAAAGACGGCGTCAATGTCCTTGCGGGCGAGTATTTCTTCAAAGTTGCGGGTGGTGAAGGTGTCCTTGCCGTACACTTCCTTGGCGTGTTCGAGGCGGCCATCGTACAGGTCGCAGGCGGCGGCGACCTCCACGCCCGGCACTTTGAGGGCCGTGCTCAGGTTGCCAAAGCCCATGATGCCCATGCCGATGCCAGCGATGCGTATCTTGTCGTTGGGGCCGAAGCGGCCAGTGGGCGCTTCCCAGTCCATTATTTCAGGTTTCACGTTGGCTTGGGTCGCCTTCGGCAAAATGGCGGTGGCGACAGCCCCGGCTGCGAGGCGCTTTACGAAGTTGCGGCGAGTGTTTTTCATGTTAAATTGGTTGAAATTGTTGAATTGGTTGACGGCTTTGACGTTGGAGCAAAGCTACAAACGAGAATGGGATAGGCTATATCCCCCGAAGACTTTTTTATCTTCCCTTCCAATCATCAGCATTACCGTGCGCTCTGGTACAGCCAACCACCACTATTACAGTCCATAAACGTACAGCACGGGTATCCAAAAATCCAGTATTTGGCCCTCACTATCAAAGGTTTCCCCCCGGTCCAGGGCCACTTCGATGGCCATGTTTTGGTATCCAACCTCCATCAAGCCCTTGGGGTCGTGCGCCCGGAAGGGTTGTTGGCGGCGGTTGCCTCGCGCTATTTCTTCGCCTTTGGACAGCGGGCAGCAACTGAGCTTCAGCGCCTCCACCCTGCGCACCAGTTCCTGGTAGGCTTTTAGGCCATTGGCCGGGTCGAGGTGGCCGGGAAACCCTGCATGGAACATGGTGGTCTCAGCCATCAAATCCTCCACAAAATACAGTTCATCAGTGCCGTCCAATGGCACTTGGGTTCCGTAATAGACGACCAATGCGCCTACGTCCTCCCCTATTATTTGGTTAATGACGTTGGCGAAGCCGTTCTTGAAATCCCGCGTGATTTCGTCCAATTGCGCAGCGAAATCATTGAAAGTGGCGGGGGCAGGAGGGTACGTCGCCGTGCCAATGTTCTTCAGTTCAATGGCGTGGCTATTGACGACGAAATAAATATCGCCGACCGGCTTCATGTCTTCTGCCATCCAACTGTTCTCCACGGCTGGCACAAAAAGTATGGCCCGGTATTCATCCAGTGCCGTGAGGTAGAAGGTCGTGTAGTCCGTCATGGATGCCCTGTTTTGGGCACGAGTGCCCAGCGAGGCGATGCCTTTTGGCCAAGCAGCTTCCGTGGATTTTTGGATTACTGCATTTGCCGTGGCATCGCCGAGGTTGGCTTTGAGCATGGCCATTTGGGCCGGCTCCCATTTGAAAGTGGAATAGAGTTCCCCATAATCCTTGACCTTGATGAGGGAGCCAAGGACAAATCCCTGCCCGAAAATGGTGGCAATAGAAAAGAGCGTCACGACGACAACATTTATCATTCGCATAAAAAGTAGTCTGAAATAATAGTGTGGCAAGATTGCCGAGAGATGGGAAGTGTGGGTCAAGGATGTAAAGCTACCCTTTCTGCGGTAGGCAGGTCGAAAAGTTGAGAAATAAGAAAAAATAAGCTCGATGGGTGACAATCAAGTTGTACCATCGGAGTGAGTTTTGGCACAACAAAAAGTGACCGGTTGACTTGAAGCCAATAGGTCACTTTCTCGTGAAGCACTTTAGCAAAAGGGGCACCACAGCCCATTGGAGCGAATTATTCTCAGAAAAAATACCGCATCCCCATATTCACACCATATAAATTATACCGCTGCCGTATGCCATAGCTTTCCTTGGCAAAATCTTTTGGGTAATGCCGCATAAAAGGAGAAATATATGCCTCCAAGTTTTTATTGATAAAGCGCCCGGCTGAAAGTCCCAAATAATAGCTCATGCCAATATTTGACCTAAAAACCCCAGCAGTGCCTATATTCGTGAACTCAGTGGCCGATTGCATGATTTGCCCTTGTGCAGATAGGCTCAGGTTTACAAAAACACCAGCCTGTACACCAATGGAATAATTTCGGCCTTTATGATGATACCCCAAAAGTACGGGGATGTCAAACATCCGGTATTTGTTATAATACTCCTTTTGATAGGTGGTCTTTTTTTCGTGCGGGACATCG
Organism: Saprospiraceae bacterium UBA6168; assembly: GCA_002435785.1. Taxonomy (GTDB): domain Bacteria; phylum Bacteroidota; class Bacteroidia; order Chitinophagales; family Saprospiraceae; genus UBA6168. The sequence goes on along the minus strand of DIUC01000061.1, from coordinate 19,445 downwards.
CCATATATGGGAATGGTGTCATTGTCCAGATTAACCACTAAATACTTTATGCCATACACCGTATCAATAGAAGATATTGCTTGATTAAAACGGAACCGCTCGTTTATCTGTGTATAATTAAGGCCTGAGCTTAGCCCAAAACCGGAGCGATGCAATACGGTGAAGCCCAGCCCAACTTGGAAGGCTTCCAGTTCCCGCTCAGTCTTGTTGCGAAGCGGTAGCAGGGAGTTTGAGAGGGAATCCTTCGCTGCCAATTTTTTCTCCACAAAGCTTAGGCTGCCCTGCACATTGGCGGCATAGCTGAACGGCTGTTGGTGCATGGCAGATAAGTTCTCCGTTGGCACGTACGCCACTTCCTTCACGAAAGAGTGACCGATTTCCCTATCGAACAAGGCAAGCGGGAGCGTGGGCAGCATAGCCGCTAAATGCAATGATTCGGCTTTTTCGTTACTGGTCGGGATTTCCGACACAGGTGTCAAAGCAACAGGTTTTTTTTGCTCCGCAATGGGAGCGTTTACCATTGTTCCTTGTTCGTTTATATGCTGATGTATGGGCATTGGAGATGAACCGCTTTGTTTCGAAGGATTCACCTTTTTGTTGCCCAAAATACCTGAAAGCTTACGGGGAAGTGGTTCGCTTTTTGGGCTGGCTGGCACATCTCCCTTGGTGTTCACAGTTGCTTTAGCTTCCGAAGTTTGCGGGGTTTCCTCCAAGCTACCATTGCTATCCTGCATGAACTGTTCTTCGGTTTTCGGTTCGCTGCTTTGCGCAACGGCAGCCGTCCGCTGCGGAAGCTCATGCTGTGTCGTTGCTGCTTTTTGGTAAAAATAAGCAAAAGCGCCTCCCAACAAAAGCAGCCCGGCCAACCAAAACCAAACAAACCCACGGCGCTTTCTGCGACGGTTGATGGCATCCACCTCCGGCTCGATGGCCGCCCAGATGGCATCCACGTCCACCTCCGCTTGTTGGCCAAAAAATGCAGCCTTTATTTTATGCTCTAATGATTCCCACTTCATGTCGGTGATTTATTTTTAGATGAAGAAGCTTTTGTTGCAACAATTGCCTGGCCCTTGCCAGTTGGGAGCGGGAGGTATTTTCGGATATGCCCAGCATCTCAGCTATTTCATGGTGGTGGTAGCCCTCCACGACGAACATGTTGAAAACCGTGCGATACCCCGGCGGCAATCCCATTACCTGTTGCATGATTTCCTCGCTTCCGAGGTGTTGGTCTATTTCCGGTTCTTGCAGTTGGCTGTCAGGTAGCATATCCGGCTGGGTTTCGTGCTGGAAGCAGCTTTTTTCCAGCCATTGCAGCGAGCGGCGAACTGCTATGCGCCGCATCCATGCCTCGAACGAGCCAGTAGGCTCATATCTGTCAATATTGGAAAATATGCGGAGTAGCGTCTCTTGAAGAATGTCTTTTGCCATCGCTTCATCACGGGTATAGCGGCGGCAAACGGAAAGGAGCATGCCCGCATACCTTTTTACCAACAGGTATTGGCTTGCTTTCTTGCCGCTTTGGCAGTCAGATATGAGTTGCTTTTCCGTCACTTTTGCAAGATAAATGGGAATTAGGAGGTTCACGCAAGTAATTGGCAAATATACCCGCATGAACCCCCTAATACCTATGCCTAAAAATTCCGAATGATGTTGAAATCCCCAGTCACCATCACTGTTTGTGGCGGTTGGACGCCATTATTGGTCAGCAACCCACCGAATGTCCCAATGATAGGCTCCCCGGTATTCCCATAAGCCGTTATTTCACAGTTGTCGAAGAATGAGCCACTCGCCGCCTGGAATGTCCAATTATTGGGGCCGTCGTTAATTACTTCGAAATAGTTGCCTGTGCTGCCATCGTAGTTGCCCACTGTTTGGCCCTTCACCAAAAACCAAAGGTAAACTTGGTTGTTCTGGTCATAATAATTGAAATAAGTGTCCACCCCCGAACTATCAATAAAAGCCGCAGCAGGGGTATAGACCGCCGTCACGCCGTTCACGGTAATCCGGATAAAGTTCTGCAGTTGCACATCGCAAACACTGATGTCCCCTAAATCGGTAGTGCCGCCAGGAGCGACATTAATGGGGTCGCTTTGCAGGGCCGCACCGAGGTCAACCCCCACCACTTCTATATCCGTAGTAGCCGCACAAGTGGAAAAAGTAACATTAAACGGTGCTCCATTGGTATATTCATATACGGTCTGTCCATTGAATTTGAAAATCACCAAACCGTTTTGAACCGGGTCGCCGTCGCAGTCCACCAGTTGCCCGGTAAGCGTGGTGGCATTCAGCACAGAAGCCGGTATTACGATGACCCCAAGGTCCACATTGTTTGAGAACGGCCCAATGGGCACGGTGTAAAGCACCTCGCCGCACAGGCCCCTCACCTCCAACTCCAGGTTATACCCTTGTGGAACAAGACCGCTGACAATGCCGAGGTCACAAGTTTGGCCAGTGCCGTACAGTGAGGTGCCGGGCTGCCTGATGACCACTTGGTAGTTTTCCAGCGGTGTTCCGTTTGCATCCACAAACGTTGCCGTGAATGCAACGAGCGGGTCTTGGAAATCATGGTTCCAATAGGAAAAATGGGACACTTCGGCCACGTAGGAGCCATTCTCCAACCTCGACACACCTTCCTCTGCCCACATGCCATACGTTTCGTTGTACGACCAGAGCGGTATTTGGGCAGGAGCGCTGGCCAGGAGGCTTGCAGGCACAGGCGTCTTGATGGTGGCGGTTTTGCCCTTCAGGATATTTAGTTTTTCCCCAGTCTCAGACTCCAGTTCGGCCACTATCATCCCGTAAGTTGCCATCACCACCTCTTCGCTCAGCAGGTTAACGCCTTGCAGGTTGCCGGGCATCCGGTCGAGGGTGCGGGGGTCGGTTGGGTCGAGCCATTTGGACGCTACTTTGACCGTCCCGGAAAAGGGCGTGCCGTCCTCCATTTGGATGCTGTTCGGCCCAAAAGCAATCGTGCCGCCGCCCGTCACATTGATGGTTCCTCCCGCCGCAGCATCGAATGAACCGGAGAAGTCCTTCACCATCAGCTCGATTTTGACGCGGTTCTCCGCAGCTTTCACCGCAAAAAACCGACGGCTGCCGGGGAAGTAACCTGGTTTTTCCACTCGCACAAAACTGCCCTTGGCGTTCATTTGCACATTGGTAAAAAAGAAATGGCCATACGCATCGGTCGTGGTCGTGAGGTTGCCCAATTTGACCGACGCAGCGGGCACTGGCGCACCGAATTCATCGGCCACAAAGCCCGTGAGGTCACCGTTGACGTTCTCGACCTTTTGCTCCCACCTTTTCAGGATTTCCGGGATATAAGGTGTTTCTTCCACAATGACTTTGTCAATGTCCTTGCGGCAAGCCGTGAATGCCAGTATGGCTGCTATGATAAGGATTCCTATATTTTTCATCTTTGAAATTGATTTATTTTTTTTGAAAAGAGAATGATTTGTTTCGCAAGGTACCGAAATGCATTTCCGCTTACCTTGCCTAAATCGGAGCCACAGGCGTTTCGTTGCACGAGGTGGATTATTTATTTTAAAACGGTCGCCCGCCATTTCAACCCACCGCTTCCCGCAACACAAAACGCCGCTATTACGCTTACCTTTGCGGACGAATCAAGCCTGAACCAGCTCAACCTTAGCGCATACTTTACCATGAAATCCACCTACCGCAAAAACATACACCCTGGCCTCCTCGTCCGCATTGTGATGAAGGAAGACCAGCGCAGCGGCGACCTTACCGAGGGCATCGTGACGCAGGTACTCACCAACTCACCCCAGCACCCGCATGGCATCAAAGTGCGGTTGGACACTGGGGAGGTAGGCAGGGTGAAAGAGATTATCGAGGAGGAGGAGATTGATTGGCCGGAGTAGCCTGTTTTTCCCGTTGCGGCTTTTATATTTACCCAAAAAACGAAAAACAACATGAAACAAGCCCAACTCCTCATCATCTGCTGCGCAATGTTCATGGCAGCCTGCCAGCAGGAGCCGCCCACCAACACGACTTGGGCACAGTACAAAGGCGGCGATGAGGCCAACCAATACAGTTCGCTGGCGCAAATTGACACCACGAACGTCACCTCGCTCCAAGTCGCTTGGACCTACCGCACGGGCGACGCCGACACCGCCAACCACTCCCAAATCCAGTGCAACCCCATCGTGGTGGACGGGGTGCTGTACGGCACCACGCCCCAGTTGAAGCTCTTTGCGCTCAACGCTAAAACGGGCAAGGAGCTTTGGGTCTTCAACCCGCTCGACTCGTTGCCCGCCGCCAAGTTCATTTTCTTCATCCTCAACAATAGCCGAGGTGTGGCCCACTGGACGGACGGCAACGGCGACAGTCGCATTTTTTACACCGCAGGCTCCGACCTTTACTGCATCAACGCCAAGACCGGCAAGCCCGTCGCCGACTTTGGCCTCAACGGCCTACTCGACCTGCACGAGGGCCTCGACCGCCCCAATATCCAAGACCTTTTCATCACCGCCACCACGCCGGGCATCATCTTCAACGACCTCATCATCATGGGCAGCCGGGTGGACGAAGGGCCTGACGCCGCACCCGGCCATATCCGGGCCTTCGACGTGCGCACGGGGCAGCGCCGCTGGATTTTCCATACCGTGCCGCACCCCGGCGAACCCGGTTTCGAGACCTGGGACGACCCCGAAGCCTACCAGTTCATCGGCGGGGCAAACGCCTGGAGCGGCTTCAGTTTGGACAAAAAACGGGGCATCGTCTTCGCCGTGACTGGCTCCGCAAGCTACGACTGGTATGGCGGCAAACGCCTCGGCGACAACCTTTACGCCAACAGCATCCTCGCCCTCAACGCCGCCACGGGCAAGCTCCGCTGGCACTTCCAAGCCATCCACCACGACGTATGGGACCGGGACTTCAGCTCCCCGCCCGCCCTCGTTTCCTTCAAAAAGGACGGCAAGATGGTGGAGGCCTGCGCACTGACCACCAAAAACGGCTACGTCTATTTGTTCGAGCGGGAAACGGGCAAGCCGATTTACCCCATCGAGGAGCGGCCCGTGCCCAAGCAGAGCGACCTCGTGGCCGAGCGGCTCTCGCCAACGCAGCCCTACCCCACCCGACCGGCCCCGTTCGTGCGACAACTGATGACCGAGGCCGACATCAACCCGCTGCTGACCCCGGCCTCGCAGGAGGAGGTGCGCCAGCGTTTGCGGAGCTACAAAAACGACCATACCTACAACCCGCCGAGCCTGCAAGGCACGGTGGTACTCCCAGGCCTCGACGGCGGCGGCGAGTGGGGCGGCCCCAGCTTCGACCCCACCACGGGAATGCTCTACGTGAACGCCAACGAGATGGCTTGGGTCATCCGCTCCATCGAACTCGAAAAAGAACCGCAAGGGCCACAAACGCTTGCGCAAGCTGGCGAGCATTTCTACAAAGCCAACTGCATGACCTGCCACGGCCCCGACCGCAAAGGCTCCGGCAACAACCCCACGCTTGTGGGTATGGACAAAAAATACAGCCCCACCAGCCTTGACACGCTGCTACTGTCCGGGCGGCGCATGATGCCCGCCTTCAAGCAGCTTGGCGAGGCGGAGCGCAGCGCCATTGCCGCTTTTGTGCTGGATTTGCCGAAGGAAAAAAGCAAGCCCTACACTGGCCCGAAACCAGCGCCCAGCCGCACGAAAGTGCCCTACGCCATCGCTGGCTACGACAAGTTTTTGAGCAAGGAGGGACTGCCAGCACTCAGTCCGCCGTGGGGCACGCTGAACGCCCTCGACCTGAACACGGGCGAGTGGGCCTGGAAAATAACGCTCGGCAGCGACCCCGCCTTCCCCAACACAACTGAGCCTACTGGCACTGAAAACTATGGCGGTTCGGTCGTGACGGCGGGCAGCCTGCTGTTCATCGCCGCCACGAAGGACGGCATGTTCCGGGCCTTCCACAAGCGCACCGGGGCGCTGCTTTGGGAGACGAAGCTGCCCAATGCGGCCTTCGCCACCCCCGCCGTTTACGAATTGGAAGGCAGGCAGTACGTGGTCATCGCATGCGGCGGCGGCAAGCTGCGGACGCAATCGGGGGATAGTTACGTAGCGTTTGCGCTGCCGTAACCTTCCCGCATTTCGTCCCGCCATGTGCAAGCGAGCGCCCTACTGTGCGCCCTACTGTGTGAAACGCTGTGCGCCGCTTTTGTCATTGCCATAGGCAACCTGCGAAGTCTGGTATGGGTGCTGCCTTTGTCGAAGTTCTTTTTATATGCCTAACTTGCGGCGTGGACGGATTGCTGCGCAATGGCAAAAAAGGCGCAAATCGGGAGGTAGCTAATTCTGACCCTAACCTGACACTAATTCATTGGCCGCCGCCGCCCTTGGGCATAACTTCGTCGCCGATTTCAACACTTAATTCAACCAAAATCAATCATTATGAAAAGATTATTACCCGTCATTGCAGTGCTGTTTGCCACTGCCATTTCCGCACAAGACCTCGTGGAGGTTTCTTATGGGCCGAGCTACAAGAACCAAGCGTATTATCGGCTGTCCGATGATGCGACCACCAGCTTGGACAATAGCTCCTGGGACATTGCTTTCACCACTTATGGCAACAACGTCGCAGGTATCCACTTCAACGAATCGGCGGTCACGTTTGGCGCAGAAGCGGCCCTGTACCTTGCGCCCACGAACAACTTCGATGACCCTATCAATGCTGGCGACCTGACCGACCGGCTGTACAACGACGAAAAAAGCTGGGATTATGGCGCTTTCAACAGCACCAGGGACATCAACGACCCCAACGATTTTGGGTGGGGCAACTTGGATGCGGGCACTGGAGATATCATTGGCAGCAAAGTTTTCGTGCTGCGCTTCAAGAATGGCACTTTCCAAAAGCTGCAAATACTGTCCCTTACACAAGGGGTCTATACACTGAAGCACGCCGACTTGAATGGCAGCAACGAAACGACGTTTACCGTGGACAAGGCGAATTTCCAAGACTCGGATTTTGCCTTTTTGGCCTTGGCCACGGGCCAAACCCTGCCTTCGATTCCACACAATTGGGACCTGGCCTTCCTGCGCTATGCTGCGCCCAATGACGACGGGGCGGGGGGCGTCATCCAAATCATGTCCAGCGGGGTGCTGTCTGCGCCGGGCGTGGAGGTGGCACAGGCCGACAACGTGGTGCCCAGCGAGGTGGCGTTCGCCGATTATGAGGACTCCCTCAGCACGGAATTGGACATCATCGGGTCTGACTGGAAATTCTTCAACAATGTGTCCTGGACGCTGGCCGCCGATAGGGCCTACTTTGTCAAAGCGCCGGACGGCAATGTTTGGAAATTGGTATTCGTGGATTTCGGCGGCTCCGCAACGGGCAACGTGGTTTTTTCAAAGGAGTTGGTGGTACAAACCAAGGTTGGGGAGGAAGCTGGTGCCTTCGGCAATGTCGTGCTTTACCCAAATCCGACTTCAGACGATGCCACGCTCCTGTTTTCCGCAAAAACGGCTGGCCATGCCCACGTCCAGGTAGCCAACCTTTTTGGCCAAAATGTTTGGACGGGAAGCTGCCATGCCACCGCTGGGTTCAATGCCGCACAGCTACCGCTCGGCCACCTTCCTGCGGGGCAATATTTGGTGACGGCAAAATTAGGAACTGAGGTGCTGGCGCAAAAAATCGTGAAGCAGTAATCGGAGGGAGCATGTAGGACATTTTTTACCAAAAACCCTGCATTTACTGCTTTGTTGCAATATGGCTTGGCTATCTTTGGCATTACTAACCACACCAGCCTATGCCAGACAAAATTAACATCGTGCTCGCCGACGACCACCGCAGCTACGTGGAAGGGCTTACGGCGCTGTTCCGGGACGACGACCGCATCCGGTTTTGCGGTCACGTGCACGTGCCCAGCGAGGTGGCTGAGGCCGTGCGCACCCACCAGCCGCAGGTCGTGCTGATGGACTACAGCTTCGGCGAGGGCCAACCCGACGGCATCGAAACCGCCGAACTGCTGCTAACGGATTTCCCCAACCTGAAAATCATCCTGCTAACCAGCTACGATGACATCCCCATCGTGCAGGCCGCACTGAGCAAGGGCCTGAGCGGCTACCTGCTCAAGGCTCGCAGCCGCTCCGAAATCAAGACTGCCATCGAGGCGGTGGCCGCCGGGTTCGAGTTGGTGGAGACAGGTGTGCTTCGCAAAATCATGGAAAAAGGCCCGACAAGGCCCCGCACCGACGCCGACCCCAACAGCGACAAAGCCGCCCCGCTCACGCCCCGTGAGTTGGAAATCGCATTGCTGGTGGCTGAGGGACTGAGCACCCAAGCCATGTCCGAGCGGCTGTTCCGTAGCGTGAACACCATTGACACCCACCGGAAGAACATCTTCAGCAAATTAGATGTGCATAATGTTGCGGAGCTGATGAACTGGCTGCGGGGGAGGGGGCTGGTGTGATCATCCCTCCAACCCCCTCCACGGAATCTCAATCGTCGTCAAGCACCCCCGTCCCGGTGCCGACTCCATCCTAAACTTGCCGCCAAGGGCATCCTCCACCCGATAGCGGATATTGGCGAGGCCAATGCCGTCGGAGCCTTGGGCCTGCGTCAAATCAAAACCCTTCCCGTTGTCCTCCAGCGTGATGAGCAGGTCCTGCTCCTGTCGCACGAACTGGAGATATGCTTCCGTGGCAGCACTGTGCTTGAACAGGTTTCCCAGCAACTCCTGCGTGATGCGGTAAAGGTAAACCCTCGCCAGTTCGTTCAAGTGGTCGAGGTCGGCGTTGTTGTAGAAGCTGATTTTGAGCTTGGGGTCGGCGGCCTCCATACGGCGCACGAGTTGCTCAATGGCAGCCAACAATCCTTGTTTGTGCAGGTGCTTGGGCATGAGGTTGTGGGCGATTTCACGCAGTTCCTGGTGCAGGTCGGCGAGTTCCTGCACCACTTCTCCGAGGGCGGGGTCGTTGTTGGCTTTCTCACCCGCTATTCTTTCCAGTTTGAATTTTGCTGCCGCAATGCTGCCGCCCAGACCATCGTGCAGCTCTTGGGCGATGCGGCGCTGTTCGGTCTCCATGCCGAGGCCGAGGGCATTGAGGTTTTTCTTGCGCTGCTCCACCAGTTCCCGGCTCATGCGCTGACGCTCGGCAAGCATGTTCTTGAAGCGCTTTATGCCGATGGCCAGCACGATGGCCATTTCCACCAGCAGTCCGGCCATGAGCACGAGCGGCGTGTGGAAGGTAATGAGCAGGTCGTTTTCGGCGAGCGCCGACTGGAGCGAGAGCGCTGGTACGAGCTTGAAGTTTTCGAGGCTGGAATAGATGACGCTGGCTCCGTGGATGAGAAAGCCGACCATCAGCCAGCCAGGAAACATGCGGTCGTTGCGGAGGAAGGCCGTGCCAGCCAGCCAAAAGAACAGCAGCACGGTGATGATGTACATCACGCTGTGAAAATAGGAGAACAGATGCGCCGCAAACGGCGGAAGCAGCGGGAGGAAGAGGGCCACGGGAATCATTGCGCCAGCAACCAATACCACTACCCGGATGGCAACATGGTGCAGCGGGTAGGCTCGCCGGGTATGGAAGTGCGCCATGACGAACATGGCACCAGCGATGAGGTAGGCATTGGCGAAGATGGGCAGGGAGATTTGCTGGATGTAGGGCCAATTTTGCCACAGCACCTGGTAGCCAAGCCCGATGTCGGCGAAGATGTAGCCGCTCACCAGCAGCACGTACCCGAAATAAAACCAGTAATAACCGAAGCGGGTGAGGTTGATGGCGAGGCCCAGCATGAGCAGATAGACGAAAATCAGGCAGAAGAACACGACAAGGATGAGCCGTTCGGTGCGGTCGGCCTTGACCCTTGCTTGGGCATCGGAGAGGAACAGGTTGAAGTCGGTGAGCGAGCGGTTGTAGGGGATGTTGAGGAGGCAGCGCACGGTGTCCCCGGCGGCAATGCGGATGGTATCCCGGAGGTTCCAGTGCTTGCGGCCACCGAAGGGGATGTCGCTGCCCACCCTTACGCTGGAAAGCACCTCGCCATCATGCACCTGAAAGAACCGGACTTCGCTGAGGTATGGGTTGGCGAGTTCGAGGATGAGCTTGCGGTCGGTGGTGTCGGTGAGGTCGAGGCGCAGCCAATAGGACAGTTTGGTGAAGCCGAACCGGAAGCGCCCCTTTTGCCAGGGTCGGAACATGGTTTCGGGCGCATACATCATTTCTTCGATGCTGAAAGTGTCGAGGTCGCTGAGGTCGTCCTTGAAGATGCCCACCTCGCCGCCCTTGCCCAGCATAAGCGTATTTGTGCCGAGCTGCACGGTGCGCAGTGTGTCGTTGGCGAGTGTTGTTTGCGCCAGCAAGAAGAGGATAGGGAGGACAATTATTTTTTGAAAAAAAATCATGACCCGATTTAGTTCTGCCACAACGGGGGTTAAGCGAATTTCCCCAATATTGCTTTCTGGCCGCTGTTTCTCCGTGCTTGAAAAACGGTTCGCCCGGTTCAAAGGAAAGCAAAAACAAGCAAAAGCAAACAAAAATCGGCGACCGTCCATTTGGGACGGTCGCCGATTTTTTGCCACCTGCCTTCTTTTGGATGCAGTTGAAACCCTTGAAATTAGGCTTATCAAGGCCATTTTTCAACCCCGTCTCCTACCCCTCCGAAAAAACCGATTCCTCATGCTGGGATATGTCCAACCCCAGCAGTTCCTCTGATTCCGTTACACGAAGTGGAGTGAAAACCCCTACCAAGCGGTACAATAGCAAGGCACCGAAAAAGGTAAAGGCGCTGACCAACAACAAGGCAATCAGGTGGTTGAGGAACAGGTTGGTCTGGCCTGTGATAAGTCCCCCTTCTTTTGCGAAGACTGCCGTGAGTATCATGCCAACGATGCCGCCGACCCCGTGGCAGGGGAAAACGTCGAGGGTGTCGTCCACATCGGACTGGGTTTTCCAGTGGACGGCATAATTGCACACCACGCTCGCTATGACGCCGATGAGGATGCTGCTGCCGAAGCTGACAAACCCTGCCGCAGGGGTAATCGCCACCAAGCCGACCACCGCCCCGACACAGGCTCCCACGGCTGAGGCTTTTTTCCCCCTCGCCGTGTCGAACAGCAGCCATGCCAGCATGGCCGAGGCCGAGGCCAAATTGGTATTGATGAACGCCACCACGGCCAGCGAATTGGATTCAAGTGCGCTGCCCGCATTGAACCCAAACCATCCAAACCACAACAAGCCCGTGCCAAGGATGACATAGGGCACATTGAACGGGGTATGGGACTTTTGCTCCAAATGCGTTTTCCGGCGACCAAGGTGAATGGCCCCCGCCAAAGCCGCAAACCCTGCTGAAATATGCACCACCGAGCCACCTGCAAAATCGAGTACACCCATTTTGAAAAACAGCCCATCGGGATGCCAGGTCATGTGTGCCAATGGGCAATATATCAACAGCGTAAACAGGCAAACATATACCACATAGCCCCAAAAACGAACCCGCTCGGCAAAAGAACCAGTGATGAGCGCCGGGGTGATGATGGCAAACTTTAACTGAAAAGCCGCAAACAACACGAAGGGCAGTGCCGTCCCCATCCGGTCGTTGGCCGCCAGGCCCACGTTGTCAAAAAACAGGAAAGTCCTGGGGTCACCGATGACGCCCCCAATGTCCTCGCCGAAGGCGAGACTGAACCCCACCACGTACCATAGAAGACTGACGATGCCAAGCGTGACAAAACTCTGCAACATGGTGGAGATGATGCTCCGGGCGTTGACCATGCCGCCATAAAAAAACGACAGCCCTGGCGTCATCAGCAATACCAGCCCAGAAGCCGACAACATAAAAGCGATGTTCCCGGTGTCGAAGGGGCCGCCGTCCGGATGGTTTGACGGATAAAATGCCGACATAAAGGACAAGGCAATGAATATCAGAAAGAAGACAACCGCTACTTTACGGCTGTTGCCTATCAGTTTTTTTTGCAAAAAAGTCATGATTAAAGGTATTTTGCATGTTGATGATGCTCATCCGTAAGACACATTAGCGATATGCTCTTGGCATAGCCAATTTGCGACAATTTTGAGCTGCAGCAAAGCCTAACCCAGCAATAGCGAGCGCAATAATTCGTGCCGTTTGAATTTAAAAAGAAATTGGCATCCCTATTTTACCAACGTTTCGTCCCCGATATGCTTCCCCTCAAGTAGCATTATAATTTCGTCATTTCCATGTCGTTTAGCATCATCCAATGGTATGCCTCCCCAGCGGTCCACTGGTGTCAGGTTGACATTCCGCTCAATAAGGTACCTCACAACGTCAATTTGGTTTTCGGCTGCGGCCAAATGGAGGGCCGTGCGCCCGTCGTAGTCGGCAGAGTTCAGGTCGGTGCCGAATGATTCCAGCCGCTTTATCTCGTCCAAGTCCCCATTGGTGGCAGCATAAATCAGCCGGACTATCTGGTTCACCAAGTCCTCGTTCTTGCGTTTGCGGGGGTTTTTCTTGTCCGTCTCACGGGTCAGGGAGTCATAGTTGTGAAAGCTGTATTTTTCAATTAAACGCTCGCAAAATTCCACGCCACGCACACTGTTGCCATGCTTGTCGAGGCGGGGCGACCAGATGCTGATGCCCATAAGGTTGGGGATGACCACAAACAAGGCGCCTGACACGCCGCTCTTGGCGGGTACACCGATTCGGAAGGCGAACTCGCCAGAAAAGTCGTACATGCCACAACTCAGCATCAAGGACAGGCAATGTTGGACCACCCGCTCATCAAAGATTTTCTCGCCAGAGAGTGGGTTGATGCCCGCATTGGCCAGGGTGGCGGCTGCCGTGGCCAAATTGTGCGTACAGGATTCAATGGAGCAGCACTGAAAGTAAAATTCCAGGGTCTCGGTCAGGTTCACGCCTTCCATGAAAGCACCGCTTTCCCGCATGAAATACGCCAGCGCAAAGTTGCGGTCGGCGGTCTGGCGCTCGGATAGGTAAACGGCATTGTTGAAGGAGACTCCATTGCTGGCGCAAAGTTTTTTCCAGGTATTGAACACATAATCAAAGCGGTCGGCCAGCCCCCATTTGTTGCGAATCAGGGAGTTGCACATGATGGCCCCAGCGTTTATCAACGGGTTGTGTGGCAGCCCGGCGGCGTTGAGCGACAGCTCGTTGAAAGACCGCCCGCTCGGCTCCCGGCCCACATGGTTGTGGACCTTCTCCTCGCCGTGCTCCTGCATGGCAATGCAGTAATTGATGGGCTTACAGGTGGACTGCAGGCCAAAATTGGTGGTATAGTCGCCGAGCGAGAACCGCTGCCCGTCTATGGTGCATATAGATACCGCAAACTGCTCAGGCTCCACACGCGCCAGTTGAGGGATATAGGATGCCACGCTCCCCCCCCTGTTCCCCAATGTGTCATTGTAAATGTCCTCTATGTCAAGGCAAAAGTCCTCGAAGTCGGGAATGACGAAGTTCTTTTGGAACACGTTTTTCACCACCGAATTTTGTTTTATCATCTGCCGCAGCTCCGACGGGACGATGAAGCGGTACATCGGCTCACCGGGCTTCCCATTCAGCAAATCCGACAGTGTTTTTTGCATGCGCGGGTCATCCAGCAATATGCCCTGCTTGCGGAGGTAATAAAACAATTGTTCGCTCGCAATGACCCCCTTGTTCTCCACGTCCATTATCTGGAACAGCGGGGTAATTTTCAGCGCAAAATCGTCATTGGACAATTCGGGAAGCGATGGGTTATACTCCATGGCACAGTTGATTTAACGCATGTACAAATGCTGTCTGGTGAAAAAACCGAAGTCTCACCCCACAGGTATTGCCATAGCAGGATTTGTTTTAAAGGTTGAGCATAGGACATCTTGGATTTTTGACGCAGTTAGGAAAAAAAACCAAAGAAGTACCCTCCTCCAAATAATCATTAAAAAAAATCAGTTCTGACCGATAGGTTTTATAAAAATACTGAAATGAGTGGCGGCAGAAGTGAATTTTACGGCTACAAATAACCCAAATTCAACTTAGAACAAAAAGCAAGAAAGTAGATTTAATCAACATTTAAACGCTACTTCAGATTCACTGAACTTTAAGGTACGTGTGATAGCTAAGTTGTTCCTTTCAATGAGTGTATTTTGTCGGCTGGCAAGGCACCAAAACAAGCGCATTACTGTCCCGACCTTAGTCGGGAGTGGCGCTACGCAACCATATTGGTAACGAAGCCATCGGGAGAGGTTGCCTCCATATCACCAGCCCAAGCGTTGTTGCCACGGTCGAGACTGACCTTGGTGGCGCAAGGCACGTTGACGAGGTTGCCCCCAGTAGCTTCGTTTTAATTCACCTGCCCCAGTTTGGTAAAAGCTCGTCAGAAGCAATACCAGTAAAAAGGGTATTTTCAAGTAGTGCTTCGTTTTTTCAAACTTTTTGCAAACCATTCTGAAGATGCTATGAAAGAACGTTCATTTGAGCGGTCTTTCGTATTGAGAAATAAAGCGTGATTCCTCATGGACAACATTTTAAGGATGAAATGGAAACTTGGTTATTTATGGGAGGCTGAGTTACCACCACCACCGCCTCATCGTTTTTGCCGGGGCGGGGCGGGGTGCCGAAAAATGTTGTGCCATTTTTTCCAATACCCCGCCGAAGCAGTTGCTGGAAAAAATGGCATCGAACATCTGTGGGCACGAAGTTATGGGCAAGCAGCGGCGAGAATGAAATTTTTTCAGGGAAGAGTGGCCAGTTTTCAGGGAAGGACGGAAATTTCTCAGGTAAGCAAAAACGACCGAAGTTGCCGGTCTTTCGGTACAGATTGAAACCCATTCCACCTAACAAAAAGCGGCAGCCACCCATCATGGACGACTGCCGCATTTGCTTTATGGGATTAATGAGATGGTAGGCCTTTTTAAATGCCCCCTCCTCAAGTCTTAATCCTTGCTAATCACCAGCTTCTGCTCGAACCGCTCGCCGCCGGCCCTCACACTGACGATGTACAGGCCACTGCCGATGCCGCCCAGATCAATGCGCTCGTTCACGGAGGCCACCTGACCGAGCTTGCGCACCAGCACCCGCTGGCCGAGCTGGTTGTAGATTTCGATTGACACCTCCTGCTCGCCGCCCATATCGGACAACTTGAGCGTCACCTCCCTGCCCGCCGGGTTCGGTGCCAGGCTGACCGTCATGGCGTTATTGATGGACGGTTGGCCCGTCGGCAGGGCCTTGTCCGCCGTGCCGCCCGGCTGCGCACCGGGGCCCGTGCCACAGTTGACGGGCTGCTGCCCGCCGTACTGCCCCGTCACCGCTCCCAGTGCGTTGTTCAGCGCAGTAGCGTACACACCGGACGCTCCGTCCGAGAGCACCAGGTTGCCGCCGAGGTAGTAATCCACCAGTGCCAGCAGGCCCCCGATGGTGTACGGGTAGGTGTGCGGCACGCCGTTGGCGTCGAAGACCCGCAATTGGCACGCCCCCCCCAGCGGGCAGTAACGTATGTTCGGGTCGAGCGTCAGGCAGCTCAGGCTTTGCGCCAGCATCCCCTGCATGTTGGCACCGTTGAAGGTCGCACTGTAGCGCAGGCTCAGTTTCAGGGCGATGGCGTTCGCCGCCAGCGTGTTCTTCATGCCCTGCGGGCCGACGGGGTTGCAGCCCAGCCCACAGTTGGACTGGTGGCAGTTGGCCAGGACGGACGGGAACCCCTGCCCGGGCAGCAGGTCGGCCACGCACTGCGCCTGCGTCAGCGTCAGCGAGCGGTTGCCCCCCCCCACCGTCAGCGGGCCATAAGCGTCCAGCAGTTGCTGGATGGTCGTCAGGTTTATGTTCTCGTTGCCCGTCTCCATTTCCTCCAGCCCCCACACATCCTGCGGGAAGGCCGTGATGGGCTCGCACTTGCCGGAGTAGGTCACCGAGCACAGCGACGGCATCTCGTTACCGCACTGGTCGGCGATGCTGAAGTAGAACGTCCTGCCGAAGGTGTGCTGCCCGTCCCCGTCCGGGTCGGAGCATTCCCACAGCGCCGTCCAGCTGTCCAGCGTCACCACGAGGTCCGTGCCGCTGCACAGGTCGTATATGTTGCCAGCCTGCAGCAGTTGCTTCACCTTCAGGGTAAAGTCGTGCGTCTCGGGGCATGGCACCTCTTGTATGCAGGAGAGGTTGGTCACGTCCACGCTGAGGGCGCTGCCGCCGCCCGGGCAGTTGCCCACCGGCGGCTGGTCGTCGTTGGCAAAATAGGTGAAGCTCCACGGGTGCGAGTGGCCGCCACAGTCGGTATAGATGTAGGTGAAGGTGCGTGTCCCGGAGCAGGCCCCGTCGGTCTCCTCCGTGACGAACGGCCCCGTCGCCACTATCTCCTGCCCGCAGATGTCGTAGATGGTGGGCGGGACGGGCGGCTGTGCGTGCTCCAGGCAGCCCACATAATCCACTTGGTCGGGGTAAACGAAGAAGTCGGCGCTGTACTGGAACTGGTAGGCCACGCTCCACGTCTTGGCGTTGCCCTCGCAGTCCACGTACTTCCAGGCGTAGGTGCGGCCGGACTCGCAGCCGCCGGGCCCAGTGGTGCTCGTGATGGTCGGCCCAACCGGGTTGAGCAGCTTGCCGCAGTTGTCGAAGACCGTTGGCGGCGTGGGCTGCGTGGCGTTCAGCGGGCACTCGACGGTCAGCGTCTCGCTCGGCGGCACGTTGAACTCAAGGTACTCGACGGTGTAGATGAAGGTCCAAGTGGCGGTGTTGCCCTCGCAGTCCGTGTACTTGAAGTACCAGTTGCGGTTGCCCTCGCAGCCGGGCTTGGAGGAGTTGGTGACGACCGGGGCCAGCACCTCGCCGCAGTTGCTTGTCACCACGGGGGGCGTGGGCTGTGCGTCGGTCTGGTCGGGGCAGGCCACGATTGTGCCGCCGTTGGCTGGCACCGTGAACGGCTCCCGTTCGATGGTATAGACGAAGCTCCAAACAGCGGTGTTCCCTTCGCAATCGGTGTACGTCCACGCAAATGTCCTCGTTCCCTCGCAGGTCAGCGGGTTCGGGTTGTTGGTGACGACCGGGCCGGTCGGCGTCAGTACCTCGCCGCAGTTGCTGGTCACCGTTGGCGGGGTCGGCGCTACCGCAAGGGCCGGGCAGGCCACCGTGGCCGCACCGTTGGCCGGAACAGTGAACGGCTCCCGCTCGACGGTATATACAAAGCTCCAAGTGGCGGTGTTCCCCTCGCAGTCTGTGTAGGTCCATGCAAATGTCCTCGTGCCCTCGCAGGACAGCGGGTTCGGGTTGTTGGTGACGACCGGGCCGGTCGGTGTCAGCACCTCGCCGCAGTTGCTGGTGACCGGGGGCGGTGTGGGCTGGGTGGCCAATACAGGGCAGGCCACCGTGGCCGCACCGTTGGCCGGAACAGTGAACGGCTCCCGCTCGACGGTATATACAAAGCTCCAAGTGGCGGTGTTCCCTTCACAATCCGTGTACGTCCAAGTGTACGTCCTCGTGCCCTCGCAGGACAGCGGGTTCGGGTTGTTGGTGACGACCGGGCCGGTCGGTGTCAGCACCTCGCCGCAGTTGCTCGTGACGACGGGCGGCATTGGCTGGGTGGCCAATGCCGGGCAGGTCACCGTTGCCACACCGTTGGCTGGCACCGTGAACGGCTCCCGTTCGATGGTATAGACGAAGCTCCAAACAGCGGTGTTCCCTTCGCAATCGGTGTACGTCCACGCAAATGTCCTCGTGCCCTCGCAGGTGAGCGGGTTGGGGTTGTTGGTGATGACCGGGCCGGTCGGTGTCAGTACCTCGCCGCAGTTGCTCGTGACGACGGGCGGCGTTGGCTGGGTGGCCAATGCCGGGCAGGTCACCGTTGCCACACCGTTGGCTGGCACCGTGAACGGCTCCCGTTCGATGGTATAGACGAAGCTCCAAACAGCGGTGTTCCCTTCGCAATCGGTGTACGTCCACGCAAATGTCCTCGTGCCCTCGCAGGTCAGCGGGTTCGGGTTGTTGGTGATGACCGGGCCGGTCGGCGTCAGCACCTCGCCGCAGTTGCTCTGCACTGTTGGCGGCGTCGGCGCTACTGCAAGGGCTGGGCAGGCCACCGTGGCCGCACCGTTGGCCGGAACTGTGAACGGCTCCCGTTCGATGGTATAGACATAGCTCCACGTGGCCGTGTTCCCCTCGCAGTCGGTGTACGTCCACGCAAAGGTCCTCGTGCCCTCGCAGGTCAGCGGGTTGGGGTTGTTGGTGATGACCGGGCCGGTCGGTGTCAGCACCTCGCCGCAGTTGCTCTGCACCGTGGGCAGGGTCGGCGCTACCGCAAGGGCTGGGCAGGCCACCGTGGCCGCACCGTTGGCCGGAACCGTGAACGGCTCCCGCTCAATGGTATAGGTAAAGCTCCACGTGGCGGTGTTCCCTTCGCAGTCGGTGTACGTCCATGCAAATGTCCTCGTGCCCTCGCAGGTCAGCGGGTTGGGATTGTTTACAATGACCGGGCCGGTCGGTATCAATACTTCACCGCAGTTGCTCGTCACCGTTGGTGGGGTCGGCTGTGTGGCCAATGCAGGACAGGCCACCGTTGCCACACCGTTGGCTGGCATCGTGAACGGCTCCCGCTCGATGGTATAGGTAAAGCTCCAAGTGGCCGTGTTGCCCTCGCAATCGGTGTACGTCCACCCAAAGGTCCTCGTTCCCTCGCAGGTCAGCGGGTTGGGATTGTTGGTGACGACCGGGCCGGTCGGCGTCAGCACCTCGCCGCAGTTGCTCTGCACTGTTGGCGGCGTCGGCGCTACTGCAAGGGCAGGGCAGGCAACCGTTGTGCCACCGTTGGCTGGCACCGTGAACGGCTCCCGCTCGATGGTGTACGTGAACACCCAATCATGCGAGTTGCCCTCGCAGTCCGTATAGGTCCAAGTATAAGTCTTGATGCCTTCGCAAGCTGGCGTGGCACTAACGACCGGGCCAGTTGGCGTGATTGTTTCACCGCAGTCGCTCTGCACCGTTGGCGGTGTGGGCAAAGTGGCATCGGCTGGGCAAGCAACGGTGGCGCTGCCGTTTGCCGGAACGGTAAAATCGTTGCGTTCGATGGTGTACGTGAACACCCAATCATGCGAGTTGCCCTCGCAATCGGTATAGGTCCAAGTGTAGGTCTTGATGCCTTCGCAAGCTGGCGTGGCACTAACGACCGGGCCGGTCGGCGTGATTGTTTCGCCACAATCGCTCAATACTGTTGGCGGTGTCGGCGTGGTGATGTCCGCAGGACATGCGACGGTGGCGCTGCCGTTTGCCGGAACGGTAAAATCATTTCTTTCGATGGTGTACGTGAACACCCAATCATGCGAGTTGCCCTCACAGTCGGTATAGGTCCAAGTGTAGGTCTTGGTGCCTTCGCAAGCTGGCGTGGCACTAACGACCGGGCCGGTCGGCGTGATTGTTTCGCCACAATCGCTCAATACTGTTGGCGGTGTCGGCGTGGTGATGTCCGCAGGACATGCGACGGTGGCGCTGCCGTTTGCCGGAACGGTAAAATCATTTCTTTCGATGGTGTACGTGAA
>DIUC01000094.1 GCA_002435785.1 Saprospiraceae bacterium UBA6168 | reverse complement strand
AATATGAGGAGGAAACCAACCTTCGCTGCCAAATCGTGGTGGATTCAAGTTCCTCCATGTACTTTCCCGAGGTGTCGAACGAAGGCGCCAACTACACCAACAAGCTGCGTTTTTCGGCCCTTGCCGCTGCTTCGCTGATGAACCTGCTGATGAAGCAGCGGGATGCATTCGGCCTCACGATTTTTGAGGAGGAGGTGAAAATGCACACCCGGTGCAAGGCGGCGACCTCACATTATCGGCTACTACTGACCTACCTCCAGCAGCTTATTGAAAAAAATAGCCACAACCGCACCACCTCGGCTGCCAAGGCGCTCCACCAGATAGCGGAGAGCATCCACAAGCGTTCTTTGGTGGTCATTTTCAGCGACATGTTTGAGCATTCCAATGATTCGGAGGCCCTGTTTTCAGCGCTCCAGCACTTGAAGCACGCCAAGCACGAGGTCATCCTTTTCCACACAGTGGACAAGCGGCTGGAGATTGATTTCGAGTTTGAGAACCGGCCTTACCTTTTCATTGACATGGAAACCGGCGAGCAATTGCGGCTCCAGCCGAATCAAGTCAAGGAGAATTACATCAAGCAGGTGGCTGCCTTCAAGGAAGAACTCCGCATGAAGTGCATGCAATACAAGGTGGACTTTGTGGAAGCTGACATCAACAAGGGCTTTCAACCGATATTGCAGGCTTGGTTGGTAAAGCGCTCGAAAATGAGGGCGTAAAAAAGGATTTGAGGGTTTGAGGATGTTAGGATTTGAGAGGGGCCGGAATAGCATCCTCAAATCTCTCAACCCCTCAACCCCTCAACCCCTCAATCTCTCAAACCCTCATCCCACGTGCGATTCTGGCTTTTGATTTCTATCCCATTTTTGTTCTCGGCCTGTTACCAGCCGAAAGAGGGTTGCCTTGACATAGAAGCAACGAACTATGACGTCAGTGCTGATGACCAGTGCCCAATGTGCTGCCAGTACCCAAAAATCTCTTTGCAAGTGCAGCATTATGTGGTCGAGCCAGCCTTTCCGGATACGGTATTTTCCATGAAATACGGCACGGAATACCAGTCACCTTTCGATACCAACCACTTTTTCTTCATAGACCGGAGCCGTTTTTTCATTTCCAACTTGAAATTGGTGCGGGCTTCAGGCGAAGAGGTTGGGGTGACCGACTCGCTTTGGCTTTCGCTCACGAATGGCGATTCCGTTTACTTGGAAAACAATTTCTCAAAGCACGACCGGGATATATTTCAGCCAGCCAACATCGGGACTATTAAAACAGCAGGACCATTTTCTGGGGTAAAGTTCACGCTTGGGCTAACTTCGCAGTTGGTTGAAACACTTGACGTGGAAAAGGTGACCACGGGGCACCCATTGGCGGTGAAGAGCGACACATTAAGCTATGACGAAACCGACGGATTCATTCCCAATCACCTGATTATCAGGCCCGATACGATGCAAGGTACACCACAAATTGACTTTCGCTTCAAAGCCCCACGACAAATATCACTCGATTTTTCTCAACCCTTTTCCGTGGAACGGGGTTTCAATATTAGGCTTGTAATTGCATTGAACTATTCAGTTTTGTTCAAGAACATTGACTTCAAGAACGATAACCCAGCCACCATGCAAACAAAGATTGACAGCCAGCTAACCAATGCGTTTTCTTTGTTGTCCATAAAGCTGCAATAGGATTACGTTTGCAAGTGAATGACCAGTGACAAAAAAAACTCCGAAACTGTTATTGCCATGTATAAACTCCTTTTTGTCTTAATCGCTGCACTTGGTATTTTTTCCTGCAAGGATGACGACCAGCCCACATCGCCTTCCACTACGGTAAACCTAAACTTCAAGGCACTTTATAATGGCTCGCCCCTCGTCCTTTTTACAGCGCTCGATTACCCGGACGGCAAGCAAATCCGAATGCAGAACTTCAACTTTTTTGCCTCCAACATCACCCTGCTCGGCGAGGGAACAACTGTTGACCACAAATTAACAGAAGTCGAGTTTTTCGATTTCAAAGACAACCTCGATTTGGCGGCAGCCCAAAAATCACTGACCCGCACCTACGAAAAAGTACCGCTCGGTACCTATAAAGGCATCAAGATTGACTTCGGGGTGCCTGCCAATCTCAACAATGCTGATGCTGGAAAGCTCAGCTCAAGCAACCCGCTCAGGCAGGCATTTGCCAGCCATTTTTGGAGCGATTGGGGCAGTTTCATCTTCATGAAATCGGAAGGCATCTATGACTTGAACGGCGACGGGGTATTCAATCAAAGCGACCGAGGCTTTGAGCACCACCCGGGCATGGACGTGGTCCTCACCTCCGTCACCAAGCTCAAACCCTTTACACTTGATAAGGGCGCTGCCTTCGACCTGAATTTGGTGGCCGACGTTTTCAAAATCTATGTAGAAAACGGGGTGGCGCTTGACTTGGCCGACCCGAACAACAAGGATACACAAGAGCTTTCGGACATCCCATTGGCCATTGAACTGATGAGCCGCTGGGAACAAGCTTTAGAATTTTAAACGCTTTTGAGCATGAAAAAAATCATTTTTTCCATTTTTTTACTGCTTTTCACCTTGGTTGCGTGTGTGGACGATGAGGGCAACGACCCCGTGCTGGGTGAGGACTTGACCAACATCTCATACAACCCAACGCCGCATGAACTGACCATTCCACCAGGCCTACCTTCCATGAACATTCCGGCGAACAACCCACTCACGGTGGAGGGAATCGAACTGGGTAGGCGGCTTTTTTATGACCCCATCCTGTCAAAAGACAGCACGATTTCCTGCAACAGTTGCCATAAACTCACGAACAGTTTCAATGACGTGGTGGCCATCAGCCCAGGCGTGGGCGGGCTAATTGGCAACCGAAGCTCCATGTCATTGATAAATGTTGGGTTCCAAACCAATGGCCTTTTCTGGGATGGCCGCTCCCTGACGCTGGAAGACCAAGCACTGCACCCGGTGGAAAATCCTGTGGAAATGGGTGAAGTTTGGAAGGACGTGGAGGTGAAGCTGCGCCGCCATCCAGACTACAAAAAGCGTTTTAGGCAGGCATTTGGCATTGAAAACACCGTTGAAATAACCAAAGAATTGGCCGCCAAGGCATTGGCCCAGTTTGAGCGGACGCTCATCAGCGCCAACTCCCGGTACGACAAAAAGAAATTCCAACTTGACCCTAACCCATTTCTCTTATCCGACCTTGAATCGGACGGCCTTAAAATTTACTTCGACGACCAATTGGGCGCCCCCAATGACCCGAAAGGACACTGTGCCCACTGCCATGATGGTAGTGCTCTTTTTTCCTCTGAAGTTTACAGGAACAACGCCATCACGCAAGTGGCAACGCTGAATGATTTTCCAGACAAAGGACTTGGTGCTATCACAGGCAATCTCACGGACAACGGACTGTTCAAAGCGCCCACGCTGCGCAATATCGCTCTCACAGCGCCATATATGCACGACGGAAGCTTCCCCACCCTTGAGTCGGTAATAGAGCACTACAACTCTGGCGGCCACTTTGCCGATAACGTGGTTATTGGCTCCATTACTCAACTAAACCTGAGCGAGTACGATAAAGCTGCCCTCCTTGCTTTCTTGCAAACGCTGACCGATACTTCTTATTACGACAATCCGGCTTTTCAGAATCCCTTTAACTAAATTGGGTTTCACTGCCATTTCTCCTATGGGGATGCAAAATTGCAAGCGCTTCTAACAGCTTTTTGCAACTTTGCATCCCTAATTTTTTTTTGATGAACAAACTTTTCCCTGTCCTTTTTTCCTTCCTTTTGCTGGCGCAATGCACCGCTCCAAGGTCTTCACAAACAACGGATGTCGGCGGTTACCGAGTAGCATTTTACAACGTTGAAAATCTATTCGATACGGTGGATGACCCAAATATCCCCGACGAGGAGTTTTTGCCAAGCAGCAAAAAGAACTGGACAATGGAGCGGTACCAACGAAAGCTCGACAACTTGGCCAAGGTCGTGGAGGGAATGGGCTATCCGTCGCTGCTTGGATTGGCCGAGGTGGAAAATGGGGTGGTGCTAAAGGATTTTTGTGAAAAAACAAGCCTGAAATCGCAGGGCTACGGCATCGTGCATTTTGATTCACCCGATTTCCGTGGCATTGACGTGGCCTTGCTTTACAAAAAAAACGTGTTCACGGTCATTGCCGCCGAGCCGATTTCCATCAAGTTCCCGGCGGGCATGATTCCCGATAACCCCGATTATACCACCCGTGACCTGCTGGTGGTAGAGGGCAATTTTCAGGGAAAAGAGCGGCTGCACCTTATCGTGGCACATTTGCCGTCCAGAAGTGGTGGTCAAGCGGAGACGGCACCGAGACGCCAGTTTGTCGCTTCGCAAATTGGACGCAAGGTGGACGACATTTTCAAGGCAGACCCCAATGCCAACATCATTGTCATGGGCGACATGAACGACGAACCTTCCGACCCAAGCATGGCGCAAAGCCTTGGTGCTCAACCATTTGGTGAACGTTTTGTTTCAAGCACCCTTTACAACTGTTTTTCCGAATTGAAGGAAAGCGGCAAGGGCAGCTATCACTACCGGGGCGATTGGAACATGCTCGACCAAATCATCATCTCCACGAGCCTGGCAAAAGGCTCCAAAAAATTGAAGTATGCCAGCTCCACCATTTATCAAGCAGAATGGATGATGTACAAGGATGAGAAATATGGGCTTTCGCCGAGCAGGACCTACGGTGGCGACCGTTATTTTGGAGGGTACAGTGACCATTTGCCCGTTTATATAGAACTGAAATAAGCCTACACTACTGTCCTATGTTGTTTTGCTTCCGCAACTGCCTTTTCTTACTATTGGCATCAAACAACTCGCTGAACGAATCAAACTCCCGCTTGTAACTCAAGGCAAAACCCGTGCGGGTTCGTCGGCCACTCGCAAAATCCGCCTCCGTGCCAGCATAGGCTCTCAATTTCAATCGGCGGTCTTTTGTCAAAATATACTCAATCACAAACTCGCCAGCTAACAGGCCATTGGTTCCGGTGAGGGCCTGGTTGCCAAAATTGCCTCCAGCCTGCACCGAAATCCGGTCGTTGACAATGACCTTGAGTCGGGTACGCAGTTCACTGTTGGTATAGTTTGCCGTGGGGTTACCGGGGTCTATGCCACTTGCCGTGGAAAATCGGTTGAACGAAATGTCAAAGTCAATGCCCTGTATCAGGTTTTTGCCCGTCAGAAATTCCGAGAAAAATTCCGTCAGGTATATGGAAAGCTGGTTGGAGAGCATTTCGCTCACGGTGTTGATGCCCACATCGCCAGCTTGGATGGTGTAGCCCGATGGCAAAAATTGCCCAAGCACCAGCAGCCCGAACACTTGGCGGTTCAGCTCGTTGGGGTCGAGTCGGACGCTCCGCATTTTGTTTTCTGCATAGTTGCGCAGCCCGGAATCGAGGTTGGGGAAGGAGATGTCGAAGGCAATATCCGGTTTGAGGAGCTGCCCGGTCAATTGCATGGTCAGGTTTACGGGAGTGCTCGCCCGTGCAATGTCCTGTAGGTCGCTGCTGGCGGCAGCCAAATATTCTGAGATAAAGCTGTACACCGAAGTGGACAAGCCGGAGTAGGTCGCTTTGATGTTGACGACCGCTTGGTAGGGGTCGCCGCCCCAGGTGATGGTGCCGCCTGGCTCAACGATGAAGGGCTTGTTCAGCCCGATGTTCATCAGCGTGAACAGGTAGTTGCCAGTGACCACGGTGTATTCGCCCCTAATTTCAAACCTGCCTTCCCGCTCCATGATGATTTTCATCTTGGCATTTCCGGTGCCTTGGAGCAAATCGCCCCATGCCCGGTCGAAAACCACGTCCATTTTTGCGACGGGGGTGATTTCGACATCAAATTCCATGTTAAGCCCACGCAGTTCTTTCGCTGCCTCAATGCCCCCATTTTCGGGAGCGGTCTCGATGGTTGGTTTTGTGAAAGTGATGAAGTTCACGTTTTTGGCGGTCGTAGCGCCCGTCATTGGCAGGTACATGTGCGTACCGCTTGAGGTGGTGGCGTTCACATAGAGTGATGGCTGCGCAAAGGTTCCCGTAAAACGCACGTACCCTGTGCCAATGGCCGTACCGTAAAACACCGAGTTGTCCTTGTCGGTAGTTTCTAGGCCAAGGAACGGACGGCCTTGCTCGGTCCTGATAGTTAGGTCAAGCCCAAAGTCCTTTAAATGGTCGTGCGTAATGCCCCCATCCAGCAGCGCTTTGTTGTTGAAACGGTCATACACCCAAGTGTCCTTTGCATCGAAAATCCGGTTGTTGATGGCGACCTGGCCGTTGGGCACCCGGTAGGTCACTTGGAGGGGCTTGATGGTAAACTCGACGTTATCCACCGTGGCTTTTCCGCTGATTTCTGGCTTGGACGGCAGCCCCCTGATATGCACCGCCGACGCACTTATGCTTCCCTTTGGGTTCAATACTTCCGGGACGAAGTAATTGACAATCTTGACCGGATATTTCTCAATGTCAACGTTGAAATCGAAATAGAGTGGCTCGCTCTTTATCCAATTCCGTTGGATGAGTGGGGCGAAACCGGGCGGGTTAAAATAGCCATCTGCGGTCAACAAGCTCGAATCACCCTCGATGGAAAGGTTGGCCGTTATGGTCTCTTTTATGGTGTTTGCCGAGGCATCGAGGCGCAGCACACCATATTTGTCATCGTTGATGCTCAGGCCGTCAATCCGCAAAAGCGCTGAAATGCCCTGAAACTTGAAAACGTTTTTCACACGGGCCGTCAAGTCGCCGACGCCGCCAATTTTCAGTTTTTTAAAGTCCCGAATAAACGCTAGCGAATCAATGGGGTAGTTTTCCAATTGCAACTCCAGCCCCTCGTCCTTCAAGCTATTGAGCTTGATTCGGCGCTTGCCGGAGCTAAGGATAAAATTGTCGGTTTCCACTTTTCCTTCCCCGATGCTCACGTAGTTGTCCGTATTCATTTCCCAGGTTTCGTTCAGCACCACGAGGTCGCTGGGCTTGAAGCTGATGCGCCAGGCATTGTCGGGTTGCAAGGACACGATGCCGTTGATGTTGATGTTGTCTAAGATTTTATAAAAGTTGGAGGAAATGATTAGGAACTCCAGCGTGTCCGAATAAATGGACCCGATGAGCGATACCGGCGACAATTTTTGCGTCTCGCTGAACGCCGTCTCAATCACGCCTACTTGGAGCGTGCCTTCTGGGCCATTGAGCTTGCTCCTGAAATACACATCCTTGAACTTGATGTTCTGGTATTCCCATGAAGGCACTTCTACTTCGAGATATGCCTTGTTTTGGAACCCGTCGAAACTGCCCTTGACCGAGGAGGCATCGAACCCGTGCAAGCTTTCCTCAAAAAAGTTGGCCAAATTCTGGAGTTGGTAAACTTGGAGGTCAAAATCAAACTTCGCCGTATCCCTCTGCGGCTCCACAGGCTTTATTTTTAGCCGCTCCGCAAAATGGGGGTAGTTGAAAGCAACGAAGCGGGTCAGTTGGGCCGGTATTTTTTCGATGTCAAAATTGCCTTTCACCGACAGGTCGCCCAAGTTGCTGTTGAAGGTGAAAATCTTTTCTTGCCGCTCCGGATACCAAGTCGAGGAAAGCATGGCAGAGTCAATGGTCAGGGTATCTCTCCTGTTTTTGACTATTCTCAAATCAAGGGCTTGTGCCGTGCCCACGATGTCGGATAGGCGCTTGCCTTTCAGTTTCATGTCCACTCGCCCAAAAAATTGGAGGTCCCTGGAGGTCAGGTTGAGGGGGCGCAGGTCGAGTTTTTTCACGTCTACCAGAAAGTTGAAGGCCGGCAAAGAATCCGTGAAGTTGATTTCCCCACCGAACACCAGGTCAATGTTGCCGTCGTTGATGGTGAAGTCCCCAGCAAAACTATTGCGCTTCAATTGGCCTTTGATATTGGCGTTTCGGTACTTGTAGCCCTTGAAAACCAAGCTGTCCACGATGCCTTCCAGCTCTGCCGAAACGCTGTTGAGTGTCAGGCCAACGCCTTTTTTTACGTGGGAGCCGAGCGTTACCCTACCCAAATCCCGGTTGCCGGACCAAGCGCCAAGGTCAAAGTCGCGGAGGTAAAGGTCACCTGAGTAGCGGGCCTTTTCTTTTCCGTCCCGCAGCTTGAGGTTCATGAACATTTCCGCCCGTCCGATGTCAGTTTTCAGCTTTCCATCGGCCACGAAGTCCTCAAAGAAGCCGTCGAATTTGCCACTGAAATCAAGGTTGCCAAGCCGGTCGAAGTTCTCTGGGGGCCGGACCTGCGGTATCAATTTTTTCAGCGTCCGGACATCAGTGCGGAGCCGGGTGAGGTTGAGGTGGAGGAACTGCTCCTCGGGCACGGCCAAGTTTCTCGTACTGAAGCTTCCCTCAATGTCCAGCCCTTCGGCAATTTTTATCTTCAAGTTTTTTCCATCGAGGCGGTTGATGGGGCCTTTTATTTGACCCTCAATATCAATGACTTGGAACTTGTTTTCTTTGAAAAAAGGGTTGTTCTGCAATGCCGGAGCGAAAGTCATGATGTCTTGAAGCGCAATTTGAGAGTCGTGGAAGCGTCCATCCAATTTCACTTCATTCACAAAATCTTCCCAAGCGGTGTATGAGCCGACATAGCGGAAAACAAGGGTATCACCCAGCTCGGTATAGGGTGTTTTTAGGTTGAGGCCATATAGCTCCATCCCACGGCAAGAGAGGGATGCTTGGTTGGCCGAGAGGTTTTCAAGAACGAACCCAGATGCCTCCCGACAGGAGATTCTCTCCACCTCCCCAGCAAATTCCAAGTCTGAAAACCAGAAATCGTTGAAGTGAATTTCGAGGTCCAGTACGCTCAAATGGTTGTAGTCCAGTACGTCGTCGGGGGTAAGGCGTTCGGGTTCTTTGCGCAAATTGCGAAGCGAAAACTTGCCGCCGCTCAAGTCAAAATTTCCGATGGTGATGACTAATTTATTCGTGTCCAATGAAGTGGGTGGCTCATTGCTAACAACTGGTACTGCATTGGCAGGCAATGGGGCGGCGTTGGTCAAGGTGATTTTGGCAACGGGCGCATCCAGCTCCAAATCACTGAGGGTGATGCGTTTGCCTGCCAAATCGAATTTGTCAAAATGGGCTTCTGCATGGGTCAAATACACATCAATCACCTCGCCTTTTAGGTCGTCCGGGTTCAGAAAATGCACCCTGTCCAAGTAAAGGTGCCGGAGGTCAAGCTGGAATGGTTTCCTGCTTGTGCCCGGCTTCTTTTTTTTTGTTGGGGAAAAATAATCCACGATAAACTGGAAATTGAAATCCTTGGCGTTTGCCATCCTACTTGGGCGGATTTCAGCATCGGCCAGCCGGAGGGACTCCACCTTGAATTTGCGGAGCAACAAACTAAAAACGCCGGAATGTTGGATTTCAAGTGCCCCAGCATACAGCAAAGTGTCTTGGCTGAGGTCTTCGAGGTAGAAGTTTTCGAGGTTGATTTGGTTGAAAAGGCCGAGGCGAACTTTGCCAACGGAAACGACGGTGGCCCACTCATCTGATAGGTACTTGGTTAGCACTTGGGCAGCCTTGTTTTGAACCCAGGGTATTTGGAAAAGAAGGATGGGCAACAAAATGACCGTTAGCACGGTCTGCAACAACCGCCGGAGTGTCAAGGGCAGCAAACGCCGCCATTTGCTGCGGACATTCCCAAGTTCCTGATTTTCAATCTGTTGCGTAGGGTCTTCCATAAATTGACAAACGGAGGCAATAAGCTGTTTTCTACTGCCGCCACCCTAAAACCCGAAGGTACGATGGTTTTGTTTGTGACAAATAGGGTTTTAACGAAAGTTTAGGGCTGATGCTCACCCAACGCTGGTTCCGAAGCGTGTTCTGGAAAAAACTGAACCAAAAGGTTGGTGAAAAAGGTGGGTGGTGACATGGGGCGCATGGTGTTCATGTCCACAAAAACCAACCGGACCCTACCCCCGTTTACCAGTTTTTTGGCTTCGTTGAACACTTCGACATAAAAAACCATGTGCTTGTCCGTCGGGAATTGCCGCAGCGTAGTGCGGATGGTCAGCATTTCGTCGTAGCGGGCAGGACGTATGTACCGCATTTCTAAGGAGGCAACGGGCAACATTACTTTGTGTATTTCCTCCATTTCCCGGTAAGTCAAGCCGAGCGCCCGTAGCATTTCTGCCCGACCGATTTCGTAATAATCTACATAGCGACCGTGGTATAGGTAGCCCATCTGGTCAATTTCGCTATAGCGAACCCGTTTTTGAAAATCGAAAATGTACATTTTTTAGTTGGCAGTTTACCCTCTGTTGGGATCGTCAGCGGGCTTTTTTTGATTAGCGGCCTGGCTTTTCTAACTGAGTGTTGGCCATGTTGATTTGAACCGCAAATGTAGAAGTTTTTGCAGGATGCCAA
Source organism: Saprospiraceae bacterium UBA6168 (assembly GCA_002435785.1). Classification (GTDB taxonomy): domain Bacteria; phylum Bacteroidota; class Bacteroidia; order Chitinophagales; family Saprospiraceae; genus UBA6168. The sequence continues at coordinate 6,884 of DIUC01000094.1, read as the reverse complement.
GCTGTTGCGAGTCGGCGGGTGCTAAAAAAGCGGTTGGCGGTCAGCCTTGTTCGTGGCTACCGACGCTTCCGCTTGTTGTTTTTGTAGTCCAGGAAAACGAATTCTCCCAGCCCTTGCAGGTTGGAATAAAACGCCTTGCCGTTGTTGGCTTTGGTGAATTGGTCTACAAACTGCACGAGATAGGGGTCACGGGCAATCATGAAAGTGGTGATGGGGATGCTCATTTTTCGACATTTCGTAGCCAGGTTCAGGGTGCGTGTGACGATGGTGCGGTCAAGGCCGAAGGAGTTCTGGTAATACTTTTTGCCCTTTTTGATACAGGTGGGCTTGCCGTCGGTTATCATGAAAATCTGTTTGTTGGGGTTGCGTCGCTTTTTCAGCATTTCCATGGCGAGTTCCAGACCAGCCACGGTGTTGGTGTGGTAGGGGCCTACTTCGAGGTAGGGTAGGTCTTTGATGTCAATTTGCCAGGCGTCGTTGCCGAAAACGAGGATGTCGAGCGTGTCTTTTGGGTAGCGGGTGATGATGAGTTCTGATAGGGCAAGTGCCACTTTTTTGGCTGGTGTGATGCGGTCTTCACCGTACAGAATCATGCTGTGGGAGATGTCAATCATCAGCACGGTGCTGGTTTGGCTCTGGTAAAAGGTTTCCTGTACTTCGAGGTCTTCCGGTGTTAGCTTGAACTCCTCAATGCCGTGGTTGATATGTGCATTGCGCAAGCTCTCCGAAACGGCGATGGAGTCGAGGCTGTCGCCAAACTCGTAGGGGCGCAGTTCGGTGGCCTGCTCGTCGCCCCGACCGTCGTATTTGGTGGAGTGGTTACCCGATTTTGTTTTTTTCAATTTGCCAAAAACCTCATCCAAAGCGTTGCGGCGCAGTGCGATTTCCATTTTTGAGGTAGGCACATAGCCCGGCATACCGCTCACCTCGCCGGAGGTGATGTATCCCATTTCAATCAAGTCCTGGATGAAGTCGGCCATACCATACTCGTTGTTGGTGATATGGTACTTGCGGTCAATTTCGGTAAGCCACGACAGGGCCTCGCTCACGTTGCCGGAGGTGTGCAACAACAGTTCCTGAAACAGCTTCAACAGCCGCTCAAAAATGGATTCCCCGTCGTCGGGTGTAAACTCAGAGAATTGCCAACCTATCATGGGCGTGGTAATTGGAAATTAGTGAAATGGAAGAAACGAAGATTCGCATAAGTGTAATCTCATTCGGGATATAGGACAAGTATTGTGCGTTATTTGTTCTGTTTTTCAAGCAGAACTTTCCAGCCCTCGCATTTTTCGCTTGCGCAATTCCAGCCAAAGAATCCTTGCGGCCAAGGCCACAATGATAATCAAGCCACCTACAATAGCGCCATTTGAAGGTCTTTCCTTGTAAAACAAGAACACCCAAACGGGGTTGAGCATGGGTTCCAGCATGGCCAGCAGCGCCCCTTCTATGGCCAATACCCGTTTTAGTCCGTAGGTGAACAGCACAAAGCCAAGCCCCAACTGCAGGATGCCGAGCCACGCCAACATGGCGGCTTCCTGCAGGGTAGGGAGGGGTGATTGGAGCAGCCAGGGCAGCCCGATGCCCGCCATCATCACGTTGCCCCAAAAGATGGAGGCAGGCTGTCGCTCCGGCCCGTTCAGCCGCTGCCCGATGAACAGCGCCGCCATGAGGAAACCCGACAAAAACGCAATCAGGTTGCCCACCATGCTGCCCGCATTGAGGTCGCCGGATACCAAAATGACCATGCCGACGACGCAGGCAATGATGGTCACGACATTGACCCGCTGCATTTTTAGCTTGAAAAAATAGGGTTCTGCGAGCAGCACATACACCGTGCCAGTGTACTGGAGCAGGATGGAATTGGCGGCAGTGGTCAGCTTGGTGGAAACGACAAAACTAAGCACGAGTAGGCAGTAAAATAGGGCATTGAGCCATGCCCGTCCGTTCATCTTGAACACTTGCTTTCTAAAAAAAGCGAAGAAAACAGCCGCCGCCAACATGCTTCGGTACGAGAGGATGGTGTAGGCATCCTGCGGCAACAACTTCACGAACAGCCCCCCCGTGCTCCAAAGCACGGCTGCAAGGATGATGGTAAAAATGCCTTTTCGGTGTTCTTGGACGCCCCTGAGTTCGGCCATGGTTGGATTTGAAATAGGTGGCAAAGATTGCATTTTTTAAAAAATGGGTCGTAGAAATGAAATTATTTGGGAGGAATTACCAGTCTGTTGGAGTTTTTGGAGATTCCATCCGGTAGAAGAAATGATGACCTTGAATTGGCAATGAACTATCTTTGTACTGTTCATAAAAATTGCGAAGCGACAAAATATTGAAAAAGCCCAATAATATTAACCTGTCCTATATCAAGAGTTGGTTGACTGGTGACGATACCATAGCAGATAACGTTGAAGCGGAAGAGGCTATCATTGCACTGTCACAAGCCAATGCTGTGCTACCGCCCACTCACCTTCGGTCAAAGATATTGTCCAGAATTGAGGAGGTCAAAGCTCAAAAAGACGCCCACCAAAAATTGGAATTGGAGAACCTGCCCATGTTGGCAGACAACACGAACTGGTTCGATTGGAACGAGCTTGCCCAAAGCATCGCCCCACCCGACGAATTTGAAAACATCCATCTTCACCCGCTGGAATCCAACGAGAAAAGGGATTTGTTCGTGGCTTGGGTAAAGGAAATGGTGGAAGAAGAAGTCCACCACGATTTGCTTGAAAGCTTCCTTATCCTTGAGGGCAGTTGTGAGTGCCATATCACAAACCAAAAGGGAGAAAGCCGAATCGTTAGGCTTGGCCAGGGCGACTTCATTACCATGCAGATTGGAGAAACCCACGACATTGTCATCACCTCTTTGAAACCCACCAAAGCCATTTTGGAGTGGCGGAAGATGGCGGCGTAAGGTTAAATTGCATTCATGTGGAGGATGAGAAGCTGGGCGTGAAAATGCCAATTGATGTGCTTTTTGCGACCTAGTCCATCCATTTGAAAAAAGCCCTGCCCAAATGACTGCCGCTCTAAGCCTTTTACCTTTCTTTGCAGCAAAATTCAACGAAAAGAAATATTGAGTTGCTAACTCGCTGATTTTCAAATAGTTGGCATGGCTGCTCAATTTTCATCAATTTTCAAATTTTCAAATTTCCCGATTCCACAATGTCCAACCTTTCCCTTCGCTGCGCCGACAACATCCGAATCCTTGCCGCTTCCATGGTCGAAAAAGCCAAGTCTGGCCACCCCGGTGGGCCGATGGGCGGTGCCGATTTCGTCCATGTCCTCTATACTGATTTCCTCAATTACGACCCAACCGACATGGCTTGGCCATTGCGTGACCGCTTCTTTTTGGATGCCGGGCACATGTCCGCTATGCTCTACGCCCAGCAAACCCTGCTCGGCAAATACTCGATGGACGACATCCAGAACTTTCGGCAGTGGGGCAGCCCGACGCCGGGGCATCCTGAACTGGACGTGCAGCGGGGCATAGAAAATACCAGTGGGCCGCTTGGGCTTGGTCATACTTTTGGCGTAGGTGCTGCTATTGCGGAGCGGTTTCTGGCGGCAAGGTTTGGCGAAACCGTGGCGCACAAAACATACCTCTACATCTCGGATGGCGGGGTGCAGGAAGAGATTTCACAATCTGCTGGCCGCATTGCAGGGCACTTGGGCCTCGGCAACATCGTCATGTTTTACGATGCCAACGACATTCAGCTTTCTACTGAAGTGAACGATGTGACAAGTGAGGACACAGCAAAAAAATACGAGGCTTGGGGCTGGCAGGTTCTATCCATTCCTGGCAACGACCACGATGCCATTCGCTCCGCTATCAAGGCGGGTTTGGCAGAGACGGAGCGCCCAACCCTCATTATCGGCAAGACACTGATGGGCCTTGGCACACGGAAAGCTGATGGTAGCATGTTTGAAGGAGAGGTAGAATTGCACGGGCAGCCGCTCACGGGCGCTGGTGGTTCTTTTGAAAAAACAGTGGAAGGACTCGGCGGGGATTCCGCCAAACCGTTCCAAATTTTCCCAGACGTGGCCGAGCGCTACGCTGCCGTTGTGGAACAAAAGACTGCTGCGGCTAAAAAGCGCAAAGCAGCATTCAAAATTTGGGCAAAAGAGAACCCAGCTTTGGCAGAGAAATTCGCTTTTTTCCTCACGGGGAAGCTGCCAGAAATCAACTGGCAGGACATTCAAATCAAGGCAAATGATGCCACCCGAAACGCTTCGGGAGCAGTACTTGGTTACCTTGCAGGTAGAGTGGAAAACATGATTGTCTCATCCGCAGACCTTGCCAATAGCGATAAAACCGAGAATTTCTTGAAGAAAACGGGTGCCTTCAAGCGAAACGATTTCAGTGGAGCCTTCCTGCAAGCAGGCGTGAGCGAGCTGACGATGGCAGCCATGGCAGTGGGCATGTCACTGCATGGAGGCGTGCTTCCGGCTTGCGCCACATTTTTTGCTTTTAGCGATTACATGAAGCCCGCCATGCGGGTAGCCGCTTTGATGGAAACGCCGGTGGTCTTCCTTTGGACGCATGACGCCTTCCGGGTCGGCGAGGACGGCCCGACGCACCAGCCGGTCGAGCACATGGCGGCTCTCCGCGCGATCCCGGGTCTCAACGTGTTCCGCCCCGCAGAGGGCGTCGAGACGGCGGAGTGCTGGGAGCTGGCGCTGTCCGCGACCGGCACGCCCTCGATCCTGGCCCTGACCCGGCAGGCGGTGCCCAACCTGCGCGCGTCGACGACAGGCCCGGAAAACATGTGCGCGCGCGGCGGCTACGTGCTGCGCGAGCCTGAGGGCAAACGCGCCGTGACGCTGATCGCCACCGGCTCCGAGCTCGGACTTGCCGCTGAAGCCGCCGACGCCCTCGCCAAGGACGGCATCGCCGCCGCCGTCGTGTCGATGCCTTCGTTCGAGCTGTTCCGCAAGCAGACCGACCGCTATCGGGCCGGGGTGCTGGGCGAGGCGCCACGCATCGCCATCGAGGCAGGCGTCGTGCAGGGCTGGCACGAGTGGCTGCGCCACACAGACCGTTTCATCGGCATGACCGGATTCGGCGCTTCGGCCCCCGCCCCCAAGCTCTACGAGCACTTCGGCATCACGACCGCGAAGGTGGTGGAGGCAGCGAAGGGGTTGGTGACGACGAGATAGCCCGGCCGGGGTCCGACAACCGACCTTAGCAAGCTTCGAATTCGGGCTTTCTCCCAGTTGCGGCCGGTGGTGGCGCCAACAACCACCGGCTGACACACGACCATTCCTGGCCGCACCTTGATCGTCCGGGTGTCTTCACGATGTAGCAGTGTGATTGTCGTCTGAATGATCAGTGCTCTTGATATCCTCGCAAACTGATTTCGCCAGTTCGGTCGTCAGGTCGTCCTCTGCATCCTGCAACCACGCCCACACGACGGTGGCCTTGGTTCTCACCTCTTCGCGGCTCGATGCCTCGATGGTGGCGATCCTCCACGTGATCTGATGCATTTCGTCGAGCAGATCATTCAGTCGCGTTTCGCAGGTTGCATCATCAGCGGTCGCATGGCCGCTCTCCCGCAGCGTTTTGACCTCGGCTTCCAACTCGAAGTAGCGTCTCGCAATCTCGTTGAGACTGACATCAGAGGCATGGCCTCCATTTGGTCTCACTCGATCGATCGATGACTCCTCCACACACATTCCTCCCTCCTCACTCTCTCGTTGTCGCGCGTCGCCCAGCCGCCACTTAGACTGGGCTCGCAATTCGACGCTCGTCACGCGGCCTGGGGTAGCTTTGCGCGTTCCATCGCACCGAGCGCGGGATGAAGCAGCCGATTTTTCGCGTGCAGCCGAGCCACGGTCTCCGGTGTCGTCTCCATGAAAATCGCCAAAGTCGAGACGTTTCCGATCGAGACGGGATTACCCAGACGCTCGATGGGGCAATCGGCCCTGCGCAGGATGCGCTCCATACGCACATCGACGACGGTCACGATATATGAGAGACCTGCCGCCACGCCGATCTCGAGAAGCCCTGCCAGCAACTCACTCGTGATCTCGGCCAATCCGTGATCGCCGCGTGCTTTTGCCAAGGCGGTATCAACGCAAAAACGCGTACTCTCCCAGATCAAAGGGCTTTGAATATCCAACCCATCCGGCAGACAGGCGGAAAACACGTCGCGAAGCATCGTCGGACCGGTCGTCTGTAGAAGTCGAAACGTACCTAGCACGCGATCATGCTCGTCGACGGACACGGCATAGAGCGGCTCGAGATCGTCGAACCTGTCGCGCTCGTGGCCGTTGCTGACGCGCACGTCCCAACCCAGCCGGCCGTCGAACACGCGGGCCCTGAGCTTGAACATCTGATCGACGATATCTGGAAACTCGGCCATTTGATGACCGGGAATAATTTTGAGCATGACGATCCTCCTTTGGCTTGTGCCGGGGAGAAGTTCGTCATTATCTGTACACCCGTCACCTGTGGTAAATCACAGGTGCTTCGTGTTCAGATGAGATTTAGCCTGACCGCTTTCACGGCAGCTTCGACTTTATTCGACGCGCCCAACTTACCGCGGACGTTGGACATCATGAACTCGACGGTGCGTTTGGTGATTCCAAGAATAATGGATGTCTCCTCCTCGCTCTTCCCCGCGGCAGCCCATTTGAGAATTTCCATTTCCCGCGGCGTCAAGCTGATCTTTGGCTTTGCGACGTGGCATTCTCTTTCCAGAACGCTTTGATGAAAGCTACACGCGATGATCCAGAATTTCTCCAGGAACGAGCGCTTCTGCTTGGCCCATTCGCGGTCGGACATCTCGCAATTGATACTGAACATCGCCGTTTCGCCGCGCGTCCCCCTGATGGGGAATGTCAGACCCTGCTTGGCCACGCCGAATTCGGCCGCTTCTCCGAAAAAG
>DIUC01000031.1 GCA_002435785.1 Saprospiraceae bacterium UBA6168 | reverse complement strand
CTTAATTGGCTAAAGTCGAGTTTAGAGCTTATTCGGAATCTCCCAACCCCACTTTTTACTATAGATTTTCCGACCTTTGGCCTGAAGAAATAAACAGGTAGGTATCCAGCTCAAATGGGCATTTGCAAGAAACGACGTCTTCCCATTTGTACTCAAGTACCAATAAGCTGCCAAAAAATGGAAAATCTACTGCCTGACCTGCTCGCAAATATGCAGGCCTATTATTACGGTTTTGTGGCGCTGCTCCCGAAGCTCGGCTTGGCCTTTTTGATAATGGGGCTGATGGTTTTCATCGCCCGTGCCATGCGACAGTTCACCCATAAACGCCTTACCAAACGGATGGACGACCCGCTGCTGGCGACGTTCATTTCCAACTTGGTCGGCATGGCCGTCAATATTGCTGCCGTTCTTTTGGCACTGAGCATCGTGGGGCTTGGCGGGGTGGCCATAGGTATACTCTCCACCGCAGGCCTGGGTGCATTCGTGCTGGGATTTGCCTTCAAGGACATCGGCGAAAACTTCCTGGCAGGCATTGTGCTGGCCTTCAATCGCCCCTTCCGCATCGGCGACACGGTGGAACTGGGCGGCTTTCGGGGCAAGGTGGTGGCACTGAACCTGCGGGATACCCAATTGAAAACCTTCGAGGGGAAAGACATTTTCATCCCCAACAGCAACGTGGTGAAAAACCCGGTGGTAAACGACAGCTTGGACGGGTTCCTCCGGGATGAATTTATCATCCACTTGAATTACAGCGCCGATTTGGAAAAAGCGCTGGCGCTCATGCAACAGGTGCTGGACCGCTCGGAGGACATATTGCACCAAGAAGGCAGGTTGCCCGATGTGATTTATGGGCCGATGTCGCCGACCACCATTTCGCTCGTGGCAAGGTACTGGCGGAACACCTTTACCACGACCGTACCAGTCACGACGATGAAGCAACGCCTATTCGATCAAATGCAGGCTGCGCTCAAGGCAGCGGACATTGCCCTTCCCGCCGACCTCAGCGAGGTCACTGCGAAAAAATTGCAAAAAAAACAACCATAATTGAAAGCTATCATGCCCACAAACCACCTCCAATCCATCAATCCCGCCACGGGCGAACCCGGCAAAAGCTACAAGCTGCTTGACCAAAAAGCTATTTTGGCAAAAATAGCGGTCGCACAAGAGGCACAAGCGGGCTGGTGCAGCACCAATTTTGGCTATCGCCAAAACCAGATGATGGCCGCTGCTCAAGCATTGCGGGAGCGAAAAGACGAATACGCCATGCTGATGGTGGAGGAAATGGGCAAGCCCATACAGGACGCTCGTGCCGAGGTTGAAAAATGCGCTTTGGTATGCGAGTTTTACGCCAAGGGCGCCGCACAGTTCCTGGCCGACGAGGTCGTGTTGACGGAGGCAAAGAACAGTGTTGTCGCCTTCCAGCCGCTGGGGCTGGTGCTGGCCGTCATGCCCTGGAACTTCCCCTTTTGGCAGGTGTTTCGCTTCGCAGCGCCAGCCCTTATGGCTGGCAACGGTGGCTTGCTGAAACATGCCTCCAACGTGCCGGGCTGTGCCGCCGCCATCGAGGAGCTGTTTGAAAGCGTGGGCTTCCCAAAGGGACTTTTCACCAACCTGCACATCACTTCCAAACAGGTGGCGGGCATAGTGCGCCACCCGCTGGTAAAGGCGGTGACGCTGACGGGCAGTGAACCGGCCGGGCGCAGCGTGGCCAAGTTGGCCGGCGAAAGCCTCAAGAAAACCGTGCTCGAACTAGGCGGCAGCGACCCCTACCTCGTGCTGGCCGATGCTGACCTTGAGCTTGCCGCCGAGACCTGCAAAAGCAGCCGCTTGATGAACGCCGGGCAAAGCTGTATCAGCGCCAAGCGGTTCATCGTGGTGAAGGAGGTGTATGACAAGTTCATGAAGTTGTTTCAGGAAAAAATGGCCGCCGTGGCCTTTGGCGACCCCTCGTTGGAATCCACGACTATGGGGCCTATGGCTCGACTGGACCTCCGGGACGAGCTGCACGAACAGGTGACGAGGAGCATCGAGGCTGGCGCAAAATGCCTGCTCGGCGGCAAAATCCCAAAAGGAGCCGGTGCTTTTTACCCGCCGACCATCCTTGCCGACGTGAAGCCCGGTATGCCCGCTTACGACGACGAGCTTTTCGGGCCAGTGGCCGCCGTCATCAAGGCGCAGGACGAGGACGATGCCATCCGCATCGCAAACGATACCGCTTTTGGCTTGGGTGCCGCAGTTTTTACCCAAAATGAGGACAAGGGATTTTGGATAGCCAAGGAAAAATTGAATGCAGGAAGCTGCTTCGTCAACGCTATGGTAAAGTCCGACCCTCGGTTGCCGTTCGGTGGCATCAACAACAGCGGATACGGCCGTGAGCTTTCGAGCTTTGGCATCCGGGAGTTCGTGAACGTCAAGACTGTCTGGGTGCAGTAGCTGCGGCCCGATGTGCCGTTTTCCGGATGAACGCCGGGGCAGCGGAACTTCCCCGGCGTTGTACAAAAGCTTATCAGCCAACCTACTTCCGACGAATCTTGCTCCAAATCCACCTGCGCTTCCACAAAATTAGTCCGGCCAATAGCAGCAGTGGCCAAATGCTCACCAATCCAATCACGAGGCCCTGCATCAGCTCCCAGCCGTTTTTCAGGCCGCTGACCAATTTCACCCAAAATGACTCCCGGAAGACCTTCGGTTCTGGCCGGAACTCGATTTCCTGGTAAAGTTCGAGGCGGATGGTGCTCATGCCCACTTGGTCCTTTAGGTAGCGTAGGCGGCCTTCCTTGGCCTCTATTTCCTCTTGTATGATGCGGATTTGTTCCTCGGCATCCAGCACGTCCTTCACCGTTTTGGCCCTGGTTCGCAGGATTTCCACATAGCGGTCACGCACTTCTATTTTGGTCTTGAGCCGGGTGGTGATGTCCACATATTCCTCCGTCACATCCTGCGAACTGATGCGCTTGTACTGGGTGAAAATGGCCTCCTGCCCCAGGTCGTCGAGCAGCGAGTCGAAGCGGGGGGCTGGCACCCGGATGGTGATGGCATTGGTGGTTTGGTAGCTGCTATTGGTCAGTTCGCTGTCGGAAACGTAGCCGCCGTGCTTGATGGCCAATTGGTTGGCATTCCGGGTGCTTTTGTTCACGTCCTTCACCTGTATCCGGTAGTTGGCGGTCTTGATGATTTGGCGGGGAATAGGTTGGCTGGTCGGCTTGCCGGGCGGATTGTTTGGTTGTTGCGGCTGCGGCGGTGCTGGTGGCGGTGTCTCTTCAAAATCCTGGGGACTTTCCTCCGATTGGGAAAACCCGCCTTCGCTGGCAGGTGCTGCTTGGTCGGCGGTCATCGAGGGTTCGGACTTTGAAAAATCGGCATTGCCAGCATTCTGGCAGGCAGTGGCAAGTAGCAGTAGCTGGAAAATGGCGAAAACGATGATGGATTTTTTCATAAGGAAATTGATTTTGGGGATAGATGCAGTTTCCTCACAAAAAGACATAAGCCGCCTATTATTTTTGAGCTACCACTTGATGCAAGCCTTACTGGGGTTTCAGCGTGAACTCCACCCGCCTGTTTTTGAGGCGGCCTTCCTCGGTTTTGTTGTCACCGATTGGGTTGGTCGGGCCGTGGCCAGTATATGACATCAGTTCCACCCGCACACCGATGCTTGTAAGGTAGTCATAGCAAGCCCTTGCACGGGCTTCCGCCTGCGATTGACCCGCAGCGGCAGGGCCTGCATTGTCGGTATAACCGTCAATGGAAAGTTTGAAACCACTGTAACGCAACATGACCTCCGCAATTTGGTCAAGGTACGTTTTGGAGGCAGGCAACAACTCAGCGCTGCCAGTCCGAAACATAACGTTGCGCATCGCCTTGTCCAATACCTCCTTGTCAGCGGCCCCGATTTCTGGGCAACCCTGTTGGCTGACAGGGCCTTTCAAGTTCGGGCACTTGTCTTTTGGGTCTGCCACGCCGTCGCCGTCCGTGTCAGGGCAACCGTTGAATCCTTTCAGACCGGGGACGTTCGGGCAGTCATCTTTATGGTCAGGCAGGCCATCTTTGTCGCTGTCCGGGCAGCCATCCAATATTTGTGGGCCAGGGTCGTCCGGGCATTTATCCTTGCTGTCAGTAATTTGGTCACGGTCAGCGTCCGGGCAGCCTTGCATGGATGGGATTCCAATCACGGTTGGACAAAGGTCATCTTTGTCAATAATCTGGTCATTGTCGGTATCGGGGCAACCGGAATGCCGTCGAAGCCCCTTTTCATAGGCACATTTGTCTGCTGGGTCTGGAATACCGTCGCCGTCCGTGTCCACGCAACCATCAAAGCGTTTTTTCCCTGCTGTTTCAGGACAGGCGTCGTCCTTGTCCGGTATTTTGTCGCCATCGCTGTCAGGGCAGCCTTTGAGGGTGCCTGCTATGGTCGGACACTCGTCATCATTGCCAATAAAATCGTCGTGGTCGGGGTCATTGGAGCCAAAGCTGAAGCAAAGCCGAACCCCAGCAAAATTATAGAAGTCGGTATTTCGGGCACCAGGGCCTGTTCTGATGATACCGTCCATGTTGCCATTGAACAATAACCTCGTAACATGCTCCACTGCTACATAGCAGCGGCTGTTGATGTCATAGCGGACGCCAAGGCCAAAAGGCAGTGCAGAGCTGATTTTACTGCCATCCATCAATTCATCGGAATATTGCGGAGCACCATATCCTATGCCCAGAAAACCACCTACCAAATAGGGCGATAAAGTTCGTCGGAGCGTACTGCCACCGAAGCGCCGCTTGCCCAAAAAATCATACTCAAGCAACAACGAAAGTTCTGAAACGGTACGCTTGAAACTCGCCTGGCTACCTGCAATATTGCCCATTCCCTTTAGCTTGCCATAGTTCAGGCTTCCCCTGACGCCAAGCCTTGGTGATACCTGGTAGTTGACCATGACCCCAAAAGCCGGGTCGCTATTCGCAAAGAAGGGGTAGCCCGTTACCAAATCTCCCCAATAATTTGAATGGCCAACAAACACCCCTCCGCTCCATGGGCTAAACGAATTGGGCAAACCCGTCAAAGACTTGGGTTCATTTTGGGCTGCCGCAAAACAAGGCAGCAACCCAATGGCAAATAAAAGGGCATGATATGTCATGGCACATCGTTGATGAGCAGGTTCTCAAGGCTATCGCTCGGAACTGCTCCTGTTGTTAGATACTTCAATGCAATCGGTTGGATTATCTTGGCAGGACAAAAGGAATGCGGCAGGTCCTGCAAAACATGGTATGATTACTTGCGGCAACGACAAACAGCTTCACCGCCACCATCCTCGAAGGGGGGAACACCAGCGCCAAGGTTAAAAAGTTAGGGCAGCGACTTGAGCCGCCCCCTAACCCATTTTCTCAATACCGTTAAAAATTCTACTTCGCTTACCTTTTTTGGCAGCCTTTGAAGCCAAGCGGTGGCGCCGTGCTGCACCGTTGCCACCGCTTGGTTCAAGTGTACCTTACTGGGGAATAAGGGTGAACTCCACCCGCCTGTTTTTGAGCCGACCCTCCTGGGTGCTGTTGTCACCGATGGGGTTGGTTGGCCCGTGGCCTTTATAGGTCATCAGCGATAACCGCACGCCAATGCTTGAAAGGTAATCATAACAAGCCTTTGCACGAGCTTCGGATAGGGACTGGTTGGCTGCGGCAGGGCCTTCGTTGTCGGTGTAGCCATCAATCGAAAGCTTGAAGCCCTTGTAGCGAGACATGACCTCCGCAATTTGGTCAAGGTAACTTTTTGAGCTTGTAATCAACTCGGCGCTGCTGGACCGAAACTTGACGTTGCGCATGGCCTTGTCGAGCACCGCCTTGTCCGACGCAAGAATTTCCGGGCAACCTTGGTTGCCGACAGGCCCTTTCAAGTTCGGGCACTTGTCCATTGGGTCTGACACGCCGTCTTCGTCGGTGTCGGGGCAGCCTTTGAATTTGCCAAGACCGAACACTTCCGGGCATTCGTCCTTGTTGTCGCCAATGCCGTCGTCGTCGGTGTCCGGGCAGCCATTTTGCTCTGCTGGGCCGGGGTCGTTCGGGCAGTCGTCCTTGTCGTCAATGACGCCATCCCGGTCGGCATCCGGGCAGCCGTTGGTGGCGGCGAGGCCAGCGACGGTTGGGCATCTATCTTCTTTGTCAATGATGTTGTCGCCGTCGGTGTCGGGGCAGCCAGCGAAGCGGCGTAGGCCAGCATCGTTCGGGCAGTCGTCTATGTTGTTCGCAACGCCGTCGCCATCCGTGTCCGGGCAGCCGTTAAAGCGCTGGTCGCCTGCCTCGTTGGGGCAGGTATCTTCCTTGTCACCAATGCCGTCGCCGTCCGTGTCCGGGCAGCCGCCGAGGGTGCCGGCGACGGTCGGGCAGGGGTCGTCGTTGTTTTTCACGCCGTCGCCATCACTGTCGTTGGCCTTTTTGCCGAGCATGAAGCTCAGGCCAAGGCCGCCCGAACCGTACCAATCCTTTCCGCCAGTAGATGACGACACCCCATCAAGGGCGTCGGAGAAAGTGGCACGGGTCGTATAATCGAGGTTGAGGGCCATTTTGTCAGAAACATTCACCCGGAACCCAAGACCCATCGGCAGTGCAAAGTTGGCCTTCTTCGTGTCCTTTTCGCCATTGACCGTGTTGGGGTTCCCGATGCCGAAGCCCGCACCCAGCCGCAGGAACGGGGCTACCTTGGGCGAACTAGTGGCCCGCTTGGCCCTCAGCAGGTTTATGAAATAGAAATCGCCCGTGGCCAGCACTTCCACCATTTTCTTGTCGAAGGAGGCGCCCCTTTCCGGGTGCCTGTCCTCACCCTTCAGGCGCAGGTAGTTCACGCCCAGGTTCAGGCTCATCAGGTCGAGTTGGCCGCCTTGCACGGGCGGCAGCGCTGGAGCAGGGGCAGCGTTCCCGCTTGCCGAGGTGCGGTAGGAGGCAAAACTGGCATAAGGGGAGCGGGGGGGCTCTACACTGCTTAGTGGTTCTCCTTCACCAGAAAGACATGATACTATCATTCCAACATACGTACCCGCAGTGATATTGGAGTTTTCATAAATTGGCACAATACCCTTGTCTCTATGATAGCAATAACCAATAGTGGCAGAGGGTTGGGCGGCACCGATACTGCCGCCTGCGGTTGGTGTTGCGGTGAGCCTGGAGGGGGCTGGCGGTGGGGGAGGTGGGGTTTTGGGGATGCAGTCGTCGGCGGCGTCGTCGGCGGCGTCTTCGTCGGCTTTGGCGGCTCGGGCGGCGGCTGTAGTGGCGGCTCGGACGGCGGCGTCGCCGTCGCGGGCGTCAAAGGTGACGCTGGCGGCGTCTTCGGCGGCGGCTTTGGCGGCATTGGCGGCGGCTCTAGCTTTATCGCAATCACGTTCTCCGGCAAGTCGTACTGCATTGTCTCTCTGGGTTTCCGCCTCTTTTTGGGCGTCTTGGGCTTGTTTTAAATAGTCAGGCTTCTGGGGTTTGGGGACGCAATTTCTAGCGAAATCTTGGGCTTTGTCGTTGGCTTCATCGGCAGCTTGGGAGGCATCTTGGGCGCTGAAAAAGGCTCGCTGTACAGCGGTTTGCTGGGGGTCGGCTTTCATGGCGCTAAAGGCGGCTTCCCTGGCGGCGGCGGCTTGCTTGGTGGCGGCGTAGGCGGCGTCTGCTGCTTGCTTGGCGGCGGCGCAATTGCCGCTAAACTTATGTTGTTTTGCGAGGTCTTTTTGTCTTAAAACCTCGTCCCTAGCCGCTTCCGCCTTTTTTTGGGCATCTTGGGCTTGTTTTACATAGTCGGGCTCCTGGGGTTTGGGGACGCAACCATCGGCGGCTTCGGTGGCGGCTTGGGCGGCGGCTTGGGCGGCGTCTTCGGACTCGAGGGCGGCGGTGCGGGCGGGGATAACGGCATCCCTAACGGCTGCGGGGGTATCATAAGCGGCTTTACCGGCGGCGCCGGCAGCATAAATTGCCTGGTTATAGGCTTCCCAGGCTGCGTCTTCGGCTGTTTTGGCGGCGGTGCAATTGCCCGCCTTGGCATAGGTCTCTGCGAGCCCCTTTTGTCTTACAGCCTCGTCTCTGAATTTTTCTGCCTCTTTTTGGGCATCTTGGGCTTGTTTTACATAGTCCACCTGCCCGAACAGGAACAGGGGCAGCAGCAAGATGGCAAAGAGTAGTTTGAATTTTTTCATGACAAAGATTTTTGGATGAAGGGCAAGTGCATGGCCGGGGGCTGGGTACCTCGGCGGTTGCAGTTTGCCTGGTGAACGGTATTGAGAACATTGATTACCCCATCTCTCCCTTTCAGGAAATGAAGTTGTTTCAGGGTACAAAAATGGCGCTGGCGCACCCGGCGGGCGTTATAGATTCGTTGCAATCGGTTGTATATTCGTTGCAATTGGATGAGTGGTGACACCTTTTTAAAAGGTGTCACCGCTGCATCCAACCGTTATTCGCCTTGTACTTTTTTGAGCAGGTATTTCTTTGCGGATTTTGCGTCCCGCTTGCTGCCGTCGGCATTCAGGCTGACCAAGCCTTCCGCTGTGACCTGGTATTTGCTGGCCCCGGCTTTTCCGTTCAAGGTCACTACCTCCCCGGCCACGGTCCACGTTCCGTTCGATTCAACGGTCTTGGGCTTTTTGCCCTTGTATTGTTCCTCCAGGATGAAGGTCCTTTTTTCATCGGCGTTCAGGGTGAGCATGGTTTCGATGCCGTCGCAGTCGGGGCAGGGCAGGCTGCCTGTGTAAAAAGCGGCCATTTGCTCCACCAGGGTTTGCTCCGCCGATGCCTGGGCAGCCTCGCCGATGCCCATGTCGCACTCGATTTTGGTCAGCAGCCACTTGCCGTTTTCTTTTTTCAGCTCAAAGTTCTGTTCGTGTGGGCCTCCGCCGTGCGTGCCGTTCAGGGTTACGGCAGCCCGGTCGTTGGCGATGGAGTTGATGCGGACAGGGGAGGTTGTCCAAAAATTGAGGTCCCAATCCTGGGCGCAGAAGTAGATGTCGGCATCCAGGCCAGTTGGCGGACCTTCTGCTTCTTCGTTTTGCCAGAGCTTTTCACAGGTTTTAAAGTAAGCCGTGTTGTTGTCCAGCAATTCGGTGCTTACATACCCGCTTGACTTGATGTTGGCCAAGTATTTTTCCAGTTCGGGCAGGTCAAGGGCATAATGCTTGTTCACCACCTTTAAGTATGGTGCATCTTTTGATCCATTGGCAATGGATTGGTCGTACCATTTGTAAAAGCCGTGAATGGCATCCGCAATCGCCGTGGAATCAGCACTGGCGGCTGAGGCATCTGTGGTGGTGGCATCTTTTGGCGCTTCTTTGCAGGCAAAGCAACAGGACACAAAAAGGCAAGCGAAAATCAGGTTCTTCATGTTGAAAATGTTTAAGGATGAAAAAAAACTAAAGTGCTTTTAGTAACTGGTTGGTGAACTTGTCAAGGGGGCAAGCCCCCTTGGAAAAAACGGCATCTCCAAGGGGGCTTGCCCCCTTGTGAAATCCAAAACCGCAAACAGTCGGTCAGTCCACTATAAATTGTGACTCCCACTCCTATCGGAACTGGGTTTCCCCACTTCCAATTAGTAGTTTCAGCATGGTGCAAAAATGGGGGTGGCGTACCCGGCAGGCGTTATAGATTCGTTGCAATCGCTTATAGATTCGTTGCAGGGGCGGGCAAAACTGGTGGGATGATTGGTGATTAAAGCGAATAAGGGTGTGAGAAAATTTTTCTTGTTGTCCTATTCCGGGAGGACATCCCCCTCACCCCCTTCAAAGGGGGAATTCATGTCTGCTGACTTTCACATTTTGAGCAATTTAGCAGGGTTTTATTCCCCCTTTGAAGGGGGGGAGGGGGATGTTTTTGCAGAAATGCTGGCACATCAATTTTTCTTAACACTCCTAAATCACTAATCACCGCTTTTTACTTCCTCACGGCGCTCGGCGACATGCCGTAGGTCTCCAGAAAGGTCTTCGAAAAATGGGAGAGTTCCTTGAACCCGACCTGCCAGGCCACTTCTTTAACGGCGAGCTGGGTGGTTTCCAGGAGGAGCTTGGCCTGCGCCATCCGGTAGTTTCGGATGAAATCGGAGGGGGAAACATCGGTGAGGGCCTTCAACTTGCGGAAGAGCTGGGAGCGGCTCATGCTGAGGGTATTGCAGAGCTGTGGCAAGGCGAAGGCTTCGTCGGCGTAGTTTGCTTCCACGATTTGCCGCAGTTTTTGCAGGAAGGCGTCCTCGACCAAAACGGCTTCTGCATCGGGTGGTAGGCCAGTCTTTTCGCCGTCCCCGGACTTGGCTAAGTGTTGCGCAAAATCGTATTTCTTCGAAAAATGGGCAGCCAGTCGCCGCTTGTTTTCCAGCATCATTTCCAGCGTCGCCAGCAATTCTGCCTTTTGGAAAGGCTTGGATAGGTAGGCGTCCGCCCCCCTGCGCAGCCCAGCGATTTTGGAACTGGCGTCGGCCTTGGCCGTCAGCAAGATGATGGGGATATGGCTGGTGCGATCGTCGTGCTTGAGGGCATCGAGCAACTGGTAGCCGTCCATTTCCGGCATCATCACATCGCTAATGATGAGGTCGGGTATGAGTTCCAATGCCTTTTCGATGCCGATGCGGCCATTGTAGGCGATGCTGATTTCATAGCTGTCTTGCAGAATGGTGCGGAGGTAGGTGACTACGTCGGGGTTGTCTTCGATGAGGAGGATTTGGTGCCTCCCCCCGACCCCCTCCGAAGGAGGGGGAGACCAGACATTTCCTCCACTTTCAGTGGAGGTCGGGGGGAGGCTGCCTCCCCCTCCTCTGGAGGGGGTCGGGGGGAGGCCAAGAAGGTCAATCATAGCTTTCTTTCTCACGGGCAGCACCACCGTGAACGTCGTCCCTGCCCCAAGCTCGCTCTCCACCCGGATTTCGCCGCCCATGAGTTTCACCAATTCCAGCGCATGAGCCAAGCCGATGCCCGTGCCCTCGCCCGCACGGGTAGAGGAGCCATCCACTTGGTAAAAGCGGTCGAAGACGTGCGGCAGGTCGGCTTCGGGAATGCCGATGCCGGTGTCGGAGACGGTGATTATTAGGGATGAGGAGTGAGGGATGAGGGATGAACCAGCGGTGCCAATCATTCCTCGTCCCTCATTCATCACCCCTACCCTGACTTCTCCGCTGGAGGGCGTAAACTTCAAGGCATTGGACAACAGGTTGCTCACCACTTGCTGCACCTGTTCGGGGTCGAAGTCCATTTCCAAGTTTTCCAGGGTGGTAAAAAAGCGGAGCGAGAGGTTCCGGCTATTGGCAAGGGATTGGAAACTCTCCGTCACGTAGCGCAGGAACGGCACAATGTCGCCGTGCCGCAGGTTCAGTTTGAATGACCTGTCCTCCAGTTTTGACAGGTCGAGCAATTGGTTGACGAGGTGGAGGAGGTTTTGGGCGTTCCGGTGAATAAGGCCAAGCCGTGAGTCGTCCGTGTCCAGCCTCCCCCCGATCCCCTCCGAAGNNCTTCGGAGGGGATCGGGGGGAGGCTCATGCCTAAAATCACCGTCAGCGGCGTGCGGAATTCGTGGGTAAGGTTGGTGTAAAGCCGGCTCTTGAAAACGTCCAATTCCTTTAGCCGCTCAGCTTCCTGCTGTTCGAGTCGCAATTGGTTTTTAAGCTCCAACCGCCTTTTTAAGAAAAGGAAAACACCGAGGACGATGCCGGCCAGCACCAATGCATACAGCAGGTATGCCCACCAACTGGCCCACCAAGGCGGATGGACGATGAGCGGCAGTGCAATTTCCTCCGAAAGCCATTGGCCCCTTGCATTGAGCGCCTTTACCCGAAACAGGTATTTGCCAGCGGGCAGGCTGTAAAAATTCACGGTATTGTTCTTGGTAGGGACCGACCAGTTCCCACCCTGCCCCTCCAACCTGTAGCTATAGAGGGTCTGTCCTCCTTCACCTACACCCAAAACACCAAATTCAATGTTGACCGTCCGGTTGTAGTGGTAAACTTCCAAGCGGTCATTCGCACCGTGAAAAACTTGGGTGATGACGCTGTCGGAGCCGTCTTTGGTCATGGAGATGGAGCGGAGCAGGAGCCGCTCGCTCGATACTTGGCGGACGTGTTTGCGCATCACCTCTTTTGGGTAAAAACCCGTTATGCCCTTTGTGCCGCCGAAAAACATGCGCCCGTCGGATGCCTTGAAAAAGCTGGCCCGGTTGAACTCATTGTCCGCCAAGCCATCCTGTTTGAAGAAATTGATGAATATCCCAGGGGCGATACTGAAGCGAGACAGCCCATTGAAAGTGGAGAGCCAGAGGCAGGAGTCACCTTCCGGGAGGATGCCAACAATATTGTCATTGGGCAGGCCATCGGCTTGGGTATAGCGCTTGGTGGTCTTTGACACGTAATCAAACTGGACAAGTCCTTGCTCGGTGCCGATCCACAGTTTGCCTTTGCCGTCGGGGTAAAGAGACTTTGGGTTTTGCAATGGTTCGGGGTCGTTCTCTTTCCAAACTTGGAACCTTTCGTTGACGGGGTCGTAGCTGCGCAAACTGGTGGCATTGCAGAACCAGACCTGTTGGTTATACGCATCAAAAGCCATATCGGAAGCCGCTGCTTGCCCTGTAAAGCTGTATAAATAAGCCCATTGGGGCGATGGCTGTGTTAAATCCAGCTCATAAAAGGCATCCCCGTTGGTCTGCCATATTTTGCCTTTGCCGTTTTTTGCCAAGACCCCTACATCGACGGATTTCGTGATACTTTTGTAAGGGTTGCTCCATGTTCGCATTTTGGGGTCAAAAACTGTCCCATCGTTCATCAATAGCTTTCCATCGTGAAAAAGCAGGTCGTAAGGTGGTTGTGCCGTTGTTGACAGTGGCTGGTCTATCGCTTCACCGTTTTTTTTGATTTGAAAAATATTGCTGTAAAAACTGGCAAAGACATTCCCTTCGTCGTCTTCTGCTAACCCCCTGAAGCTGCAAAACCCTTGACAGGCGGCGTTTTTTTCACTAAACCAAGTATCGAACAAATCTTTTGTCGGGGCCACTTTCAAAAGGCCAACAGACGAGGCAACCCAAATGCTTCCTAATTGGTCCAGAAAGATACCGCCCAAGTCCACTTGGTTCGGAAAGATTTGCTCCAGTTGCTTTTTGAAATTGACAGCCCTGCCTTGATTGGCGTCGAAAAAAACGAGGTTGCGGGCATTTCCGCTTGCCCACAGGTTTCCCTCTGGCGTTTCCAGGACATCAATGAAATATGGCACGTCCGGCGACGGACCGGAATGCTGGTGGATGGGGTGCAACTCAAAGGTCGCCGCCCCCTTTTTGAGCCTCCAAATAGTACCGCCAACCACCAAAAGTATGCTGTGGTTTTGGCCAGGCACTAAGAAGTAAGAGAAAATGGGCGATGCTTGGGCAGGGATTTCTCGCTGTTTTTTTCCAGACTTGTCAAATTGAATGACCGCCTTCAAGTCCTGCTTCAGGCAAAACAGGTTGCCAAGGCCATCGCTGCAAATCGTGCGGTTAAAAATTACCTGACTTACACCTTCCAACCGGACTACCAGTCGGATTTTCCCTTTTTCGAGACGAAGCAAAAAGATTTCGTCCGATTGCGCTTGGCTTTTACAAACGACTGCTATTTCTCCGGCATGGAGTTGAATGCAGGTTGCACTCATGGTATCTGCCCCACTTGGCAAATGCGTCGCCAAGGATTGGACGGTTTCCTTGCCTGTCGCTGTATTGATGCTGATGAGCTGGCCATTTTGGCAATAACGCAACCACTCGCTATCGGCGTGTATTTTTTGAGGGGGCAGGCGGGTCGACCGAAATACTGGATGATTGGTGTTTGAAGCATTCAGAAAATGGTCTCCATCGAAGCGGGTGAGTGTGCCGTTGGCATTTATCCAGATAAAACCCTGGCTGTCTTGAATGATGCTGGTAGTCGAGTTTTGGGGCAGCCCATCGGCGACGGTGTACAGACGAAGGTCGGCTTTTTGCGCAACGGCGAAAAGCGGTAGGAGGATAATCCAAAAGGTACGTAAATACGGAGTCTTAGGCATCAATTCAATATTGTACCACTGTCCCGCAGGTATTGTTTCTAAGTGCTGCAAATATCAGCAATAATATATTGGGAACTGAACATCTTGTTTTTTTGCCACAAAACCTATCACAAGAAGAGGGAAAAATTGCGGAGCGATTTTTCCCTAAAAACGCTCTCCCGGCAGCGGAAAGGGTATGTTTATAACATACAGGGGAAGCGGGTCAAAATGTCATGTGGAGCTACTTGCGCAAGGCTTATTATTGCGGAGCATAGATACAACTTACAACGCCTTAACGGTTGAAGTTGAAACGGCTGGTTTGTCTTTACAAACCAGCCGTTTCAACTTCAACCATCAAGGCGTCGGTGACGGATAATCTTTCTATGGTGGTTTGAAAAACTGTTTGATGTTTTATGCTTCACAAGGGGGCAAGCCCCCTTGGAAATGGGCTGTCTCCAAGGGGGCTTGCCCCCTTGGTAAATTCACCAATTAGTTACTCAAACAACTATATATGCACTGCTGACTACCAGAACATAGCATACAAAAAGACCAATATCAAGCAGACAATAAAGGCACTGATATTGAAGGCTGGCGATGTGGCAAAGAACTGCCTTGAGAGCGGTATCCCTTTTTCATGGTCAGCACCTTTGCCTTCTATGTAGCTGATGACGACCATTATGAGTGAGGAGGCAACCCAAGTCCACATCATCTGCTGAAGGAACGGTATATGGACAAATAAGGAGCTGTCCGACCATCCATTGGGCGCCACCTTGAAGTACATGGCAATGGGGATGGACAGCAGCACGCCCCAAATGGCAGCGTTATTGGTCGTTTTTTTCCAGAACAGGCCGAGCATGAACACCGCCAAGATGCCGGGGCTGACAATGCCCGTATATTCTTGGATGTACTGGAACACCTGGCCGAGGTTGCCCAACTGGGGTGCCAAGAAGATGGCAATCACCAATGCAATGACCGCCGTGATGCGGCCTACATTCACGAGTTGACCACCCCCAGCATTTTTGCCAAAATAAGGTTTGTAAATATCCATCGTGAAAATGGTGGCCGTGGAGTTCAGCATGGAGGCCAAGGAGGAAACGATGGCGGCGGCAAGCGCAGCCAATACCAAGCCCTTCAGCCCTGTCGGCACGAATTTGTGTATGAGCCAAGGCGCTGCGCTGTCGTTGATGATAGCGCCGTCCTTGAGGAAGGCAGGGTCAACCGATTGGGCAGTTACCACGCCGTCGGGGCCAGCGTTCAGTACGTAGGCGATTATGCCGGGCACTACCACAATCAAGGGCATCAACAATTTCAGGAAAGCGGCAAAAGCAATGCCTTTCTGCGCTTCGCCGAGGCTCTTGGCTGCCAAGGTGCGCTGGATGATATACTGGTTGAAGCCCCAGTAGTAAAGGTTGGCCACCCACATGCCACCAAGCAAGACGGCCAAGCCGGGCAAATCCCACCATGCGTCTTTTCCGTTTGGCGTGATGATTTCGCCCTGCTCCAATATCATGGAAAACTTCTCCGGCACTTTTTCATACAAGACCTGAAAGCCTGAAATGATGCCACCATCGGGCGAGATATGCGTTATTGCGATGAAGGTTGTCACCAAGCCCCCTATTACCAGCAGTATGACCTGCACTACGTCCGTCCAGGCCACGGCAGAAAGCCCGCCCCAGAGGGAATAGGCAGCGGCAAACAGCGCCAGGCCGACCACAAAGTACATCATGGTGGAGCCATCGCCGGAGCCGAGGATGGTGTCGAGCGCCTTGGCCCCCAAGTACAGCACAGAGGTGAGGTTGACGAAGACGAAAAGGCAAATCCAGAAAATGGCGAGGATGGTTTTCAGGTTGGTGCTGTACCGCCGCTCGACAAACCCCGGGATGGTGTACAACTGTTGCTTGATGAAAATCGGCAGGAAGAACTTGCCGACGATGAGCAGTGACAGCGCCGCCATCCATTCGTAGGAGGCGATGGCCAAGCCAATGGCAAAACCGGAGCCTGACATGCCGATGAACTGCTCCGCAGAGATATTGGCAGCGATGAGGGATGAGCCAATTGCCCACCAAGGCAAGGACTTGCTGGCAAGGAAATACCCCTCCGCCGTTTTTTCGCCCTTTCTTGAAACCCAAAGGCCAATGAACATTATCAAGGCAGCGTAACCGATAAACACTGCATAATCCAAGGTGCCGAAATCCATAATTTTGAAGTTGTTGGTTAATGAATCCTTCGCGCATCGCTTTCCCTGTCTCATTCGAAAACCGCCTGTACGACATGCCAATGGTGCGGTCGAGAAAGACGAGGTAGTCGTTTGTTTAAAGTTCGTTTTGCATGTATCGCAATTTTGGCCGAAAGAAAGGGAAAAGGTGGGGATGGGCAAAATTTATTTTCACCTTCCTGAAATTATGCAAAAAGCACCGACGTGAGCTGGCCTAAAAATAGAAGCCCTGCACGGCCAATACGCTGTGCAGGGCTTCTGTTCCGGCAAGGTTTTTTTAGAAATCCTTCACCATTTCCGCCACGTTGAACTTGATGCCCTCCATGATTTCAACGTCCGCCGACCAGTCGTCCATGAGCCAAGGTTGGCCAGCGTTGGCCGTGATTACTTTTTTGGCCTTCGTAAAAATCCAGATGATGCGCTTCACGCCAAAGCGGTGGTAGTCGTCCGTTTTTTCGGCCACGTAGTCCATTTCGTGGCGGTCTTCCACCTCCGCACGAACGTCAATTTCGATGATGATTTCGGGCGGGAGGTCGGAGAACTTGTTAACAAGTAGGATATTGTCTTTTCGGAAAATGGAGATGTCAGCGCCCCTTTTGTCTTGACGGGAGAGATTGATGCCCATTTCACCGACGGTAATATGATAGTTGGTCATTTTAAGAAGGCCACCAATAAATATAGTGATTTGGGCTTTCAGCCAAGATTGAAGTATGCTTTCCATAGTGATTTCTTCAAAGGTTTTCGTGCCGTTCAATACATCCTTGTAACCCTTGTAGTAGATGGGCTTGCCCCGAACTACCTCATAAATCAAGTAGTCGGGCACTTTTAAAGGTTCCTTCTTTCGCTTTTTCGGTGCTGCGGCAGTTGCTGTGCTCATAAATAAAAATTTTCTCAAAAATAGGGTTTTATTTTCAAACAAAACAATCCCCCATCCTTCGTGTTTCCCCCAAAGTCCCCACTTTTGCCAACGCAACACGGACTGCCAAGCAGCCAAAAAATAAATTTATGAAGAAAGCAACAACACTGGGCGAACTCAAGGCCGCCGGTTACCGACCACGCTCCGTCAAGGATGAGCTTCGCCAAAACCTCATTCAAAAACTCAAGAAAAAGCAAACCGTTTTCGAGGGAATCTATGGCTTTGAGGATACCGTGCTGCCCGACATCGAGCGGGCGGTGCTCAGCCGTCACAACATCGTGCTGCTGGGTCTGCGGGGCCAGGCCAAGACCCGCCTCGCACGTATGCTCGTCCAACTGCTGGACGAGTGGATGCCCATCGTGGCAGGCAGCGAGCTGAACGACGACCCGCTGGCGCCCATCTCCCGTTTTGCCTTTGATTTGATTGCCGAAAAGGGCGACGATACCCCCATCGAGTGGGTACACCGCAACGACCGCTATGTGGAGAAATTGGCGACCCCCGACGTGAGCATCGCCGACCTCGTGGGTGACGTGGACCCCATCAAGGCCGCCACGCTCAAGTTGCCCTATTCCGACGAGCGGGTCATCCATTTTGGCCTCATTCCACGGTCGCACCGCAGCATTTTCGTCATCAACGAGCTGCCTGACTTGCAGGCCCGCATCCAGGTGGCGCTGTTCAACATCCTGCAAGAAGGCGACATGCAAATCCGGGGCTTCAAGCTCCGCCTGCCGCTCGAAATCCAGTTCGTGTTCACCGCCAACCCGGAGGACTACACCAACCGGGGCAGCATCATCACCCCGCTGAAGGACCGCATCGAAAGCCAGATACTGACGCATTACCCGCGCACCATTGAGGTGGCGCAGCGCATCACGCAGCAGGAGGCCCGGCTCGCACCGGAGCAGCTCAAGTCGGTGAAAGTGCCACTTACTTTGCAGGTTTTGCTGGAGCAAATCAGCTTCACCGCCCGTGAGAGCGAGATGGTGGACGAAAAAAGCGGCGTCTCTGCCCGCCTCAGCATCAGCGGCTACGAGAACCTCGTGAGCACCGCCGAGCGGCGTATGTTGATTAACGGCGAAAAAACGGCCACCGCCCGCATCATTGACTTTTGGGGTGTGATTCCGGCCATCACCGGGAAGGTGGAACTGGTGTACGAGGGCGAGCAGGAAGGCCCCTACGCCGTGGCGCTCGAACTCATCGGCGACTCCATCAAGGACGTGTTCCTCCAGTTTTTCCCCGACCCCGACAAGCTGCGCAAGGGACGGGAGAGCGACCCCTACGGCATCGTAAAAGCTTGGTTTTCAGGTGGTAATGCCGTGAACGTCCTCAACGACTCCTCCGAAAAGGACTTCCAAAACGAGCTTGACCGGGTGGCTGGGTTGCGCCGCCTCGTGGAGGCACAAGACCTGCCCAAGGACCAAACCTATACCTTCATGGAGCTGGTGCTGCACGGCCTCGCCGAGATGAATGTCATCAACAAAAACTTCGTGGAGGCTACCCTTACTTTCAACGACTCGCTGGCCGATATGCTCAATGCGGACGACGACGATGAGGACGATAATTTTTAATGCACTGCCCCAAATCCGTTTCATCGACAGGGGGTAAACAGCAAAGCAAACGGGCGTGGTTCATGTTGAACTCGCCCGTTTGTTTTTTCATGCTGCCCAGAATAAAACTATCTATGTCTTTACGATATTTCTTATCCAATGGCGCTGATTTGTTTGTACTGTGAAGTTTTGTCGGGAATGGTTTGGGCTTGGCGAAGGTGGGGGATTTTACTACTAAATTTGATGCGGAGAACTGATGTTTGACTAACCACAAACGTCTCCGTGGAGAACTGAAACGCCACTTTTGCCAAACCGCTGTTATGCCCAGTGCTTCTTTTCGGTCTATGCAAACATTGCCAGTTGTCCATTGTTTACAGGTGTCATTTCGTTGATAAAGCTGTCCCACAAGTCAAGTGTCAAATTGAATTTATACTTTGCGTTTACCGTTTCAAGTTTTGTTTGCAGGTCTGCCTTGTTAATTTGTTTTGTTAATTCTAAAAGGTCAATTCTCATTAGAACGTCCTTTGTAAAAGTCCTTTTAGCGTCTGGAAAAGTTACTGATTGTAAAAACTGAACTGTCATGTCAGCGTTTAAAAGAATTAAAGCGTAAACGGCAAATTCAATTTTGTCAAAACCTATTAAATAACAAGTGTCGTCAAGCATTACAGGTTTATTGTCCTGTGGCAGAATAAGCGTAAAATGAAATGTCTTGTAAAGTCCTGAGATGGCAACTTTGAAAGGTTTGAAGGAATAGTCGCCAATACCAAATATTGAAAACAAAGGTTTGTTGTTGTAGATACTTGATTTTCTTGCATCAAAATTTGCTTGATGCTGTGTCAGGTATTGATAGGTTTTAGGATACTCGGTTTTAATGTATTTAGTTTCTTGTCCAACTTTTTTTTGCGTAACAATCGTAAACTTTCGTGTCTGATTAATTACTGTGTTTTTAAGGTCTGAACTTTTGAGAATGCCGTAAACTAAACCGTCTTCCAATTTTACTTCTTCGTTCAGCCCATTTACATAATGTCCGTTCACTTTGTCTAATTCCATTACTGTTGAACAGTCGTGCTTTAAACCTTGTCTCCATACAAATGGACATTCTCCGTCAATCTCCTTCGTGTGAATGTAAGTGTCAATATTTGAAACAAATTTATCGTTTAGCCAACCGAATTTAAGTTGAGAGGTTTGATTGTTGTAAAAATCAAATTCTTTGCAATCAAATTTAGGGAGTGAGTTTAACTTGCAATAGAACAAAGCAGCTTCTACGGAAACATTAAACTCTTTTTTGCTGTCAATACAATGTTTTTCAATAGTTGAAATTTTGTAACGATTTTTATTTTGGTCAAAGACAATGTTTTTGATAACTGAGTTTTTTACCAGTAACAACAAATTTCCTTTCATATTTTGAAAGGTTTCAATCATAGTCAGCGTAATAAATTCAGCAATGTCAAAATTGCCTTTTCCTGTCATAGCATCTAAACCGCTATGATTTTTGAAATTCGTTTTTTTAGGAAGATTTGTTGAATTTAAACTACCTAATTTTGAATTGGTTACCCAAGGCGGGTTTCCAATTACTAAAATATCATTCATTGAATGTTTTTTGGCTATTGCTTTGAAATCGAAATCAAAAACGTTGCAATGAACTATTGAAATTTCTGGCTTTTTGGAGTTTGGATTAGCAAGCAAAAAATCTACAATGCTGAATTTAGTTTCCCAAACATAAGGTTTGTAAATTTCAACTCCGAAGATATTTTTAATGTTTTTGAAGTTGCGTAAAGAAGCAATAATAAAATTCCCTTTTCCACAAGTCGGCTCAATCACAACCTCGGGCGAAATGTTTTTTGAAGCCAAGTGTAATGTGACTTTATTGGCTAAATATGAATTGGTTTGAAAGTCGCCATATTCAGCTCTGTCGGGTTCTTCAACAATATTGTTGGTAATCGAAATCACTTCTTTGAGCGTTTCCAATTCTTCGTCATTCTCAAAAAAATGTATGATGCCGAAGGCATCATACATTTTTTGATTTGCCTCATTAATAGAGGTTGCTAATCTCAAACTGTCTTTTAAGAAATCTGAAACTTGATTAGTTACATTTGCTTCAAATACTTTCATCATTTAGGTTTGTTATAGCTAACTATTTTGGAAATCCCTGGAATATCATCGGTCAGAGCTACAATCCGTTGATACTGTAATCTCCATTGCAAAGCATTTGAAATTGTCAAATAGCCTTGTTCAGGAGGAGTTTTTAAGATTTGCTCCGCTAATTTTGATAATGTTATTTCGTCTGCCGGAATGTTTTTGTCTTGTAGATAAGCAATGATGTCGGCTTCATTGGCCTTATCTTTAACCATTTCCCTTAAACGGAAAGTGGTTGTGTAATCAGCCGTTCTCTCTTTTGCGACAAATGAACAGCTTACAAAATTCAATGTTGCTGATTTGCTTTCAGGGTCGTCAGATTTGTCGTAAACGAAAACAAGCAAATTGTAACCAAGTCCAAAAACCTTTTGCTTTGCATCTTTGAAAAGGCAAGAAGATTGCGGTTGTTTTATTGAAGTTACTTTGATGTCGGTAAGAATGTCGTCAGAAGGAAGGTCAACACCGCTTGCAGAAGAACCAATTTTAACTTCGTATTTGTCGTTTAATTGTTTTTGAAATTTCTGTTCAATAAGTGTCCCAACGGCTTTGCCGTCAGTTACTCCAAACAACTCTCTGTGCTGAAATTTAGATTGTTCAGCACAGAAGATTTGGGCTTCTTTTATTAAGTTTTCTATCGTTAATTTTTGCTTCATTATCGTCCTAAATATGTGTTGCTAAGTTAATGTTTTTAAGGTCTAAATCTGTCTTGTTTGTTCTTCAAGTTTTACATAAAAGTTTGATGTCAAGCTGTAATGTTAGATTGTTGCACTGTCGTCATGGCATTGCCACTAACTCCTTTCTTACCGCAACCCAGTTTCGCCTATTCCCCCTAATTCAGAGCGATTGGCGCAACTGCACTCCCATTTTTCACCTGACAAAGTTAGTATTTCTCACAATAAGCAAATGGTGAAATGCTTTTTTGGAGGCTTTAACGACCGCCCATCAATACCGCTCATCCCGCACGTATGGCAGCTTCTCCATTTCGGCCACCACGATGGAGCACACGCCGAACTCCGCTTTCACCACACCGGATATTTTGTAAATGCCCGCTCCCCTGAACGGGTGTTTTTGGATGGAAACCGGATAGTGCGTCGTGTCGAAAAACTGGTGTTCCTCGTCGTACCAACAGCCGTAGTGCATGGTCTGGTGTTGCCCTTTGTTCTCTATCGGCACGTCCTTGCGGATGATGTACAGCCCGAGGATGGTGACCATCCTGCCCACCAAATGGGGGAGGTCGCAGGCCAGCGAGAGGGCGAGGTATTGGTTGCGGTTTTGGAGCAGGTCAAACGGCGAGCACAGGGGGAAGCCCAGCAGTTCCCATTCGTCGAAGGCCTGGTCGTGCGCCCCGTCGGGCAGGTCGGGAAGCTGCTCGTGGTGGGTGCCGTTGTCGAACAAGAGCGCCACCGCCGAACCGCAGCCTTTTTTTTGGTTGAACACCCGGTCTTTCTCCCAATAGGTCTCGCACTTGGTCAGGCCCATGAACCGGAACGCCCCGATTTTCACCAGCAGTTCCAGTTGGTTGTTGGTGATGCTCACCCGGTTCAGGAAGTCCTCCAGGTGCGTGAACGCCCCTCCCCGCTTGCGTTCTTTGAGGATGGCTTGCACCGCTTTTTGTTCCAGCCCTTTTACGAAGTGGAAGCCCACGTATATGTCGGAGCCGTGCAGTGTGCTCAGTTCCTCGCTCTTGTTGACGCAGGGAGGATGCAGGTTGGCCCCCGCTTTTTTCGCCTCATAAAAATAAACGGAGCGCCTTTTTCCCTTGAAAAAACCGCCCTCGTTGTTGATGACGCCCGTGAAGAACTCCCGTGGGAAATAGGCTTTTAGGTATAGTGATTGCAGCGATTCGACGGCATAGCTGGCACTGTGCGCCTTGCAAAAGGAGTAGCCGCAAAACGATTCTATTTGCCGCCATACTTCTTTTGTGAGGGTGTCGGGATAGCCCTTTGCCCGACAGTTGTCGGTGTATTTCTGTTTCAGCTTTTCCAGCGTGTCGCCCTTGGCTTTTTTGCCGCTCATCAGGCGGCGTATCACGTCCGATTCGCCCAAGTCCAGCCCGGCGAAGTGGTGCAGGATTTTCAGCACGTCCTCCTGGAATACCATCACCCCGAAGGTGTCTTTCATGTGTTCCTCGAAAACCGGGTGCAGGTATTGGAAGGACTTGGGGTCGTGGAAGCGCTTGATGTATTCCTTCATCATGCCGCTCTGCGCCACGCCGGGCCGGATGACGGACGAGGCGGACACCAAGTCAATATAGGCGGTGCAGCGCAGCTTTTTCAGCAGCCCCCGCATGGCGGGCGATTCCACGTAGAACGCACCGACGCAATCCCCTTTTTCCATCAGCTCCTTCACCCGCTTGTCCTGCTTGATGACCAGCATGTTGTGGATGTCCACGAACGAGCCGCGCTTTTCCCGTATCAGCGAGAGGGCCTCCCGGATATGCCCTATGCCCCGGTTGCCGAGGATGTCGTATTTGTGGAACCCCCAATCCTCCATGACGTGCATATCGAAGGACACGATGGGGAAGCCCTTGGGCATCATTTTCAGGTTGGTGAAACAGGTGAGCGGCTGTTCGGAGATAATCACCCCGCCGGGATGGATGGACAGGTCAGCCGGGAAGTCCAGGATATGTTTGCCCCAGGTGCGGATGTATTTGGCGCTCGGATGGTGGTTTTCGATGTCGTGCGGATGGTCTTTGATGTAGTTCCGCTCGTCGTCGTTCAAGCCGAACACCTTGCCCAACTCCTCCACGATGGAACGGTGTTGAAACGTGTCGTAGGTCGCCACCAGGGCGCAATGCTTTGTGCCATATCTTTTCAGCACGTAATCAATCACGAAATCCCTTTCAGCGGAATCGAAGTCAATGTCGAAGTCCGGCGGGCTGGTTCGGTGCTCGTTGATGAACCGCTCGAAATAGAGGTCCAGTTCGATGGGGTCAATGGCGGTGATGCCCATGCAATAAGCCACCAAACTGTTGGCGCCGCTCCCCCTGCCCACATGGTAAAACCGCAGGGACTGGGCATAGCGGATGAAGTCCCAGGTGATGAGGAAGTATTGCGTGAAGCCGTGCTGTTTGATGACCTTCAACTCCTTGTCCAACCGCTCCCTTGACTTTGGGCAGCCGCCGTAGCGTTGTGTGAAGCCGTCGAGGGCAATTTTTTTCAGCAGTTGAAAATCCCCTTCTTGGTCGTGGGTGAAGGCCTGCCGGTTGTTGGTGGCGCCCACCGGGAAGTCAATCTCCCCGATTTGGGCGAGGAGGCGTTCGGTGTTTTCGAGGATGGCAGGGAAGATATGGTAGTAGGTTGGGAAGCAGTCCGGCGGGAACAGCTTCTCGCTTTGGTGGGCCAGGTCTTCCGGCGTCAGTTGCGTCCCCAATTTGTTCAGGGCGGTGGCCCGCAGCAGCTTGTGGACACCCAGCCCCGTGTCATCCAAAAAGGTGACGGGCGAAAGGACCACCAGCTTTTTCGGGTGTCGCCGGGCTTCGCTGGAGTACAGTTGGGCTACTTGGTGCGGTCGGATGCCCAAGAACTCATTGTCTATGAAATCGGCGACCGGCTTCGGCGCTTTGCCCATTTCATAAATGATAAAAGTGTCCGGCATGTGCGGCGGGATGTCCGGCAAGGGCTGGCCGTGGAGCGAGCAATCGGTCAGCAGTTCGTTCAGTTGCCGGAAGCCTTCGAGGTTGCGGGCGATGCCGACGTACAGCAGCCGGTTCTCCTTGCGGAACTCAATGCCAAGAATGGGTTTGACGCCCTCCTTTTTGCATTGACGCACGAAGTTGAAACAACCGCTGGTGTTGTTGATATCGGTCAGCGCCAAGACTGTCACGCCCATTTTTTTGGCATGGCCCACCAGTGCTTCGGGCGATAAGGTGCCGTAACGCAGGGAAAAGTAGGAGTGGCAATTGAGAAACATGGGGTATTGGGATATTGGGAATTGGGAATTGGGTATTGGGGATTGGTTGGGGCTTCCTGCCCAATACCTAATCTCGACTTTAGCCAATTA
>DIUC01000055.1 GCA_002435785.1 Saprospiraceae bacterium UBA6168 | reverse complement strand
CTTAATTGGCTAAAGTCGAGCTCAGTGCCTATCGTTTTTCCTTTTTGGCTTCGTTGGGCAGCCCGTTCGCCAAGTTTGTGCTGAACAACCTGGTGGTGCCGCTCGCCTTTGCACTGCTCTTCCTTTTTTGCCAAATCCGGTTTGGCATCTGGCACGAACTGCGGCCAATCACGGCGGTGCTGTGGGACAGCGTGGGCTTCCTCACGGGCTTCGCAACATTGGTGTTCGCCGTGGCGCTGTACTTTCAGTTCACCAACAAGGACATCACCAATTTTCAGCTAAAAAAAGGCAAATACGACGACCCCGAGCACCACCCGGTCGTCAAGGACATCCGCCTGAACCGCAACCAATGGCGGGTGGACACCTACCTCACGGACAGTTTTCGCCCCCGCCTCATCCGCAGCGTGGCGCATTACGATGCCGCCGTCCTGCTCAAGGTCTTTCGGCAAAACCACTTCAATGCGCTCATCGTCCAGTTGTTCACGCTGCTTTTGTTGCTGCTACTGGGGGCGCTTATTGACCGCCCGGCTTTTCGCATCCCCACCGGGGCCAGCATTTTCCTGCTCAGCAGCATCGTGATAGCCGTAGCTGGGGCCATTTCGTTTTGGCTTGGCTCGTGGCGGCTCACGGGGTTGGTCGCCTTGCTCATTTTGCTCAATTTTGTCACCCGCTTCGACCTTTTTCACCACAAGAACAAGGCTTATGGCATGGACTACACCGTGCCGCCCAGCCCCTACCACCCTGATAGCCTGCAAGCATTCTGCACCCAAGAAGCGGTGGTGGCCGACATGGCTTTTACCCTCGAAATATTGGAGAAATGGAAGCAGAAAGCCACCGGGCCAAGCGGCGAGAAGCCCAAAATGGTCTTTTTTTGCGTGAGCGGTGGCGGCCTCAAGGCGGCCACCTGGGCGATGGAGGTGCTGCAACATGCCGACAGCCTGACCCAAGGGCAGTTCATGGCGCACACGGTGCTGATGTCGGGCGCTTCGGGCGGCATGATGGGCACCTCGTACTACCGGGAGCTGGCATTGCGGCAGCAGCAGGGCGAAGCCATAGACCGCTACGACCAACAGCATGTGGCCGATATATCCAAGGATTTACTCAACCCGATTGCCTTCACCATCGTCACCAACGACTTGTTCCTGCCGTGGGCCAGCTTTGAGCAAAGCGGCCAGCGCTACAAAAAGGACAGGGGCTATATTTTTGAAAAAGCCTTCAACGAAAACACCCACAACCGCCTCGACAAGACCATTGGCGATTATGCACAGCCTGAAAGGGATGCTATCATACCGATGGTTTTCGTCACGCCGAGCATCGTCAACGACGGGCGGCGCATGGTCATCTCTGCACAGCCCGTGCGCTACATGATGGTAGAGCCGGCGGGGGTTCGCCAGCCCGGCTCGGTGCGGGTGGATGCCGCCGACTTCCGGCACCTTTTTGCTGCGCAAAACGCCGACAGCCTGCGTTTCACGACGGCGCTCCGCATGAACGCCACCTACCCGTATGTGCTGCCCAACGTCAACCTGCCCAGCGACCCGCCCATCCAAGTGCTCGACGCAGGTTTTCGGGACAATTTTGGCCTGAAATCGGCCACCCGCTTCATCCATGTTTTCAAAAACTGGATTCGGGAGAACACCAGTGGGGTCGTGGTCGTGGTGGTGCGCTCGTTCGAGCGGCAGCAGGAAATCGAATCCGACAAGAACCGGGGCGTCCTGGAGACCCTGCTCAACCCCCTCGAAATCGCCTTCAAGGTGATGAGCCTCCAAGATTACGAACACGATAACAGCCTCGGCTTCCTCTACGACGTGCTCGGCCCCGACCAACTCGAAATCGTGCGCATCACTTATCAACCCAGTGAGGAGCTAAAGGACTCGCCCATCAGTTTTTACATCACCAACCGGGAACGGGCTGATATTCGGCGGGCCATTCAATCGGAGGAGGTGGGGAGGGGCATGGAGCGGTTGCGGGAGTTGCTTCAGTAGTTGGCAGCTTGCCCGCCGGGGCGGGTGGGTAGTTGGGGGCTACCATCATTGATTTGAAATGTCAGGTGTCAAAACTACCCAGCTTCGACAACAGCCGCCAACGAAACGGCGTTAGGGTTTGCGCAAGAATAAGTTTCCTGTAGTGGGCAAAAGAATCGGTCAATATGGGGAAGTTATTTTTGCGCAAACCCCTAATGAACGGATTTTGAAAAGGGGCTGGAGAATGTCGCGCCCAAGCGCCTAAATTCATCATTCACCATTGCTATCATTCATCATCCTCAAGTGCTAACTTTGCGCCCTCAAAACAAAAAAAGCGCCCACGTATCCAAAAACATAATTACCGTGACTAAGAAATTCATTGGCATTATTTGCTTCGCAATATTTTCCCAAAGCCTACTCCAAGCCCAGCAGGGCGTAGAAGCAGGAATATGGGTGGCCGCCGTCAACTACTTCGGCGACCTGAACACCAACATGCGCCTCAACCGCCTTGGCCCAGCAGTGGGCTTTGGCCTCCGGTACAACTTCAACGAGCGGGTTTGCGGCAAGCTCAGCGGTAACATCGGCAGGGTGGAAGCCTACGACTCCGACTCGCCCAACCTCTTCGAAAAGGCCCGCAACCTTCATTTCCGCTCCGTCGTGGCCGATGCCGGGGCCCAGATGGAGTTCAACTTCCTGCCCTATTTCCACGGGAGCAAGGACAACAACTGGACGCCCTACCTTTTCGCTGGCCTTGGCGTCAGCTACTTCAACCCGAAGGCGGAGATGGACGGCAAGTGGCACGAGCTGCGGCCACTCGGCACCGAGGGCCAGTTCAAGGGCGAAGAATACTTCACAGTGGCTGGTGGCTGGGTGTATGGGGCTGGCTTCAAGATTGACCTGAACTACGAGTGGAGCCTCAACATTGACATCAGCGCCCGCCGTCTGTTCACCGACTACCTTGACGATGTGAGCAAGACCTACCCAGACCCCGGTGATGTGCAGGACCTCCGTGGCGACTTTGCCACCCGGTTCATTGACCGCTCCGAGGAGCTTTTCCAAAAGGACCCCAACTTTTTTACCAGAAACAATATTGAAGCCCCCATTGGTGGGCCGGGCCGCCAGCGTGGCAATAGCAAGAGCAACGACACTTACGTCTATTTTGGCATCGGCATCTACTACTATTTCGGCGATTTGAAATGCCCTTATGAGAAATGAGTCACGGCGATAAATGAAAAAAGGGGCGATGACTGTAATTCATCGCCCCTTTTTTCTTGTGGCTTGGATGTGCTCCGATTTTGGAAGTGCTGTTTGAAAACAAGTTCAGCTTCTCCGGTGTCACATCTTGTTCATTGTCAACAACTTGCTAACCAGTCCGCCAGTCAACAATCCCCAATCATCTCAAAACCGTGACGTTGCCCGACTTCACGTTTTCCCTTCCCTCGCACCGATAATTGATTTTGTAAAGGAAAACGCCGGGGTTCACTGGCTGGCCCTTGTAGAAGCCATCCCATTTTCCGAAGGGTTCGTCCGTTCTGTACACGATATTGCCCCAGCGGTCGAATATTTCAAAGGCCAATAGCTCGCCGGTGGCGAACGGGTTGCTGATGCCAAACCGGTCGTTGAGGCCATCCCCGTTGGGCGTGAAGGCAGATGGCAGCAGGATGTCGCCACATGCTACGGTGGTTGGGTCCACTACCACGATCCGGATGGAGTCCACCGACCTGCAATTGTCATCATCAATCATCGTGACGGTGTATGACGTTGTTTCTGAGGGGGTTATGACCGGATTTGGGATGTTGGGGTCAACGACGTTGGTGGCCGGGGACCAATCGAACGAATTGGCGCAGGTGTTGGTCAGCTTGATGGGGACGGATTCCCCGACGAATATCGTCGTGTCGTTTACACCAGTAACCTTTAGCCCGGTCTTGATTTGGTTCGGTGAAAGGTAAAGGTCCTCCACGTCCTGGAGGCTGATGGCTCGGCTGTACAGCCGTATTTCGTCCATGTAGCCCTTGAAGTCTTCGATAACCACGGGGCATTCGCTGCTGCCGACCTTGAGCGGTTCGCTGTTGGTGATTTTGATACGGAGGCTGCCCGGCGCATTCACTTCTCCCAGTTTTGCTTTGTTTACATAAAGTGTCGTGGTCGGACCTTTTCGCACCACGACTACATGGTACCAGCACGAAACCGGGAGGGTCCTGGTGATGGAGGCCGTGATGGTGGGGCTTTCCGTCAGTTCCACGCTCAGGCTTCGGGTGGCGGGGTTGAAACGCACGACAAAAGACCCTTCGCCCATGCAGCCTACTTTTTTTGAAAATAGTGCTTGGTTGGCGGCGCTGTTGGTGGTGGGCTTGAAGTAAAAGCTCAACGAAAAATCAATGGTGGTAAAGGCCTCTTCCACCCTTGTCCCGAACACATAAAACCAATCCTTATCCCCGTCGAAGTACCTGGAAGTGCCAATGACACCGCAGCCACAGGCTTCGTCACCGTTGACGAACAACTGAATGGCGGGGTCGCCTGCCTCGTCTTCAACATTGCAGCCGTTTTTGTTGAAAGAAAGGTGCGTCACCAAGTTTTGCCCCAATTGGGCGTACAGGTTCACGGAGATGAAAAGGGTAAGCAGTAAGGTCAAAAATCTCATTGGGACAATACGGTTTTTATCCAAGAAACGTGTAAAAGATAACTTGTCACTTTGGGCGTCGTCTTTTTCCCGCTGGCTTTGTTAATAAAACAGTTGCGTAGCGCCACTATGCGCCTGTTTTATTGCCTCGCCAACTGAAAAGATACACTCGCCGAAAGCAACCACTTATCTTTCACACGTTCCTAAATGGCGGCAAAGCTCTGTGTTTTATCCGAACTTAACTGCCCAATTCTTGCGAAAACGCTTCTTATCGAGAAGTACGTTTGTTGAAATCCTTTGTAAAACGACCGTTGTTAACTGATATTTTGGGCACACGTAGAACTAATCCAGCAACAAACAATTTCTTTAACAAGAATTTTAGTGACACAAAAACAGCTATTGCGTTAATACCTTTGCATTTCGATCAACAACCTACATTTTACATGAAATTAAGAAACTTAGTTCTCACAGCCTTTTTCTTTTCTGCCTTCACCACGGGGCTGCTTGCGCAGGATTACATGTGGAAGACGCTCGGCAAGCTAACCTACAAAAAGGAGTACGACGAGATGTTGGGCTTCAAGGTGGACATACCCGTTTTCAGCAATGAGATACAAAAGCTAGAAGGGAAGGAAGTCACTATCAAGGGTTATATCATTCCAGTGGAAGGTTACAAAAGCCACAAAGAGTTCATCTTCTCGGCTTATCCTTACAGCATGTGCTTCTTCTGTGGCGGCGCTGGCCCAGAGACTGTGATGGAAGTAAAGGCCAAAAGCCCGGTGGCCTTCACTGCCGATCCCATCACCATCAAAGGTATCCTGCACCTCAATGCCACCGACATCAACAAACTCATGTTCTCGCTTTCCAATGCGGAAATGGTGAAGTGAGGATAGAGCGTTTGCCGGTAGGCCGAATAATTGTTCAACAATTCCTTTATCAATCAATTCACGATGAAAAACTTCTTAAAAAACATCTTTGGCGACCCAAAAAAGACAGAGGACGGTACTGATGAAGCAACACCTAATGCCGGAAGTTCCCTAAAGGATGACGCCAAAAGGTTAATGGAGGAGGCCAAGGAATCTTTTGCCGAGATTGCCGCCGACTTCAAGGAAAGCACCAGCGGATTGGTGGAAGATGCCAACAAGTTTGCAGCCGAAGCAAGCGAGAAGGCCGCCGAAATGGTGGCGGACATGAGGGAGGAATTTACGGAGCATGTGGGCGACCCCGCAGAATTGATGTCAAAAGCCAAGGAATCCGTGGCAAGTGCTGGCCAAAAACTAAAGCAAGCGGCCCAAGAAGAATGGGCCCATGCCAGCGAGAAATTAGAACAGATGAGGAAGCCATCACCTACCACCGGGCCAGAACCTTCGGATGCCGAGGCACCACCCACTGACAAACCTGGTGCGTAACTTCGATACGTCTCATTCCCCGGTCTAATGGGGATGAGGCGGGATTCATAGCGCTAAAAATTCACCAATTCTATCTCAAAAATAAGGACCGAGTTGGCGGGAATACTGCCCGTGGCTTGCCGACCGTACCCCAGCCCCGATGGCAGGAAGAACTTGCCCTTTCCGCCCTTTTGCAGCAATGGAATCCCCTGTTGCCAGCCCAAAATCAAGTTTTTCAGTGGAAAGGTGACAGGCGTGGTGTTTGTCTGGTCAAACACTTTGCCGTTGAGGAGGTAGCCCTTGTAGTTCACCGTCACCTCGCTGTTCAGGTTCGGGTGGCCGCCAGTGCCTTCTTCCTCAATTATATAATGTAGGCCAGAAGCCGTGGATTCGGCCACGAGGTTGTTGTCGGCCAAATACGCCTTGATTTTTTTGGTGTCCATCCCCAGTTGCTCTTCCGCAGAGATGGGGTCGGGGATGCACCCAACGATGAAGGCCAAGCCGAAGAACAGGGTAGCGTAGGAAAGGAATTTGCTCATGTTTGTACTTTTTTGGCACAAAGTTATTCCCCGCCAGCATTTTTGGAACAGAAAGGGAGCCAAATGATGCTTCCCCGACTTTTCATTAAGTGCTGATTATCTGTGGTTTAAAAACGTGGGGCGAAAATGTAGCTGAATTTCAGGCAGTTATGAAAAATATTTTTCAAAAAAATCAAAAAACGAGCTTGAAAATAAGCTAAACAAATATACCTTTGCACCCGCCTTCAAAAAAGGTGTTTTCAGTCAAAATTTTATCACAGTTTAAACGCAGAAAATCGTGAATACTCGGAGTTATAAAACCGTGTCAGCGAAAAAGGAAGAGGTAGTGCGTAGCTGGTACGTTGTGGATGCAACGAACCAGACGGCAGGCCGCCTGTTTTCCCGCATTGCGGCCGTACTGAGGGGCAAGCACAAGCCTGACTTCACCCCGCATGTTGATACTGGCGACAACGTCATCGTCGTCAATGCTGACAAAATCCGTTTCACCGGAAAAAAACTGGACCAGAAGGAGTTCTTGCGCTATACCGGCTACCCTGGTGGCCTCAAAAGGGAAACCGCTCGCCACCTTCTCGACCGCAAGCCAGAAGCCGTCATTGAAATCGGCGTTCGTGGCATGTTGCCCAAGACCAAGTTGGGGAATGCAATGATCAAGAAGCTTTTTGTGTACGGCACCGAGGAGCACCCTCACCAAGCGCAGAAGCCCCAACCATTTAACTTTTAACAAGGAAATTTTTCAAACATGGAAATGATAAATGCCATAGGGAGAAGGAAAGCCTCTGTTGCGAGGGTGTACCTCACCAAAGGTGATGGGCGCATCAGCGTGAACGGCAAAGACTACAAGGACTACTTCCCGCAAGTTCATATTCAGGGAGCAATCACTGAGCCTTTCATTACCGTAAACTTGGAGAGCAACCTCTACAACCTCAACGTCAACGTTGACGGTGGTGGCTACAAGGGGCAGGCAGAAGCTACCCGCATGGGCATCAGCCGTGCGCTCGTGAAGCTCAATGCCGAATTCCGCAAGCCGCTGAAAGAGAAAAAGTTGCTTACCCGTGACGCCCGTGAAGTCGAGCGCAAAAAATACGGCAAGCCCAAAGCAAGAAAGAGCTTCCAGTTCTCCAAACGTTAAATTCAATCGTCTTTTGGCATTTGGCTACTGGGTTTTACGCCCAGCCGCCAAATGCCGATTGTCAATAGCAATTCAAAAAAAATGGCAAAACCTACATACCAAGATTTGCTCGATGCAGGGGTTCACTTTGGCCACATGCGCAAAAAATGGAACCCGAAAATGGCGCCCTACATCTTCATGGAGCGCAAAGGCATCCACATCATTGACCTAAATCGTACGCTGGACGGGTTGGAGCGTGCCGCCAACGCCATGCGTGCCATCGCAAAGTCGGGCCGCAAAATCCTGTTCGTGGCTACCAAAAAGCAGGCTCGTGACATCGTTTCCAATGCAGCACAGTCCGTCGGTATGCCGTTCGTGACTGACCGTTGGTTGGGTGGCATGATGACCAACTTTGCCACCATCAAGCGTTCCGTGAAGAAAATGCAGAACATCGAGCGCATGTTGGCCGATGGCACTGCTGCCAACATGACCAAGAAGGAGCGCCTCACCCTCGACCGTGAGCGCCAGAAGTTGGGCAAGGTGTTCGGTGGTATCGAGACACTGGGCCGCCTTCCGGCTGCCATCTTCATGGTGGACATCCAGCACGAGCACATCGCACTGGCAGAGGCCCAGCGCTTGGGCGTCCGCACCTTCGCAATGGTGGATACCAACTCCGACCCGAACAAGGTGGATTTCGCTATCCCAGCCAACGACGATGCCTCCAAGTCAATTGGCATCATCACCGGCTACCTCGTGGAGGCCATCCGTGAAGGATTGGCTGAACGTGCGTCCAAGCCAGAAGAGAAAGAGGCAAGCGTTGAGGGATAATACATACCCTCCTTTTGCCAAATTTTTCTTGAGTGGAAGGGTGAGACTTAACACGTTTTCAAAAACTTCGAGTCAAGAAGTACGTTGATAGGTGCTCACTAACATTTTAACCATTTAATATTCAATAAAATGACCACGACATTATCAGCTGCCGATGTAAAAAAGCTCCGTGACATGACGGGCGCCGGCATGATGGATTGTAAAAAAGCCCTGGAAGAAGCCGGTGGCGATTTCGATAAGGCCGTTGAAGTGCTTCGCAAGCAAGGCCAAAAACTGTCGCTGAAGCGTGCCGACCGTGAAGCGAAAGAGGGTGCCGTCATCGCTATGACTTCCCACAACCGCAACAATGGCGTACTTGTGCGCTTGAGCTGCGAAACGGACTTCGTTGCCAAAAACGAAGACTTCGTAAACTTCGCCAAGAGCATCACCGAGATTGCACTGAAGCATTTGCCAGCCGACACCGAGGCACTGCTAAATCTTCCTTACTCCGATGGTTTGACCGTAGGTGAGAAAATCACCGAACAGGTAGGCGTTATCGGTGAAAAAGTAGAGATTAGCCACTACTCCAAGTTGGAAACTGCCGCTGGCCAAGGTCAGGTGTTGTCCTATATTCACATGGGCAACCGTGCCGGTGTCATCGTTGCGTTCAACCTTGAAGGCCCAGAATACACCGAGCCAGGCAAGAACGTGGCCATGCAGATTGCTGCCATGCGCCCGGTTGCGCTTGACAAAGACGGCGTTTCGGCTGAGTTGATTGAAAAAGAAATTGAAATCGGAAAGGAGCAGGCTCGCCAGGAAGGCAAGCCAGAGGCCATGCTGGAAAAAATTGCTGTTGGTAAACTCAACAAATTCTACCAAGAAAGCACCCTCCTCAACCAATCCTATGTAAAGGATGGCAAGATGACGGTTGCACAATACTTGCAAAGCTTGCACAAAGACCTCACGGTCACTGCGTTCAAGCACATCGAACTGGGCTAATTGCCCGAAGCTATGAAAGGCGAATTAAGCAATTAATTCGCCTTTTTTTATGCCCTTGCATTTCCTTTCACCTATTTTCGCCCCGGCCAAGTCATTTAAAACTGCTGCTTAATCTTCGTCAAATCTATGGCAATCAAATACAAACGGATATTGTTGAAATTGAGCGGCGAGTCGCTCATGGGCAACCAGAAGTACGGCATCGAAGCATCCATGTTGTTCCATTACGCCGATCAAATCAAGGAACTGGTGGAAATGGGCATCGAAGTGGGCGTCGTGATTGGTGGCGGCAATATTTTCAGGGGTCTGCAAGCCGCCCAATCCGGCATTGACCGGGTACAGGGCGATTATATGGGCATGTTGGCCACGGTCATCAACGGAATGGCACTGCAAAGCGCCCTGGAAAGTGCAGGGGTCTTTACCCGGCTTATTTCCGCCATAAAAATGGACCAGATTGCCGAGCCATATATCCGCCGCCGGGCAGTACGCCACCTCGAAAAAGGACGGGTCGTGCTGTTTTCCGGAGGCACCGGCAACCCCTACTTTACCACGGATTCCGCTGCGGCGCTACGTGCCAACGAGGTCAGCGCCGATGTCATCCTCAAAGGCACGCGGGTGGACGGCATCTACAACGCCGACCCGGAGAAAGACCCCAATGCCACAAAATTTGACCACCTTACCTTCAACCAGGCCATCAGCATGGGCCTTGGTGTCATGGACAAGACGGCCTTCACCATCTGCCAAGAAAACAATGTGCCCATCATCGTCTTTGACATCAACAACAAGGAAAACCTAAAGCGGATTGTGCTGGGAGAAAAAGTGGGCACACTGGTGGAGGCTGAGTAGGAAAGTCCGAACCCGTTTGATATGCCCACTGAATCAATGCATCGCAATCGCAATAGTCGCCATGCTCACCCTCGTGCCGGGCAGCTCCAGCAGCTTGTTGGCGCAGACTTCGAGCGTGGCGCCCGTCGTCAGCACGTCGTCCACCAGCAGGATATGCTTCCCCTCCAATGATTTTGGCCTTGCCACCTCAAACACCTCGCCCACGTTGTGCAAACGGGATTCCCGTGATTGCTTGGTCTGCGAGGCGGAGTGGACGACCCGCTTCAGGCCGTTGCCCAAGCAGGGTCTGCCGAAGCCTTCCGATAGGCCATTGCCGATAACTTCACTTTGGTTGTAGCCCCTCGTGCGCAGTTTTCGGATGTGCAGTGGCACCGGCACGATAACGTCCACGTCCGTGAAATGGGGCGACTGCCGGAGCATCGTGCCAAGCCTACGCCCCAAGACGGTGCCGACTTCTTGTTTCCGCTTGTACTTGAGGTTGTGGACGAGGTTTTGCACCCGGCTCTCTTTGGTGAAAAGGTACAGGGCGGTGCCAGCTTCGAGTTGCACCCGACCCCAAAACTTCTCCGTAAATGGATTTTCCTTCCTCAAATGGAAATTGGCTTCTGGCAGTGTTGCCCTGCAAGCCGTGCAGATATGCTCCCCGTAGGGCGGCGAATTGTATTCGCAAGCAAGACACAGATGTGGGAAAAACAGGCAGAGGAAGTCCTCAAAGGGACGCAGTAAGTTTCTCATAGTTCCTCGTTTTTTAGGTGAAACAAGGGGCAACTTAAGGCATCTGGAATTACCAGAAAAATATTTGTTTTGGATATAAAAAAAATTCGGGGCATAAAAAAACGTCTGCCTTGAAAATCAAGACAGACGCATCAAAACAAAACGAAAAACCAACTTTAAACAAGTCTTTTTATGCCCTTAATAACCGCTCGTCCCTTAGAAATGTTGCCTTTTTGCTTGTTAAGGAACTCTTAAAGAAACCGAGCAGCCCTGTATTTATTAGTTGTTTGCCTTTAGGCGAACACTTATGTCTTCTTGTTTTCCGGTGCGGTTCACCACCAGCGACACCGTTTCGCCAGCTCTCACGCCACCCACCACTTCGAGCAGGTCGGCGGTGGATTTCACCTTTTTGCCGTTTGCCTGCACGATGACATCGTTTGGCAAAACACCTGCGTATTGGGCAGCACCACCGTCTATCAAACTCTCAACGAGTACGCCCTGCGAAATGTTCAATCCCAGCTCATTTGCCGTATCATTGTCCAAATCAGCAATGTTTATACCGAGAAAACCACGTTGGTAAGTCCCGTTCTCGATGATGTCGTTGACGATGCCGACCACCAGGTTGATTGGAATGGCAAAGGAATAGCCCTCAAAAAAGCCTGTTTGCGTTGCAATGGCCGTATTGATGCCCAAGAGCCTACCGCTGATGTCCACAAGCGCCCCGCCGCTGTTGCCGGGATTCACCACTGCGTCGGTTTGGATGAATGATTCGATGGGCGTCTTGCCCTTGATGATGTTGATATCACGCCCCTTGGCGCTGATGATGCCAGCCGTGACGGTCGATTTGAGTTCCAACGGATTGCCAACGGCCAGCACCCACTCACCGACTTTGGCCTCGTCGGAATTGGTGGGGCGCAGCGTTTGGAGGTTTTTCGCCTCGATTTTCAGCACCGCAATATCACTTTCTGGATAGGTGCCGACGATGGTTGCCTTGAATTTCCGGTTGTCGAAAGTCGTCACCACTACCTCGTCGGCGAACTCGACCACATGGTTGTTGGTGATGATGTACCCGTTCTCGGTGTAAATGACACCAGAACCAGTGCCTTGCCTCGGTTGGTTGAAATTGAAGAACGGGCTTTGGAGGAAGGCATCGTCCTCAAAAATATTGGGCCAGGGCTGGCGTTGTTGGCGCTGGCGGTTTTCCCGTGCTTTTTTCTCGCTCTCTTTGGCGGAGATGTGCACTACCGCAGGGGTAGCCAATTCGGCGGCAGCCGTAAAATCAAAGGGAGTATTGAGCGTCGGCCCTACATTGACGTTGTTGACCTGCTTGGCATACGAGCTTGTGCCAATGATGGGCTCCGGCTGGCTTCCCTGCAATGCGAGGTAGCCGCCGAGGGTGATGATTCCCCCAATCATTCCGGCAATTACGAATGAAAATACCTGCTTCATGGTTGAATTGATTTTGGTTTGACTCAAAAAGTGTTGAACGTTAGGCTTTGGGACTGCAAATCGCAAAAATAAACGCCCCGCCCACCCGTCGGTTATTTCCCCAAAATGGTTTAACGACAAATTAACAAGCGGCAAAAACACCAAAAAAGCCCTCGCCCGGTAACATGGCCTTTAGGCCGTCCCGTCCAAGCCCTTTAGGGCACTGGCGGCGTAAACGCCTTTGACAGGACGGCCTAAAGGCCATGCTACCGGGGGGTGAAATCCGATTTTTTAAAACCTTGCAAATGCGAACAATCACCCAAATATTTGCTTGTTTTGCCCTTGCTGCCCAAGGCTTTGGGTCAATTTTGTTAGCCGATGTTTCAAAATGAACTTGATTTTCACGCCCTTATCCAGCCAGAAACTGCGCTGGAAGCCAGGCTTTTGGACACCCAAGCGTTCAGGGAGGGCCTGAACTGGGGCAAGCCCCGCTTTGGACACCCGGAAGGCAAGGTCGGTCTTCATGTGCGGGAGGTATTGGACAACGTGGAGCATTGCGCAGCCAACTCAACCACCCGCCTGCAACTCCGGCTCGTAGCTATCGTCCACGACACTTTCAAGTTCAAGGAATTTCAAATGGGCCGACGGGTGAAGCACCACGGGCTGCTGGCCCGGGAGTTTATGGAGGGCTACTTGGACGACCCCGCATTGCTCGACATCATAGCGCTGCACGACGAGGCGTTCTACATCTGGCGGGCCGCCCATCTTGAGAACCGGCCCGATGCCGCTGCCCATCGCCTGGGAGCCTTATTGGAAACCCTCGGGGAAAACCTTTCGCTATACTTCGATTTTTACAAATGCGATACCCGCACTGGCGACAAACTGCAAGCGCCGC
This sequence comes from Saprospiraceae bacterium UBA6168, assembly GCA_002435785.1. Classification (GTDB taxonomy): domain Bacteria; phylum Bacteroidota; class Bacteroidia; order Chitinophagales; family Saprospiraceae; genus UBA6168. Next base: position 19,409 of record DIUC01000055.1, on the reverse strand, counting down.
TCCTTTGGTTTGAGCAGGTGGTGCTGGGGATTTAGGATGTTGGTTAGCGGTCTGCCAAAATGCCAACCACCGAATGCGCTGTTGACTATCTTTGCGCCATGAAAAAGCCCAACCTTATAACCTTCCTCATAATATTCGTCATAGCGGCCGGCCTCTTCACCGTCGCCAAGCAGTTTTACATGAAGCCCAGTGTCAGTGACGGCGAAAAGGCGCCGGATTTCGTCGCCGTTTCGCACGAGAACCAAGGCTTCAAGCTCTCGGACCTGAAGGGGCAATACGTGCTGCTCGACTTTTGGGGCAGTTGGTGCGGCCCCTGCATCGCTGAAGCCCCGGCCCTTGCCTCCCTCTACGGAAAATATGGAAACGCCCGTTTCAAAGACGCAGAGGGCTTCACCATCGTAAGCGTAGCGGTGGAAAAAGAGAAGGAGCGCTGGGTATCGGCCATCGGTCGGCTCGGCCTCAACTGGCCCTACCATGCCATTGACCCCGTTAGCAATTTCAAGTTTTTTGACTCGCCCATCGCCAACCAGTATGGCGTGAAGCAACTGCCATCCAAGTTCCTGTTAGATGGTGAGCGCCGAATCGTGGCGGTGGATATGCCGCTGGAGGCGATTGACAAATTTTTGGCGGAAAGGGTATTGGCGGCTGGCCAATAGAGATGCCGTGGGGGCACTCCTATTCTTTCAAGATGGCGTGACAGCTTCCCGCAACTCCAGTAGCGCCACCGTCTCCACATGGTGCGTGTGCGGGAACATGTCCACGGGCTGTATCTTCACCAATCGGTATTTTTCCTTCAACAGGTTCAGGTCACGGGCCTGCGTGGCGGGGTTGCAGCTCACATAGACGATGCGGGGCGCTTCCAGTTGGAGGAACATGTTTACCACGGCCACGTGCATGCCCGCACGGGGCGGGTCGGTGATGACGAGGTCGGGCTTGCCGTGCATCGCAGCAAACTCGGCGGTCAGGATATTCTTCACGTCACCCGCATAAAAAATGCAGTTATCCGTGGCGTTCATCCGGGCGTTTTCGCCCGCATCCACGATGGCTTCCGGCACCTCCTCGATGCCCACCACCTGCTTGCAGAATTTGGCGACATAGAGCGCAATGCTGCCCACGCCCGTGTAAAGGTCATAGACGTTTTCGGTCCCAGTTAGCCCAGCGAACTCCACCACTTTGTCGTACAGCACCTTGGCCTGCTTGGAGTTGGTTTGGAAGAACGACTTCGGGCCAATCTTGAAGCGCACATGGCCCAATTGCTCCTCGATGAAAGCCTTCCCGTGGTAGTTCACCATTTCGAGGTCGCCCACATAGTCGTTCAGCTTTGGGTTGATGCAATAAAAAAGGCTGGTCAGTTGTGGCATCCGTTTGATGACCTCATCAAGGAAACGCTTGATTTTTTTCAAGTCATTTTTGTGAAAACTCACAATGAGCATCAGCTCGCCAAGGGTGGTGAGGCGAATCATGATATGCCGCATGAAGCCCTCGTTGGCCATGAGGTCATAGTAGCTCAGGCCGTGCTCGTCGGCCACGGCCTTCACGGTGAGGCGAAGCTCGTTGGAGGGGTCGGCTTGGAGGTAGCAGTGCTTGATGTCCACGATTTTGTCAAATGCGCCGGGACGGTGGAAGCCCAGCACGTTCTGCCGATTGGAGATGCCAGCGTCGAGCTGCTCCTTGGGTATCCAAGTTTTGTTGGAGAAGGCGTACTCCAATTTGTTGCGGTAATAGACCGAGCCGTCGCACGGCACGATGGGCAACACCTCACCCTCCCGCACCTTGCCGATTCGCCGAATGGCATCCACCACCACCTGTTCCTTGTGGCGTACCTGGGCCTCATAACTTAGGTGTTGCCAACGGCAGCCGCCACATAGGTTGAAATGCTCGCAGAACGGCTCCACCCGGTCGGGCGAGCGGCGATGGTAGTGGATGGCGTAGCCGTCCACGTACTCCGGTTTTTTCTTGGTCACGTGCACGTCCACCACGTCGCCGGGGGCCACATGCTCAGTGAAAATCACCCTGCCAGTAGCATCCCTGCCAATGCCCCGGCCTTTGTCGGCCATGCCGGTTATCTCCACGTTCTCAACGATGATTGGTTTTTTTACTTTTCTTACCATGTTTCAAAAATCTGACCGGCTCAATTTTCCGTATGTTTTTTAAAATAAGGGACAAAGAGAACATATTTAACCTAAAAACGGGTTACTCATTTTGCAAAAAAGGAAAGGAGTTGTTGAGGCATCGCTTTTCCAAATTCAGAACAACCATGAAGACGCTGAGTTTATCCATAGAATTGTCAAAAATCGCACTTGAATCCAACGGCCTACCCATGTCGCAGGCCGAACTATTGGACAAGGTTCAGGGTGTTCTGCTCGAATACAGCAACGAATTGGGTCGTCTAACAGGCAGCAGCGAATACCAAAAATCGCTTGGAAGCGACCTCCAACTGAACGAGTACCAGTTCGATTACGAGCAATATTCCGTGCAAGTGCAGTTGGCCAACTTCGTCCCCCGTGGCGGCTGGCAGGTACAAGGGGTTCGGTTGGTTTAGCGGTGTGTGCATGAAACGCCAATTTCCAACTACCATCTTTCCATTTCCGGTAGTCACCACTAAAGATTGGAGTTGGATTTGCCCGGTAGCATGGCCTTTAGGCCGTCCAGTCAAAGGCGTTTACGCCAGCGCCCTAAAGGGCTTGGACGGGACGGCCTAAAGGCCATGCTACCGGGATGAAGGCGCTCCCAACGACTTTCCCATTCCTTTGTTTGCCATTTTCGGTAAAAACGCAAGCGAAAGCGAAAACCTGATTTGCGCAAATTCGTTTTGAATAGCTATGACTGAACTGATTCAACGGATAGAACATCGCCTAAAAGGCCCGCTGCCGGGAAGGGAGGCCCAGCTTCGCATGGCGCACGTTACCCGGCGGCACTATGTGGGAGCACCCACGACGGCGAGGCAGGCGGCAGTGCTCCTGGCCCTTTTCCTCAAAGAAGGTTCGCCGCACATCGTTTTCATCGAGCGCAATGCCAACGACCGTGACCAGCATGGCGGCCAGATTAGCTTCCCCGGCGGCAAGGCCGAGCCTTCGGACACTACCATGCTCGAAACGGCGCTTCGGGAGGCAGAGGAAGAGGTGGGCATCGGTCGGGAACAGGTGAAGGTGCTGGGCGGCCTGACGGAAATTTACATCCCGGTCAGCAACTTTCAGGTGCACCCGTTCGTGGGGTATTTGAGCGACCCGCCGACCTATCTACTCCAAGTGGAGGAGGTGAACGACGTTTTGGAAGCGCCGTTGTCCCATTTTCAGCAGCAGGAGAAGGATAAAGTCACGGACATTCGCATCAATTCGCAAATCACGCTGAAAAACGTCCCGTACTACGACCTCCACGGCAGGGTACTCTGGGGCGCCACGGCCATGATGCTCAACGAACTGCTCGAACTGCTGACGGACGATTAGGCGCTTGGTCTATCATTTGCTTCAAAATGTCTGTCATTTCCCTTGTTGTGCGCTATTTTCAGCTATTTCCATCAAACAACTGGATACTTTTGGCAGTTCTTAGAGTCGTATGTTGATTCGTAAACCAAATAACAAAGCATGACTAATCGCAAGACAATGGGTTTCAGGTTGGACGGTATCACCGGCGTATTGGTGCTTATCGGCTTTTTGGTGGCCCTTTATTTTATCGTAAAATACACCTTGCTGGCGCTCACGGTGGTAGCTCCGCTGATGCTGATTGCCACGCTCATTATTGACCGTTCGGTTGTTTTCAATTATGTGAAATGGATTGGCACAACCCTGAAGTCCAACCCGCTGTTGGGCATTGGTGCCATACTGTTCACCATTTTTGGCTACACGTTGGTCTTCCCCTTCTTGTTTGGCAAGGCGTTGCTAAAAAAGAAGTTTAAAGACGCTCGGCAGCAATATGACAACGAGCGCCAGGGCGAGTTGATTGATTTTGAGGAAATCGAGAGCAAGCCCAGCCGGGAGAAGCCGCTCGAACTCCCCCAACTTAAAAAACAGCCAAAAGGCAGTGAGTACGACCAACTTTTTGAGTAGTACATGCGCCTACGCACCAATCCTGCCCAATTCCATTCCCTCTGAGTAAGCAACCTGAATATTGTGCTCGTGGAAAGCAGCCTTCACCGCACGATGTACCTCAAAAATACCAACCCAGTAATTGTCCGGCCTAACATAAGGTCGCACCGCAATGAGCACACTGTGGCTGTCGAAGCTTTCGATGCCAACCTCCGGGGCGGGTGTTTTCAGCACAAATGGCACGGAGTCCAATGCATCCATCAACACTTCCTTTACCCTCGGAAAGCTCTCCTCGTAAGGCATGGTCACGTTCAGCTCAATTCGGACGGCGCCCTTTGTGGAGAAGTTGGTGATGGTATCGTCAATGACCTTGCCGTTCGGTATGATTTGGGTCTTGAGGCCGGGGGTGGCGAGTATGGTGTTGAAGATATGGATGTCCTCCACCTTGCCAAACTTCCCGTGCAGCTCCACCATGTCGCCAATCTTGTAGGGCTTGAACACCATGATGAGGATGCCCGCTGCGAAGTTGCTGAGGCTGCCCTGCAAGGCGAACCCCACTGCGAACCCCGCCGCTGCCAATAAGCCTACTATGGAAGTGGTTTCTATGCCAATGATGCTTGCAGCCGCCAGCAGCACGAAAATCTTCATGGCGATGCCAGCGAAGGACACCAAAAATGGCGCTACTTCCTTGCTGAAACTGGCACGTTGGAGGGAGAGCGACAGGAGTGCCGCCAGCTTTTTCGCCAACCAAAAACCAGCCACCAACAGGATGATAGCACCAGCGAGTTTCGGCGCAAAAGCCACGGCAAGGTCAACGGCCTTGTCACAATAGAGATTGAGTTTTTCCTCGTTCATTGCGTTTTCGGTTGTTTTTTAATGAAGAAAGGCCCTTGCCATCTTGTGGCAGGGGCCTTTCTCGTGAACATCATTTTTACTAAAACATCACGCCAAGGTGGAGGATGATGGAACTTATCACCGCTTTGGAATCGGCGCCGTCATAGTTTTTGGAGACGTCTGTGAAGATGCGCTGGTAGCTCACGCCACCTATGAGCGAGGTGCCTTCGCTCACGCTGTATTCTATGCCACCGCCAATGCCCCAGGAGAGGGAAAGTGGTATCACCTCTTTTTTGATGTCAATATTGTCTTCCTTGATGCTGGCGTACTTGACCTGTCCCCTTGCCTGGGACTTGAAGCCGAGCGTCATTACTGGCAACTCGGCGTAGTAGCGCAAGTACCCGATTTCGTTCGTGCGGAACTTTAACCCAAACGGAATCTCGACGTACTGGATTTTGTAGCGCAGGTCGGTGCCAGCAGGGAACGGCGTGATGACCCCGTTCGGGATGGAGGAGCGCTGCCAAGCATTGGTGAACTGGCTATGGAGCAATTGCCCGCCACTGTTGAAGGAAAAGCCGAGGCCAATAAGGAAGGCGTAGTTCTCACGGAAGAAAACCTCGCCACGAGCGCCGAGTTTCAGCCCAAGGTTCGTACCATTGTTGCCGATATTTGGGTCGTCGGTTGTCATCCAGGAGAACGTTGGGCTAACTTGGAAGCCCAGTCGGAGATCGGTCTCTTGTGCAATGGCTGCACTCGAGACGAGCGCTAAAAAGGAGATAATCGTAGCAATTTTTTTCATCTAAATATGTTTTTGGTTTGCTAAAAAATTGCTGAATTGTTAGATGGTTGAATGGTTATTGGCGAACTCAACAATAAAGCAATACAGCAATTTCAACAATGAAATCTATGAACGTCAGAAACGCATTATTTCTTTTTCTCGCAGTTTTTCTTGGATTGAATGTCTGCGGATGCGGCAAAGGTAAAGATATTCCAGATGTTTCGGACATCTCTGTGGATGTCAATGTCCGCCGCTTTGAGCAGGACCTCTTTGCCCTCGATACCAACGACATAGCACCGGGTTTAGCGGCTTTGGTGGAAAACTACCCCGACTTCGGCCCCATCTTCTTTGGGCAGGTACTCGGCTCCACCGATACGACCATTGCCCCGGAGGGGCACCAACGTTATACCCAAGGTTTCATCTCGCACCCTGCCGTGCGCAAGCTCAACGACACTTGCCAAGTCATTTTCCCGGACTTGAAATGGCTGGAAAAGGATTTCCGGCAGGCTTTCCAGTTCTTCAAATACTACTTCCCCAATGAGCCACTATCCGGCGAGGTCGTCACTTACGTGTCCGAATATACGATAGGTGGGTTCCTATACGGCGACAATTCCATCGGCATCGGACTCGACTTTTATCTTGGCGAAAAATACCCCTACTCCGCCTACAACCCCTCCAACCCCAACTTCTCAGCCTACCTCGTGCGTACTTTCAACAAGGAACACATCGTCGAAAAATCAATGCGCCTCCTCGTGCAGGACATCCTCGGCCCAGCAAAGGGCAGCCGAATGCTGGACCATCTGATTCACAACGGCAAGGAACTCTACCTCCTCGACCTCCTGCTTCCCAAGGCCCCGGACAGTGTGCGGTTGGAGTTTTCACAAAAACAGGTGGACTGGTGCAAGGAGAACGAGGCGAACATCTGGGCGTATTTTTTCTCCGAAAAGCTGCTGTACTCCACCGATTACAATACCTACCGCAAGTTCGTGGAGCCAAGCCCTAACTCACCCGGAATGCCGGAAGAGGCGCCAGGCCGCACCGCCAACTGGCTCGGCTGGCAAATCGTCAAGTCGTTTATGGAAAAAAATCCAACCACCTCGCCGGAGCAGTTGGTGGCGATAACGGACGCCCAGTTCATCATGGACAAGTCGAAGTACAAGCCGAAGAAGTGAGGCTCTTGAAGAACTCGGCGTGAAAAATAGGGGATGTAGGCTGCCTCCATTTACCCAAATACCCACTCCAATTCCTCCACGGGCAGTTCCCCTATCCAGTTTTCCCCTGCGGGTAATGTGAGCTTTTCGAGTTCCTTGTCGCTTCGCAATAGTCCCGACAACCGCTCCTCGAAAGTGCCAGCAGTGGAGAGCCGCCAAAGCATCACCCCTTTTGACTGGCTAATACGGCATGCCCGTTCCACCACCTGTGCCTCCATCGCCGGGTTCCACCAGCGGTCGAACAGGACGACACTGGTGGCAGCCGTGAGGCTTTGGCCAGCGTGAGTGGGCGATGTGACCAGCACGAGGGTGTCGAAAACCGGGTTTTTCTGAAAAGCGAAAACCATTTCATCCCGCTGGAGCATACTGAGCGAGTCATGGATAAACAGCGGTTCTTTGCCAAATGCATCCTTGATGGCCTTGGTGAGTAGCTCGCCTGTCTCCACGAACTGTGTCAAAATCAGGGTCTTTTCTCCGTTTTCGTAGTTATTTTCCAATAGTCCGAGCAGGACTTGGGTCTTGCCCGAAAGTCTGGGCAGCTTGGGGCCGACCCTCGAAAACTGGAAAGGGTGGTTGCAGATTTTCCGCAGGTCGTTTATCAAAGCGGACACGATTACCTGCCGTCGTGGGGCCTCTTTTTCTTCCAACATCAGCCTCAGGTCCCGTTGCAAGTGCTTATGGTAAAGTTCCTCTTGCTCCTGCGATAGCTGCGCAAACATTTCCCCAGCGAGCGGCTGTGGGAGTTCTGGTGCCACTTCCTTGTCCGTTTTCAGGCGGCGCAACATGAACGGGGCGGTGATTTTGCTCAACAGCACTGCCCGCCGCTGGTCGTTTTCCCTTAAAATTGGGTGCTCGAACCGGTCTTTAAACTGCTTTGGAGAGCCGAGGTAGCCGGGGTTGAGGAAGTCCATGATGTTCCAAAGCTCGCCCAACCGGTGCTCTATATGCCGCCCGATGATGCCGATGCGCACCTCGGCGGGCAGGGACTTGAGGTTTTGGGTCGCCCCAGAGCCGTCGTCGCTGACCCACTGCGCTTCATCAACCACGATGCAGTACCACGACATTTTGCCTAACAGCTCTGCCTCCGAGTTGGCGGTTTCGTAGGCGGTGATAATCACGTCGGGGGAGGTGACGCCCAAGGGCCTACGCTTCCCGTGATACACGGCAGTGACGAGCGACGGTGCGAGCCGATGTATATTTAGCTGCCAATTGGCAACCAGCGGGGCAGGTACGATGATGAGCGCCTTGGTCATGTCCAGCAAGCCCTCTTCCTTGAATTTTAGCAGCGCCGCAACTACTTGGCGTGTTTTGCCAAGCCCCAGTTCGTCGGCTAACAAGCTTCCGAAACCGTGGCGAGCATTTTTCATCAAAAAATCATAGCCCGTGAGTTGGTAGGATAGCAGCTCGGCATTGAGCCGCTTGGGCAGCATCACTTCCCTCGGCGTGAGGAAGGATTGCAGGTGGGCCTCCGCATCGGGTGTAAACCCGATTTTTGCGCCCCGGTAGCTTTTGGTGAACAGGACGTGCAGCTCCTCGACGGGGTCGAGCTGTGGCGGCTGTTCCAGCTTGTCGAACAGGCTGATGAGGTGGTCTTCGTCCACGAGAATGTATTGCCCGTCCAGCTTTACCACCCCGTTGACGCTACTCACCAATTTCTCAAACGCTTCTTCGGAGATGAGGGAGTTGCCAAGGGCGATTTGCCAGTGGAACGAAAACTGCTGCGACAGCGGCAGTGAAAGCTCGCTTTTTTTCTTCACCAATTTGCCTACCATCAACGAGAGCTTTGGCCGAACGTACTCCTTCATGCCGGGCGGCAACAGGGTTTTAATACCAAAAATCTCGATGGCGGGCAGGTTTTTTAGCAGGACTTCGATGAACCGGGTGGGGTTGTAGGTGAGCTGCTTTCGGCCCTCTGAAGCGAGCACTTGGGCCAGTTGCGGGAAGAACTCGACCAGCAGCGCCATGTCTTTCAGCACATCGTCCTTCACCGTTTCGTATTTTTTTTGCTGCAAAAAAACCGTCAGCGGGATGGGCGGCATGAGCGGCGTAGGGCGGTACTCCACGGCCAGGTCCACGGTGTACTGGCCGTTGGCCTCCTCCACTTTCACCACAGGCACGTAGTCTTTTTTTGTGATGTACAGGTTGTTGAGCCAACGGTGTATTTGCTGTGCAATGTCTTGCCCGTCAAGGCTTTGCAGGGGAGCATCGAGCCGGTTTTGGAAAAGCTGAACCAACGGATGCGGGTCAGGCACGGCCTTCGCAGCCACGCAGTGCCCGATGAAAAACGAGCAAATGGTCTTCAGCATCTCGGCGGGCGGTTGGGTTCGGCGAACCCCTTTTCGCTCGACAAAAATCAGGTCTGGCGCAAGGCTGGACGCCAATTTTTCAAAAAACTCCCGCACCTCCACCAGCATCTGGGCGGGTATCCACCGAGCATGGTACTTGCCCTTTGCGCAATCGAGGAGTTGTGGCATGATGGCACCATTTTTTGCCAAGTTCAGCGCAAAGGAGAAGACGTGCAGCAGCACCGCCGTATTCGGGTGGGTGCGGTTCAGGGTGCCGAAGTCGTAGGTGTAGAGCAGTTGGATGAGGTCGTCGGGCCGAAAGTCGGGTAGGGGGCGCTGCCTCCCGCTGATGTCGCGGAGTAGCAGGTCCCTGAAGCACAGGTTTTCGTCAAAAATCAGTTGCAGGTGGTCTTCTGGGAAGATGCGGAACGGCAGTACCAATTCTGCGACGTCCCCGCTCAACAGCTCGTCGGCGGCCTCTGATGCGTCGGCATAGCACTGGTGTACCACCTCTTTTATTTCGATGCCATTGAAAAACTCGTTGGCCCGGAAGAGCATCAAAATCTGCGTGCCGGCCTCTGGTATGGTGGTGAAGTCGAGTGCGTGGGGTTTCAGCGGCTTTGACACCTTTGCATTGGCCACGTTGATGAACTCGCCCGGCGGTGGTGGCGGGTTCAGTAGGTCGGACACCCTCGCCACCGACTCCGATTTTCGGTTTTCCAGTCGCTGGTAGTGTGCTTCCAACTCTTTCATCAGGTTCACCTCGTGCATTTCAAACACCACGAAGGGGTTCTTGTCTATCTCCTCCGCAATCTCGAAAATGACGGCGGCAAGGTGCTCGCAGGGCGTGGGGAAATCGCCACAGGAGCAATCCATGGAAAAGTCCTTCCAAGATTCAGGGAATAGCTTGATGCCCTGGCTTTCTGCGATTTGGCGAAGTTCGTTCGGCAAATCCAGCTTTATGAGCCGGAGGGTCAATGCCTCCTGTTTTGCCAGCGCTTCTATGAATTTTTCCTTTTCCGTTTCGGTGAACAGCGGGACACTGATGCCAACACGGGCAATGGCCGGTTGTGCGCCTTGCACCCGAGCATTGATTTGGTTTCCTTTAATGTCCAGCGAACGTACTTTGCCAGTACTGGCGAGTGCTCTTCCCCGTGGTAGGCGGTTGTTGTAGTCTATCTGCGTAAGCGACTGAAGCCACTGTTGGCCCCACCACGTAACACCATATTTTTTGGCCATAGTTTGAAATAAGAGTGAGGCTTATAATAGGGTGGCGCAAATGTAATATCCTTTCTATAAACCAAGGCGAATGTTTCGCGTTTGCCTTGGGCAAGAATATTTCGACAATATTTCGAGCATAGCTTTTAACTTCGCCCGTCACAAAACAATTTCACATGAAGAAAATAATCGTCCTATCCTTGCTTGCTACACTTGCGTTTGCCTGCGGTCCATCCAGCAGCGACAAAGGTGGCAGCGAGCCTTCAGCCGCTGCCCCAAAAGTGGACGGCGAAAAAGTTTACAAAACCTATTGCGTGACCTGCCACGGCCTGTACGGGGACATGGGCGCAAGTGGAGCCTTCAACCTGCAAACCTCGGCACTGCCCGTTGAGGAGCGCATCAGCGTCATCGCCAATGGCCGCAAGGCCATGACCCCGTTCAAGGACCTCCTAAACGAGGAAAAAATAAAGGCGGTGGCGGAATACACGATGACGCTGAAAAAGTAGTTGGAGGCAGTAATCCTTCAAACCATCTCAACAACATCGAACCATTTCAAACAACATCGAACCAACTAAAATCCACCATGCTATCGGCCTCATGTCGGGCAGCTCGCTCGACGGTCTCGACGTCGCCTACTGCCGCCTCGAAACGGCTTGGGAGGAGGGTGCTTTTTTGGTGAAAAAATGGGAACTGCTCCTCGCCGACACGCTCCCGTTCACCCCCGAATGGCAGGAGCGGCTTCGGCGGCTGCCCACGGCCACGGCCCTTGAATTTTGCAGCGGCCATGCGGGTTTTGGGCATTACCTTGGTGAGTTGGTCAACTGTTTTTTGGAGGAAAAAAAGCTGTCGCCAGCACAAATTGACCTTATCGCTTCGCATGGGCATACCATTTTCCACGAACCTGCGCAGGGCTTCACCACCCAAATCGGCGACGGTGCCGCACTGGCTGCTGGCACTGGCTGCACAGTCGTGAGCGACTTCCGCTCCTCTGACGTGGCACTCGGCGGCCAAGGTGCCCCGCTGGCCCCAATGGCCGACAAAATGCTCTTCCCCGGCTACGATTTTTACCTCAACCTTGGCGGCATTGCCAATATTTCCTGCAATACCGATGGCCGCTATATCGCCTTCGACGTTTGCGGAGCAAACCAAGCACTGAACGCCCTCGCCAGCCTCCTCGGCTTGCCTTACGATACCGATGGTCAACTGGCAGCCAGTGGCCAACTCGACCCCCTGCTTTTTGATGCAATCAATGCACGGGGCTTTTTCGCAGCGCCTTACCCCAAGTCGCTCTCCAACCAGTGGGTGCAGCAGCACCTGACCCAAGCCTGCCTGCAAGCCACTACCCCAGTCAACGACCGCCTGCACACCGTTTGCCAGCACGTGGCGCACCAGTTGGCGAAGTCCGTGCTGCAAGTGCTTGAAAAAGAGCGAATTGCAAAAGAAAAATACCGACTGCTGGCCACTGGTGGCGGTGCATTCAACGGCTACCTGATGCGGTGCATTCAACAGCAACTTTCCGCAGTGGGGCTGCCTAACCTGGAGGTGGTCGTACCATCCGATGACGTGGTGAAGTTCAAAGAGGCCCTGCTCATGGCCCTGCTCGGGGTAATGCGGGTGGAGGGTGCGCCGAACTGCATCTCAAGTGTGACCGGGGCGAGCCGGGATGCGGTGGGTGGTGGTGTTTTTAGTCCGTGACGACCAGCGGTAACTTCATATATTCGTAAGTACATGCCCGCTTCATTTTCGACCTAAGTGAATGGTTTTATCGGGGTATTATTCCGCAATAAATAATTGGGCTTTGCCTTATGGCCGAAATCATGGCTTACCAGCAAATCTTGGTCTCCGTCGTTATCATAGTAGGTAAATAATCTCCTAAAACCGACAGCCCAATGGTTTAAACCATAATCTCCTTAATCGTCTTTAAATCGTTTTCTATTCTTATCAGAAACAAATATCCCTTGGCGGCCCTGTTGGAATTAAGGATAGTGGCATTGTGACATTCCTGGGCAAGTTCAACCGGGCGCTGAAGTTCACCAGGTGCTGCATGAATGTGTCGTCAGAATTGTTGATGGCTGGTATGCCCAGAAGCAGATTTTTTGAGCCATTTCCTACCGCAGTGTCTTGTCCAAGCTCGATACCGACTTTGTTGAAACTTTTGAAAACAAGTTTTGAGGATATTTTTGGCCAGGCCCCAAAAAGGACTGTTTTCCAATAGAATTGGGCAGATACATGCATCGAAGCCCACATTTTTTTTATTTAAGGATAATTTTTACAAAAAAACCTTAGCGCCAACAAAAATTTACCTTCTCTTTGTGGTGCTTGTCGTGAGTCGCAAAAAACAATTGTGGCAAAGGGCAGGTGTAAAATCTAAAACAATGCTTCGATACAAAGCTGATATTCGTTCCGTCTTCTTCATGTTCCTCACCACTTTTCTATTCATTTTTCTTTGGAGAAATGGTAGTGGTTTGAGAGAATCAAGTCCAGCGATATTTTTTGCGCTGTACGTACTCCAGCTCTACATGGCCGTGGTAGTCGCCGTGTTGGTTCACAACCACCAGCACCTGCCCATGTGGAAGAACAAAACCCTGAACATCCTCACCGACAACTGGCTGACGATGTTTTACGGGTTTCCCGTCTTCGGCTGGATACCCACCCACAACTCCAACCACCACGTACACATCAACAAGGAACAGGACTACACCCGCACCTACCAGGTGACGGAGAAGAACAACCTGCTCACGCTCATCACCTACCCTTCGCTGAGTGGCATGAAGCAGCAGAAGGCCATCTATCAGTACATGGTGGCGCTTTACAGTGAGAACCGTCGCAAGTTTTGGTTCCACATGCTACAGGTGTTCAGCATGGTGGGAATCTTGGTGGTTGCACTTTTGATTGATTGGCGGAAGGCGATATGGTACGTCGTTATTCCCCAGCAGGTCTCCCTGTTTAGCGTGCTCATTTTCAATTACGTGCAGCATATCCACACGGACGAGGAATCCCCCATCAACCACTCCCGCAACTTCACGGGATGGGGGCTGAACTTCACCCTGCCCAACAACGGCTACCATACGGCGCACCACATGTCGCCCGGTATCCACTGGAGCAAACTGGCGGAGAAGCACAAGGAAATCGAAAGCCAAATTGACCCAAGGCTCAATGAGAAGAGCTTCCTGTGGTTCATCTTCCGCACCTACTTCCTCGGTGCCATCATTCCGTCCTGCCGCACCCAGAACATGCGCTTCGAGCGGATGGGAAAGGTGGCAAAAGCGGCCTGATACATTTTGCCGTTAGATTTAGGGTGATTTCAAGTGCCAAGCGGTCGCAATGTGTGGTCGCTTGGCACTTGAAGTTTTTGGGAGTGCAATATTTGGCCCAAAACAAAACTATGAGAAAATGGAACTGCAAATCATCCAACAGAAAATCCATGAAACCGAAGGTTCACGAAAGTAAATTAGGTGGCAAAAAGTCATGCTTGACTTTGACCTTGCTGAGATGTACGGGACGGAAACGAAACGATTAAAGGAAGCCGTTCGACGAAATATTGACCGTTTTCCTTCGGACTTCATGTTCGAGTTGACGCCTGAAGAGTACAAATCTTTAAGGACGCAATTTGTGACCTTAGAGAAAGACGGACTTAGAGGCAAGCATGCAAAGTATCCCCCCTTCGCCTTCACCGAACAAGGCGTCGCCATGCTCTCCTCCGTCCTGAACAGCGAGAAAGCCATCGCCGTCAACATCGCCATAATGCGGGCATTCGTGGCCATCCGCAACTATGCCCTCACCTACACCGGACTCGCCCAGCGCCTCACCGAACTCGAAATCCGCTTCGAGGACGTGGAGCAGGCCCTAACCCTGCTCATGCGGGAGCGCAAGGACAAAAAGGAGTGGGAAAAGCGAGCGCCGATTGGGTTCAAGCAATGAAAATGGCCCGTTCCATTTTTGAACTTTGGCCTTTTTGATTTGTCCTTTGTCCTTTCCCTATCTTCGCCGTTCAAAAAAAATCTACAATGACTAATTGCCGCCTCACATTGTTGCTGTTGCTCTTCGCAACGGCCCTCACAGCCCAGCGCCCCGAGCGCCTCAACGCCGCCGAAATCTACCAAGCCATCGAGAAGCTGAACGTGCTCGGCTCGGCCCTCTACGTGGCCGCCCACCCCGACGATGAGAACACCCGCCTCATCGCTTGGCTCTCCAACGACCAACAAATCAACACCGCCTACCTCTCCCTAACCCGGGGCGACGGCGGCCAGAACCTCATCGGTACCCAAATCGAGGAACTGCTCGGCGTCATCCGCACCCAGGAGCTGCTGGCCGCCCGGCGCACCGATGGCGGCACGCAAATGTTCAGCCGGGCCAACGACTTCGGCTTCTCCAAGCACCCCGACGAAACCCTCAAAATCTGGAACAAGGACGAGGTGCTGGCCGACGTGGTTTGGGCCATACGCAAGTGGCAGCCCGACGTCATCGTCAACCGATTCCACCACGAGTCGGCGGGCAGGACGCACGGCCACCACACGGCCTCCGCCATGTTGGCCGTGGAGGCATTCGAGTTGGCCGCCAACCCCAAAGTTTACCCAGAACAACTGAAATACGTGCAGGTCTGGCAGCCACGCCGCCTGTTTTTCAATACCTCTTGGTGGTTTTACGGCAGCCAAGAGAAGTTCGACGCCGCCGACAAGTCCAAGATGCTGGCCGTGGATGCTGGCCCCTTCCTCCCACTTCAGGGCAAGTCCATCGGAGAGATGGCCGCCGAGAGCCGCTCCATGCACAAGTCGCAGGGATTCGGCTCGGTGGGCAGCCGGGGCGAGACGATGGAGTACCTCGAATTGGTGAAGGGCGACATGCCGACGCAAAAAGATGGCCTCTTTGGCGGCGTCAACACCACTTGGACGAGGGTGCCGGGCGGCGCAGCCATTGGCGACCTCGTAAAAAAAGTGCAGGCCAACTACGACTTCAATAACCCTGGCGCTAGCGTCCCGCTGCTCATGGAGGTTTTGAAAAAAATAGAGGCCCTGCCCGATGGCTACTGGAAGCAGGTGAAGCTCGCTGAAATCAAGCGGGTCATCACCAATTGCCTCGGCCTGTTCTACGAGGCGGTGGCCAGCGAAACCTCCGCCACGCCCGGCCAGGAAATCAACCTGACCTTAGAGGCCATCAACCGCAGCAGCGCCAACTGTGTGCTGCAATCGGTGCGCTACCTACCGCTCGGCCTCGACTCCACGCTGAACACCACACTGGCCAACAACAAGAATTTTTCCTTCAAAAAGAAGCTCACACTGCCTACCACTTTGCCCTACACCAACTCCTATTGGCTCGACCAAAACTGGGCGCTCGGCATGTACACCGTACCGGAACAGACGCTCCGGGGCGTACCCGAAACGCCCAAGTCCCTCAAAGTGGAGTTTTTGTTTTTGGTGGAAAACCAGCCATTTGCACTGGAGCGGGAGGTCGCTTACAAAAAAGACGACGATGTAAAGGGGGAGGTCTATCGCCCGTTCGAAGTGACGCCGCCCGTGTTCGTCAACATGGCCGAGGAGGCCATCCTGTTCCCCGATACCAAGCCCCGCACGGTGAGCGTGGTGGTGGTGGCCGGTGCACCAAACACCAGCGGCAAGCTCTCCCTCGAACTCCCAAAGGGCTGGCGGGCCGAGCCAGCTGCCGCTGATTTTTCCCTAAAACTAAAGGGCGAGGAGCAGCACGTGGCGTTCCAGGTTTTTGCGCCTTCGGCAAATGGCGAGGGCAAAATAACCCCCGTGGCCACCGTGAACGGCCAGCGATATGCCAAGTCGCTGGTCAGCATCGAGTACGACCACATCCCGGCACAGACCATCCTGCTGCCCGCCGAGGCCAAGGTGGCCCGCACCGACCTCAAAAGGGCTGGCGACCGCATCGGATACATCATGGGCGCTGGCGACAAGGTGCCGGCCAGCCTCCGTCAAGCCGGCTACACCGTTGACCTGCTCGAAGACCGGGACATCACGCAGGAGAACCTGAAAAAATACGACGCCGTGGTCATCGGCATACGTGCCTACAATACCGTGGAGCGCCTGAAATTCCAGCAGCAAAAACTGTTCGACTATGCCAAGCAGGGCGGCGTGGTGGTGGTGCAGTACAACACCACTGGCACCCTCGTGCCGGATGCCGAATTGACGCCGTACAAGCTCAAGCTTAGCCGTGACCGGGTGACGGTGGAGGAGGCCGAGGTGCGGTTCTTGGCGCCCGACCACCCCGTGCTCAACTCGCCAAACAAAATCACCGCCAAGGACTTCGACGGCTGGGTGCAAGAGCGGGGGCTGTATTTCCCCAGTGAATGGGGGCCGGAATACACGCCCATCCTGAGCTGCAACGACCCCGGCGAACCTGCCCGTGATGGCAGCCTGTTGGTGGCGAAGTACGGCGAAGGCTGGTACGTCTATACCGGGCTGTCGTTCTTCCGGGAACTGCCGTCGGGGGTACCGGGCGCATACCGGTTGTTTGCGAACTTGGTGGGGCTGGGGAGGAAGGGGTAAAGCTTGTTTTCGCTGCTGCATTGTTTGGACGGGGGCTGAAAAGCGGCGGCGACACGAGGTGCAAAGCGGGGTATTTTTGATATCCTGCTCACTCCACCTTCACCAGCTTCCCCTCCTGCATCCGCCTATCCCCGACCAGAATTTGGAAGAAATACACGCCCGGCTCCATCCCTTCTGCGCCGAACACATTGTTGATGGCGGGCAGCGGGCGCTCCAGCACCAGCCTGCCCACCGCATCGTGGAGGCGAAGCGTGGCACCAAGCGGTGCACGCCCAGGGAAGGACACCGTGAAGTGGTCGGTGACGGGATTGGGAAATACCTTCACGCCGCCATGTTCCCCAAAAACACCGACTGCCACACTCACCGTGTCCTTGTACGGAAAAGCGATGGTGCTATCGCAAGCCCCATCAAAGCGGTACATGGGGATGTTGGGGATGTTCCTGTATATATTGGATGGGGAGCGAAGTACCCTGGCCTCGAAACCGCAGGCAGCGCCCTTCTCGTTGGGATGGTGCACCACATGGAGGTAGTAGGTAGTGGTGGCGGGGCCGATGTACATCCGGCAGTCGGGACCGAGGGTGAAGAACCCAATGCCTACTGGCCACTGGTCTTCATCGTAGCTGAGATGGTGGGCGATGTGCTCCACGGCGTTGCCGTCCTGCAGGTCTATCTGGTAGAGGTCGGTGCTTGAACTGGCATAGAGGAAGCGGGAATCAAAGGAGAAGGCCACGCCTAGTCCAATATCATCTACTGCAGATGGGTATGGTATCACCTGAGGGTTTGACATTAGGCCCGTAGAATTGTCGAAATCATAGAGATAGATGACCTTTGGTGTTTTTGAATTGATTGCCAACAAGGAAGCATTCGGCGAAAAGGCTGTTTGGCTGATGCCAACATCGTCATCAATCAATGGGTTGCCAATTGCTTGATTAAAGGGCCCTTGAACGATGCCCTGCCCTCCGATTAGAAACCAATCGAACTTGTTTGTGTTGAACTCGACCATGCTCGTCCACCATTTGTCCCCGTCGGCATGGAGACAGGAGGTAAGGTGCCCATAATTGTATAGCCCATCTAAAAGCTGCTGCTTCCCTGTTAGATAGTAAGTACCATCCAGCTTACGCACTAGAGTACTGAGATAAAGCTTGGTGCTGAGGACGCCAAGTGTAGAATTGTAAAGGATATTATCCTTGTGGATAAGGTAAACAATGCTGTCGTTGCCAATCTGGGGAAGGAAGACGGTAAGCTGACTTCCGATATAGCCCCCGTAGCTCTGGTCCCCGCAATTCACATCATAACCCCAGCCCGGCGTTAGCGAGTCGGAGCCGGATACCAGTTGAAAGTCCTGGTCGTACACCGCACAGTTGTTGGTGACAAGCACTAATTGCCCTTCCTCGTCGCAGATGAAGCTGCCACTGGAACCGAAGCCGAGGCCGTCGGTGAAGGCATGGCTGTATATCGCCACGGTGTCCCCGGTAAAATCTAGCAGGGTAAGGTCAGGGATGCCCACATCGGCACCACTACTGTAGCCCATTGGCCACTGGTAGTCCCATTTTTGGGAAGAGGCAAGAAAGGGGAAAAGTAGAAAAAGCAGAAAAAAGTATTTTTTGTTTCTATAAATCATGCTTTTTGAATTAGCCAAAGTGGAAATGTTAGATTGATGCAGGACTGTAAACCTGACTGGGTGTATGTTGCCAGGAAGGTCAACATCCTCACAAATATAGCGTATATCACTCCACCTTCACCAACTTGCCCGATTGCAATATTTTCCCTTCATCCCGCACTTCCCAAAAATACATTCCCGACGCAATGCCCTCCAGCGGCACTGTATTGCTCTCAGCCACGAGGTGTTGGGTGAGCATACGCTGGGCAGTAGTTGAATACAAGGTGAGCGTCGCATTTGGGAAACTATTGGGTAAATAAAAAACTGCTTGGGTAGTGGCAGGGTTGGGCAGAAAAGAAAAGGGGGCCTCGCCTTCTGGCTGCACCGTGGCAGAAACTGGTTCAGTGCAGGCAGCCACAAAATCGCCGCCTGTCCATTTAGCTACCCCACGAATCGGGTTACCATTTATTTTCCAAAAGGTACCAGCTACGTATAGCGTATCATTGTAAACTTCCAAGTCATGGGCTTGACCGTTGAACATGCTGCCCAGGCTGCACCATTTGGTGCCGTCCCATTTTGCAATATTAGTTGCTCCTATCTCTGAATCCTGACCGAAGGTGCACAAGGCATACAGTTCGTCGTGAAAGACTACCATGTCATAGATGCAGCAGGGCTCCTCCTCCGACAATCCGTAATAATTTGAACCATCCCATCTCGCGATGTGGCGGCTTTTGGTGAGACTGAACATCTGGGGGCCAAAGTTGCCCCCAATGTACAAGCTCCCTTTATACTCTGCCATACATTCTACAGGGTCATATATTCCCTGCAATCCCAAACCAATCCCAACCTGGTTCCACGCTTGTCCGTTCCACCTGACTATATTCCAAGTGTACGGATTGCTGAAAACCAAAATACTACCCCCGATGGGCGTTGTTGCATGAATCGGCCA
>DIUC01000025.1 GCA_002435785.1 Saprospiraceae bacterium UBA6168 | reverse complement strand
TTCAAATGGCTAAAGTCGAGCTGAGGATTTCCATCATTGAAATCATCAATGGAATTGAGCGCAAGCGCAATGAGGTATTGCGGGAGCGGGTCGAGATTTTGCTCACCTTGAACCCGGGAGAGGTGCTGAACGAATTCCAAAAAGGCTATACTTGGCAAGTGACCGATACAGACGAGCAGCGGGCTGCCGTAAGTGGCGACGCTAAGGGCTTGGACACCACCAAAAGCCCGATGCCACCAATTCCTGGCATGGTTAGCCCATCGCCGATGCCAACTGCGCCGATGCCCTCAGCCCCCAATGTGTCGAGAGCGGTTGGGTTGGGCCTGATAGGAAAGGTGATTGCGGGAGCAGCAGTGCTGGTGATTGGGGCCATCGCCATTCGGCCATTCCTTTCCCCCAGCACCGCTGAAGACCCCACTTTTGTAGATGCTCAAAGCAACCGGTTAAAAGGGCTTCGGGCAAACCCAAGCCGCCAAGAACTGGAGGCTTTCGTGCGGGACAATCCCGATTCTGCTGCGGTGGAAATGGCCATGATGGTGCTGGATTCCCTTGAAAACGAGACTTGGCAAGCAGCCTTGGCATCCAATGATTACGAAAGGATGAAGAATTACCTGGACGAGTACCCGACTGGCAACTACGCAAACGAGGCCGCTTATTATATGGATGCCTGGAACAGAGGGGACGAAGTTGCGGTGTTGGATTCATTGATTGAAAACCCGGAGGTAATAAAAGAGGACCCAGCAACAAGCCCTCAGCCGGACAAGCCAAAAGTCACCAAGCCCACAAAAACAAAGCCGACGAAAAAGCCCGTTACCCAACCGAACACGACCGACCCCAAACCCACCAAACCGCCAATCACCAAACCTGCAACCGAGCCTGAAAAGCCAGTGCCCGTGGACCCAAATAAGCCAGTGCCCTTCGTTTCAGCAGCCCAAAAACCTGTTTACAAAAACTGTGGCAACTCCAACAAGGAAAAGGAGGAAAAATGCACCGCCGACAAAATCCGTCAGTTCCTAAAGAGCCGTTTTGAGTACCCGAGGGAAGCCTTGGAAAAATCCATTGAGGGCACGGTCGTCGTCAGTTTTGTGGTGGAGCGGGATGGCTCAATCACAGACGTAAAGGCGCTGAACGACATCGGTGGCGGCTGCGCCAAAGAGGCGGTCAATTGGGTAAAAAAACTGCCGAAGTTCAGCCCTGGAAAGAACGGCAAAGGCACCCCCATCCGGGTGCAATACACACAACCCGTTCGCTTTAAGTTAAATTGATTTTTTGGGTTCTGGGGAATTCGGAGGCTTAGGAGGTTAGTTTTGGCACCCTCTCAACCCTCTCAACCACCTAAACCCCCTAAACCTCTTTCATGATAAAAATTCTCGACGATAAACTCCAGGGACTGCGCTCCCATATTGACGAAATAGCCAAGGACCTGCACGACCTGACCATTGACATTGGCCACGAGCAACTCCGCCAGACCGTCAGCGAACTGCGCAACCGCATCAACGAACCGTTCATGTTCGTCATCGTGGGAGAGGTCAAGGCTGGCAAGAGCAGTTTTGTAAACGCCCTTTTGTCAACAGGAAAGGAAGTCTGCAAAGTGGCCCCGCAGCCCATGACCGACACTATCCAGCAGGTGATTTGGGGCGAAAAGGAGGAGGTCATCACCATTAATCCCTACTTGAAGAAAATCACCCACCCCGTCGAAATCCTCAAGGAAATCGCCATTGTGGACACGCCCGGCACCAATACCATCGTGGAGCACCACCAGGAAATCACCGAGCGGTTCATCCCGTCCAGCGACCTCATCGTTTTTGTGTTTGAGGCGAAAAACCCTTACCGCCAGTCGGCTTGGGAGTTCTTTGATTTTATCAATACGGAGTGGCGGCGCAAGGTGATTTTTGTGCTGCAACAAAAGGACCTCATGGCTGAAAACGAATTGCCCATAAACGTGCAGGGCGTGGTGCAACATGCGCAGAAAAAAGGCATCGAATCGCCGCAGGTCTTCGCCGTATCCGCCAAGTTGGAGCAGGAGGGCAATGAACTGGAAAGCGGTTTTTTGCCCCTTCGGGAATACATCCGGGAGCACATCACGGGCGGGCAGGCCCCCGTCCTGAAAATGAAGAACAACATCAGCACCTGCCGCAACCTCAACGAGCGCATCGGCAAGGGCGTGGCTGACCGTCGGCAACAGTGGAAAGCCGACAAGAACTTCCGCAAGGAGGTGACGGAGGCCCTCGAAAAACAGGAGCTAAAGTCGCTGCGCCAAGTAGCCATGCTCGTGGAAAACCTGCTCGGAGGCTATGACCGCATCACCATCCAAAAAGAGGAGGAATTGGAGGAGGGGCTGTCATTTTTCAGCTTGCTCCGGCGCACCATTGCTGGCATTTTCACCAAAAAGGCCAATGCGCAACAATGGCTGGAAGCGCTCGCCAAAGACCTTGACCAGCAGCTACATCTTGAACTGCAAAGCAAGCTGAACGACAATGTGGCCGACCTCGCCGACAGCATCCAGCAGATGGCGAAGATGATTGACTTGAAAATCCACCAGAGCGAAACCATTCTCCGCAACAACCACGAGATTTTCTCTGAAATCGCCGAGCGGCGGTCCATGGTCATGCAGGAATTGCAGGAGACTTTTACCAAGTTCCTCAACCGACCAGAGAACTTCAGCGCCGACCAGCTTTTTCCTGACAAAAAACCTGGCTCGGCCAGCATCGCCACGGGCAGCGGTTTGGCGGTGGTGGGCATCATCCTTGCCGCTGTGACCAAACTGGCAGTCTTCGACGTGACGGGCGGCATACTGACGGCGGTCGGGGTGCTGTTCGCTGGCTTCACTTCAGCAGCCAAGAAGCGCAAGATTTTGGAGGGCTACCAACAGGAGATTGCCAAGGGCCGTGGGCTGTTGGAGACGGAGCTTTCTGGCAAGTTACGCATCTACGTGCCGGGCATCAAGGAAAAGATAGACGCTAATTTCGAGGATTTTGATGCGATGTTGGAAAAGGAGGAGGCGCAGATTGGTAAGTTGGAGGAGCGGCAGGGGGGGATTGAGGGGAGGTTGGCGGAGGTGGAAAGGGATTTGAATTGAGCAATATTAACCTTAGTTTTTTGTAAGGCTTTCCTATAAAAATTGCGCTGCCTTATTTTGTCGCTTTTGTCATGGCCGAAGGCCAACTGCGATGTCATGCTCGCTGCTATGCGAGATGTCGCAGGTGGCCTACGGCCATGACAAAAGCGACTTAAAGCGACAAAAAATGGCTTTGGCGTTTTTTTTTAGGAAAGCCTTGTAGTTTTGTGAAAAATCGTCGTCACATGGAATTCAAGCATATCGTTTCTGACCCAGGAATTTTAAGGGGAAAACCAATCATAAAAGGAAGTAGGATTAGCGTGCAATTCATTTTGGAATTGATTGCTTCTGGGCCTGGTGTAAAAGATATAGTCGCAGAGTTTCCACATTTGACAGAAGAAAGTGTAAAAGAGGCCATTCTGTTCGCACCATGAACCACGCCGCCCTTTATAATTCCAGCTTTTAAAAATGGCGATGCTATCAAAATTAGAATCCGCAATTCCTTTAACTCATAAAAATCAATTTGCAATGAAAACCCATCATTTACTCCTTCCCGCCATCATCTTCCTCCTCGCCGCCTGCAACGCCGACCCCGGCGTCCTCTCCGACGACGATGCGACACCAAACGGGCCCGGCAAAATCGTGGAATGTGATTCATTGCCTGTGCCCAATTCCGTGTTTTCAAATGCTGTTGAGGAAACACTGGTATTCACGGATTCAACTGGTCTAAATTTAGACACCTTGCGATGTGTGAAAAACAAAGCAAAAGAGGTAAAAGTCGAGGCATACGGGGGAGAATCTTGCCAACGTCAATACACCACAGCTTTTTCCACAAACTGGCTTCCAGCGCCAGAGGTTTATTTTCTGGAATTTAGCAACAACACCATGCCCCGCTTTACATCGCTTTCAGCATATTCGGTTCCTTTAGAAGATTTTTCGGCGTTCGACCAACGGTTCACAGAAGTAGCTGGTACCTTTGAGGAGGTTTTCAGCATAAATGGGAAGTCATTTTACCATGTTTTTTCCTACAACTGTAGTCCCAATGCTCCTTGCACCTTTGCCCAAGCCTTTGTTTTTTCATTGAACGAAGGGCTGGTAGCCATCAAGCGGGGTAATAAATGGTGGACAAAAAAATAGCATTGCCACTATATGGTAACTGAAATCGGAACTGACATAAATCTCGCTGCAAAGCTCCTGGAGCAAGGCCACCCCGTCGCCATCCCCACCGAAACCGTGTACGGCCTTGCCGCCAATGCCCTCGACCCCGATGCCGTACTGAAAATCTTCAAAGCCAAAAACCGCCCGCACTTCAACCCGCTTATCTGCCACCTCCCGAACTGGGAATCCGTCAAAAAATACGTGACGGAAATCCCCGCTGATGCAGCGATTTTGGCGCAAAAATTCACCCCAGGCCCTCTGACCTTTTTGTTGGAAAAGAAAAAAATGTCCACTGAACAGGCCGCTCTCATCCCTCATTCCTCATCCCTCATCCCTGATTTAGTAACTGCGGGTAGCCCGAAAGTCGCCATCCGCATCCCAGCGCACCCGCTCACAAGGGCATTGCTGGCGCAATTGGATTTCCCGTTGGCAGCGCCCAGCGCCAACCCATTTGGTTACGTCAGCCCGACAACGGCGCAGCATGTGCTGGAAGGGCTGGGTGGCAAAATCCCCTATATCCTCGACGGTGGTCCATGTGAAATTGGGCTGGAAAGCACCATCGTTGACTTTGAGAATCAGCAAGTTATCGTCAGGCGGCAGGGGGGGGTGACAGTGGAGGCTATTGAGCGGGCATTGGGAAAAAAAGTGCTGGTGCAAACGGGCATAGAGGAACATCCCGTGGCGCCGGGGCAACTGAAAAGCCACTATGCTACCGCTACGCCGCTTTACGTGGGTCGTGCGGAGGAGCTTGCCGTCCATTTTGCCAGCAAAAAAATAGGCGTGATTGCCTTCGGGAACAACATGGAAGCTGTGGATGCCGCCTTCCGTTTTCAACTTTCGGCGGACGCCAACTTTGACGAAGCCGCCAAAAACCTGTTCTCGACCATGAGAGAAGCGGACGCCTTTGGGGCGGAGGTGATTCTTGCGGAATGGCTGCCGGAAACTGGCCTCGGCACTGCCATCAACGACCGGCTGCGGCGTGCCCAACATGAATCCTATTGGGACTCCAACGACTAAATTTCCTGACACAGTTCCACCAACACACCGTTCGCCGACTTGGGGTGGATGAAGCAGACCAACTTATTGTCGGCACCTCGTTTAGGTTCTTTGTTCAGCAACGTAAACCCCTCGTTTTCAAGCCGTTGCATCTCCGCTCGGATGTCTTCCACCTCGAAGGCAATATGGTGTATGCCCTCCCCCCGTTTCTCGATGAACTTGGCGATGGCGCTTTCCGGCGAGGTCGCTTCCAAGAGTTCGACCTTTGCCTCGCCCGTTTTGAAGAAAGCAGTCACCACGTTTTCAGAGGCCACTTCTTCGATTTTGTAGTGGGCAACACCCAGTAGTTTTTCGTAGAGTTCGTTGGCGGATGACAAGTTTTTCACGGCAATGCCGATATGTTCGATGTGTTTGAGCATTGGATAAAATTTGCCGGAAAGATAGTCATTGCGGGGTGTCTTTTTTAGTAAAAAGACCCGCAAAAACTTATGGCATTAGGATTGCTTACACCGCATCGTCCTTCTCAATTTTAGGCAACTTTCTTCCGGGTTTTGGCAAAGAAAAACGGAGTTGTCACGAGCTTTTTGAAAAAAAAGGAGCCTGCACCCAGGCTCCTAAATGGTTGAATGATAGTGGTATGAAAAGTTTCGTGGGCAAAAAATCGTGACAACTCCTTTCTCTCCTTTTTGTGGCTTTCCCTTACGACTTGATTCTGTTCTTTTCGTCCTCCAATCCCGTGTTCCTATTGCGAGCTCCTTTTACCTGCTCGTTGCCGAAGCGATAGGAGAGGCTTACCCGGAACCGACGGCTGTCCCCCCGTCCACTTATATTCATGTAGAGGTCGCCAAAATTGCTGGTGCCAGTCCATTTTTGGGAATAAAAAATGTCGCTGACGGATAGCTTCAAGTTGGCCTTCCCTTTCAAGAACCGCTTTTGGACCCCAGCGTCCATTGCCCACATTTGCTTCATTTTAAAGGTACCGCCCCAGATTGAAGGCGAGTTGTACCAGCCAGACACTTCTATGTTCATATCCAATGGCAGGGTGAAATTATGCTGCATGTAGGCGCTGAAGGCATGGATGGTTGCGTTCACGATTTTGCCTTCACCGAGGTTGGCGTTGATGTCCGTGCGATAGCCATTGAGGTTTGCATACCCGTTCCACCACTTTGTGATGGGCAGCGGGGTACCGATGTTTAGGCTATAATTGTCCTGTTCCGCAAGGTTCTGCCAAGTGATGAATGCGGCGTTCGGGTTCACGTCGGACACGTCCAATATGCGCTCAATCAGGTCAGAAGTATGGGTGTAGCTCAACGAGGTGTTCATCATCTGCATGAAAGTGTGGCTCAGTTGCAGGTTATTGGCGTATTGTGGACGAATAAACGGGTTGCCTTTCTGGAAGGTCAGCTCGTCGAGGCGGTACTCGAAGGGGTTGAGGTCCTGGTAGTTGGGCCTGTCCAATCGGCGGCTGTAGTTGAGTTGAAAACTGTGCTTCTCGTTCATGGCATAGGTAATGCCACCGGATGGGAAGAGGTTCAGGTAATCCCTTTTCACGTTTTCATCGTTCACGGGCTTGAGCGCCTTGAGGTCACCTTCCGAGTTGGTCTGCTCGGCACGGAGGCCAAACTGCAGGCCCCATTTGCCAAACTGCCGGGAGTAGGTCGTGTAGGCTGCGTTCACGTTTTCGGTGTAGGTGTAGAAATTGGTGCGGTCCACGTCCACCACGTCTTCGCCTTCCACCACGTTGTAAAAGTTGAAGTCGTTGTCCGTCTTCACGTAGGCCAGCTTTATGCCTGCACCCAATTGCCCTTTCAGGAATGGCCGCTCGTGGTCAATTTTTACCGTATAAATATCAATGCTCGTGGGCGATACGGTGTGGTAATTCCTTTCGGAGCGCACGGCGTTGGGGTCGGAGCCGTCGCCGTTCAGGTACATATTGGGCTGTACTTGACTGTTCTCGTTCTTAAAAAATCCGTAATCGGCATCGAAGTTCCAGATTTTCCCCTTTGCGTCATCGAAGCGATAGTTGAGGTTGAAATTATAGTTCCTGCGCTTTCCATCCGTGTTGGTTTTGGAGATGAGGGTGCTGTCTGGTTGGGCCGCCCCGATGGCACTGATGGGCGTTCGGATGTTTCCTCGGTCGTCATAGCTGTTTTCGTAGCCGTTCACTATGAATCCCACCGTGTGCTTGTCGTTGACGAAAAAATCGTTGCCCAACTTGAAGTTGTTCGACTGCCAATGGTTATTGTTGCGGCCAAGTTGGTCAAGGCTAACGCCATTTTGCTCCCGGTACATTTCCATGATTTCGAGCCATTCGCCATCATTGAAGCTGTAGCTGCCGAAGGTGTTCATCAATTTGTTGCGGTAGTTGCCGCTCACCGAGCCTTCGTAGTTCTGGCGTCGGCCTACGCCATAGCCGAGGTTGACGTTGCCATTTCCACCAAGCCGCTTGTCCTTCTTCATTCGGATGTTGATAATGCCCGCATTGCCCTGCGCATCCCATCGGGCGCTGGGGTTGGTGATGATTTCGATGGTGGCGATGTCGGTGCTTTGGATGGTTTTGAGGTAGGCAGCCAAGTCGTTTGCGGAGAGTTGTGATGGTTTCCCGTCAATATAAATCCGCACCCCACCCTTTCCGCTCATGATGATATTGTCATTGTTGTCCACCACCACGCCTGGAGATTTGCGGAGCAGTTCCATGGCGTTGTTGCCTGTGGCATTGATGCTGCCTTCCACATTGAACACCGTCTTGTCTGGGTGGATTTCCACCATCGGTTTTTTGCTGGTGACCGTTACTTGGGCAAGTTCTACCCCTTTAGTGGTCATCTGAATTTCTGGCAAAACGAGGTGCTGGCCAATGGTCAGCTCAAAAACCGACGAATTGTATTCGGGCATACCGACGAAGCTCACATTGAGCCAATAGCGACCGGCGCCTATGTTTTGTAGCTCAAAGCTGCCATCATCGGTGGTGTATTCTGCTTTGAAGAGGCTGCTGTCATTTGCGGAATAAAGCAGCACATTGGCGAAGCTGAGGGGCTGGTGGTCGTTGCCGAGTACCCTGCCTGTAACCTTGCCGATTTCCTTGTTTGCAAAGGTGGATGAAGTGAGTGCAAAGGATAAAAGGAGGACCATGAGTCCAGTGAACTTTTTCATTATCGGGTGATTTGATTTTAGTACGATAAATGGTTGATAGTCAAATGGTTGTCAGGCCATTTGGCGTCAAGCCAGTTAGCATTTTTACAGTCGGTGAATAATTATTTTTCCTAAAAATGGTGATGGTGCAAAGGTGGGTTTACCCTCATGGCAGTGCATTATTTTTTCGATGAAAATCCCCTTTTAAATAGGTTAAAGGAGAAATAACTGGGATTTTCCTTGATGCTTTGAGGAATAAGTGCATTCATTCTTTTTTTATCCTCGCCAGCATTTCGCCTTCTACCCGTTTGCGGTCTTCTATCACTTGGAAAAAATCTTGGAGGTACGCTCGCATTTCCTTGCGCACTGCAATGTCCAGTTTATTAAAGTCCATAATCGTTCGGAAGAGTTCTTCCTTTTTAGATTTGAAATAACTGAAAGTGCTTTCCAAATCTTCGTAGCTGGCCGTATTTCCGAGAAATACTCGGTCGAGCACGGTGCGTTGGCCCAAGCCCGCATTTGCCCTGGCATAAGGGGCCTTCACCAACCCAGCGTAATCAAAATCATACGGCACGGGCACTATTTGCCCATTTTTCATTTGTATCAATTCTGTGTTCCTGGCCATCAAATAACTCCAATCGGCGTTGCCAATCATGTATTGGAAAACAGAATTAATTTTTTCCTGGTGAAGGTGTAACGAATCAAGGTGTATGACCTTCTGTCCCATTGTGCTGCATAGGGTGCGGTTCGCCAAGCAATCGGCGTCCTCTATCATTATGCCGAGATGAGTGGTTTTTTTAAAGGAATCACCTCGATTTTTGTAAGTAACCTTTGCAAGTCTGGCTTTGAAGCTATAAGGTGTAAGCACATTGAATAGCTTGTAAATAAGGTATTCCCGCATGATAAGCGTCTCTATGGTTTCGTCATTTAGGCAGTGTGTCACCAATTTGAATTCGTTGTAAGGCTCCAACCCATTTGATTCGAGGCCTGCTTTTGTGAACTTTAGCTTCAGTGGCGGGAATTCGCACATCATCCGCCTGGATTTGCCACGGGTCCTTATTTTGACTGGGAGATTGGTGCTGCTTTTCCTGTTGTGCTTTATCTCAAAACTCCCGCTCTCGTATTCCTTGTTGCGGATATTGGCCTTGATGGAATCGAAATTGGCGGTAATGGTCAACTCCGTCAGTTCATCCTGCTTAAAAAGGTCCAACAACGCTTGCCTTTCGGCTGGAATAATCTCCTGTGCCGTTTGGCAAAATGCGACGGTAGGCGCAAAAAAAAGCAACCCCAAAATGGAAAAATAGATGCTTGTCAGAATGTTTTTCATGATGGTTGGCATTTCGAATAGGCATCAAATACAATGGAAAAACCTGTTGCTTGATGTGCAAGTAAAGGTAGTGTTTTTGCAAATTTCAAAGACCGAATCTTTGAGTTTGAATGGCCGCAAACTGGCTGAATGATATTGGTGGGCTTCCTCAAACCGTGATTGAAACAGTGACGAGGTAGTATTTGGATTTGTTACACAAATTGCATCGCAAAAGCAGGCCGTTCCGCATGACGTTCAGTTTTCCCGGAACGGGTTAAAATTGTGCTTACCAAGGACTGCGCCCATCGCAAATCCCCCCTTTGGGTAGAGAGGGTAAATCCAAAATCGTGAATCTCCTTAGACCTTCCAGAACCGTAACAGCAACACCTCAATGGCCAAGGCCAGCAATGCAATGATGATGCACCACTTCCACAGCACCACGCCCTTGCTGCGGTCGCTGACCACCTCCTCTAAGCTCGCAGAGGCGCTATTGGTCAAAACGCTTACGTTTTTCCCCGCTTTGTCCTTGAGGGCAGATTCGGATAGGTAGCTTAAATCTGACTCCCTGCGGTCGTAATTGAAGGCAAATTTTGCGAGCGTGGAGTCGGGGGTTAAAAACAAATCATAAAAACCAGCCTCAAAAATCTGGTTTTGCAGACCGATAAAAACCTTGGACGCCACAATGCGCTGCTGTGGGATAAACTCCTCGGAAACTTGCCCGCCCTCTTTCCGTCCACCTTTCAGCTTATAGACGCTTTCGCCCCCTTTTACGATGTTGTCCGATTCGATGGTCTCGTCCCGCCCGATGGTATAGGCAATGGGGCGTTTTCTGGCACTCGAAATGGCCATTTTATAAAGCATCGGGATGAAGATTTCCCCGCTGTTGGCCAAGTTGTTGTAGTCCGTGTTCAACGGAGCTGCGCACAGGTAGAGGATGCCTTGGCCGCTTTTGAACTTGCCGAGAAAGGTGCTCCCATCCCGGTAAGTCAACAGTTTTTCTTCTCCCCGGCTGGCCATTGTGCTTAGTTTGTAATTGCCCTTGGTCACAGGCAGTTTCAGGTTGGCCGAGCGGTTTTCGTACACGTCCTTGAACACAAACTCTTCGGTGTTGACGTCAGCAACATTTCGTTCCTGCTGCTCGAAGGCTTGCAGTTCGTTGGCGGGGATGGATGCCAAAAAGGAATTGTAGCTGCCAGTATTGGAAGCAACCGAAGGGAAAACGAGCACGTTGCCGCCATTGGTCACGTATTGCCTTAGTTCCTGTGATAGCCCGCTTGAAAGGCTGTTTACGCCATTGACCACAATCAACTGGTACTCCGGAAACTTGGAGTAAGTGATTTGGCTGGCTGGCTGGTCGGTCACTTTGAAATAGCTGATGCCCTTGAAGGCTGCCTCCAAGTAGGGGCTTGGTGTCAATTCATTGATGACTAATATGTTGATGACCTCTGCCACATTGTAGGTGAAATAGTAGTGGTCGTCGAACTGCACGGGGAAATCGGTCAGCAACAACTCGGCCTCGTGCCAGCCCGGCGTTCGGATATTGACCACAATCGTATCCAAAACCGTGGAACTGCCGGGAATGCTCATCTCGCCAACTGGTTTGGTTTCCCCATCGTATTTCACGGTGAGGCGCACGTTTTCGGCAGGCTCCGTGCTCCAGTTTTTCACCTTAACCACCAATGAATTTGGCTGACTGAGCATCTGTACAGGGGCCTCGAACCAAGCACTGTCAATACTCACGTTTTTCTCTTGCACCGCTTGCAGCGGCACGAGGTTGACAGATAAAAGTGTGTCCTTGAAATTTTCGAGGTCCGCAATGTTCTTTTGAAAGTCGGAGATGACGTAACTTACCTTGTTGATGCCCTTGCCGCTTCCAAGTGCTTGTTTTTGCCTCGAAAGCACCTGCGAAATCGTCCGCACCGCTGGCGAAACTTTGATTTCCTCCACCAACCCGATGGCTTCCTCCTTGCTCACCAATCGTTGGTGCTTGCCCTCAAAATCGTTGGTCAGTACCTGAAACCTGTCCTCCACGGCATAGGCGGCAATAATTTCCTTTGCCCGCTTTTTTGCCTTCTCCATCAATGGCGCATCCTCGCTTAATGCGCTCATGCTGAACGAGTTGTCCACGAAAATGCTAACGGCGTTTTCTCCTTGTTTCACCTCCACATCCTGCGGGATAAACGGCTGCGCAAACGCAAAGACCAACATTGCCACTGCAAGGCAGCGGGCCAACAGCACGAGCAGGTTGCGCAGCTTGCGGCGGGAACTGGTCTCGTCCTTTACCTCCTTTAAGAATCGGACATTGGTGAAATAGACCTTTTTGAACCGCCGGAAATAAAACAGGTGGATGATGATGGGAATGGCCAAGGCGGCCAATGCGAAGAGAAAACCTGGATATAAAAATTGCATGTCGGATGTTTGATTCTTTGCCCAGTTGGGGCAACAGAATGTACGCTTAAAAACTCAAATTGTTGTGTAAAATTCTGCTTTCCTTTTAATTGGTCGCTTTCTGAAAATTCAAGCCACGAAGTTATTGCTATCACCCCAGAATAGCTAAATTGGCGTGTCAATCTTTCCATTCACTCAAAACCTGGACTATGAAAAATCTTCTCTACCTTTTGTTAGCAGCGAGCATTTTCCTATTCACACAATGCATGCCTGCCAAATTGATTCGAAGTGCCGATACCAACAAAGAAACCATTCGGCTTTGGTATGAAGAGGGGTGGAACAAACGACAGAACGCAGCGCTCATCCCCAGGGTTTTTCATCCAGAATGGACCGACGGAAACCCCATCCAACCTGAATCGGAGGGGCTTGCGGGCATGTACGAATTGGTAAAGTTTTACGAGGAAGCCTTTCCGGATGCCCATTTCACCATCACGCATCTTTTTGCGGATGAAACACATGCGGCGGTTCGTTACGAAGTCCAAGCTACGCACAAAGGTGATGCCTTCGGAATACCAGCTACAGGGAAAAAGTTTACTTCTACCGGTCTTGTTATGTATGAAATGCGGGACGGAAAAATCTACCGCAGTTGGCAAGAACTGGACTTGATGGGCATTGTGAACCAGCTAAAGGACTGATTCAATACTGGATGTTGGAAAAAATTGCCCGCCAAACGATTCCAAGATGCGACCACAAGTTGGGCCATAAGCCATAGTGCTTTTTCAGCACCTCGTACCGGTCCCTTAGCGACTGGCGGTGACGCTGCTTTGAGATGCCGCCCACAAGATAGTTGGCCAGCACCAGCTCCGTATTGATGGTCTGTCTGCTCTTTTTCAACACCTCAATGACCCAATCAATGTCGGCGGCCAAATTGTCAGCGATGAAATTCGGGGCGATGGCCCTCCGGGCAATGAACGCCTGGTGGCAAACGACCATGCCCATCCGAAGGCTTTCCCAAGTAAGCGTTTTTGGCAGCTTTTGCGTCGTCAAGGCCGAACGGGTGCCGAGCGGGTGGCGGGTAAAGGTCACCAGCATCGTTTCCCCAAAAAAAACATCCGTTTGTGGGGAGTATTGGAGCATTATTTTCTCCACAGTGGTTGCCGTTGGCAGTTCGTCCCCAGCATTGAGGAACCACACAAAATCCCCGGTGGCCATGCGCAGGCCCTTGTTCATGGCATCGTATAGGCCGTTGTCCTGCTCGCTGACCCACCTGAAAATCTTGGCGTTCAGCAGCTTTTCGTTGGCTGCCTCTGCATTCTTGATGGCGGTGAGCGTATGGTCGCTGGAGCCACCGTCCACCACGATGTACTCGATATGCGGGTAGGTTTGCGCAAGCACACTTTGGGCCGTACCTTTTATATAGTAGGCTCCATTGAAAACAACAGTGATGATGCTGAGAAGTGGCGGTCGTGCTATCATGCTGGCGAAGGTAATGCGAAAATAAACCCGAAATGGTATAGGTGTACCCTTTTGTGCGCCGCACGAAGGGACAAGCGCAAATGGAGGATTGCTACCTCCTAAATATTTCTACCATGCCACAATAATCAGGCACCATGTATCCTCATTTTTTTCCAGACTTATGGCAGTTGATTTCGGCAGCGATTGTACAAATACTGGCGTTTCCCTTTGGTAAATTTAAACAATTTAAAGGCTGATTTTTTTCATAGTCGCTTTTGTTCAGGAATATTGATATTTGCCAAGTTTTCTTGGGTAAATAACTGTTTTTGCCCACACAAAACCTTTTTTTAAAGAACTCATTTACTCATTTCTAACTAAAAGATTGTATGAAACTTTCTATTTACAACAGTTTTCTGCTACTTGGGCTGGCCTTGTTGCCTGCGCTGGCATTTAGTCAACGGACTATTTCCGGCACGGTGAGCGATGGCAGCACAGGTGAAACACTCATTGGTGCAAGTATTTTGGTGGTTGGGTCCTCAACGGGAACCGTCTCCGATATTGATGGCACCTACAGTTTGGAAGTCCCGGCAACGGCGAGTACCCTACGGTTCAGCTACACAGGTTACGAAACAGTGGAAATCACGCTTGGCGCTTCCAACACCATTGATGTTAAGATGGTGCCGGGCACCCTTTTGGGCGAAATCGTGGTCATTGGCTATGGTGAAGTGAAAAAGGAAGATGCGACTGGTTCGGTCACGCAAGTAAATTCCGATGTTTTCAACCGGGGCGCCATCACGGCACCGCAGGAATTGCTGGCTGGCAAAGTGGCCGGAGTGCAGATTACCCCCAGCTCAGACCCCGGCGGCGGTGCCCAAATCCGTATCCGGGGCGGCTCCTCGCTCAGTGCCTCCAACGACCCGCTCATCGTCATTGATGGCATCCCGCTCGATAACGGAGGCATATCTGGTGCAAGGAATATCTTCGACTTCGTGAACCCGAACGACATTGAAACCTTTACGGTACTGAAAGACGCTTCCGCAACGGCTATCTATGGCAGCCGGGCCTCCAACGGCGTCATCCTTATCACCACCAAAAAAGGCAAGCACGGCCAAAAGCTGAAAGTGGAGTACAACGGCAACGTTTCGTTCAGCAACACCCTGAACACACCGGAAGTATTGGGTGCCGAGGAGTTCCAAGAGCTGATTCATGACTATTTCCCAGAAGGCCACCCAGCGCACGACCTCTTGACCGATGGTGGGAACACCAACTGGAACGACCAGATTTATGAAACAGGCGTCGGGCATGACCACAACCTGAACTTCACTGGTGGCATCGGTGCAGTGCCTTACCGTGCTTCGGTAGGTTATACCAATAAAAAAGGTGTGCTTCGTACAGACGAATACGACCGTTGGACGGGTTCCATCAACCTCACCCCTAAGTTGCTCGACAACCGCCTTCAAGTCAACTTTGGCCTGAAGGGGATGAAGACTGACAACCGTTTTGGCAACCGAGGCGCTATCGGTGGCGCATCGTTCTTTGACCCGACCAAACCAGTTCGGGATGAGAACAGCCCTTACGGCGGGTATTTCACCTGGGTGCAGCCCAATGGCGAACCCAACACGCTTTCGCCAGCCAACCCGGTTGCACAGTTGTTGCTGCGCAATGATGAATCCACGGTCAAACGCTTTGTCGTCAGTTCCTCTTTCGACTACCGTTTCGGTTTCATTCCCAACCTCCGGGCCAACCTCAACCTCGCTTATGACAGGTCGAATGGCGAAGGCACTATTAATGTGCCAGCTAATGCTTCTTTCGCCTTTTTCGACACGGGTATCAAAAACACCTACAGTCAAACTAAAGAGAACAGCCTGCTTGATTTTTATTTGAACTACGTCCAGGAAATTGGCCAAACCAAATTGGATGTGATGGGCGGCTATTCTTGGCAACGATTCAGCTTCGAAGACGACTTTTTCAATTCCAATATCCCCGGAACAGAAGTAGCTGAGGGCGACAACTCTGGCGAGCTTTTCCTACTATCACTGTTCGGCCGTATCAACCTTTCCATATTTGATAATTTGTTGTTGACAGGAACGTTTCGTCGTGATGGCACTTCAAGGTTCTCGAAAGACTCCCGTTGGGGCTTGTACCCAGCAGCAGCTGTTGCCTATAAGTTGGTAGATGGTGATGGCAAAGGTTCACTTTCCTCCCTCAAAGTCCGCCTCGGTTGGGGTATAACGGGCCAACAGAATATTGGAGACTACTACGTACACCTGCCCCGCTACTTGGCCAGCTTTGAAAATGCGGGCTACCAATTCGGAAACACCTTTGTACAAACGCTCCGCCCAGGCGGCTACGACAGCAAAATCAAGTGGGAAGAAACGACCACCTACAATGCTGGTATTGACTTCGGCTTTATGGACGAGCGCATCTCCGGCTCGTTGGAGTTGTACAAACGGGAAACCAAAGACCTCCTCAACTTCATCCCGGTACCTGCTGGCTCCAACCTTTCCAACTTCATCAACACCAATATTGGCGACTTGGAAAACAAGGGTGTCGAGTTCTCGCTCAACTTGAACCCCGTGCGTTCTGAGAAAATTAACTGGGACTTCGGCTTCAACGTGACCCGCAACCAAAACAAAATCACAAAGCTCACCGCTTCCGACGACCCAAGGTACAATGGCGTTTTGACGGGCGGCATCTCTGGTGGCGTTGGCAACACGGCCCAGATTCACAGCGTAGGCTTCGCAGCCAATTCGTTCTATGTTTATGAGCAAGTGTATGACGAGGCAGGTGTGCCCATCGAAGGACTCTACGTGGACCGCAACGGCGATGGCAACATCAATGCCGATGACCTTTACCGGTACGAAAAGGCTGCGCCAGATTACTTTTTCGGGCTAACTTCCACATTAAACGTTGGCAATTTCGACTTTTCGTTTGCTGGCCGTGCCAACGTTGGCAACTATGTTTACAACAACGTTCAGTCCGGTACGAGCTACGCCAACCTGTATCATCCGACTGGCTACCTTGGCAACGTGAATACCATCGCCAACTACCTCGACTTCAACAACCCGCAATACCTGAGCGATTATTTCGTCCAGGAGGCGTCTTTCTTCCGACTCGACCACGTTACGCTGGGCTACAATTTCAGCAGCATGATGGCGAAAATGGACTTCCTCAAATTGTTCGTTACCGTCCAAAACCCATTGCTAATCACCGACTACAAGGGGGTTGACCCAGAGATTGACAATGGCATTGACAATAATTTTTACCCACGTTCCCGCACCTTTTTGTTCGGCTTGAACGCAAGGTTCTAACCATTAAAAATTGTACAACATGAAGTTTAATTCTCTTTTCAAAATAACATTCATGACGGGCTTCCTCTTGGTATTCTCGTCATGCTTCAAGGACCTCGACACTGTGCCTACCGACAAGGATGAGCTTACCTCGGCTGCGGTGTACGAGAATCCTGAAAATTACAAAAAAGTGCTGGCCAGGCTCTATGCTGGCCTCGCCGTCACTGGCCAACAAGGCCCTGCTGGCCAACCGGACATCAGTGGAATTGACGAAGGCTTTGGCCAATATCTGCGCATGTACTGGACCTTGCAGGAACTCTCCACCGATGAGGCTGTTATCGGTTGGAACGATGCCACCATCAAGGATTTCCACGAACAAGACTGGAACGCCGCCGATGGTTTTATCTACGCCTGTTACAGCCGTATTTTTTACCAAGTGGCCATTTGCAACGAGTTCCTGCGGGAAACGACCGACTCTAAACTTGACAGCCGGGGCGTGAGCGATGCGTTGAAGGCGGAAATCAAGACTTTCCGTGCGGAGGCCCGTTTCCTCCGTGCGTTGAGCTATTACCATGCGCTTGACCTTTTCCGCAACGTGCCATTCGTGACCGAAGAGGACGCCGTTGGCGCTTTTTTTCCAAGGCAGATTTCAAAGGATGAACTTTATGAATGGCTGGCGACCGAGCTTCGCTCCATAGAGGTTGACCTTGCCGAGCCTCGCACCAATGAGTATGGCCGTGCCGACAAAGCAGCAGCTTGGATGGTGCTTGCCAAACTGTACTTGAACGCCGAGGTTTATGTTGGCAAAAATGCCTACTCCGATGCAGTTACCTACTCAAAAAGGGTAATTGATGCAGGCTATGAACTGGAACCAAACTATGCCAACCTGTTTCTTGCCGACAACCATAAGTCAAAGGAAATCATTTTCCCCGTGACTTTTGACGGCGTCCATACCCGCACTTACGGGGGCATGACTTTCTTGGTGCACGCTCCCGTTGGCGGCAGCATGAACCCCGCTGAGTTTGGCATAGACGGCGGTTGGGGCGGCTTGCGCACCACCAGTGCCATCGTGAACAAGTATCCACCCCCAGGCAGCGGCGGCAGCATCCTTGTTGCACCGAACCCGGGCAACCTCGGCTACCCTGTGTTGAATGTGCCGGGTGCTTATCAGGGCTGGGACCCGGCCTTGTCCAGCACCGTTATTTCTTCGCCCAATAGCGACGATAAGTACGAGGGCTACTTCTGGTTCGAAGCCGATACGGAGTTCAAGTTCGCACTCGGTGGCTGGGATACCAATTGGGGCGACACGGGCGCCGACGGGACACTTGAACTTGGAGGTGACAACCTGAAAGTCACAGAAGCTGGCTTTTACAAAATCAACGTTGACCTGGCCGCATTGACCTATACCATTTTAAAGACGGAATGGGGATTGATTGGTTCGGCTGCGCCAAATGGCTGGGACAGTGATGTGAATATGACCTACGATGCCACCGAAAATGCGTGGACCATCACTACCACCTTGGTAGCTGGTGAAGTGAAATTCCGGGCCAATGATGATTGGGGCCTCAACTACGGGGACAACGGCGCAGATGCCATTCTGGAAGAAGGCGGTTCCAACATCGTCATCCCCTCCAATGGTACCTACCTGATAAAACTCTTCTTGGACAGCCCAGACCATACCTATTCTATCGAGCAGTTTGCATCCGAATCCGATAACCGCAACCAGTTTTACACAAACGGCCAGAATTTGGAGATTGCGGATATTTCGCAGTTCACTGATGGTTATGCTGTGGCGAAATTCAGGAATGTGACCTCCACTGGCACGGTCGGCTCCGACCTTACTTTCGTGGATACCGATTTCCCGATGTTCCGCTTGGCGGATGCCCATTTGATGTTTGCCGAAGCGGTACTCCGTGGTGGCGCTGGTGGCGATGTTGCAACTGCCTTGCAATATGTGAACGCATTGCGTGAGCGGGCTTATGGCGGCACTTCTGGCAACATCAGCAGCGGCGACCTGACCTTGGATTTCATCTTGGATGAACGTGCAAGGGAACTCCTCTGGGAAGGACACCGCCGCACGGACTTGGTACGTTATGGCCAGTTTACCAATGGTACGTACCTGTGGCCTTGGAAAGGTGGCGTAGCTGCGGGCATTGCCGTGGATGCTTGCCGGGACGTATATCCTATTCCATCGCAAGACCTCAACGCTAACAGGAATCTGGTGCAAAACTCCGATTGCTATTGATTGGCTTAACTTAAAAACAAGGGCGAAGTGGCACCACCAATGCCACTTCGCCTTCCATAAATCAAAAAAAATGATTCGTAAATATTTTACCTTAATGATAGCTGCTGCCTTCCTGTTTCAGGCTTGCAGCGACGATAAGCTCGACCCGGTGCTGAAATTGAACAAGGCACAGGAAATCACCAACCCGACGTCGGGCAGTTCATACACACTGACGCTTGCCGCCAAGGATGATGTCTTTGAGGCCATCACTTGGACGGCTGCCGAGTTCAACCTGAACAATGTGCCAAAGACCACCTACACCCTCCAGATGGACTTGGCTGGCAATAGTTTCACCGCCCCTGTCAACCTTGCCACGACCACAGAATTGAGCTATTCGCCCACAGTCGGCGAAATCAACAACAGGCTCATCCTGAAAGGAGCGACACCAGACGTGCCAGTTAACATAGAATTAAGGGTAGTGGCCAATAAAGACCAGAAGTTGGACAACATCTTCTCGAACACCGTGACCATATCGGTGACACCTTATGGGGCTGCGGTAAATATCAAGCCAGTCTATTTGCTTGGTGATGCCACGCTTGCTGGTTGGAACAACCAGGCTGCATTGCCATTCACCTATGTTGACGGGGGCCGTTACGAAATAGTGACCACGCTGACAGGGGGGCTTAACTGGAAGTTCATTTCCTCGCTTGGTGCTTGGGCGCCACA
This sequence comes from Saprospiraceae bacterium UBA6168, assembly GCA_002435785.1. GTDB lineage: Bacteria > Bacteroidota > Bacteroidia > Chitinophagales > Saprospiraceae > UBA6168. Next base: position 20,716 of record DIUC01000025.1, on the reverse strand, counting down.
ATGGGGCACGGATGGCACGGGCACGCCGGAAAGCGGCCCGCTTGTATATCGCCCCACTGAATCTGACCCAGACCCGTCGGCGATACCAGCACCGGCTGTTACCAGCCAATATAAGATTGTCGTGGACACGGCCTTGTTGACCTACGAGGTATTCGAGTTCGGCGATGTTTATCTACTTGGAGACGCAACGATTCCCGGTTGGGACAACAACACGGCGCTGCCATTTGCCAAAGTTTCTGAAGGCAAATATGTTATCATCACCACACTTGCTGGTGCTGGCAAATTCTGGAAAATCATTGACGAACGTGGCGCTTGGGCACCGCAATGGGGAACGGACGGAACGGGAACGCCAAACGCTGGCATCCTCACTTACCGACCCACGGAGGCTGACCCAGACCCTGCGGCCATACCTGCGCCCACTGATGCTGGTACTTACAAAATTGAAATTGACATTGTAAACTTAACCTACACGGTTACTTTGCAATAGAAAAAGTACATCAACCTGTAAATCAAAGACTTAGGACGTTTGAGGTACAAGCAGGGTACATTTTTTCCGGGCGGGGTCATTTCCCCGGTTATTTCACCCCTGCAAAGGTGAGGAAAGGCAGCCTCTTTCCAAGTGCCTTTTGGTTGGTTTTGGGCTGGCTGTTCACGGCAGGTTGTTGGATTGGGAAACCCCTTGGCAGTTCACGGCATCCATTGTCTGGGCTTTCCGGCTGAAGGCGGGAAAATGCTGTCTGGGCTTTCCTCATTGGATTGGCGAGGTTGTCAAACCATTAGAATTAAAACAATCCTGTTTCACTCAATGGCTACTTCACCTTTCTAATCCCGCTCAATGAATTTTCGCTAATCCAATCACATTCACCTGTGGTTGCAGAAGTTTCATTATTATAAGCAGCTTTGAACGAAGGGGACGTTTTGTAAGAGTTGTAAATGCCATTGCGTTTCCTCTCAATTACCTTTACTGCGACCCATTCAAGGTTATCGTAGTCGTATATGCCAACAACCTCACCTACTTTATAGGCGTACTCAAAAATGCTCTTTGTTTGACCGTTTGGAATAGTGACATACTTTGCAGTAGGCAAAACTGGCTCTTTAAATTCGTAGCCAGAAGGCTGTGCGTTAACAATGCTGAAACAACCGCTAACAGCGAATAGTCCAATAACCAAAAGGGTAGGTGTAATGATAAATTTCATCGCAGTTTTTATTTTAATATGGGGAGGTGATGAATATTATTTGAAATTGGTGGAAAGGGCAGCTTAGGGTTCAAATGCCCTCATTGACAGGAAAATGATAGTTCCTGTGGCAGTAAGCAAATTTTCCAAGTCCGTTGGCTTTGGTCAATTCCGCTTAATTGATACTTGCTTAATTGACAAGAAAAGTTAAAGGTATCTTCTGAAATTAACCCTTGCCGCCTTGTTGAGCTACCTGCCAAAGTTTGGTCTAACTCAATAATTGCAACTTGGTCACTGGAAAACCAAAGCAAAGCATAGTCGGAATCTGTTTTGTAGTCATTACTTTCTGTGCTTGCATTGAGGTTAACCCCTGTCGTAAAAATGATTTCCCTGAAATAGTATTCAGAATAGGTTTTGTCGCCCCTTTCATATTTGACGTTTCCTTCAACGGTTATCGTTTTCTTTCCCCTTGCTTTTGGAGCTTCATCTAAAAATAAACTCCAATCTGGACTAACGTAGGTCGGTATCTGTCTGGCATAACTCAATCTACCATTCGTTTGGGAATTGGCCGAATTGAGAAATGACACTAAAACGAAAGTTAGAAGAACAGGAAATTTCATTTGATTGATTTTTTAAATTTAAAGGAAGGGCTTTTGAATTGATGGCAGTCTCAAAACTTGAATGTACTTGCTCTTTGACTTTTGAAAAGGTTGTTCACGAAATTGTCAACCATTAGTTCACGCTCAACGGCATCGAGCAAATCCAAATGGTACTTTGCATCATTGTGGCCCAATTCATAAGCTTTTTCCAGACTTTTCCTTGATGCTGAAAAATCGTTATCATCGCTCACCATGTAAAGTGCCAACCCTCTGTAATAGTAGCCGTCTGCAAAGACAGGATTCAAATCAATCGCATTGGACAAATCCTCAATAGCAGGTCTAAAATCGGTATATGTAAGTTTTTCGCCTCTATCCTTGCGAATGGTGAGAGTTGAGAGAAGGGCATAGCCCCTGAAAAAGTAGGCCAAATAATTCTCTTTGTAGTAAAGAATGTATTTGTTGAAATGATTGAGTGCAATGGAGTAATTCAGCTTTTCCAATTCAGCAACACCCTGTGAAAAGGTTTTATTCAGCATTTCAGCCATTCGAGCGTTTGTCGAATTGGGGTTATTATATTGGATTGATGTGGCAAATGCCCCTCTTATCATATACAGAAAAAAGCCAATGACGACAATCGCAATTAGGATGCTCATAGTCTAAACGAAAGGAGGTATTTGAATTAGTAGGAAGGATGCAGCAAATAGTACAAATTCATTGCCATATTCGATTTGGTGGTTGAATTGGAATAAATCTCTCAAAAGTGGGGGCAACCAAGTTGGTGTAAACATCTGTTCACTTCTTTGCTTGGTAAAGTGGTTTGGTCAAAAATGGGCAAACCCGCTTTCAGTCGCTCAATTCACCCGATTCGGAAAGCCATTTATCCAAATCCTCATCGCTTATTTCCGGCAATTCAATTGGTTGGCTTAAAAGCCTTTCCATCCATTCCCCATCAATGGGGGCATCAAAGTTCAGCCCTGCCAGTTCAAACAGCTTCCTTGCAAGGGCTTCATTCCTTTCGGTAGGATTGATGTTCATGGCCCATTCATAGGCAGCCACTTTGACGTTGAACATCGGCACTCCCTCGACGTATTTCAGCCCTTTGGTGAACATCCCCACATTTTCGGCTTTCATAATGGCTTGCCGGGTGCATCCCAAAATCCGGGCAAACTCGCTTCGGTTTACCCATCGGCTTTCCGGGGCTTGCCCGGCTTTCTTTTCGTCTTTCATATCAGTATTGCGTTGAAAGGGTGTAACCAAAAAATTTATTCTCTCACTAACAAAAGCGAGGGGCTTGTAAACCCGCAAATCATTTAAGGCTGGGAGAACCTAATGCCCCTCCCCCCCTTGCCCAATGCCGTTGCCCTTGCCGTCACACTATCGTTTCATCCTCACCAAACATTTCATCGGCCTCCAATTCTTTGTCCATCTTCTTTTCCAACTCGCTTGCCTCATGCCCTGTGAGTTCAAAGCGGATGGGGTGCAGGGTCTTTTTCAGGTACAGCCCAACGATGCGGCGGACGGCACTTTCGGGGGGTATGCCCGCAATGGTTTTCAGTTCGGTAATGTTCTTTGCTGGTAGGTCAATGATAATTTGTGCCATGAGTGAAACAGTTTAAAGGTTATGAAATAAAGCCCTGTTTTCAGGTGGTGGGTGCATCGGGGGCGGTCGCTGGCATGGTAGCCAAAACAAACGCTTTCAATGCCTCCAAACGCCTCAAATAAGGCTCAAAGGTTTTGTTGCCGTTGTGGGCTTTCAGGGTATCAATATGGGAACGGATGAACCGGGGCGGGTCGGTGATTTTTCCAAAAGGCTTTAATTGGATTGGTCCGGGCGGTAAGGTTGCGGCCTCAAAGAAAGCCTCCAATTCCCCGACGTGCCAAAGGGCTTTTTCAGGTTGGGCGAAGCGTTCCGGGGTTTCGATGACTGTGGGGGAATGGGCAGGGCTGGAATTGTGCTTTCCGGCTTTGGCGGGTTCGTTGGAAGGTCTCAAATCAAATCGGGCAGACGTTTCAGCAACCATTTGGGCTTTGTCCAGGGCCGGCCCAAAAAAAACGGGGTCACTGTTTTGGGTCAATTTTTCGCCCTTTGGTTCGTGGATGGCCGGGGTTTCAGCTTTGGCAGTTGGTTCCTGGCACCGGGCAGGGTTTGGGGCGGGCTGTTCGATGGGGCGGGCTTCATTGTTCGGGGTCTCATTCAACTTTGTGCGGTCGTTATTTTCGGGCGTTTGGTGGTTTGCATCGCTTTCCCGTTGGCTTTGGCGGTAAGCCTCCAAATAATAGTCAGCAATATCCAGCCCGTCCTTTCTGTCCTTTTCCGGGGCGTTCTTTTCCAGAAAGTCAGAAACAGTAACCCGGCAGCCAGTCAGCTTTGCACTTTTGGTTTTCCATTCATCATAAGCCCCCAAATCGGGGAACAACACAACGTCCTTTCCTACCAATGCCTTGAAAACTTGCGGCTCTGTCCACCTTGCGCCGTTCTTGCCCCCGGTGGCGAGCCAAACAAAGTTTTCGGCAAACCCCAACTTTGAAAAGGCAGCCATGAGGATTGCCGTTTTCTCGCTCTCAACGATTGCCACTATTTGCCCGGCATCCTTGCGGCTCAATTGATGCTCCCCAAAAAAGCATTGGTGGAGTTCGGGGGATTCAATGCCCAACCTTGCCAATATGGTTTTTCCGGCAAAGTAGATTTTGGGCTTTCCCTTTTCCGGCTCGCTATCCTCTTTCACCCGCTTTCCCGTGCCGGGGTCGTAAAGCATCACCTTTGCCTGTCTCACCTTCAATTCCGTGTCCACCTGCCAAAAGACGGTTGCCCCTGCCCATCGCTTCTTTGACGTGCCAATTTTGAACAGTTCCACCAACCCGTTTACTACGTCGGCATCGAACAGGAAATGAAGGAACTTCACAAAGTTGTTTTTGTCGTATTCCTTCAATGTTTGGTGAAGGATTTCCGGCGGGATGAAAGACAAATCCTGCGGGGGTGGGGGTGGCGTTCCGGGCTTATTGAAAAGGTCGGTTTGAGTTTCCGGGTTGGGCTTGGCGGCGGGGTTATCCTCAAAGTAGGCTTTGGGGGTGTAGTGGTGCTGGCAGTTGCTTTCCCGGTCGCACCTGCCTACAAGGTCGGAAAGGTAGCCGCCTGTTTCATGGTCAACGTACAGCACGAAACGACGTTTGCCGCACTTAGGGCATTTGAACTTTTTGGGGGATTTGTCGAGGGTGAAACGGTGCTGCATGGCTGGATTTGAAAGGATTGGGAGGGTGGCAGAAAAAAAAATTGTTTTTTTCAGCGTTCACACTTTTCACACTTTTCACAGAATAGACGGTTGACAGTTTGTGAATTTTGTGAAAAGTGTGAACGTCTAAAACAAACTTTCTTTTTTCAGGTAGGCCACTTTCTGACCTGTTCCCGGCTCTCTGTCAATGCGTACCCCCATTGCCTCTAACTGTTTGGAAAAGTTCACTTTTTTAAAGGCAGTCATTCCATCCTCATAGCAAAAGCCCCTGTATTCGGGGTACAGTTCCTTTATCAATCGGTAGTCCGTTTGGCTGGCTTGGTATCCGTTTTCTTCGAGGAAAAGTTTGATGCTATTGCTTTCGGTCTTGTATTGCTCGACGGCTCTTTTTGCAGCTTCGCAATCCGAAAAGCGCCTTTGTGCCAACAATCGGTTCAGCCCTTCCAGCACCCAATTGAAAACCCCTGAAAGTTCCTGTTCGATAATTTTTGTGTGCAGCCGTTTATCCTGTTCGCTTTCCGGGATGGTCACATCGAAAGGAACGATTAGGAAGCGCCGGAAAAAGGCGTTGCTGTGTTCAACGTCCTTTGGTAGCTCGTTGCAATTGAAAATCAATTTGGCGTATTGCTTTATCTCAAATGGTTGGCCGTAAAGCAGCCTTGCGGAAATTGGCTCGCCTGATACCATTTGCTTGAAAATGGAGGTTTCGAGGTTGCCGTTTATCTCGCTGGCATAGTTCACCAACTTGTTCGCTATCATTCCCCGGTAGCTTTCCCCTTTTTGCGGGTTGGTCAAAAGGTCTAACGGGTGGCTGCTTACGTTGCTACTCCCCAATAGGGCGTTTACAATCTCAAAGAAAACAGACTTGCCGTTTGCACCGGACCCGTACAGGATTAAGGCTTTTTCCTCTTTGAGTGCATTGTTGCCGTGCCTAATGAAAACGAAACCGAGGTATTCCGCCAAAATCTTTTGCCGCTCCGTGTCTGGCAGCACCCGGTCCAGGTACTTGGAAAACAAGGGGGCTATTGCGTCCGGGTCGTAATTGAAGGGCAGTTGGTAGGTGAGAAAGTCGGAACGGTCAAAATCCCTCAAACGGTGCTTTCCGCTTTGGTCAATCTCAAACGTGCCGTCTTTAAGGTTAATCAAAACCTTATCTTTCGGCAGTTCCGGCGTTGGCAGGTTGGCAAGGGCAAGGAACTGTTTGTAAAGCTGGTCACGGAAAGAATAGTGCTTGGCATCAAACACGTCAACCCCCATTTTTTCGGCAGCCTCACCCAAGAAAGTTTTAAGCTCTTTAGCATCAAACACGCTCCAATAAGCCCCGTTGAACAGGTAGATAAAATCCCCGTTTTGGCAAATATCCCATTTGCTTTTCCTTGCCAGTTTCAAAACCTGCTCGACGGGGATAACGACTTGGTGCTTTCTTTTCAGCTTTTCCTTTCCCTGTTCCAGCCCTGCCAGTTCCATGAAATTGACGGGCGTTATCATTTCCAGCAAACGGGCTGTAATATCCCCGTGGGGTATGGGGTCGGCCTTGAAGCCTTTCACCGCTTCACTTGTAAGCCTTTTCAGGGCTTTCAGGTCATGCAAAGGGTTTCCCGTATCTTTGCCATTCTCAAAGATACTTTCTTTAGGAGGTCGGCTTTCTTTCATGGCTTACCTCCTTTTTTTGTTCCGTGAATTGAGGAAACGGTCGGCATCGGCGGCAATCTCTGAAAGCGGCCTCACAGCGTTTTCCAGCAACCATTCATCCACCTTTGATTTGTCGAAAAACAGGCGCTTTCCCCGCTTGCTGTGAGGGATTAGCCCTTTGCCCGTTTTCTTGTAAACCGTCTGCTTTGAAAGCCCGGTGTACTCGCAAAATTCGTCAATGTCGAAAATGGTTTTGCCGTTGCCGTCGGTAGTGGCGGGCGCTTGCGGTCGGTGTTTGATGTCGAGCAAAAGGGTCTCAATATTGCTCAACCTTGCATCCAAGATTTGAAAAGGATTTTCCATTGCATTGAAGGTTTGGTGATTCAATGCCGTAAATATGATATGGAAGGAAGGGGATAAACGGGCGTAACCCCTTATGTAAGGGGCTTACCAATTTTGCCCTACTGTCTGGCTCGAATGGTTTTCAGTTCATCGGCTGCCCTCGCTTTGGCCTTTTCGCTTGTCAATTGGGTTATTACTGCCTCAATGTTTTGGGCTTGGTTGGGGCGCAAACGGTTATTGGGTTTTGAAATTTCGTTGTAAGCCTGTTGGAAACTCTTTTCGCTTTTGATATAGCCTATTTCTTTAAGCCTTTCAATAGCTTTCACCTTGCCCCCATCCATGTTTTCAAACCTTTCCATTTCGCCCGTTTCTTGGAGGTAGAAAAAGTAAAGTGCCTTTTGAGGAACTGTAAGGGTGTCAGTTGCAAGGGGTACACTTTGGGGGCTTTCGGGCTTGCCGTCCGGGGCGGGGCTTTCAAGTTGACCAACGGCATCCCTTTCAAATTGCTGTAAAGGCTCTGAAAGCAGCTTTCTTTTCCTTTCGGCAAACCGCTTTATGCAAGCCACTATTGAAACCTCATCGAGGGCAAGGATTTCACGAAAATTCATTACTCCGAACACTCTTTGCCAAACATCCCCTTTTGAGAAAGTGTAGCGCACTCCCTCAATGGTAAAATCAATGCTTGACGGGGTTTCCTCCAATGTTTCGTTTACTTTATCTGAAAGCCTCTCAAAGCATTTTTGGGCTTCAATCATTTGGTTGGCTGCCCGTGAAATGTTTTGGGCGGTCTTTCCGGCTTCAATGGCTTTAGCCGTCCGTGTAAAAACTTCAAGGTGCTTTTGAGCGTTGGCAGCAACTTTAAAAAAGCTATTGGTGTGAGCCATTTGGTTAGCCAATCTTGCACCCCTTGCAAGTATTCCGGCAACCTGCCCGGTCTTAATCATTGGCTCGATAGCCTTGTTCACCCGGACAATTATTTCGGCGTTTTCCATTGCCTTTGCCATGCTCTCTGATACTTTCTTTTCTTTCATTTTTCGGGTCGGTTTGTGAAAAGTGTGAAAAGTGTGAACGTCCAAAAAAGAACTTTTTTTTCTGCCTTTCCAAAGTCCGGCAAAACGGGCATTTCCAGCCACTTGCCAACCTTCAAAGCAGTCAGATTTTTATATCGTTCATTCGGTTCACGGCATCCGTTTTCCGTTGGTCAACCACTTTGGCGTAAATCTGTGTGGTTTTCAAGTCCTTATGCCCCAATAGCTTTGAGACCGTGAAAATGTCCGTTCCCAATGTCAACTGAATGGTAGCGAATGAGTGACGGGCGCAATGGAAGGTGAGTTTGCGGTCAACCCCTGCCCTCAAAAACCAAAGCCTCATTTTGTCGCTTTGGTAGCCCGCTATCTTGTCGGGCAGTCCGGGGAAAACGGGCTTGTCTTTGTCGCCCCTTTCCCCCATCACTTTCAGGGCAGGGGTCGGGATGGGCATGGTTTCCATGCCTTTCGTCTTTTGTTGGGTAAAGCGGATGAAATAGCCGTTTTCCTCGCTGCCTTGCACCTTGCCCCACGTCAAAGCCCGCACGTCGGAAAGCCTCAAACCTGTGAGGGCTGAAAAGATGAAAGCGTTTTTCAGTACGGGGATTTCACATTCCACCTTAGCCAATGCCTCCAATTCCTCGACCGTCACAAATTCCCGCTTGGTTTCGGCCTGTTTGATTGCTGGCACTCGCTTTCCCGTATCTTCGGACAATAGCCCGTCCTTGAAAGCCTGTTTAACGGCTGCTTTGAACTTGCCGAAATACGCCGCCTTGCTGTTCTGGGAAAGGTCGGTTTCTTCGGTGAGGTACTCGCTGAAACCTTCAATAGTGTCTTTGGTGATTTCCCCGACGGTGAGACCTTTTGTAAAGTAGTCGGTGAGGTGGTTGTAGGCGCTCAACCAATTGCCATAGTTCCCGTCACTTGAATAGCGGCTATCTGCCAGGTCCCGGAAATAGGCAATGAAGTCGGTTTTCTTTTTGCTGTCCGACGTGAAGCCATAGTTTCCGTTCTGGATTTCGATTTGCCGCCTTGCCCGTATGCTTTCGGCAAGGGCTTTGGTTTCCTTGTTGTGTTGGGCTTCAAACGGGCTGGCAGTTTTGACGTAAAGGAACAGCCCCAAAAATTCACGGCGGGTTTTCTTTCCCGTGCCGGGGTGGGCAATGGCAGGGTAAAAGTCGAGGTAAAGGCTTTTCCGGCCTTTTGAAATGGCTTTGTATCTCAAAAATACTTTCGTGGCTTTCATTTTCTCAAAGATTAAGGGGGCGTTATCTGATAAAGATTTTTGCTATTCAAACAGGCTGTCCAATGCTTTCCGGCTTACAAATTTCCGCTTGCCGATTTTCACCGTTTTCAACTTGCCGTCCCTGCCCATCCTCCAAACCGTTGCCCGGCTCACTTGAAACAGGCTGCAAACCTCCCCAATGCTCAAAAAGTCCTTTGCCTGTAATTCTACGATGGGGGCTTGAATGATTTGGCGGGTTTCCTCATTGCTTGCCTCAATCTTTTCAGCACGTTTCCGGGCTTTGTAGGCTCGTTTGGCGCAAATGTCACCGCAATACTTAGTGACCGATGTTTGGGCGGTGAAGCCGTTCCCGCAATGCTGGCAAATCCGTTTTACTTCCATCCCTGCTTTGATAGTTTCTCCTTTCAAACAGGTATCAAATGAGTTTCATCATGTTTCAAATACGTTTCAAATATGTTTCACGATTTCGCCCGATTTGTACCTCATTCAACAAAGGTAGGCAAAAGGTACAAATGAGGTACAAAAATTATGCAAGAAAAGGATAGGGAACGAACAAGAAAGAAACAAACAACCAATAAAAAAGCCTTGTAAATACTGGACTTACAAGGCTTTTATTTATTCGTAAAAAGTTACTTTTTTGCTTGGTTACTTTCCAATACAATATGGGCTGCCAATTTTTGGCAACACCAAAAGCCGGGTAAATCCAATTGGGTTTGTCCGGCTTTTTTTGTGATTCTATTGAGGTGCAGGTTTATAACAAAGCCTGAATCCGCCAAAGATTCTCAGGCAAATCTCAACATTTCGGCCAACCACGGTGCATCTTTGCGGTTCACCAAAGTTTTGGATGGAAAATCACAATTCAATTTTTTCTCTTCAGTACCTCCCACCCGTTTCATGGTTTGTGGCAGTGGCCAAAGTTTCCGAAGCCCATTTGGAGCAGCATGAGCACTACGTCAAAGGGAGCTACCGCAACCGCTGCTACATCGCCGCCGTGAATGGGGCACAACGGCTGACCATCCCGCTCCGCAAAGGCAAAAACCAGCAGCAACCTATCCGGGAAGTGCGCATCGCTTATGATGAACCTTGGCAGATTCAACATTGGCGGGCTATATGCTCGGCGTATGGCAATTCACCTTTTTTTGAGCACTATGCAGCGTTATTCGAACCCTATTTTTTGGCAAAAAAATATGAGTTGTTATGGGATTGGAATTATGATTTATTGAAGCTTTCCCTGAAAATATTGAAATTGAAAACCCCCATCGTTTTGACCGAAAAATATGAGGAGCAAACCGAGCATTTACTGGACTTTCGGCATGAATTTACACCCAAACATACCGCACCTTATGCAGCGTATGCACCAGTAAAATATCCCCAAGTCTTTGAGGATAGGCTCGGCTTTTTGCCCGACTTGAGTATTCTGGATTTAATATTTTGCGCTGGCAGGATAAATGTATAGCCGCTAATTGCACTGATTTGCGTTATGAACTCAATGCAATTAGCGGCTCCAAATTATAGGTCAAATGCTTTTGGGAAATGCGAATCCTTTACCAGCCGCTTGCCAGCTTCGAGGCCAATGTCCCGCAACACTTCCTTGTTGTTGGCGTCGGACATTTCCCGGATTTTCTCTGCAATTACTTTGGTAAAGCCAAGGTCATTCAACTCATTTTGTTCAAGCTTTACGTCGTACCGGAGGTAATGCAGGAGTGGCTTTGGCGCAAGCAAATCACCGCTCAGGTCGCCAAACTCAGAGTTGATGGACTTGGCAGTTGGCGATTTTGACATGTACTGAAGGAGGAGTTGGTTGTGGTTGTCAGCATCGTCCATGAGCATGGCAGGCACCACTGGTGCCCATTTCACACCGGCAATCCCCACGCATTCCGCCACTTTTCGGCGAATCTTGGCATAGCCAGTGCCAACGGAAACGATTTCCAACAGGTCATCGCCCGTTTTCCATTTGTAGGGAAAACCACTGGTGGTGGCCATCAGGAAGAGCAGCATAGCGGGGTTGTTGTGCATGCTCACCCCGCCATCCACGAAGGCGCCAACTTCACCGTTGCCGACATCAAAAGCCTCTGCATCAAAATAGGTTGGGGCGGCTGAACTTGCACGGACTGCATTGCGGAGCAAAATACCTTTGTTTGCATCATAGTATTTGCCACCGGGGTGGTTCAAAAATGCCCAAGTGCCACCTGTATCGGCCCGTTTCGCCACCACGCAGATGCCCGTTTGAATGTTGGAACTACCAATCGTTTCTTGTCCAAGTTCTTCTTCGAGGAGTTTTTCAAGTTCCTTTTCATCAAATTTTCCAGCTCGCAATAGTGATAGAATCCTGTATTTGCCAAAAACCCGTGTGCCGAGGTTTTGGTACATTTCCTGGATTTCGTCCACGCTTTTGCCGATGGCCAGCAATGCTGTAATAATGGAGCCGGTGCTGGTGCCGCCAATTAGGTCAAAATAATGGGCGAGCCTGAAATTTGGGTCATCGCCGTGGCGCTTGCGAAGCGTATCCTCAATGCTTTTGAGTATTCCAAGGGTCAAGGCGCCACGAATACCGCCGCCGTCGAGGGCGAGTATGCGCTTAGGTTGTGGGTTGGCTGGGTCCTGATGAAGGTGCTCATGCAGTGTTTTCATGGATGGCAATTATTTGAAAAGAGAATAAGAAATGTATCGCCCAAATGTAGCAAGGATTTGGTTTTATGCGAAAAAAAGAAAAAATTTAATCCAGAATTAAAAAAAAGGAAAGGAAAAACGTTGGCCGCCAAGGTGTTTACAAAAACATTTAGAAATTGAAACCAAAGGAAAAGAATGGAATGGGCAGGTGATAATAGCTTGGGCAATCAGGGCCTGTACAAAAATAGCTGTAAAAAGGACCAGTTGCCATGATGCCTGTTTCAAGACGGAGCTTCCTGTTGAACCAGCCGTAGCCCCAAGAAAAGGAGTTCCCAAAGCCGGTTTCGTAAAATAAACCGTATCCAAATCTACCGCTTGGTGCTACCAAAATATTGTATTCTGCGAAAAGTCGAGACCGCCGACCCGATCGCAGGGATGCGCCAACACCAAAGCTCTCAAAGTCGCTATCAGTATATAGCCCTTTGTTTTCCCTGTTTCTAAGGTAACTGATGTTAAGGAAATAGTCGGGCGTGCCGATGGAAACCGAGCTGTGGTAACCAAAAGAGAAGGGAACAAAGGCGTACCCTCCTATGCTCCAATGGACATACTTGCCAATTGGCTGGGAAAACTTTAAATCAACATAAGGAAGGAAAGAGACCAAGCCTGCCCCCAAGGATAACTGGTCGGTTATGCCGTAAGCAAAATTGTTGATTCCCACGACGATGTTCCTGAACTCCCGGTCCCCTTTGGCCATTCCGAAGCCTGTAGGCAGGAAAAGCAACGCCCGTGAGTGTGCCGTATAGGGAGTATATTGGGGGTTCAAGCTGTATTTTCTCAAGTTCTTCAATGGTTCTCGCACCACCCTACCCCGCTCATCCTTGAATTCAACTTGTCCACCTGAGTACCCCATCATTTCCCCGACCACTTTTTTTCCCTTAACGCTTTTCAAGCAATATTCATTGACGAACGGCTCCTTCATCACCATGGTCATGGTTGAAGTCGGCTCAATGGAGACCACATTTTCAGCCCACAGCCTAATGGTTCCAGCATTGCCCGCCGCAAATATGATTCTATTGGAGTCCATGCCCTTGACATAACCGAAATATGATTTCCCATCCGTGGTTTCCAGCACGAAAATTTCGGCACCAATATGGCCTGCCTGCTGGTTCTCCGCCACTTCAATTGACCTGACTTCAGACGGCGGAAATGCTATCCTAACCTTGGCGTTGGTCAAAAAAACCAACGAATCGGCGGACCAAAACAGGACGGTGCCAATGAACCGGTCTTCCCTCGTGGTTTTGAGCAAATGGAATTTAGTGGTGTCGCCAATAGCAAGGCTGCCCAACACCCTGACCTGTGCCCAGAGTGGGCAAATGAATAAAATGGTAAGCGCAAAAAAGAGGGTAATTCGTTGGGACATAGGTGCATATTTAAGTGACGAAGGACGGCAAAAAACACCATTCAAGTGCGCTTCCCGTTCTATTTAACCTAATTTATTCACCAAATGGCGTCAAAGCTGTGCATCAAAATTCACCAAGTCCACAAATTTGGAAACCCGCTTGTTGATTTCAAGTTGGGTAAGCTCCGTTAGGCGTTCTACGCCGAATTTTTCAACGCAGAAGGAAGCCATTGCGGAGCCAAAAATCACTGCCCGCTTCATGTTTTCATAGGAAAGGTCGCCTGATTTTGCAAGGTAGCCCATGAATCCGCCCGCAAAGGTATCGCCAGCGCCAGTTGGGTCGAAAACCTCGGCCAGGGGCAGCGCTGGAGCAAAGAAAATGTTGTCGTTGTAAAACAGTAGTGCGCCATGCTCCCCTTTTTTTATGACCAAGTATTTTGGCCCCATTTCCAGGATTTTGTGGGCAGCTTTCACAAGGCTGTGTTCGCCGCTCAATTGCCGTGCTTCTTCGTCGTTGACAATCAGGCAGTCAATCTTGCTCAAAACCTCTTGGAGGCGCTCCATGGCGATGTTCATCCAGAAGTTCATGGTATCCATTGCAATGAGCTTGGGCCGGGTTTCCATTTGCTCGATGACCCGCATTTGAACATCAGGGGTCAGGTTGCCCAGCATCACGAAATCGCTGTTCTTGTAACTTTCAGGCAGTATTGGGTCAAAGTCAGCCAACACATTGAGCTGGGTATCGAGGGTATCCCGGCTGTTGAGGTCGGCATGGTAGCGGCCGGCCCAGAAGAAGGACTTTTCGCCGTGCTTCACCTGCAAGCCCTCAAGGTTGACACCTTTGGAGGCCAATAAATCCAGGGTTTCCTGTGGGAAGTCATCACCGATGACGGAAACGAGGTTGATTCCATTGACAAAATAAGATGCTGCCAAAGAAATGTAAGTGCAAGCGCCACCAACGATTTTGTCAGCTTTGCCAAGAGGAGTTTCGATGTCGTCGAATGCGACGGTACCGACGGTGAGTAGGCTCATATTAGGTTGAGGGTTGTGATGTTAGCAAAAGTACCCAAGTCAATAAACAAAAAAGCCCCGCATTGCTGCGGGGCTTTTTGCGCCCCCTTTTGGACTCGAACCAAAGACCTACGGATTAACAGTCCGGCGCTCTAACCGACTGAGCTAAGGGGGCATTTCATGTTTGAAACTTTCTTCAAACCCGCCCTTTTTCAAAGGCGAGCGCAAAGGTAAGTTTCTTTTGAAATTACATGCAAGTCAACATCAAATTTTTTTTCAACTTTTTGAAAAACGCTGATTTCACGAAGTCAACGGCTAACTTTTACGCAGATTTTTGAATAGGTTTCATTTTGCGGTAAACTTTTCTCGAACACCATTTCGAAGGGGGCCACTACTCTTGCAGCCCCCAAATCCATTTACCATCCATGTCAAAATAACCAACCTTGTCGCCTTGCTCCACCCGGAAAAGCCCTTCACCTGCGTAGCTGATGTACTCGTAGTTAGGTTGCACGATAAGTTCGCCTTGGAGGTTGGTCAGCCCGTTGAAGCCCTTGATGCGCACCTTGGCAAATCCGTCTTCAAACTGTTCAATCTTGTCGTACTTGGGAGGTATGATTTCGATGCCTTGCTGATTGATAATGGCCCAGTTGCCGTCCACTTGAACCACGGCGACCCCGTGCCGGTATTGGCCCGCTTTTTCATAAAAACCATTGTAAAAACGGGCTTGCTCAGTGATGTAGTAGAATTTGTAGTTGTCATCACGCACGAGGCCACGGCCATCGGCGAAGTCCAAAAGTTTGTTGATGCCAGGCTCTATGACAAAATTCCCAGCGGCATCAATAAGGCCCGCCCGGTGGCTGCCTTTGAAAACAATTGCCTTGCCGTCCTTGAAATCCATGCACTTACTGAAAAGTGGCTCAATCACAAATTTGCCGGTTCGGTCAATGAACCCGCATTGGCCATCCCGCCAGACGGCTGCCTTCCCCTCGGAAAAGTCACTTGCCTTGAAGAAAGTTGCCTCCACCACCATCTTGCCAGTGGTATCCACAAAACCCCAACTGTCGTGGTACTGAACCCTGGCAAGCCCCTCGACAAACGGCGCTATGCTGCGGTAAGGGAGGTTCGTTACTGCTTGCCCCTTCATGTTTACGAGGGTAAGCCGTGCAGGGCTGCCGCCAATTTCTGCCACCGCCAGCCCGTGCTGGTTGAAATTGGAGAGGGTGACAAATTTGGGTTTAAGGATATAAACGCCCAGGGTATCTATCAGCCCCGTCCGAAGGAATTGGCCAGTAAACTCCTCCACCCTGGCTATTCCCCTATCGAATGGGTGAGCCTTTGGGAATGTGGGCTTGATGACCCATTTCCCAGTCCGGTCAATATAACCAAAGTGGGGGCCTTCCCGCTTGGCAGGTGCCAAGCCGTTGCTAAAGATGCCTGCTTTTGCGAACTGAAAATCCAACTCCACAGCCCCGTTGCGGTCAATATAGCCCCACTTGCCGCCAAGCCGCACGGCTGCCCACCCTTCGCTGAATGGCCCCACCTCATCAAAACGGCAGGGCACGACTTCCCGCCCGTTCCCATCCACGAAGCCCCAAACGCCATTGCGTTTTACGGCAAGCCGGCCATCGCTAAAGGAGCCGATGTTCTCATAATGTACCCCAACAGCGAGTTGGCCGAGGGTATCAATCAGCCCGTATTTTTCTTCTTTCTTGAAAACACGCAGCACTTTGTTGCCCGTGTTTTCCAAAAACCCAAGTTCATCATATCGGCATGGGAGCAATTGTTTTCCTTTGTTGTCCACCATGCCCCACTTGCCGGTCAACTCCACGATTCCGACTTGGTTGACAAAATCCTTTGCAAATGAAAATTGGGGCTGCACGACCATGGCGCCCAACGTGTCCAAATAGCCCCAACTACACCCCTCACAGGTGAGCAAGCCCCGGTTGTCAATGTTCAGGTCATGTTGTGTGTAGTCGGTCAGGCTGACGGGAGCAAGCTTGGTGGAAAGAAAATTTTGGAGGAAGCCCATATTCCTGGCGGACTTGTCAAGTGTGGCAGACATTCTTCCCTTTTGGCTGGCTCGTGCCACCCCGCCGCTAAATTCGCCTACAAATGCCAAATCCTTGCAAATGATTTTGCCAATTTTGTTGACCAGCCCATGCTTGCCGTTGGCAAAAATACACCGTGCCACTGGCAGCCCTTGGCCAAAGTCAGACAGGCGCACGTCCACCAAATTTACCTCGTGCACCAAAAGTCCCGTGTCGTTCTTCACCAACCCGTAAGCCATCTCAAAACGGTAGGCAGTGCGGTCAAACTTGATTTCCTGCATTGTTTCGATGCCAACAATGGTCAGCCCGACCGCTTTTTCCACCCTTATTTGGTGAAAGGAAGGTTCTATTTGGACGTTCCCGTTGTCCAACCTTCGAAGCCCCCATTTGTCATGCTTCGGGGAGTAAAACCACTCGAATTTGTCCAATTGATAAGGGCTTTCGGCTTCGCCAAATTGGGGGGCGACATCCTCGTTTCCCTTTGTGACCTTTATGGTGAAATGCCGCTCGAATTTATTCTCCCCCTGCAATTGCCCATCGGAGTCAAAGTTGAACACCGCCAGTTGGCGCTCCTTGTAGGCTTTCACTTGGTCATCTTCGAGTACAATCCTGTCAAATTGTGGTTCCACCATAATTACTCCCCTACCATTGGCCACGCCGCATTTCCGGTTGCTGATGACCACGCAGCGGCCTTGTTTCATGGGCGAAATATAATCAAAGCTAAAAGGGATGATGGTCAGGTCATCCAAGGTCACAATACCCCATTTGCCCTCAAAATTTGCACGGAAAAGCTCACCACTGTAAGGTTGGATTTCGTTGTAGCGATTGGCAAGCACAAGGCTTCCACAATGGTCAATCAGCCCTAAGAGGCGATTCTTTTTGCACAACACATAATCGTCGCTAAAGGGATAGAATGCTTCGTAATCACCTGTGGAAACCAAGTTGTTATAAACCAACGAAAACAAGAAGGTTTTTTTGTCGGAGACCAATTTGAGGAAATTGTTGGAGAGGCTTCCGAATTGGTCATAGATATTGTCGAGCACGGTTTGGCCAAATTGGTTGACGGCGCCCCATTTCAGTTTTTTCTCAAAAAAAATCAGACTTGCACTCCAAACCCTGATTTCGTCGGCTTGGGGGGGCAACAACTCACTCCCATTCGGTAGCAGTAGTCCGATTAATCCATCTTTTTTAATAAGAAAATAAGTGACGCTCACTCCTTGAGGGAGGTTTTTGTACAACGAAACCTCATCAAACCTTGGCTTGGCAACTATTTCGCCCTGTTCGCTTACAATCCCCCATTTCTTTTCCTTTTTGAAGGAAAGGTAGGCTCGAGAATGCGGAAATCCAGCTTGATTTCTGCTTTTGAGCACTTCTACCTGCTCATAGCCTGCTGGCAAAATCACCTTTCCTGACAAGTTGATGACCTTCCACTCGCCTTTTTCCATGACCGCAATAAGGGTGCTGTCCAAGGGTTTTAGGTCTTCGAAATTGGGAGCGACGATTTCGGCACCTTCTGCGTTGAGTAGGCCAACCTTCCCCTTTCGCTGCATGGTTGCGTAACCGAACTGCTTGAACTCACCGATGGCATCGTACAATGGCTGCTGCACCAATCGGCCCTCTGCATTCATAAGGCCCCATTTCTTGTCTTTTTTTATAGGGAAAAGTGCCTGTGCCTCCACTATCAACGGTAGCAAGAGGAGTAGCACAAAAAATAGCGTTTTCTGCAATCGCATACTGAAATTCTAAGGTCGTGGTTAAGCAGGTCTAAACGAAAGGAAATCGTGCATTATTGACCCCAAAGCTGAGATTTAACACAATCTGGTGGTCAATATTTCACAAAGAAAAGGAATTTCCAAAGAAAATAATGGGTAGGCGGAAAAAAGGAACGGCATTCTTATGGCCAAGCAGCTCGGGTGGCTGTGTCGGAGACGAACGGTGAGGTCGGCAGCGCAAACAAAAAATAATCACCCCACCCCACTCCAAGCGACTACCTCCTGCCGTTGCAACCCAAGCCCGTCTATGCCAAGCTCAATTACATCCCCTGACTTGAGGTAGCGAGGTGGGTTCAGGCCAAGTCCAACGCCCGCTGGAGTCCCCGTGGAAATCACATCTCCGGGAAGCAGCGTCATAAATTGGCTGATATAGCTGACGAGGTGCGGGATGTTGAAAACGAGGTTGCTCGTGTTGCTGTATTGGAGGCGCTCGCCATTGACTTTTAGCCACACGCTGAGGTTGTGCGGGTTGGGAATCTCGTCCTTCGTTGCCAGAAATGGCCCCAATGGGGCAAAGGTATCTGCGCTTTTCCCCTTTACCCACTGCCCTTGCCGCTCCAACTGGAAGGCCCGTTCGCTGATGTCGTTGTGCAGGACATACCCCGCCACAAAATCCATAGCATTGGCCTCCTCCACATAGCTTGCCTTCTTGCCTATCACCACCGCCAATTCCACTTCCCAATCCGTTTTTTCGCTGTTTTTTGGAATGATAACATTGTCATCCGGTCCGCAAACCGCCGTCGTTGACTTGAAAAAAAGGATAGGCTCGGTCGGCAGGGTCATGCCGCTTTCCCTGGCGTGGTCGGAGTAGTTCAGCCCGATGCAGATGATTTTGGAGGGGCGGCCTATGGGTGCGCCCAGCCTTGTTTTTGGGCTTACGATGGGGCATTGCGATTGGTGGCTTAGCAGCCAATCTGCCAATTTGTTCAGGCCATCATTTTCGAAGAATTTTTCATCGAAATCTTGTCCAAAAGCACTCACGTCAAGGCGTGTGCCATTTGGGATTTGGATGCCGGGTTTTTCTTGGTTGGGTTTGCCGTGGCGGATTAGTTTCATGGAAAATCAAGCTAAATTAAACGGTAATATTTTACTTTTTGTAAAATATTGATAGGCTCTCTAAATCTCGCATGATAGCATCTTTATCAATTCTTTCAGTTGAAATCGATTCATGTATCCAAGCCTCTTCTTGTTCAGAAAGAAAAACTTCTGATTGCTGTTTTGTAATTTTACTTGCTTGAAAAACTTCGTGAAGTTTGGCCAATAAATCTTTGTCACTTGTGTTAATGATTAGCCTAATTAGTCTATTTTGCATTTCTGAAATAGTCATGGCAGTTTATTTTTTACGAAAAATTTCGTTAACCGTGATTTTGAAATTAGGAAGTGTAGGTTCTGCACTGCAAACATCATCTCCCGAACACAGTTGGCTTTGAGACAGGTTTTTCCCTGAATAGACATCCACTTGTTGCATTTTGGGGAAAATATGCCAAACGACTTGCACCCCAGCATCCCGATAATTTATCATTTTTTCACGCACTGTGTTCATTTTATCGTTGTTTGAAATGACTTCAACAATGAAAGCCGGGACTTCGTATGCTTCAGGGTCAGCAAGACGATAAATTTGCTCCTTCGTCAACCAAGTAATATCTGGGCGGCGATGATTGGACAAGAAAAACAAATCAGGTTCTGCAATAAGCTCCCCGATGACTTTGCCCTCATTATAGAGGCTTCTAAAACATTGAATCAGGTTAAATTGAATATAGAATTGTGTCTTGTCCATACCCCGTTTTGTTTTGACTACCTGCCCATTCACCCATTCATATTTGAATTCATCTTCCCTTGAAAGGTATTTACGCTGAAATGCCTCCCAAGAAATGGGCTTGGCAGCCTTGAATATTGGCTTAGGAGGGAACGAACTTGGATTGGCTTGAACGGCTGTTGCTGACATAACTTTCTCTTTTTTACAAAAATACATTTCAAAATCCAAATTGCAAAACCAAGCTGCTTATCCCTTGATTTTCAACAACTTACAAACCTGCGCCGCCACATTCGCCCCCGTAAAACCAAACTTCTCGTCCAACACTTTAAATGGTGCAGAGTAGCCAAAATGCCCAAGCCCCCAGACCAAACCCCGGTCGCCTACGAGGCCACGGAGCGTACTTGGGAGGCCAGCCGTGAGGCCAAAAGTTGGCACATTGCCGGGCAGCACCTCCTTCTGGTACTTCTTCGATTGGTTGCGGAACAAGCCCTCTGATGGTGCTGACACCACCCGCACTTTCAAGCCTTTTTCGCTGCGCAAAAGGGCCGCACCAGCTACCAGGGTGGCTACTTCGGAGCCATTGGCCACTAAGACCACATCGGGTTTGCCTTCGCAATGCTCGACGATGTATGCGCCCTTAGCAGTATCGGCTTGGTGGGTGGTCGGAAGGTCATTTACGCCTTGGCGGCTAAACACGAGGCCCGTCGGAGAAGTCCGATTTTCAAGCGCCAAACGCCAGGCGACGACCGTCTCCGCTCCATCGGCAGGACGCAGGGCAAGCAGGGCATTGCGGCCACTGTGGTTTTTCAATTGCTCCAGCAGCCGGAGCTGTGCTTCCTGCTCGATGGGCTGGTGCGTCGGGCCGTCCTCG
>DIUC01000099.1 GCA_002435785.1 Saprospiraceae bacterium UBA6168 | reverse complement strand
CCTTACTTCTTTGAGGGGATTCAAAAGCCGCCAAGAAGGCGGCTTGATGGGCTTTTAGATGAGCGTTAAAAAAGCCCGCCTTGGCGGGCTTTTTTTCAATAAACCCCGCCCACTTTCCGCTGATTCCAATCCGTGTTTTTTTCAAAAACAGGCAACTTCGCTGGTACTGTGAACTTGCTCATGTCCCCAGTAAGCGATTTCATAAAGGCTACCAAATCAGCCTGTTCCGCTTTTGTCAGTTTCAGTTCATCAAAGGGCAACGTCTGGTAAGGCACTTCCAATTTCAGCCCTTTGCCGCCGCCCCGATTGTAAAAATCCACCACTTCTTCCAGCGTCTTGAAAGCGCCGTTGTGCATATAAGGAGCGGTCAGTTCAGCATTGCGCACGGTCACGGTTTTGAAGGAAGTTTTCAGGAAATCGGATTTCACGTCGGGCATACCGTTGGCGAACCTGCCAAGGTCTTTGTCGAGGCTGGGGTTCAGGGTGTCAGCGGTAGTGGTGATGCCCAGCACCTCCGATTCCGATTCGAGGTAGGTAGGTGGCACGGTGCCGTTGAACACTGGGGCGAAGTGGCAGGTGCCACAGGCCGCCTTGCCCATGAACTGGTTGAAGCCCCGCTTTACCGCCGGGTCTATCACGCCCCACTCGCCCCGCACGTACTGGTCGAACGGGCTGTCGAAATCCGTGAGGCTGGCCACATAGGCGCTCAACGCATCGGAAATGGAGTAGGTGGAGAGTTGGTATTCCGGCACTTCTGGGTATGCCTCGGCGAACAGCCGCTGGTACTCGGCGCTCTGGCCAAGTTTTCCGAGTATTTCGGGGTAGTTGGTATTGAATTCATCCTTGCTCAACACCACGTGCAGCATCTGGCGGTCGAGCCGTGGCTCCCGCAGGTCCCAGAAGTAAAGGTCGGCATAGACGGCGTTGACGAGCGAGGGGGAATTGCGGAGCAGGTTCGCCTTCCCGTCGGTGGCGAGGCTCGTGGGCTGGCCATCCGTGAACGCCTTTTCGGGGCGGTGGCAAGAGGCGCAGGAGCGCTCTAAGTTTTTGGACAAAATGGGGTCGAAGAAAAGGGTGCGGCCCAGTTCCTTGCGCTTCGCAAAGAGTGGGTGCTTCGTGTCGAGGTTGGCAAAATAACCAGCGTTCAGGAAGTCGGGGGCAAACAAGCTGGACGCATGGTAGTTGACCGCTTGGGGCATTTTGTTGGTCTCCTCGACGAACTCTATGCCCAACGATTTGTGGATTTCATAAAAAAGCTGGTACTGCGGCTCTACATGGTTCATCAAAAAATCCAGCCTGTCGAAGCTGTCGAAGTCGTCGTTTTTGGTCAGGTATTCCAGCGTGTTTTCCATGCGGGCATCCATCACGATGGCGAGGCCCCGGTCTTTTTCCGCCAACATCGGCATGTAGTTTTGGAACGCCCCGTACATGCCCTCGAAAGCGGCTTTGGCCTCTGGTATGGCATTGGCGGAACCGGGCGTGTCGAAGCCCGTGACGCCGAGCGTGAACGAGCGCACCAACTGTTGCCGGATGGCCTCAAGGACGTGGCGGTGCGTTATTTCGGTTTTTGATTGGAAAAGTCGCAGCTCCCGCCAGTCCTTGTCCAGCTTTTGCGCAAGCGCCACGATTTCGGCCTTTTGTTCAAACACGGCTTCGCCAAATGCCAGCTCGTCCAACACCTGCAAGCCGCTTGGTTCGATTACCTTCACGATGGGCACGTTGGGTTCGATGCTGGGCAGGGGTGCGCCGTTGATGTTCTTTTTCACGTCGGCAGCGTCAATATAGGCCACGAGGAACTCGATTTTTTTGTAGCTCAGACGGGCATCGGTCACGGCTGCTTGTAGGAGTTCAACCGATTTTTGACTGGGGTTCAAGTTTTGCGAAGCGACCACCAAATCGCTGATGGCGAGGGTGGTTTCGTCCAGCCCCGCACCAAATTGCTGGCTGACTTTTTCCAGCGCCAATTTCGCTTGGTCGCTCGAAAAACTGCCGAAAAACAGGACGGTGCAGAGTATGGGAAGGAGGAAGGTGATTTTTTTGTTCATAACTGATGAGTGTTTGAAGATGCGAAGAAGGTAGGCTCAAAGGGGGCAAAAAAAGGGTAAGTGCTTGAAGAAAATGAAGTGGGTGTTCGAGTGATGAGCGTCCCCAAATGCTCAAACACCCACATTCTCAAACACTCATTTATTGAATCTGCAACTTAATCGTTTCGCCCTCCCCGTTCTGGAGGAAATAGATGCCGGTGTTCAACTGGCTCACGTCCACCTCTGTTGTGCTGCGCTTCACGAGCACCCGTTTGCCGGAGGCATCGTAGATGGCCACGTCCGTCAGCTTGTTCATGAAGACGGTGCGGGTGGTCGGGTTCGGGTAGATGGAGAATGCGCCAGACTCGTCAACGGCAGACGTAGCTTCAGCATTCAACGAGTTGCGGTTTTGCAGGCTGGCATAGCTCACTTGGTCGAAACCGTGGATGGCAAAGGTCAAGGAGTGGTTGTACGGGAACGGGTTGTCGGTGCGTGGGTGCTGAATGTTGAGCAGCAGCGACTTGCCGTCCGGTGTCGGTATCCCACCAGTTACCTCTGCGCCCGCTGGGATGGCAGTCAAACGGATAAGGTCGTTCACCGTTGGGTTTTGGATGCTCAGGTCGAGCAGATAAACCTCGCAAAGCGGGTTGGTCACACCAGCAGGTACACGGCCCCTGGAGGTGCCGTTCAAGTCCTCTTGGATGACCAGGAATTTCTTCCCATCAATCGTCATCACGTTCAAACCGTCAGGGTTGGTAAGGTGCTTCTCTGGGTAGTCGGCCTCGGCTGGGCTGTTGGCGAAATAAGGGCCGCCTTCGAGGTAGATGCGGGTCTGGCCGTTGGTTGGGTTGTACTCCCATACCCGACCGTAGTAATCCCAGTAGGCTGGCACGTTTGGCGAAGCAACGCCCTGTGCTTGTGCCCGTGCCAAGATGGCTGGGTGGTGAACGCCACCGGCATTTTGGCCTGCGGTAAATGCACTGCCGGGGTTGTCCCGGCCGGTTTCCGTGAAGTAGATAAAGTTGTTCTCTGGGTTGATGGCCACCCACTCGATGCGGTTGAACATAGTAGCACCTTTTGACGAAGCCACTGCTGTTAGGTTGAGCAAAGCACCTTCTTCCCAGATTGGCACCCAAGGCCATCCTGGCTTGTCGTGCTTATAGGCAAACAAAGTGCCCTTTGTGAAATCGCCGGGGGTGTTGGCCACGAACATGAGGAAATAGCCAGGCGTTTCGTCCGGGCCCAAGTAAACGATGCGGTTGTCGGGGGCTACGACCCCGCCCTCGAAGCCTTGGCGGCCCCAGTTGTACTGCTTGCGGATGGCCTTGGCCTGGCGTGGGTCAATCTCGACCATCCAGTTCAGGTTCTGGTAGCGCTTGAGGCTCACGCCGTTCCAACCTGGGATGTCGGAGCTTACCACGAAGTTGGAAGTGTCCCGAACGCCGCCGCCATTGGCATAAATGGCTGCGTTGCTGGTCTGGAACCACTCTTCTGCGGTCCAGATGCGGCCATCAACCATTGACGTGATGCCGCCACAGTTCATGCCCGTTTCGCCAACGGTGTTCACGAAGTCCACGTTGAAGAACTTGCCAGAGCGGCCATCGTTCAGCGTTTGGTCCAGGACTTCGAGGGTGCCGTCCGCTTTACGCTTGATGCGGAAGGCCGTCATGCCACCGCCGTCGCCGAGCTTGTCGGAGGCGTAGATCATCTCGTGGTTCACCGTCACCCATCCCATGCTCTGGCCAGAGTTGTCAGGGGTGATGCCGATGAAGTCGTGCCATTCCTTGGCCACTTCCTGCCCAGCAGGGTTGCCGTAAGTAGGGGTGGATTGCACCATGTCCACACCACCGATGAAGAGCACCTGCGTGGTGAGGGGGGATGGTGGCATCACAAGGGTTGTGGGGACAAAGCCCGCTGGAATCTGGATTTCCTCATTGAAGAGGGTCTGTGTGTTTGCGCTGACGCAAAAAATGGCCAGTGCAAAGAGGAGGTAAATTCTCTTTGTCATGATTGAATTTGTTTTAAAATAATTGAATTACGAAGAGCGAAGGTATCGGGCTTTTGCTACCGATATATATGCGATGGTTTAAGAAAAGGTAAACAAATCATTAGGCAAGGGTGGCTTTTTATTTGGTTGTTTATCAATTGGTTATGCGAATGTTAGGTATGACTTGCGGGTAAAAATGCCCATAAGTTTTAATTAAAAATTGGTGGTAGATAATGGCGGTTAATTAACATGGAAGTCCATTCTGGGATAAAAAAAGGGCCGCACACCATTATTTGGTGTGCGGCCCTTTGGGCAATGGGTTAGAGCAAACATTATGGGGATTAATCGGGAAGGCCGGGTTTGCTAAATGGCTGACAGCTCGTAGGAGGTATTGGATTTGGCTCAAATTTGAATAGGTCAACATCAATTATTTCAGAATGATGCCTTCTACTCATTCCTTCACCACCTTTCCCACCCTAATCTCTAAATCCGACTTCAACTGCACAAAATAAGCCCCGCTTGGCAAACCATCAAGGCTCACAGAAACGGTTCCCACTTCATCCGTTTTTAGGTGGACAGACCGACGCACCAATTGCCCCATGCTGTTCAGCACCACTACTTGGTACGCTCCAAAGTCCGGGCTGCTCCATTGGATTTCAAAATGGCCTGTGGTTGGATTGGGGAACAGCAAAAGCCCATTGTTTGCTACAGCTTCCTCTACATCAGTTGGGCCGGAGGGCGTAAACTTGACCTCAAGGGCATACGGAAACCGCCAACTGTTGGGCGTGGGGATACCGCCGGTTTCGAGTAGATAAGTACCGGGCGACACCTGCCTCGTGAAGCTGATGTTGCTCTTGCCATTGGCCAATACCTCCTCCAGCGGCTCATAGTTTGCGTCCAATAAGCCCATGCCAAATTCCTGCACCGGGATGTTATAGACCTTCACTTCCAACATGCCATTGGTTGTGATTGTCAGCTTATAATCGTCGTAGTCCTCTTGGTAGGGACTGTTGGGAGCTTGCTGGGTACACCACCCGTATTGAAATGAGTTTAACGGAATCGGATAGGCCAGGTGATAGTCATCAGGCTCGTCAAGGGCACGAACGATGACCGAAGGGTTGACTTGGTGGATGGTGGTATGCCCAGTATTCACATCGAACCGCTCTGCATGAAGTTGGCCAAGTGGTGGCTGCGCAAAGAGGTAGTTGTTCAGATTTGCACGGTCAGATGCAACAATTCCGTCACCAGTTAAAGAAGGAAAATTGTTTCCCACACCCACAATACAGGAATAATTGACATCCGAAGGGGCGGTTTTTTCATTCAAACCCGTAATCAAATTACCCACCGCACCATTACAATCCACGTCGTTGTTATGGAAAACAGAGAAATTATCTTCGTAGCCACCATCCAAGTATTGCCCATCAAAAATGGTGGATTCGTACCGCAAATCCCTAACAGCCTCTGAGCTTTCATCGCCGCCATTGAATATTTGACCCAATCCAGAAGAGCTAAGATTGCTCCCCCCATTCGGTGTCCCAATCGTTAGCAATTTGGCCACATGGTGCTTGCCGTCTGGCTGCCAATTATTTGGGTTTTGTAGGTATTCACGAGAAGCGAGGCCGCCCATGCTGTGGCCGACCAATATGACCTTCTCTGCCCCTGTTTTGGCCAAAATCTTCTTCACAGCGTCGCTCACTGCCCAGCCTTGCTTAACAATGGCCGACTGATTACTATAATCGTCGTTAAAAGGTATGCCATCCTCACTAACGAACAACGTACCATTCTTGCCAACGTCAAAATTCAATAGGAAATAATCTCCTTTGCTCAGATTGGCTGCATTTACAAAGGATTTGATAGTGCCATCTGAGGTGTACTGATTGCCGTCCGGGTTCAGGCAGTAGTCCATGCGGCCAGCAAACGACCAGCCGAAACGAAACTCAGCCTCAACAGCGAATTCATCCCACGTAAAGCTGTTTCCCGTCCAGCCATGAATGAACAGCACAGGATATGGGTATTTTTGCGAAGTCAATATTGAGTTTGTGATATTAAAAGTCAGGCAGTTATTGCCGCTTTTGACACAAAAAGCATTGTTCTCGTTCGACTCTGGTACTGTGCTAAGCGGGTCAACCATGAAGGCAACATGATAGCTTCCAGCGAACAATAATGGCGATACCGGATACCTGAAATCTACCAATTGGCTCTGCCCCGGACCCAACTGCTGAATGGACACCCGACTTACGATTTCGTCATCGGACAGAGTAAGGTCTTGCGTAAAATACACGTACATGTAATTGGCTGCAGCCGTGACGTTGCCCACGTTCTTTACCGTTGCCTGTACCTGAAAAATATCGCCTTTAGCAATTGAGTTAGGTTGGAAACTGGCAGTGGAAACCACCAAGTCGGCTTGTGAATAAAGGAGGTGAGCGCTGAGCATTAGCGCAGCGAGCAAGCAGAACTTTGTTTTAATGTGAGACCGTTTTGTGGGGGGTATTCAATTCGTTTTTAGTGATTGAAAGAGGCAAGGGGCTATGGAAAAACCAATTCGGACTCCTTGCACCCAAAAACACTGACACTTGATTCCTTTATCGAAGGGAACAGCAAATAGCCGCTTTCCTGGACCAATCGGATGGTGTGCTTGCCCTCAAGGATTTCAAATTCCTGAAAGGTATTTCCCTTGAGGGTCGCTTGATAAGCACCATTTAAATAGTACATGTAGGGATTTGAAGAAATATTGGTCAACCGCAATGTCCCCTCGTCGCAAAGGGGCGGAAGTTCTTCTTTTGAGCAAGACGAAGTTGCAAATAATAATCCTACCAAAAGCATCGGAAATAATCTTTTCATGTTGTCATGATTTAAGTGAATAATTATGGATGTACGATGGGCATTCCGTAGCCGGAACCTCATTGTGGTTTAGTTATTATGCGTGCTTGCTATGAAATTTTCCCGGAGGAGAACCGTCAAAATTAAGAGGCCCTCTTGCAATATCTGCTGAGGGGAAGATTTGGGAATAGTGATGGAGGAAGGATAAAAATTGCTTTTCAAAAATAATGCCAAACTACGCTTCCAAATTGGGATAAAATTCCAAACTATGACAAGTGGCGCTTCAATTCCGATATAATTGGGCTACCCATTAGAATTTGAACTACTCTCCAATTCATTGAATGAGAGGGAAAAAGCGAATGAAATAATTTGATTGCCTAATAAAAATATGATTCTCAATTGGGGAGGTAGGTTTTTTAAATGAATCCCACTTTTACCCTTATCATTGTCTATCACTTTTTGGCTTTTGGTTACCCTAAGTGAGTTCACTTCACCAAGTTCCACAGCACCACGAACGGAATCCCATCCTTCACCCACTGTCCCACCTCCCCGCCGTCGGGAATCACCTCGAAGGCCATGCTGCCCAGCACGAGGTCTAGGTCGCCATCGCCGTCAGGGTCGCCAGCGTCAATGACCATCCAACGGCCCTTGCCCACTGCCGGGAAGGTACGGGCCTTGAACTTCATGCTGCCTTGGTTTTCAAAGAAAACAAAACCAGATTCGGGCTTTTTTTGGAAGTCGGGAAAAAAGGAAATGGCCGCAATGTCGAGGTCCCCGTCGAGGTCGAAGTCGGCGGGGATAGCGGCATAAGCGCCCTGCAAATGCTGGAAGAACACCTCCTTGAAACCGTTTTTGCCATCGTTCTGATAGATGCGGATGCCGTGGTAAGGCTTGTTGACGGGCGGAAAATCGGCATTGTCGCCGCAGGTGTAAATGATGTCCGGGTGGGCATCGCCGTCGTAATCAAAGAAGCTGAAGAAGCTGGAGCCGTAGCTGGGCGGGAAGCGCAGCGCCCGCACTTCCTCAAACGCTCCGCCACCTTTGTTATAGTAGATGAAAATGCCCTCGTCGCCCTGCCCGAAGAGGGCCGTAATGTCGGGCAGGCCATCGTCGTTGAGGTCACGCACTTGCGAGCGGATGGCGCCGGGCATGTTGCGGAGCAGGTGCCGCTGGAAGCCGCCGTTGCCATCGTTCTTCCACCAACTGAGGCTGCCAGCCCATTTTCCGAACTCGCAGGTCACGAGGTCGAAGCGGCCATCCCCGTCGAGGTCGGCCAGCTCGGTGTGGGTGGGGCGGCGCAGCTCATCGAGCAGCGTGATGGGCGATGCACCCGGTTTTTTTGGCAAAAAGACCACGCTGCCTGTTGCCTCGTCGGTTGGAGAAAACGAGCCGATGCAGGTCAGGAGGTCGCCCTCCGGGATGCGGTTCAGCCAGACCGCACCACCAGGTGCAGCCGCCATTTTTTGCACCACCAATTGATTGTCAAACTCATACAACTTGCCGGAATGCACATCGCCAAGGAAGAGGCCGTTGCCGTCGAACTTGGCCAGCAGCGTGCCCGGCGGGCTGAGGTAGTGGTCGGGGAAGCGCACCTCAAATTGCGGCAGCGATTTTTCGATGTCGAAAGGCGGAGCTGCAAGCGTTTCGGTGGGTGCATTTTTTAGGTAAAACTGGCAGATGGCTGCCCATTCTTCTTTTGAAAGCGGAACGCTGTCAGGGTTTACGGGGAAGCCCCCAGCCAGGTCGGCGGGCGGTACGCCCATCATCGCACCCATGCGGGGCAGCACATGGTTTTCCCATGATTTCTGGTCAAGCAACGTAGGCTCCGGGTAGGCGTGGCAAGAAGCGCAATTGGCTTTGGCGAGGATTTCGCCACCAGCGGTTGGGGCGTTTTCGGTGCATCGGGAAAAGGCTAAACCCAAGATTGCGCAGCAGCCCAAAATGGCAATAATTCTGTTCATGCAGTTGGTTGTTTTTTGAGACTGCTGATTACGGCGAAAAGGTGAATGGGGTGTTTTTTGGCGGTTATTTTTGAGTTAAATGGCGTGGTAGGTTCAGAAGAAAACCGTCACCCCCGCCGTCACGCTCCTTCCCACTCCGTTCACGCCAGAGCCGTGGTAGCGGTAGTCGGCGTTGAGGATGTTCCAGAGGCCTGCACGTAGGGTGAAATTAAACTTGCTTTTTGGAATAGTCCAATACCCGTAAAGATTCAGCACATTCCAGCCCGGTGTGCCGCCCAGTGGGATGCGGTTGTCGGCCTTGTCGCCTGCGGCAAGGCGGGCTTGCTTGGCTGCGAAGAGCCAATCGAAGTATGCCCCAATGCTTTGATGAGTCCATTTTTGACGAAAGCGCAGCGTAGATTTGTTGTACATGAGCGAAACGTTGCCAAAAAACGGCGGTATGCGGCGCATCGGTTCATTGCTTGTTACATGCTGGCCATACTGCCAAGCGAGGTTGCCATAAAGCAAAAATCCATTGGTCAAGCGAAGCGAACTACTAAACTCTACGCCCTGAATGAAACCTTCCTGCACGTTCCCCTTCTGATAAACCGGATACCCGGCGATGCTGTCCGTCCCAACCCGCACCCTCGTGATGAGGTCACGAAGCTCGTACCTGAAAACTGCAACTTCGGCATTCCAGCGTTCCTGCTTGTGCCGCCAGCCCAGCTCCATATTGTAGGATTTCTCAGGCTTCAAGTCTGCCGTCGGCACCTCGTAACGGAAGTCCACGATGCCGAGCGAGCCAAGGTCGTCCACATTGGGGGCACGAAAGGCGGTGTTGAAACTGGCAAAGGCCGAATTGAAGCGGTCTAATTTGCGGAGTGCCCCCGCATTCCAAACCAAAGCCGAAGGCGTGAGATGCGACTCGCCGTTGTTGTCATCGGCTACCTTGATGGAAAAACGGTTGAAACGCAGCCCGCCAGAGAAATTCCAATCACCTGATTCCCATTGGTTTGTGCAAAATATGGCGTTGCTTAGATAAGTTGCCCCATCGGGGTAAAGGCCCCGCTTGTCAGTCTCGCTGCCCGTACCCGTTTCCGCATCGGTGCGGGTGCTGCCGACGAGGTCGTGGTAGATTTCAATGCCAATGGTCGAAAGCCACCACGCTGCAAATCTGTATTTAGCCAAAGCTGATACACCAATGCTGCGCACATCATCAGCCTCTTTTTTGAGGATTAGGTTGCCGTTTTTCTGACTTTCTCGGTGTTCGTCTGTA
Source organism: Saprospiraceae bacterium UBA6168 (assembly GCA_002435785.1). Classification (GTDB taxonomy): domain Bacteria; phylum Bacteroidota; class Bacteroidia; order Chitinophagales; family Saprospiraceae; genus UBA6168. The sequence continues at coordinate 106,015 of DIUC01000099.1, read as the reverse complement.
TTTTGGAGCGAGGAAGTGATAGTGATTTTTTGAAGACCAGTTTTTAGTGACCTTCCCTCGGTACCCCAAGCAGTACGAAGCTGCGGTGCCAGCCATTCGTACCGTGCATAGCTCAATTGCCGCCGCTGCAAGGTGATGTGGTTGCGGGCAAAACCCTCTAACTTGATTTTGTGGTAAATGGGCACATCCGTTTGTTGGAAAAACTGGTGCATGACCATCAATGTTGAAGCAGTGTCAAGCCTAATGTGGGCTTTTACATGGAAGGCCATTTCATCATAGCCTGTGGGACGTTGAACCCCAGTCGTATCGCCTCCCACGAGGTCGCCAAAATTGCGGAGCGTACCACCAGCGTTGAAGGCCAGTTTTTTACTTGAAAAATTCGATTCAGCATGTAGGGTTTTTTCCATGTCCTGACTTCGCCAGTAACTTGTCACCCTGTTCATCCACCTTACATCATCGTTATTGGCGAAGTTTATGTTTCGAGATAAAACATTCAATGTTCCACCCAACGCATCCGAGCCATAGCCCACACTGCCACCGCCTTTCAACACCTCTATATTTTGGACAGAATATGGGTCAACCGTATTCAAATATTGATTTGGGCCATAGCGGAAAGTAGCGTTACTAAGTCGGATTCCATCAATGAGCAGCAGCGTTTGATTGCCAGTTAATCCACGAATAAAGGGCGAGCCACCGCCGTGGTTGGTCTTTTGGACGAACACACCTGAATTAGTAGTGAGGGCTTCTGGGATGGTGCGGTTACCTTCCCAAAACCTTGACCTGACAATGGATGCAGGCGTTTTGCTCACGTCGCTCTCCATTCGGTGGGCGGTGACGACGACGGTGGGCAGCGGTGGGTAGATGGTTCGGACAGGAAACCTCGGCCTGTCGAGGTAGGACGAGAATGGAATTCCTGATTTTACTGGCTTCAAGGCTGGCAACGGCAACGCCTCCGGCACCCGCTCCTGCGCCACCATTTTAACCCAAAAAAACAGCAAGCTGATAAGTGCAATTAGTTTAGTTCTCATGCTTCGCAAATTCTTGAATTCCAATTAATTCAAACATAGCTCATCTTTTTGAACGAAGTGGTTTATCCATCAAAAACTGACAGGAGGGGTACAGATTTTCATGGTATTTCAGGGATTGGAAAGCCCGATAGGGATTTCTAAGCCCGGACTCACCCATACCCGCTCTGGCATAGAAATCCCTGCGGGCTTTCCAATCCTTCGCTAATTCCCCTTCCCCTGCTGCTCATAAAACCACTTCCGCTGCTCCCCCTCGTCGTCCAGCATCGGCCCCTGCTTGATTTTCTCCCAATCGAAGGTCTTGTGGTAAACGTCCATCGCCTTTTGCGGGTCGAAGATGCGGGCATCCACCGGCACCAGCGTGTAGGGCGTGTAGTCCGGTTTGTCGGTGAAAAAATCGGTGAGCAAGCTGGCCGTCAGGTCGTAGTGGTTGACGAAGCCAGCGTCGGTCAGCGTGTAAATCATCCGCAACAAGCTGCCAAAATTGGCGTGGGTATGCGACACGTAGCCCCGTTTTACATAAGGCCCGGCCAGCATCAACACGGAGCGGTGGGCGTCCACGTGGTCAATGCCGCCCTGCGGGTCGTCCTCCGTTACCACCACCAGCATGTTTTTCCAGTAGGGCGTCCGGCTGAGGAAGTGCAGCAGCCTGCCCAGCGCCAGGTCGTTGTCGGACATATAGCTTTCGAGATAGGGGTAGCCCTCCGTCGGGCGGGGGCCAGCGCCGTGGTCGTTGGGGAGTATGAGGGTGATTAGATTAGGCAGCCTCCCCCCGGCCCCCTCCGAGGGNNCCCTCGGAGGGGGCCGGGGGGAGGCGTGGGCCCCATTTCGCCATGAACTCCTCCTCAAACTTGTCCATGCGGAACTGGTCCGGCACGTTCATGTTGTAGCCGGGATAGGTGAAGCTCGTTCGGTCGAACAAGGGCTTTGGCATTGGGTAAACGACCGAGTGCCTTGCGCCGAACAGCGTGTCGAACTTCTCCTCCGATGGCTCGGTATATTCGTTGGCTTGGCCAAAATTGTAGTAGGTGACGCCCGCACGTGCGAGCTTTTCCCAGATGCCGCCCCGCTCATTGTAGTCTTCCGGATCCTGTGCCCCGGTGGTGCGGGGGAAGCGCCTGCCCGGTGCGCTGCTGAACGGCTTGAACTCGGCGCTGGTCTGCGAGTTCACCTCGGTGTACTCGTTCGGGATGGTGCCGACCATCCATTTGTGGCCGTGGATGCTGGCATCGCTGTCGCAATAGAAATTGTCGGAAAACGCCCATTGCTGCGCAATCTTCAAATGGTTGGGCATGATGTCGGCCTTGGGCACGGCGGGTGAGCCGGTCTTGTTGGCTGGCACATCCACCCCGGCACCGAAGCGGGCGAGGGTCGGGTCGCCCTTTGCCTGCGGCAACTGGCCAAAAACCTCGTCGTAGGTGCGGTTTTCCTTCGTGATATAGACGATATGCTTGATGGGGCTTTCCCGCAGCCGGGGCAGCACGGGCAGCGGGTTCTTGCCCTCGTCCACGACTTGCACCTCCCGGAAGGTGTTGTTCAGCACCTGTTGGGTGTAGTTGGCGAGCTTGGCGGCATCCGGCACCTCAATGATTTGGAAAATGCCGAGCTGGATGTCGCCGATATAGGTGCCTTGCGGTGGGGCCGTGAAACCCTTGCCACCATTGGGGCCAGCACCGTAGCCACGGGCCGAGGTAACGTAAATCTGCTTGCCATTCGGCGAGACCTTCACCCTCGAAGGCATCCAGCCCGTTGGGATATAGCCCTTTGCCTTGCCTTTTTTGGTGTCAATGACGGCTACGGCGTTCAGGCTGAGGCATGCAACGTACAGCGTTTTTTCATCGGGCGAAAGCGCCACGCCGAAGGGCATGATGCCCCGGTAATGGTCAAGGGTTTTGTGAAATTTCAGTGGGATGTCCTTTACAACCTTGTGCTTGTTCAGGTCAAAAACCGAAATCAAGTCGTTCTGCGAATTGGAAATATAGGCAAAGCGGCTGCCCACCGCCACCGAGTTGGGGTGCGCCCCGCCGACGATTTCGCCCTCCTCTTCCTCCTCCTCGTTCTCGAACTCATCGCCGATTTGCAGGCCCGTCTTGAACTTACCCATCACCGCGTTTTTGTCCAAATCCACCGTCCAGATGCTCATCGCCCGTTCGTCGAGTGGGCTGCCGAGGCCGGGGATTTTGCGGCCATCGGGGTAGGTAGTGCCGAACTCCGACTCCTTCGAAGGATAGCCGTAGGCGGGCACTTCGAGGCCCATCGTCATATAATTGTCCTTGGTCAAACCCGGCACGAGCGGATACTCGAAAATGCCGACGTTCGCCACAAAAGCCGTTTTGCTGTCGGGCGAAATGGCAATGCCGAACGGGATGCGTCCGACGGGGATGCTGGTCACCAGTTTTTGCGAAGCAAGGTCTAATTTTATCAAACGATTGTTGCCCCGGTCGAGGGCGAGGAGGTGGTTGCGCTTTTTGTCCAAAACCAAATCTGTGATATAGGAATCTTCAAAATTTTGACCTGAAAATTCTCCGTTCAAGCTGATTGTCAATAAGTTGCGGTTGTTCTCCACATCGAGTAGCACGACCGTGCCTTTGTCGCCGCCAGAAAGCCAGGCGGTTTTGCCATCGGGTAGGTAGGCGATGCCCATGCACGAGGAGCCTTCCAGCACGGCTGGCACGGCCTTGTCGTAACTGGGCATCCGCACGGGGCGGTCGGGGTTGCGCAGGTCAATTTTGGTGACCACGTCGTTGTGCAGCACGAGCGCCGTTTGCCCATCGGGGCTGATGGCGAGGCCGTAGGGCGCACGGGTGATGGGCACGGCCTTTCCAGCCGGGGTCACGTAGCGGCCGCTTGGCAGCACGGAATGGCCCGCTGGGTCAATTTTGCAGAACTCGGTGGCACCGGGGACTTGGAGGGTGGTGAGGGTTTTTTGGGAGAATGCCATTGGGAAATGGGCAAACATGGCAAGCAGGAAAGGGAAGTGTTTTAATTTCATTGTTGAAAATTTGTGCAAGGTGAGCATCGTAGGTTAATTGGCCGTGAACATTGGGTGAAATAATGGGGATTTTGCTTTTCCTTCGCCAACTTGAACTTTTTTCGCACAAAAAAAATGAATACCAACGCCATGAAAATTCCTTCCCTTTTATTGGTTTTTATGCTGCTACTGCTGGTGCAATGCACGCCCAGTCGCCGCCTGTCCTCCGACAACCTTTACCAAAACCTCTCCGCCAAGCGGGTGCAACTCCCCAACCTTTGGATGCTTACCCCGGCTGGGCAGGTTCATCGTCCATTGGGCGACCTTCCGTTGCAAATCGCCCTGTCCCCTGGCGGCAAATTGATGGCCGTGACCAACAATGGGGTAGGGGTGCAAAAGCTCCAGCTTTTCCGTGCCAGCGATGCCGAGCAGTTGGATGAGGTCGAAATCCCGAAGGCGTGGTACGGGCTGGCTTTTTCCAAGGATAGCAAAAGCCTGTTTGCCTCCGGTGGCAATGACAACTTGATTGCCATCTACGGCATTGACCAACAAAAACTGGTGCGGAAGGGCGAAATCGTTTTGGGCAAGCCTTGGAGCGAGGATAAAATATGCCCAACCGGACTGGCGCTCGACGAGGCCAACGGCCACCTGCTCGTTGCCACGAAAGAGGACAATTCGCTCTACGTCTGCAATTTGACCTCCCAGAAAGTGGAGCGCAAAATCCCGCTCGGCGGAGAGGCATACAGCGTGGTGGTTTCACCCAAAAGAGGCGAAGCATATATCTCGATTTGGGGGCAGAAAAAGGTGCTGGTTTTTGACCTGAAGACCTTTGACAAAAAAGCCGAAATCGCCGTAGGCGACCAACCCAACGAGATGTTAATCAACAAAAACGAGGACCTCCTGCTCATCGCCAATTCCCACGACAACAGCGTATCGGTGGTGGACCTGCCCAGCCGCAAGACGCTCGAAGTGCTCAACTGCGCCCTGTTTCCCGATGCGCCAAACGGCTCCACGACCAACAGCCTTGCTTTTTCCGACGATGAAAAAACCCTTTATGTTGCCAATGCCGACAACAACTGCCTCACCGTTTTTGATACCGAGAAGCGGGGCGAAAGCCGTCCGCTGGGGTTCATCCCCACGGGTTGGTATCCGACAAGCGTACGGTTTGCCGGAGGCAAAATCGTGGTGGCCAACGGCAAGGGCATGTCATCGCTGCCCAATCCCGAAGGCCCAAGCCCGCTCCGAAAAGAGTCCGATGAAAAGGCTGCGCAATACATCGGGGCGCTGTACCTCGGCACATTAAGCGTCATTGAGCCTCCCACAAAACCGGAATTGGCGGCCTATTCCAAGCTCGTTTACGAAAATTGCCCATACAATAAAGAAAAGGAAAAGTTTGCCGAAGGCGAGGCCGGAAACCCTGTGCCAATGCGGGTTGGCGACCCATCTCCCATTAAATACGTGTTTTATGTCATCAAGGAAAACAGGACTTATGACCAGGTGTTGAGCGACATTCCCGAAGGAAATGGCGACACTTCGCTGCTGCTATTCGGAGAAAAAATCACGCCGAACCAGCATCACCTCGCACGGGAGTTCGTGCTGCTCGACAATTTCTACGTGGACGCCGAAGTGAGCGCTGACGGGCACGACTGGAGCACCGCCGCTTATGCCAACGATTTCAACGAAAAAACCTGGCCAACGAGCTATGGCGGTCGTGGCGGCAACTACGACTATGAGGCGCACCGGGAAATCGGGCGGCCACGGGGCGGTTACATCTGGGACTATTGCAAGCGAGCTGGCGTGAGCTATCGCACCTACGGGGAATTTGCGGACGACGGCAAGGCAAACTACCCGACCATCGAAGGCCATTTTTGCCCCGGCTACTCGGCTTGGGACATGGACTATCAGGACATCCGGCGGCAGGCCGATTGGCAGCGGGACTTTGACAGCTTGTTGGCCATCAACCAAGTGCCCCAGTTCAACAGCATCCGGTTCGGCAATGACCACACGAGCGGTTTGGCCAAAGGTGCCTACTCCCCATTTGCTGCTGTGGCCGACAACGACCTCGCCGTGGGGCGGCTCGTGGAGCATATCTCGCACTCGAAAATCTGGAAGGAAAGCGCCATTTTCATCCTTGAGGACGATGCACAAAATGGGGCCGACCATGTGGATGCGCACCGCAGCACTGCCTACCTCGTCAGCCCATATACCAAGCGGCATTTCGTGGACCACACCATGTACTCGACCTCATCCATGCTCCGCACGATGGAGCTGATTTTGGGGCTGCCGCCAATGAGCCAGTACGATGCGGCGGCCACACCGATGTGGCGTTGCTTCACTTCAACGCCTGATTTTTCGCCTGTCAAGGCATTGCCCGCACAGGTGGACCTGGAGGAGCGCAACATGGCCGTGAACGAGCTGAGCCGCATTAGCGAGACCTTTAATCTTGCGCAGGTGGATGCCGTGCCAGACCGGCTCTTCAATGAGGTGCTGTGGAAGGCCATCAAGGGTGAGGATTCGGAAATGCCGGCACCAAGGCGGGCTGCTTGGGTGATGGTGGCAGCGGACGAGGATTGACCCAACGAGTCGTCCGTTCGGTTCAAGGAACAACTTGGATTTTCAATTCTCAAATAGCCCGCAAAAATTATTCATCATTTTTTTGCCCCGCAGATTTCACAGATTTACGCAGATAGACAAGGCAACATCTGCGAAAATCTGTGAAATCTGTGGGCGAGAGATTAAGTGTCGTTTAAATCTGCTGGACTACTTATAAACCATTTCAAAGGCGGAATTTTAATCCCGACCTCACATTTAGTTAACTTTCCCCCCGACCTATTTACCCAAACTTCAAACACCCTTAACTTCCACTTTCCAGTCAACCCACCTTGCCGAAATAGTTTTGCCGTTTCTTCCAAATTCAATCATTAAAACGAAAATTCGGCATGGTAAAACAAATTACTCTACTCTCGCTTTTCCTGATTTCCAGCCTCGCACTCACCGCTCAAACGCTGGTGCATTACTGGAACTTCAACAACTCGACCGACCAAACCACGTTGCTCACGCCCACCTCAAACCTTGTGCCCGGCGCTGCCATTGCGCACATCGCAGGTGGCATCAGCGCAATCCAGGCGGCGAGCAACACGGGGCAGGGCTTCGACGTGACGAACCCCAACGCCCGCAACGGCGACGCAGCGCTCACCCACCTCCGCTTCAACGACCCCATCGGCGGCGGGCTGCTTTTCTCGCTACCCACGACGGGCTTCCAACAGGTGGTGGTGAGTTACGCCACCCGCCGCTCCGGTTCTGGTGCTGGCAACCAGTTGGTTTACTACACCACCAACGGGACCGACTTTGACAGCCTCACGGTCATCGAACCTGCCAATGGCGACCCGACCCTGCAAACGCTCGACTTTTCGGACATTCCTGCCGTCAACGACAACCCAGACTTCGCCATCCGCATCACCTTCGAGGCTGGTGCTGGCGGCACTGTCGGCAACAACCGTTTCGACAATTTCACCGTGGATGCCTTCCCGTCAGGCTCAGACGTTTTCCCACCGACGGTTGCTTTCTTCCCATTGAGTGGCACAGTTGACGTATCAACAAGCATCAATCCTACCATCACCTTCAGCGAGGATGTGCGCCTCGTTTCCGATGCCGCCATCACGGACGGCGACATTCCTACATTAATAGATATGCGACTGGACGATGCAGCGGGCGCTCCCGTGGCTTTCAGCGGCACGATAGCCGGGCGGGTCATCACCATCACCCCAGATGCGGCGCTGGCGAACGGGCAGACCTACTACTTTGCCCTCAACGCCAACGTGGTGGAGGACACCTCGAATAACGTCGTGGCGGCTGTGCAATCGGCAACTTTCACGACCATTGCTCCGCAAACACAGTTCCAAGCGGGGGATCTCGTTCCGGTGGCCTACCGCATGAATGCCAGCGGAGGTCAGGACGAAGTAGCCTTTTTGACCTTCGTAAACATTCTCCCCGGCACCAAAATCAACTTTACGGATACCAAATTCACAGATAACCCACAGCCACAATGTCCCGGCGGGCTGACTTGGACCTCGCCGAACCAGCTCATCCCGGCAGGCTCGGTGTTCGTCATTCAAAACGATGCAGGAGCGGCCAGCACGGGCACGGTGACGGGTTCCACCTTCGGCCTTAGTTCTGGCGGAGACCAAGTCATCGTGTACACAGGCACCCCCGCCGACCCTTCGTACATCACGGCGCTCAGTTCCAATGCTTGGGTGAGCAGTCCGCACACCGCATGTGGCGGCAGCCTATCGCTGATTCCTGCTGGACTGGAGGATGGCGTATCGGCCATCAACCTCAGCACGGCCCCCGGCAATACTGGCGGCAACACCGTGAACGGCTACTATTCCGGCACACAAACTGGCACGAATGCGGAGCTTCGGGCTTCGATTTTGAACTCAGCCAACTGGAACGGCATCGGCGGAGCAACGCCGCTGCAGGCATGGCCAAACTGGAACTTCCCCGGCCCGCCGCAGGTAACAAGTGCACTCGTGACTTCCAACTCGACGATTCAGTTGGTGTTCAACAATGACCTTGACGCTGCATCGGCATCTGATTTGGCAAATTACACGGGCATCGTTGACCTCGCCAACGCCAGCGTGACCAACAACGGCACAGCACAGGACACCGTGACGCTGACCTACGCCTCGCCGTTTGTACTCGGCAATACCTACACGCTGACCGTGGCTGGGGTAGTTGATTCCGAAAATAGGGTGATGCTCAGTCCATTCAACTTCACATTTGAGTATGTCACCAAAATCAAGTTCAACAACCGCTTCACCTCCGTGAGCGAGGACGGCGGCTCCGCAACTTTTTCCCTGACCGTGGAGAACCCATCGCCCGGTGCAACGGTGGACCTTGTTTTCAAAACGGGCATTTTCAGCACGGCTACCGATGCAGATGTGACGTTTGCAACCACCACGCTTGATGCCAGCAGCACGACTTCCATTTTACTTGAAATCCCAATCGTGGATGATGCGGAAGGCGAGCAGGACGAATACTTCGTGTTGGCGCTCGAAAACGCCAATGGCATAACCGTGGATGGCAACCCTTTTTACACCGTTTACATTCGTGACAATGACCGCAAAGCGCCCGTTGGAACGAAAAGCATCGAACTGGAATTTACCAGCCGCTACTCGGTGCCGAACCCGGCGGGCGAACTGGGCGTGGCAGAAATCGTTGCCTACGACCCCGCTTCCAAGCGCCTGTTCACCGTCAGCACAGCCTTGCAGTTGTTCGACATCATTGATTTTTCAAACCCGACAGCGCCTGCGCTCATCTCGCAGGTGGACGTTTCCAGTTACGGCGGCGGCATCACCAGCATTGCGGTGAAAAACGGCATCGTCGCTGCCTGCTTGACTGCCCTCACGACGGAGCAGGACAACGGCTCGGTAGTGTTCTTTGACGTGAACGGCGTGTTCCAGAACAGCGTGACCGTCGGCGCACTGCCCGACATGATTACGTTCACGCCCGACGGCAACACCGTGCTGACCGCCAACGAGGGCCAGCCCAACGATGCCTACACCATTGACCCGGAAGGCTCGGTGAGCATGATTGACATCAGCGGCGGCATAGTTGGGCTGACGCAAGCCAACGTGACGAACGTGACCTTCAACGCCTTCGATGCACAGGCCGATGACCTGAAGGCACAGGGTGTCCGCATCCTTTTCGCAGCCAGCACCGTGTCGCAAGACTTCGAGCCAGAGTACATCACCGTGGCTGCCGACAACCTGACTGCTTGGGTGGTATTGCAGGAGAACAACGCCAACGTCACGCAGACTATCTGCGATGGGCAGTTCATCAACCTGGATGCTGGCGCAGGTTTTACGACTTACGAATGGAGCACGGGCGCTACGACGCAGGGTATCCAAGTGACCACCGCCGGAGCTTATGGCGTACTGGTGAGCGCTGCCAACGGCTGCTTCGGCAGCGACGCTGTGGAAGTGGTGGTGAACCCAACGCCAAGCGTGAACATCGGTGCCAACCAGACGATTTGCGAAGGTGAAACCGCCTCGTTGAGCGCTGGCGGTGGCTTTACCACGTATGCCTGGAACACGGGCGCTACTGGCCAAAGCATCAACGTGACGACGACTGGTACCTATTCGGTAGTGGTGAGCAACAGCTTCGGCTGCACGGACCAAGACGCTGCTACCGTCTTCGTGAACCCGGCGCCGGTCTTGGATTTGGGGCCTGACACGATTGTTTACGAACCGAACAGCTACTTGCTTGACGCTGGTGCTGGCTTCAACCAGACCTACCTCTGGAGCAACGGCTCGACCAGCCAGACCTTGACGGTGACCACTGATGGCACGTACAGCGTGACCGTGACTTCTGGCAATGGGTGCGAAAGCACCGACGAGGTGACGGTGAACTTCCAACCGAACGCCGTGAACGAACCGACGCTGGCTGGCCAATTGAACCTGTTCCCCAACCCGACTTCGGGCTGGGTGAACCTGGCGTTCAGCGAGTTTGAGGCTGGGGCTTACTCGGTGGGCGTGTATGACGTGGTGGGCAGGCTTTTGCTTGCGCAAAACATTGATATTCAAGCTGCTTTGCAAACCACCAAGCTGGACTTGAACGCTTTTTCTAAAGGGACTTACTTTGTAAAAGTGGGTTCGGAGAAAGGGGTTTTGGTGAGGAGAGTAACAGTACAGTAACTGATTTTTGATGTATAGCTCAATCCCCGCTTCGGCTTTGGCTGGGGCGGGGATTTTTGTTACAGCAGGTGGGTATTTTGCGAAGCTGCCAGCTTACATAACCTCAATCCCCGTCCTTTTAATCTCCTTGATAAATGGATCGCCCTGCTCGAAGTAGTTGGTGGGAAAAGTGTGCGTTTCGATGGACGTGAATTTTTTATCACTGACTTTTACATCAAGAAAGAAGCGGCTGTCAAAATAGCCCACGCCAGTGAATTCGTCAGCTACCAACGCAAGGTCTATATCGGACCAGGTTCCTTGCTCATTGCGGGAGAAAGAGCCAAACAGCACCGCTTTTTTCAGCGGAAACCCTTTGGCGATTATCCCCTGCACGAACTCTCTCGTGATGTTTATGGCAGCTTGTTGAGTAACCATTGGTAAAGTGTTGCTGTTTCGTCGAGAACAGGTTTGGTCTGTTCCTCGCCGAACGTTTTATAAATGGTGAAACGGTAATCCGGGTAACGACCCTCCATTTGAAAGGTATTCATTTGCTCCAGAAAAACCACTTGGTTCTGCGTCAGGTTCAAAGTAGTGAGTTCAGCCAGACGGCGCACATTGTGGATGCGGGGTGGGACATCCTCGGTATTGTCCTTGACCCAATGTGCTTTGAGAATTTTTTCGAGTGTCAGGTGCGCAAAAAAAAGGATTCAACGTAATCCGATTTTTCAAACAAGTGCATGGCAGCACCCCAACTCTTCTCCGCTGACAGTTTCCAATATTCGATGTAATCTTGTTTGTCCATGCACTGATATTTGAGGCAGCAAAGGTATTCCTTATTTTTCAGTGAGCAACGTCGGCGGCGTTTCAAACGCCGCCGACGTTTAATCGCCGCTTTGGCTGGGGCGGGGATTTTTATTATAGCAGGTGGCTATTTTGCGAAGCTGCCAGCTCACATCACCTCGATTCCCGTCCTTTTAATCTCCTTGAAAAACTGTTTTGTGAAGCCAATTTTCTTTATTTTAGCCGCTGGTGTGAAACATCTTGTTTCAATTACCAAAATCCTAATTGCCAATGAAAAATTTCTTATTGCAATTTCCAAAATCCTAATTGGCAATGCGAAACATTTAGTTGCATTTCCAATTTTCTAATTTGCTTCGCCAAACTTCTTGTTAGCTCCGTCAACTTTCTAATTGCCTTCGCCAAACTTCTTGTTTGTTCCGCCAACTTTCTAATAACTAATTCCAACTTTCTAATCTCCAATTCCAACTTCCTAATATCGAGTTCCAACTTTCCAATCACGGCTTCGTCTGCCGTTTTATTCAAAAACAAGCTGGCAAAATCGCCTTCCAAGCGGTAGATTTTGGGCGCTGACCTTCCAAGATTCGCTATTTACGGAATTTTGGCCCGCCGCACCAACACCCACGCCACCACCAAGTTCGGCACCCAGCAGAGCCAAGCCACAATGCGGTAGGCGGGCACAAAATCGCCTTGATGGGCCATGATGAGCAGGGGCAACCAAAGCCTTAGGGTCACTGCTGCAAAACAGGCGGCGTAGCTGTAAATCATCCCTTTTTGATGGCGGAGGACTTTGCCGTTTCGGATGTCGAGGAAGGCTAGTAGGGTGGTGATGAACCAAATAGCTCCCAAACTGATGAAGCCCACTTCCGAAATGAGGCCCCCGGTGGCATTAAAGCCGATGAAGATGCCGCCAATGGCGCTCAATAGGGCGCTCATCACGTAGATTTTGCCGATTCGGCGGTGCAGTTCGAGGCGCTCGGTGCGCCATTTCTTACTGAACTGTGTCCATCCCACCAGCAGGGCCACCCCTCCCCAGATGATATGGGTGTAAAAGCCGATGTTCCAGAGGGTGTCGTTCAGAAGCAATTCGGATTTTGTGCTGAGTAGGCCGAATTTTCGGTCCATCAAAAAGTAGATGAAGGGGTAAAAACCTACTGCGATACACAGCACAATGAATGACCACCAGATTGATTTTTTCATGTCAGCTCCAATTTTGTTTTCGCTACCTATTGGAGCGAAAGTTAGGGCTTGGAACGCAGGGTTTGCAAAACTTTTTCCAAAAGTGCTTCCACGCCCATGTCCTCCTCCAATTTCAAAACAGGACAAGCGAGCCGCTCCAGCCATTCTAATTCGGATTGTCGGCTCCGCAAACCGCCGCCTTCCTCGTCACACGCCGCTGCCCATTGCTTGAACTTCTCAAACACGCCATGCAGGTCCCCATTGGGGTCGAGCCGGGCGTCGCCGTAGCGCTGCCGCTCCCGTTGCTCGATGCGTGACAGCCGCAACGCTGCGGGCAACCAGCGCCACACCACCAGCTCAAACTGTGGGATGAATGCATCGCCCCAGCCGCAGAGTGAACCGGAAAGCACCCAAGCTTCCAATGCGCCAAGCCGCTCAGTCAGCAACTGGCGGCGGTGGTCAGGGTTGCGTTTGCGGCGGTAGGGCAGGTCGTCGTCGGTGAACCAATAGACATCGTCGGTATCAAAATGCGGGCAGCCAAGCCGCTCGGCGAGTGCTTTGGCGAGAGTAGTGGTGCCTGCGCCGGGGGCGCCGAGGATGTGGATTTTGTGAGACATGAGGGTTGGGGGATTGAGGGATTGAGGGATTGAGGGATTGAGAGATTGAAGGATTGGAGGATTGAAGGATTGAATTGGGGGCCAGCTTGCCCTTCAATCCTCCAATCCTTCAATCCTTCAATCCTTATTCATAAAAAGCCCCTTCACCGTCATGGCCCGCCCTACCGGGTAGAGGTTCACTGTTGGCTCGAAGTACGGCGTCTTTTTGTACACCCAAAACAACTGTGACCATTGGCTTTTTGCAAAAGCTGGGTCGGCGAGGCGCTTGGCTTCCAGTTCGGCTTTGACAGCAGGGTTTTCTTTTAAAAAAGCTGCCGCAATGTCCTCGAAGACATAAGGGGAGAAGTACTCCTTTTGCCCCAAAATCCCATCGAAGAAGTTCCATGCAAAGTAACTGTCAACGGCTTGTGGCTCGATGGTTTCCACCAGGAAGCGGACGGCGGGCTGGTTGGTCAGGGCCACGTAGTCGCCCTTGCTGTAACGCCAGTTTTTCACTTCCTTTTCTACTTCGATATTATAGTGCAAGTAATGGCCCTCGTAGGCGTTGCGGGTGTCGTATTTGGCGATGCGGTACAGCTCTACTTCCGGCTCGGTATCGGCGGTGAGGCGGTTCAGTTTCACGCCATTCATTTGCAATAGCGCTATGACTTCGTGGTAGGCTTGCGGGATGATGTATGCCGCTGGTTTTTTTACCTGGATGCTTGGCTCCATGCGGCTCCAGTAAGGGATGTTGCGTTCGTACGGGGCCGAGCGGTCGTACCAGAGGCGGTTGAGGCCGGTGACTTCGCTGGGCTTGTACCTGCCTTCGTAGCCCTTGAACAGGATGCTGTCTACCTGTTTTTCGTCGGGCTTCCAGTCGAGGTAGGCATGGGTGTCGGTCATGGCCTCGGCGATGGCCCGTGCCCGGATGTTCTTGATGTTGCGGTGCTCCATGCTGAGTTCCTGTATGAGTTCGCTCATGAAGTCGTAGGTGGCCTGCACCCGTTCCGGGAAGGGCTTGAGCATGTGGGTCTCCGGCACGAGGGTGATGCAGTGGTGCAGCGCCGCATAGCCGCTGCTGAACCTTGGCGGGTCGTGAAATGCGTAGATGCCGTCGGCGGGGGTATCCTTGAACTCGTTGACGTAGGGGCACATTTCCTGCCCCCGCTCGGCCATGCGCTGGTAGAGGCTTGGCAAGAGACTGCCCCGAAGGTAGCTGCCGAGCAGGGGGCCGAGCTTGTCGGTCTGCGTGGTAAGCAGGGTCATGGTGTACTGGTAGTCGGCCCCGTTGGAGGTGTGGTTGTCCACCAGCACATCGGGCTGCCAGTGGTTGAAAAGCTGGGTGAATGAGCGGGCATTGCGGGTGTCGCATTTGATGAAATCCCGGTTGAGGTCGAGATTTTTGGCATTGCCCCGAAAGCCGTATTCCTGCGGGCCGTCCTGGTTGGCACGGCTGCAACAGCCCCGATTCAGCGCCCCGTCTATGTTGTACATGGGGATGAAAACGACGACCATGTTTTCCAGAATCGGCTGATAATCACGTTTTTGGACGAGGTCACGGCAAAGCACCATGGAGGCGTCCACGCCCTCTGGTTCGCCGGGGTGAATGCCGCTGTTGATGAGCAGGATGAGCTTGCCCTGCGCCCGCAGCTTCACTGGGTCAAACTCCCCAGACATGGACACCACGGCAAGGTGCAGCGGGTGGCCGCTGTCGGTCGGGCCAGCTTCGATGAGCCTCATGCGCTCGTAGCCGAGGTCGAGCTTTTTGTAAAAGTCCATCGCTTCGGCATAAGTGGCGGTGACATCGTTGTTTTGTTCAAACGGGGTGTTGTAGGTGCCGGATTGTGCCAGCATTGCGGAGCAAAAAAAGCAGAGCACGAAGGCGGACAGGTAGTGCATTTTGAGTGTTTAGTGAAAAGTCCGTGCGAAGGTAGGCAAGCCAATCAAATTGTTGGGCAAATCGGCCTTGGAGCGGGGAGGCTGGCGGGCCTGCATTTCTCGGATTTATTTGTCGGCAACTTCTTTTATTCCAGCCTTCTCCGCTTCTTTGCAGAAAATTTTTCTTGAACAACAACATCAAAATCATTTAAAAGTGAAAATCCAATCAACTCACCTTGCCGGGCTGATGCTCGGCCTTGTCCTACTTGTGTTATCTTGCAAAACAAAAGAATCCGGCCCTTGGCAAAAGTTCATGGCCTGTGCCACCAATGCTTGCGTGGCCGAGGTAGTGGCCGTGAAAGATGCGTACCTGCAAGACCCGAAACCCCTTTACGAGGAGTTCATACTTACGGACCAGCGGGGCGAAGACCATTTCATCGGCTGGCTTTACATCCTGAGGGACAGTGTGCTGCTCAACAGCAATTTTGCCGCTGTCGAGGAGCGCTTTGCGATGCAACAAGCACTCATCTCCAAGTCCAAGGAATTTGAAAATGACCCGAAATATGGCGATTGGGCGAAGGCCATCATCCAAGAAATCGAGCTGTTGGCCATTGCCTCGGAGTTGGAGGACGTGCTTCCGACCGATTTCCAAGTTACCGGAACGTACACCTACGAGTTGCCTAAGGATGCGGGGTCCGGGGAAATTAAAATCTTGGCCACCGATGGGGAGACCGTTCGGTTTGCCATCTCGGTCGTTGGTCCGCCACCTGCCTACAACCAAGGTACTATGGAAGGCACGGCCCCAATCATGGGCGACGTGGCCACCATTAGTACCACAGAGTATGGTGGCAAATGCACCATAATACTCACCTTCTCTGATGGCCAAATAGTTGCAAAAACGCTGGCTGGCGGCTCCGCCGAATGCGGCTTTGGCAACAGGGTCATGGCCGATGGTACCTATAAAATGGTGGATGACCTCGACCCGTTCCGTGGTGAAGGTGGCGATGAAGTGCCTGCCAATGTTCAAGGTAGTTGGGTTTCCACGGAAGACGCAAAGTCTGAGGTGAAGCTGGAAGACGGCCAGTACATTGACATTTACGACGGGAAGGAAGTGGCGAAGAACCCGTTCAGCTACCACAAAGCATGCCCCGAAGACTGCGGCACTGCTGACAAAGAACCTTGCATCAAAACCGTTGGGCAGGATGCCATGTGCTACGCCGTGATTTTCGCCGACGGCAAAGCTTTGCAACTGTCGCTGATTGGTGGGCGGGGTAATACGCTGTCGTTCAAGCGGAAAAAGTAACCCGTCATTCATTTTTTCACCTTATAAACGTCAGGCTATTTCAACATGAAAAAATCAATCGTTTCGTTCCTGTTTTTAGCACTTTTATTTGCCGCCTGCGGCGAAAAGAAAGCCCCCAATTCGGAAACGCCCTCCGGTACCGAACCTGACCTGGGCATCGTCATTGGCGAAAAGGTGGGCCTCATCACCCCCGCCAACTGCACCCGTGAAGGCGTGTTGGCGGCCTACGGCACTGACGCCAAAGTTGACTCCATCTACATCATTGACGGGATGTTCGGCGAAGGCGTGGTCATTTTTCCCGACAACCCAAGGCGCAGGCTGGAGGTCTATTGGGACGCTGAATTTGACCCAAAGCGCCCTGCCTATATCCGCATAGACGGCGACAGCTCGGGCGTATCGGATTGGAAGACGGCAGATGGGATTGCCATCGGCACACCCATGACGGAGGTGCAAAAACTAAATGGAAAAGCCTTCGACGTCTCCGGCTTCGGCTGGGACTTCGGTGGCTTCGCAACGGACTGGAAAGGCGGGAAGTTCAACTCCTCCTTATTGCTGCGGTTTGAGCCAAAGGCAGCGGATGGTGCCCCTAAAGTATCGGGTGAGGGCGTTTTTGCCTCCGACAACCCGGATATGGTGGCTGCGAAGCCCGTTGTTTCCAGGTTGGAATTCCGCTTCTTGGCCGACGAGAAACTGCCGGACTGCGTCACGGCATTGGTCAAGGCCGATAAGGTGGACGGCAAGATGAGCGTATTCAAAATGGCCGTGAAAGGCGTTGACCATTACTGGTTGCAAAGTGGCGCTGCGGCCTATGATGGCATTGAGTTTATTTACGATGCCAACTGCAAGGAAGTCTGCAAAACGGGCGGGATGCGCATGCCGATGGATTGTATGAAAGCTTATGAAGCTGGGAAATGGGAACTGGTTTGGGAGGAGAAGTAAGAAACTGTTTTAAAACCCCTTGACGGCCATAAAACGACATCTTTTGGCGGCATACTGTGGCAATTTTTCAAGCAATAGTCCCCGCTATTCCTTGAAAAATTCCCTTCGTCTGCCACTCAAAATCTGACATTTTCTGGCTCGCCAGGGGTTTTAAAAGAAACTGAAGGCTGTATTTTGCAAAACGCCGGAGGCTCAAGGCACTCCCCGGCGTTTTCAAATTCAAATTCTGGAAGAAACATTGACGGCCAGCTTGTTCAACAGCCGCTGGGGCACTGTGGGGTCAGGGCATAAAAAAACCTCGTCGCCCTCCTTGCTCTCGTTGTTGAGGTAATTGCATAGGAAAAAATCGGGCTGAAGGTTTTCCTCTAAGGCCAACGTGAACAAAACACTGCCAGCAGTAGCCCTATTGGCGACAAAATTGGTGGACACGATTTGATTCTTGCCAGCGCCGCCGTTTTGGGTGATGAAAACGGCACCACCGAAGGCGGCAACGTTTTTCACGAACTTACATTTTTTAAGCCCAATCTTGCCAAGCCCAAGGTCGTTGTTGCTGAAGATGCCACCGCCGCCCTTGCCAGCCAAGTTGCCCACGAACGTGCAGTTGTCGAACTCCATCACAGCCTCTCCGGCTTGGCCGTGGTTGAAGACTGCGCCTCCTTCCTCCGCATAATTTTCAAGGAATACACAGTTTTTGATGGCTACCGTGGAGCTACCACCCCTGCCTGAGCCATCGTTGAAAATGCCGCCGCCCGCACGGTTGCGGCTGCCGGCGGGTTCCCAAGCATCGGAACGGCCACCCGTAATGACAAAGCCGTCGAGCAGGGTGCCGGCGCCTGCATTTTTCAGGTACACCACGGTGTAGGAGTTGTCGGTGTCTTCCTCGGCGCCTATTTTCCCGCTGAGTTTGGTGGGGTGGGCGAACCATTTGCGCTGGCTTAGGCTGTTTTCTTGACCACTGAAACCACCGTAAAGCTTGACGCCACTTGGCACTTTGAAAGTGATTCCACGTTGTGTGGCGTTGCAATACTCGCATTGCACCGGAAAATAAGTGCCTTCTGCTACCCAAATTTCAGTGCCATTCGTGGCTACTGCCAATGCCTGTTGCAGGTCGCCAAAGGCATTGGCCCAACTGGTTCCGTCACCAGTTCCGTCTTGTTTTACAAAAATGACTTTTGCGGAGGTTTGCATCACAAAACTTGCCACGAGCAGCAAGGGCAGGATAGTGCTTTTCATCGAGTGTTGTTTGTTTTGGTTAATAACGTAAGAAGCAAGAATCAAAAACGGGGGAAAATCAACAAGGGGGGAACAAAGTTTTGTGTGCCGAGGAAGGAGAAAAAGTATAGTGCAAAGATAAGGCGCAAAACCTGTGACAAACAACCGTGAGGGAAAAGTGGGCTTTATTTATACCCAAAAATCAGTGAAAAGGTCAGTGTTTGCTGGAAATATTCTTGCTTATTTTTTAGACATTTTTTTTTCAACAATGCCAACGGTCATCCAATTATTCGCCATTTGCCAGGGGGAAAACCTTGCAGGGAAAGGCGTTTGAACAATATTGCTGGAAAGTGAAATTTTGTGACGCACCTTCTTCTTCGTTTTTCAGCAATGGGTGAGAAATCTTGGCTGCTGAAAGTAGGATGGCTGTTCCATTGGATTATTTCGGGCCGAACTTGGAGTTGATAACCGAGGGGCACAAAGCATTTCTTGAACTTTCCTTGCCCAATCATTCGCCCGTTTCCGATTGAAATGTTGGCGACATTCTGGTGCCTTTTTTACCATCCAAGCAACAAAAGGCAAGAATGAAACCTTCCTTAGCTGTTCGCAGGGCAGCAATGCTTTATGGTTTTTTGCCCGTCGTCAAACGTGAAACCATTGTGCGGAAAAACCCGTACCAGTATTTCTCCTAATTTTGCCTGTCCTATTGAAGGAAAGTTTTTCTTAAATCAATTATTGAGCAAATGTTTTACCGTTATTTCCCATTACTGTCCCTCCTCTTTTTGGTATCGTTGGCCAGTGCGCAAGTCCCAACCCACATCAAATTGGAGAAGGGCGGCAAACTCGATGTACAGGCCAAAAGAATGGCTTGCGCCGACCAATTTGCGGGTACCATCTCCTTTTCCAACTTTGTTGGGCAAAGCAATGATATTGACCTCGACACCATATATTTTTGTTTCGGCGACCAGATGAACATTGTCCACAATGGCAACGCCAACCTTACTGGAGACCCCAACCCGCTCACCGTCCCCGGCATCACTTATGGCTACTTCAACTGTCCACCCACGGTCAGTGGCCCAAACTTGGCGAGCATCTTGACCGACCCGTGCATCGTCACGAACCCCGCTCCCATCAACGACCTTTGGATAACAGGCGGCGGGCAACCCAATGGGAACCTCCTTTTGAGCAATGCGGGCGTTTCACAAAACACCTTCAATGGTGGCAATCCGGTCTTGTTATGGTTTGCGCCCATCACCCTCGACGCTTTCCCCTCCACCTACGAGGCGGACCAGATGACCGGTGAAGTTGGGCCATGCGTCAACCTGAATGTCTCAGAGGCATTTGCCGTGGTTTACCTCAATACTATCACCACCTCCAATCTCAACACCAATACGGGCGTAAGTGGGTGCAAGGGAAGTTTTCAGGTAAATGGTGGCCTCCCTCAGTTCGATGGCAGCAACTATACCTTCAACATCTCGCTGATAGGAAATCCCACGGTGCAAGGCACTGTGCTTGGAGCCCCAGCTACGCATGGTTCCACGGTGATGTTCCAGGTGCCCGTTCCCGGTCTTTACTCCATCACCATCGAGGATGGCAAAAGCTGTGGGGCCACGCTGTTGGCAAACATGAGCAGTTGTGTGAACACCACCCAGAGTGTGCAGTCCGTCCTTGCAGCACCCACCACCAATGTCTGCCTGAACGTCACGAACGAAGGCGGCTTCAACAACATCGTGGCGATGCAGTACGGCCTCACATGGGACGAAACCGTTCTGCAATACACAGGAGTGACCAACCTTACGCCCCTGCTCCCTGGGTTTAATCCTGCCACGAGCTTCAACAGCCTTGGGGACACCCTGATATTCTCTTGGGGCAATCTTTCCGGTGTAGGAGTCAACCTCCCTGTCGGCACCGTTTTGTACCAAATTTGTTTCAACGTGATTGGCAGTGACGGCGACTGCACCCCGATTGAGTACATACCAGTCGGCAACCCCATTGAAGTATTCACGGCATCGGGTTCTCAAATTGGGTTTAATGGAATTGATGGCGAAGTCTGTGTCTCCAATTCGGCGCTTGTCATCAATTTCACCACAAACCCGGTCACCTGCCCCGGCGGCACTAACGGTAGTTTCACCGCCACGGTCAGCGGTGGGACTGCTCCATACCAAGTTACTTGGCAAAGCACCTCAGGCGGCCCCGTTGGCGGTCCTGGCGTCATCAACATTGACGGCGGCAGCTTCACTGCCAACAACTTGGCTGCTGGTACATATAGCGTCACAATAACGGATGGCCAAGGCCAACCATTGGTCTCCACACAACAGGTCACGGTAACAGGACCGCCATCACTCAACCTTGTCTTCAATTCCGTGCTGCCGACTTGCAACGGCGACGACGACGGCTCCGTTTGTGCCCAGCTTGTATCGGGGGGAATGCCCGTGAGCAACCCTACCCTAAACTACACATTTGCATGGAGCGTGGCCGGGGTGGGGAACAATGTTTGCCTCTCAAACTTGGTAGCCGGAACTTATTCCGTCACTGTCACAAACAATGGGAACGGCTGCACGATAACAAACTCCATCAACCTTGGTGAGCCTCCGCCGCTTGTTGCGAACATCACCTCAAGCCCTGCCTCCTGCTCCGGTATAGGCGACGGTACGTTGGGTGTGGTCGTTTCCGGTGGAACCCCCAACAACCTCAACGACTACGTCATCCAATGGCCCACCATCGGTGCGGGCTTGACCATCAACGGCACTACTTCCAATGTCATCGGCCTCATTTCCGACAGCTACCAGTTGATAGTGACGGATGCCAATGGTTGCCAAATCAACCAAAACGTCTTCCTCCCAGCCATAAAAGTGCTTCAGGCCAATGTCGTCGTCACTCCTATCAACTGCACCAGCGTGTGCAGTGGCGGCATTTTCTTGACGGCATTTTCGACAGGAGGCACGGTGGATACCCAGTACAACTTTGACTGGTTCGGCGTGCCAGTCCCACCGCCGCCAGTGGCCGAGACCAATACCACGACGACGCTTGCAGGGCTTTGTGCGGGGACTTACACCGTTGTCATCGAAAATCTCGACGGCTGTGAAATTGACACCACTTTCACTTTTACAGTGCCAACAGGCATAAGCGTTGCTTTGGCAAATGTTCAGAATGAATCTTGCACACCCGGCGGCGATGGCAGCATAACCGTCACTGCGGTAGGGGCTACGGCTCCTGTTACTTATGTTTGGAACAATTCACCTTCCACCGGCCCTACTGCTTCCAACCTTTCGGCTGGTACTTACACCGTAACCGTGACGGATGCAGCAGGTTGCACAGGCACGTTGACCACTACCATCACCGTACCTTCTCCGCCAACCATTACCTCCTTGCCCAACGGCATGGTCACTTGTTCAAATAGTACAAACGGTACGCTGACCGTCACTGCGACGGCTGGCAGTACGCCCATCACGGGTTACGCTTGGTCAAACAACATGTCGGGCCCAACCATCAACAACCTCCCCGCTGGCAGTTATACGGTTTCCATATCAGATGCAGCCGGGTGCGTGACTACTGGGACTGCGCAAGTGTTGGCCACTTCGCAAATCGTGATAGACAGCTTCCAGACCAGCCCGCCCCAATGCCCCGGTCTTGGTGGCGGCAACATAATCGCTTTTGTGAGCGGCGGCACTTCGCCGTATTTTTTCAATTGGTCAAATGGCCTGTCTGGCAACAACCTTTTTGTCAACAGCAACTTGTTGGCAGGCACCTACTCACTCACCGTCAGCGATGCGAACGGGTGTCCACCTGCTACCGGGTCGGTGACGCTGTCCGACCCGCCAGCCATTGTCGCCACTTTTTCGGCCATTGATTCCGTGAGCTGCGCAAACGCTGGACAAACCTGCAACGGCACTGCTACTGCGACCGCCCTTTATGCCAATGGCACTGCCGGGCTATTCAACTTTATCTGGATAAGTGGCGAAACTGCCAACAATGTGGCCTCCAGCACCGCCAATCAACTTTGCGCAGGATTGCAACGCCTCATTGTTTCCGACGGGATTTGTAACGACACCTTTTTTGTAATCATCCCATCGCCATTGCCAATATCCCCGGGGCAGGACATCGAAAACGTCAGTTGCAATGGCCTATCCGATGGTAGCATTACACTCTTGCCTACGGGCGGAACACCACCCTACAACATCCAATGGCAAAACGGCACATCAGGCCCCACCTTGACTGGCTTGCCCGCTGGCTTTTTCATGGCAAGCATCACGGATGCGAACAATTGTATTTTCACGCATACGGTGGCCATCCTTGAGCCCAGTCCTTTTGAGGTGTTTTTGAACCCGACCCAGACGCAGAACATCAGTTGTCCCGGCGAAGTGGATGGTATCATCACGGTGGTGCCGCAGGGCGGGAATTTGAACATTGGCCCAGCAGTTTTCCTTTGGGCAAATGGAGTTGCTGGCACCAACCAGGCCACTGCCAATGGACTTGCTGCCGGCACCTATTCCGTGACGGTCGTTGACCCAAAAGGCTGCATGGATTCGCTCACGCAAACGATTTCCGAGCCACCACCGATTCAATTCACTTTGGGGCAAATAACCCCGATTCAGTGCTTTGGGCAGACCACCACCGTCACCGTGGATTCCGTTTGGGGCGGAAACCCAACTGCTTCTTACGTTTTTTCCACAGGAGCCTGCATTGGAAGGCTGCCGGGACAACCATGCCCCATCGTGAGCGGTATGCACGTGATTGAAATCGAGGACACCTTCAACAACTGCACCGTGGACACGACCATTACGGTGGTGGAGCCACAGGAAATCAGCGTTACGCTGCCCCCCACCATCGAGATTGAGTTGGGCGACTCGTTGACGACGCTCAACCCGACCATTGTTTCCTCGCTGCCGATTGACGAGTTCAGGTGGGAGCCTGCCGACAACCTCTCCTGCTCCGACTGCAAGAACCCAAGGGTGACGGGCATAACGCCTACCACTTACACCTTGACCATCACCGATTTGAACGGTTGTACCGCATCCTCCCAAATTTATGTGGACATTGACCGGAACCGCAACGTGTATATCCCCAACGTGTTTTCGCCCAACGGCGATGGTATCAACGACCTGTTTCAGGTCTTTACGGGCATTGGGGTGGAAAGGATAAACTTCGTGCGGCTTTATGACCGCTGGGGGGAGAAGCTTTTTGAAGTAACGGATCTGGCACCTTCGCCAGATGGCACGCCCGGTTGGGACGGGGTGTTCCGTGGGCAGGACATGAACCCTGCGGTCTTCCTCTACCTCGTTGAAGTGGTGTTTATTGACGGTAGGGTGTTGGTCTATCGGGGCGATGTGACCCTTTTGCGATAAAAAAGAAAGCGGTGACACTTTTCAAAAGTGTCACCGCTTTCTTTTTTTTGGAAATGGTAGAGGATGACCTCCCATCACTCCACAACGACCTTTTCTACCCGGCTTCCTGCCGGAGTTTCCATTTTTAGGAAATAAATCCCGCTGGCGAGCTTGCCGACGTTCAACACGTGTTGGCTGCCCGATGGATTGGCGGTCAGCACGGTCCTTCCGATGGCATCGAGTAGGGTGAGGCGCTGAATCCCTGACTTGCAGCCATTCCAATCAATGCTGATAAGGTCATGGGCGGGGTTCGGGGAGATTTTTACCCCACAATCAAAAGACTCCTTTGTCGTGGAAAAAAAGTCGGTGTCCACCCACCAAGCATCGGCATGTTGCACCTCGGCAAGTTGGGCGAGCGTTGCCACTGCGCCTTTGACCACATTGGCCATGAAGGTGAAGTTGAGCGTTTCGATTTTGTCGTTGGGGGTATGGTAGTAGGGGTTTCGAAAGTTGGCTCCGTCGGTGAGCATGATGGCTGGGTGGTTGGCCACCCAAAAAGGGGCATGGTCACTCCTTCCGAGGTCGGGCGTAAGTTGTTCCCAAGTGGATGGGGCTTCCACGGAGACTGTCCGTAAAGCCGGAACATAATTGGCGGAGATACTTTCAAACTGCTGCATCAGCGTAGCAGAATTACCCACCTTCCCTACGTTGGTAATGAAGTTCCCTTTGAAATCTTGCGAAGCAACGGCATTGTATGCAGCCGGGAAAAGTAGGTTAAAGCCTGCCGGGAGGGTCTGCGTATTGGGCGCTTCGGTGTAATAGCCAATCATTTCGAAATCAATCATGCCCGCAATGGTTTCGCCGGGCTGAATCCCGTTGGTCACGTAGCGGGTGCTGCCAATGAGGTTCGCCTCTTCGAGGTCAAACCCAATGAACTTGATGGATTTCTTGGTTGGGTACTGCGAGAGGATGCGCATGGCCTCCAACATCCCGGCTACTGCCGAACCGTTGTCGTCGGCGCCGGGGGCATCCGCCACGGTGTCAAAATGGCCGCCGAGGAGGTAAGTTTCACCAGAGGTGCCTGTGCCGGGATGCTTGCCGATGATGTTTTGGGCATCGTAGCCACCGAAGACAAACTGCTGCTGATAGCTTTCCAGTTCCCGATCGAGGAATTGGAACCAGATGAAATCCTTGACCGCTTGCAAATGTGCTGCTCCTGCGGTGCGGTGGCGGACGCCTTCTATGAATGTCAGGTCAGTGATAAGCCGGCTGCTGTCCACAGCGTTGACCATTGATTGGATGTCAACGGGTTGCAAGTCGTCGGCTACCAGCATCAGGCGAAACTCGTTCGTGGCCACTGGGGCATACTGGCTAAAATCCCAAGTGACCTGTTTCCCGGTGCCTGGCGTAATGCCAGCGCCTACGTCACCCGTGGCGTTGGAGGTGTTGTAGTCCAGGGCAGCGGCTCCATACGCACCTGCTCGCAGGCTTACCGTGATCGGGTCGGATTCGGCATCTGCAAGGTCGAAGCTGATGGTAAAATTGTTGTTCCCGGAAAGTTGAACCTGAACATTGGAAAGGACAGGCGGTTGATTTTGAGCAACGGAGAGGTTGCTGATTAGCAAAAAGATGGGCAAAAATGATTTTTTCATGTTGAGAAGTTTGGAGATGATTAAAACGTAAAATTAATCAAAGCAACTCAACCTCTTCGTCCATGTTTGTCATTTTCTTCAGTGCGTGTTTGCCCTTGCCGTGCTTTTTGAGCTGTCAGGTTTTGCAGCAAGCTTGACGATGGGGAAGGAAAAACTGGCGTAATGGGAGAATTTTTTCGAGTACTTTAGCGGTAGCTTGTACTGTTTTGCAAACCCTGAAAGGAAGTTTTTCAATAACTCAGTATTGACATTGCGGGAATTGGGTTTTAGGTAAAAGCCGATATGGTCAATGCTGCCATCTGGATTCCAGAAGAAATGTATCCAAGCGTTGATTCCTTTTAGGTCAAAGTCAATAAGGTCGGCATAGGCTTCCATTTCTTTCATCATCCCCATGAGCTTGCCGTAGGCAAGGCCCATGTCGTCGTTACAGGCATCCAACAGGGTTGTTTGCTCGGCCATCATAGCCTCATAATGGCTATCATGTTCCCCCAAAAGAAATACGGTGGGGATTTCCTGCTTCAGCGGCAACTTGGCAGCGTTGGTGCCTTGTGCGTAAAGTGAAGAATTGCTGGTACAGAAAAACAAACCAAATAGAACTGCAACCAATGACAAATGCATCATAGTAATGTATAGCTTTATGAAAAAACTCAAGTAAAGGTGTCATTCACTGCTTTCAATTTGGTAGGCGGGAATTTGGAACGGTGCGTCTAAAATAGTAGTAAATTCTGCGAAGTAGGGGGGTGGTATGGGGGAAACCAATGTGATAGGCAAATTTACAATTAGAATCCGAACAATCCATCTGTTCGTCTAAAATAAAGCCAATAAATTTTTCGACCCCCTATCTTGCACCCGTTTTCGAAACATCATTTGGGAAAACTACCATTAGGAACATGATTATTGACGTACTTTTTTTGATTATCGCAGGTTGGGGATTTTATCAGGGTTTTTCGAGGGGCATCATCAAAACGGTCTTTACCGTCTTTTCAATTGTGTTTGGATTGATGGTCGCTTTCAAATTTTCCCCAGCGGCTACCCGCTTCATCGAAACGGCTTTCAACTCCAACAGTCCGCTGAACTTTGTGGCAGGGTTCCTGCTCTCGTTCATTCTCACCATGATTATCATCCGAATGACAGCGCAGTTTTTTGAAAGGACGCTTCAAGCTGCTAACATCAATGTCATCAATAAGTTTGCTGGCGGAATGCTGTTGGGGTCGCTTTACACGCTCATTTACAGCATGTTGCTTTGGTTCGCCGACCAATCGCATATCGTGACCCCCGACACATCCAACAGCTCGCTGACTTACCAACATCTCAAGGTTTTCCCCAGCAAGATGCGCAGTGTTTACGAATACGTGAAACCTGGCTTTAAGGACTTTTGGCACGAGTCGGTCAGGTTCATTGACCAGATGGAGGTAAAGACCATGGAAAAAACGGAGTCGCAGCCAACCATTTTTGACATTCCTGATGAGGAAAACACGAAAGAGCAGCCTGAACAATAGCATTGGAAGTATTGCACGGATAAGTCCGAAAAAAAACGCTTTCTTTTTTGATGGGGTTGCATCTGAGCTTTCATCCTCCTACTTTTGCCTTGAAATTAAATTCAATGACGCATTTTTCCAGCCATACCAGCGTAGTTTTTTGCAACATGATGTGTTGCTGCTGTTGCTGTATGGCTCGGTAAGATGCGCTGAATCGGTTTCATCATCCCTAAAGTGTAGGGTCAAGAAAAAGCCTTTTCGGAGTACAAGCCCGAAAAGGCTTTTTCTTTTTGGCAAAGATTTTGACCATCCCGAAAAGAAATTTTTTATCAAAATAATTTTTTCGAATAATCGTAATGGATTCTAAATCAACATATCATACCACGTTCGCTTCCTCCATGCAATCCATGATGGCTTGTTGTTGCTGTTGTTGCCGCCCACCCGGGTACGGTTTTCCGACAGGCTCAAAAGCAATGGTGTGATTGTTTAACAATTCCAACTACTGCTTCAAAAGCCCTTCCGGGAACCTGTGTTCCCGGAAGGGCTTTTTCTTTTTGACGAAGCTCGAAGCTCAATCTCGAATAATTTTTCAAAAACTTTTTCAACCCAATTGTATGTCCGACTTCTACCACCTTTCACAGCTTACCGAACCCGACCGTGCCGACATCATCGAACTGAATCAACGGGCCGCCGCCTTCCGCAGCGGTGAGGAAGACCCGGAGCGGTTTCGGCACTTCCGCCTCACGAGGGGCGTATATGGCCAACGCCAGCTCGATGTCCAGATGTTCCGCACTAAAATCCCTTATGGCAAACTGACAGCCCACCAACTTGCTGTGCTCGCCGACCTTGCCGACAAATATGCCAACGGAAAGCTCCACCTCACCACCCGCCAAAACGTGCAACTGCACTATGTGAAGCTTGAAGACTCCATCAAAATTTGGGAGGGACTGGCTGCCAATGGGATGACCGGGCGGGAGGCCTGCGGCAACACCGTGCGCAACATCACCGGCTCGGCAAAGGCAGGCATTGACCCACACGAGCCGTTCGACGTTTCGCCCTACGTCCAGGCGATGTTCGAGTATTTTCTGCGCAACCCCATATGCCAGGACATGGGGCGAAAAATCAAGACTGCATTTTCGTCCTCAGAACAAGATTCCGCATTTACCTATATCCATGATTTCGGGTTCATACCTCGTTTGCAAGTAATTGACGGCCAAGAAGTTAGGGGCTTTAAAGTGCTCGTGGCAGGAGGGCTTGGCGCTCAGGCAATCCCGGCCCAAGTGGCATTTGAGTTCCTGCCCGCCGACCAAATCATCCCCTTCAAAGAGGCTGCACTACGGGTCTTCGACCGGTATGGCGAGCGGGAAAAGCGGATGAAGGCAAGGCTCAAGTTTTTGGTGCAAAAAATCGGGTTGTCCGCTTTCCTCGAACTCGTGGAAAAAGAGGGGAAGGCCATCAAGTTCCAAAGCTATCCGATAGGTGCATCGCAGGTGCAGCAAGTGGTGCTGCCAAATGAGTTTCACCAATACGAAGCCACTGTTTCTGACCCAGTTAAATATGCCAACTGGCTGAAAACCAATGTTTTCGAGCAAAAGCAGCTCGGATTTTTTGGCGTAAATCTCAAGGTGCGGCTCGGTAACCTGACTGCCGACGAGGCCCGGAAGCTCTCGGATTTGGTGAGAAAATTCGCAGCGGACGATGTGCGCATCACCATGAATCAGGGGCTGCTGCTCCGCTTCGTTCGGGCGGAGGCCCTGCCACCGCTTTTCAACGGTCTCGAAGCCCTCGGCCTTGCCGACCCCGGCTTCGACTCTACCGCCGACATCACGGCCTGCCCCGGCACCGATACCTGCGCACTTGGCGTGACGAGCAGTACCGGCCTCGCCCGGCAGCTCGAAAATTTGGTGCGGGAGGAGTACCCACATTTGCTCGAAGAAACCAATTTGAAGATAAAAATAAGCGGCTGCATGAACTCCTGCGGTCAGCATATTGCCGCCAGCATCGGCTTTCATGGCAGCTCACTGAAGCGGGAAAACCTCGTCGTGCCAGCCATGCAGGTCGTGTTGGGCGGCGGCGTTGACCCTGATGGGACTGGCCAATTGGCCGAAAAAATCATCAAACTACCCACCCGGCGCATACCCTCCGCAGTGCGCCTCTTGCTCGATGATTATGGGCAAAATGCTGACAATCAATACTTTAACCAATATTTTAGGCAAAAGGGCGGTCGCTACTTCTATGACCTATTGAAGCCATTGGCCGACCTCACGGCTTTGAAGGAAGGAGAGGTCTTCGATTGGGAGCAGTCGCAGGAGTACGTCCAAAGCATCGGGGTAGGGGAGTGTGCCGGGGTCGCTTTTGATGTGGTGGGCGCTATCATTGGCGACGCCCAAAAGAAGTTGCGCTCGGCGGAGGGCTACTTGTCCAAATCAGCGTTTGCA
This sequence comes from Saprospiraceae bacterium UBA6168, assembly GCA_002435785.1. GTDB lineage: Bacteria > Bacteroidota > Bacteroidia > Chitinophagales > Saprospiraceae > UBA6168. The sequence continues at coordinate 76,548 of DIUC01000099.1, read as the reverse complement.
GAGGCGATTTACAGCGCCTACACAGCCTTCGTCATTGGGGCGAAGGCGGCATTGCTTGCCCGTGATGTTCGCTGCAATACCCAAATCGGCATCCTTGAAGACTTCCAAAAGCACTATGTGGCTGTCGGGGATTTTTTCCTCGAAAACGGAGGCACCGACTTTGTGGAGCATGTGTTGGAGGTCAACCAGCATGAGCCACGGGCCGATTTTGCTGAAGGCTATCTGAACAAAACGACGGCTTTTCTCCAAAAAGTCATCCACTTGCGGGAGTCACAATTGGCTGACAAACAAGTGCTTGAAAACTATCGTGCTTAAAAATACCAGCCATTGCTGACATTTTTTTAAAAGTGCCAACACTGGCGAAAAATCTTCCATTCAATGAAAAAAACACCGAAAATTACGCTAATCGGGGCTGGTCCCGGCGACCCGGAACTCATCACGCTGAAAGGCATTCGGGCCTTGCGGCAGGCCGATGTGGTTTTGTACGATGCCCTTGCAAGCAACGAACTCCTTGATTTTGCGCCAGCCGAATCCCTGAAAATCTACGTGGGCAAACGTGCGGGCAAACACTCGCTGCGGCAGGAGGAAATCAACGAACTGTTGGTGCAAAGTGCTTTGCAATATGGCCATGCTGTGCGGCTCAAGGGCGGCGACCCCTTTGTGTTTGGGAGGGGCTATGAGGAGGTGGAACACGCCCGCAACATGGGCATCGAGGTGGCGGTGGTGCCGGGCATTTCGAGTGCCATTGCACTGCCTGCCCTACAAGGCGTTCCGCTCACCCATCGGGGGGCCAGCGAGAGCTTTTGGGTGCTGACCGGAACTACCAAAGACGACCGACTGAGCGACGACCTGCGGCTTGCCGCCCAATCCAGTGCCACGCTGGTGATTCTAATGGGGGTTCAAAAGCTCCGCCAAATCGCCCAGGTGCTGGCGGAAGCGGGCAGGTCTGGTCTCCCGGCGATGGTCATCCAGCACGGCAGCACGGCCTTGGAGCGCACTGTGGTAGGCACGGTGGCCAATATCGCCGACCTCGCCGAGCAGCAGGGCATTAGTACACCGGGCATCATCGTCATCGGTGAGGTGGTAGGGCTGCACGAGTCTTCCAGCCTTTCTGAAATAGCAATCCAACAATTCAACAATTTCAACAATTCAACAATTCAACAATGATTACTCAACCCACATCCAACCCATTGTATCCAGTTTTCCTGAAGCTGCATGAGCTTGACCTATTAATAATAGGTGCTGGCGAGGTAGCACACGAAAAACTTTTTTTTATTCTAAAAAGCAGCCCCGACGCCAACGTAACAGTGGTGTCACCGTGGATTTCCCCCAAGATATTCGAGCTGCTTCGGACGCATCCCGGCCACAAGGTGACGTTTCGCCCACGGGACTTTGAGCCGACGGATGTCGTTGGTTTTCAATTGGTTATCGCCGCCACGAACAACAGGCCGCTGAATGAGCAAGTGCGGGAAGCTGCAAAATCGTGGGGTGCTCTGGTGAATGTGGCCGACACGCCCGACCTCTGCGACTTCTACCTCGGAGGGGTGGTGACGAAGGGCGATTTGAAAATTGCCATTTCCACAAACGGGAAATCTCCTACTTTTGCCAAGCGCCTCCGGCAAATTTTGGAGGAAGCCCTACCAGACAATACGCCCAACCTTTTAAAAAATCTCCATTCGCTAAGAAAAAGGCTGACCGGCGACTTTCAGGAAAAAGTTGACCATCTCAATGACCTGACCGCCTTGTTGGTGGCCCAGAAAAATTGATTTTGCCATTAGGCCAATTGACCCAAGATTTCATTTTTTCACCTCATTCTTAGACTATGACATTGGAGTTTGAAGCATCAAATATTGCCCCAGCAACCCAAACGGCGCAGTGGCAAGACATCAGTGTAGAGCTACTAAACGACGTTTTTACACCGCTGTCGTACCAAGAGCGTATTCGGCTTTTGTACAAATATTTTCGGGAAGAAGACGTGCTGCTGACCTCGTCGTTCGGCACCAGTTCTGCTTTTCTGCTCTATTGGCTGAACGAAATCCATCCCAAACAGCGGGTGCATTTCATAGATACCACCTACCACTTCCCAGAGACGCTGGCCTACAAGGACCAACTGACGGCGCTTTTCGGGCTGGATGTGGTCAATGTGCTACCTGACCCGTTGCAAAATGCCTTGACCACCGACGAACAATGGTGGGTGGAGCATCCTCGCATGTGCTGTTCCATCAACAAAGTGGTGCCATTGGAGGCCGTGAAGGCAGCCCATAAAGTCTGGATTTCTGGGCTGATGGCTTACCAGACCGATTTCCGGTCGCACCTGCGGGTGTTCGAGCGGCAGGGCGACATCTTGAAATTTCACCCACTGATTGACATAGACGAGGGGGAACTGCTCTACCATTTTTCCTTGCACAACCTACCCAGCCATCCGCTGGAGGGAAAGGGCTATGGGTCAATCGGATGCGTGCACTGTACGAAAATGGGAGAGGGTAGGGAAGGCCGTTTTAAAGGGCAAAGTCGGACGGAGTGCGGGCTGCACCCTGGGTATTTTATAAAAAAGTAGGTTGCAAGCCCTTTGCGGGAACACTTCGGGAAGGATTTCATAGTTACTTTTGCGGAATGCCAAACGCACTCATCGAAGATTGGAAGCGCAAAAAGGACATTGCCTCGACAGAAAATGCCGAGATTGTCAAACGCTTGAAGCGCAAGGCTGGAAAGCAACTTGACCAGCTCGCCGATGAGGTGCATGATGCTGTTTTCAAAAAAATTGACTGCCTCGATTGTGCTGGCTGCTGCACGGGCATACCGCCCATCGTCACCAAGACCGATGTGACCCGTATAGCCAAGGATTTTGGCATGACACCCACCGAATTTGAGCGCAAGTACCTGACTGTGGACGAGGACGGCGACACGGTGATGAATGCTACACCGTGCCCATTTTTGGAAGTTGACAACAAGTGCTCGATTTACGAAATCCGTCCCCGTGCTTGTCGGCAATACCCGCATACCAACTATTTGGACTTCTCAAAAAACATGCGGCTGCACCTCCCAAATGCGTCGGTTTGCCCGGCGGTGTACCATATTTTGCGAGAGATTGACAGCAGGATGAGGTAGGGAATTGGTTGAAGTAGTTGAAGCGGTTGAATTGGGTAGATGGCTGCCCAATTCAACCAATTTCCAGATTTAACTCAATTCTGCTCCAACCCTTTCCAGTAGTGCTTTGGTGAGCCGAATGCCCTCTTCTTCTGGCTTGGTGCCTTCGAACTCAATGCCGATGAAGCCGGTGTACCCGGCGTCCTTCACCACTTTGAGCATCTTGCGGTAGTCGGTCTCGATGCAGTTGCCCTCGGCGTCGAACTCATTGGACTTGGCACTAACGCCCTTGGCGAACGGCATCATTTCGGCCACACCAAGGTAGCGGTCGTACTCCTCAATGCACTTGCCGTTCCAGGGGTCTCCTTCCTTGTTTTCCCGCTTCACGCAGAAATTGCCGAAGTCAGGCAGGCAGCCCACATTGGGCTTGTTGATTTGCTTCATTACGCCAGCGAGCCAAGCGCCATTGGAGGAGAAGCCCCCGTGGTTTTCCACAATGACGTTGATGCCTGCCTTTGCGCCGTACTCGCCCAATTTGCCAAGCCCCTCGACGGCGGCTTTTGCTGCCTCCTCGGCGCTGGGGTTGCTGCTGAATGCGTTCACCCGGATGCTGTGGCAGCCGAGCGTGGCAGCGGCATCCACCCATTTTTTGTGGTTTTCGATGGCTTCGTTGAGTTTCTTCTTGTCCGTTTCGGCCATGCCCCCCTCGCCGTCCACCATAATAAGCAATTGAGTCACGCCATTATCGGCAGCCCGCTTGTTCAGTTCGGCTAAGTATGCTGCGTCCTTTGCCTTGTCGGCAAACATCTGGTTGACGTACTCGATACCTTCTATGCCGAACTTATTGCGGGCAGTGGCAGCGAAGTCGAGGTTGTCAAGCGCCTTTTGGTCAAAAATGGTCTTGTGCAACGACCATTGCGCCAGCGAAATCTTGAAAAAAAGCGGTTTGGCGGCACCTGCCACAGCGGTGGAGTCTGCTTGTTCGCCTGTTGCCCCGGCGGATTTGCCGTCATTGGGGCCGCAGCCAGCCAGCCAGAGCGCACCGAGCGACATGCCAGCGTGTTTGAGGAAGTTTCTTCTTGAATCTTTCATTTTGTTGAAATTTTTGATGGTGAATGTCTCGGTTAGAAGTGAAATGCCAAAGGTAGGAGAAAGGATTAAAATTGGGTTTGCAAAAACAAATCTTTATAATGGGGAGATTGGGAACTGGATGGGGCTTGGGATACTGCCTATAAAAGGAAGCCCTATATTTGCTCCGTTTTTATTAATGACAGTGTTTGCATGTTACTTCCCTTTTTCAACGAATACGAAACCGAAGCCGGCTGCGACGAAGCAGGCCGGGGTTGCCTCGCAGGTCCAGTGTTTGCGGCAGCCGTTATCTTGCCCAAGGACTTTGTCCACCCCTTCCTCAACGACTCGAAGCAACTCACCGAAAACCAACGCTGTGAGCTGCGGCCCATCATCGAACGGGCGGCGATTTCGTATGCCGTGGTGAGCCTTTCCCCGGTGGAAATTGACCAGCTCAACATCCTCTGGGCCTCGGTGGAGGGGATGCACCGGGCCATTGCGAAGCTGAACACGAAGCCAACCTCACTGCTCATTGACGGCAACCGCTTCCGTCCATACCCCGACATCCCGCACCACTGCATGGTGAAGGGCGACGAGCGCTTCCTCAGCATAGCCGCCGCCTCCGTGTTGGCGAAGACCTATCGGGACGAACACATGGAACTGCTCGCCAAAAATTACCCGCAATATGGCTGGGAACGCAACAAAGGTTACCCCACGTTGGAACACCGTGCGGCTATCGGGCAGCATGGGCCTACGGGGGAGCATCGTCGGTCGTTTCGGCTGCTGCCGGTGTAGCACACATTACCGTTAAGCAATAAAACTGTTTAAAATATAAATCCACCTATCATGGCAAAACCGAAATCCTCATCGAAAGTGCCCGACGCCAAGACCCTCGCCGAGCAATTGCAGCAACAACTGCAAACGGACGCCACCATGAAAACATGGTTCGAAAAATACAACAAGCATACTTGGGACGACTTTATTAAGCAATATTCGCACACCAAAAGCCTTGCGCTGCAACATCCCAAATTGTTTATCAACGACTTTAAGCCTGCCAACAAAGAATTCAACCAACTTGCCCGGCAAGCACTGGAGGCTATCCAGCAGAAAAAGCTGTTCAACCTTCAGTGCCAGTGGCGGGCTGAAAGTGTCCAATTGCCGTTTGTCCAAATCTCCTACGATTTTGAAATCATTGGAAGAAACCAAATAATGGAATGCCCCTTCCTGCCGCCTGTGTCTTGGGACGAAGTGGAGCTTTTTATCCAGTACCTCGAAAGCAGCGATTCGGATGACTTGAACTTGTGCGACATGTACCATTGGCAGGAATACGAAGACATGAAGGAAGAAGACGAGACGGGTGAATTCAGTATAACCCCCAGTTGGTACGAGTTTTATGACAGTAGGCGGGGCACTGGCTACCTGCTGAGGCTGCCCAATGTCAGGGGAATAAAGGAAGACGCATATATGGAAAAGGCAAGGGAACTTAAGCGCGCCAGCGCCCCTCCATACGTGCCAAACCCAGAGATGGACAAACCTTATCCAAGCTATGAGGCCAAAATGGACTTTGCAAGGTGCTTTGAAACGCAGGAAATAGCAGAAATTATCATTTCGCATATAAAAACCTACAAGCACAATAGCAATCATGAAGTGCTTGACGAGGACTACGAATACCTCAAAACGATTCCAGAAACGATTCCATTCGTGCCCCACAACGATTGGCGGGAATCACTCCGGCTCACCGTACAAAGCTATCGCAACTTCAAAACAGCAGAGGCCCTGCCCCGTGTATGGCGGCATTACAGCAAGAAATTCGGCAACGACCCCGATGCTTATGTCCGCAAGCGCATCGCCTCAGCGGATTTTGACCTTTCCGCAATGGACGATGTTGGGATTCGCAAAATGTTGTTGGATTTTGTACTAAAAGGCCGTGAACTGATGGGCGAGCCAATGGATTTTGATTATTGAGGGGCCAGAGGTAATGCTGGCGGTTGAGGGTAAAATCCACGAACAAAACATTAAAAAGCACACTGCGCCAACCTGCAAGGCCACCTCACTATGGGGCTGCTGAAACTTACTTGCCACATTTGGTTTTGTAAATAATCCACGAAATTACCATTCGGCTGTAAAGCAAAATCGGAACTTTTTGAAAGGCGTTTGAACAACACCAATATACTTCCGTTTTAGTCATACCTCCGATAAAAACAGTGGAGTAGAATTCACCCCAAAAAAACCGAGTTCATTCCTATTTTTTTAACCATCAAAATCTTTTAAAATGGACAGACGAGATCAAATCGATGTACTGAACGACCTGCTGAGCAAGAGTAATGACGCTGAAAAGGGTTTTCGGGAAGCAGCTGAAGATGTGGATGCCCCACACCTGAAAGAGTTGTTCCGGAAATACTCCACCCAGAGAAGCCTCTTTGGCAATGAGTTGAAGAGCTTGGTTACCAGCCTCGGCGGTGAGATTGAAAAGGGCGATACCTTTGCCGCCAAACTCCACCGGATGTGGATGGATTTGAAATCTTCAGTGGCTTCCAACGAGGAGAAAAACATCCTCGAAGAAGTAAGGCGTGGCGAATCGAATGCGCTGGAAAACTACAACGAAGCTCTGGAAGAGCTGGATTCCACCAGCATCGCCTACCAAACCGTGCTGAAGCAACGTGACCAAATAAGGGAATCCCTCGCCACGGCAGAAAGACTCATACCTGCTTACGACAACGACAACGACAACCTGACACAAAATCGTCGGGACGGTTACATAAACCAAAACTAAAATCGGGAAGCGGGCTTATTTAAGGAAGATCGCCCAAATGACATGATAGTAAACCGTCAGGTTTTTTTAAATGCTATTTCTCAAAACCATTAAGAACAGTCACAATGCACATTGTGGCTGTTTTTTTTTGTGCGATATCTGGAGATGCCACCTTACATTAATTTTAACTTCCCTCGGTTTTGGAAATGTTAGCTACTGGACATCATAAGGTTTTGTGCAAAGGGCGACGAGGAGGGTAAGGTGTTCCATGAAAGAAATGGATGTCTTGCCTTTACTGAAACCACCACAACTGCTTGCCAACCCGAAACACCCAATGAACCAGTGATGGCCTTGCGGTGAAAACAATGGACAGTGCCGCCAATCACATCCAGTGGAAACGCACCCCTCGCCCTACCTGCATACCTGCAAGAACGTCGGCGCTTCAGAGCTGCTAAAAAATATTTGCGACAAATGGTTTTTTTTTGTTGAATATCAATCAAATTCATACATTGTCACCTCAAAACCATTGACTGTTTATTCACCAAAAAAAGCGCATATTATGGCCAAATCAACACCAGCTTCTACACTGCCAGACCAAAAAACCATCGAAGCGCAACTTCGTCAACAACTTGAAAACGATAAGAAGACCAAGACCTGGTTCGCACAATACCGAAATTACGCTTGGGACTCCTTTATTAAGCAATATGCTTTTTCCAAGCACAGTGCGCTGCTATATCCCGATTTATACATTGATGACTTCAAGCCAGCCAACAAAGAGTTCAATACCTTGGCCCGATACGCCTTGGAAGCCATCCAACAAAAAAAATTGTTCAACCTGCAATGCGAATGGCGGGCGGGCAGCATCGAACTGCCTTTTGTGAAAATTACCTACGATTTTGAACTCATTGGACGAAAGTTGCTCATGGAATGCCCCTTCCTGTCGCCCGTGACCTTGGACGAAGTTGAGCTTTTCATGCAATACCTCCAGAGCAGCCATTCAGAAGACCTGGATATGCACGATATGTATTATTGGCAGGAATACGATGATATAAAAGAAGAGTTTGAAACAGGTGAGTTCGGCATAACCCCCAGTTGGTATGAATTCTACGACAGTATGCGGGGCACGGGCTACCTTATCAGGTTGCCAAATACAAGGGGTGATAAAGAAATGGAATATGCTAAAATCGGCTGGGAACATGCACATCCCAATCCCATTCCCTACGTCCCAAACCCAGAGATGGATAAACCCTATCCAGACCATGAAGCGGAAATTGATTTTGCGCTGTGCTTTGAAACCCCAGAATTGGCGGAGGTCATCATTTCGCATGTAAAAAAATGCAGGCACAGGAGCGATCACTCAGAACTGGATGGACTGTATGATTATCTTAAGGCCATCCCCGAAACCATTCCCTTTGTCCCGCACCACGATTGGCGGGAGTCGTTGCGGCTTACCATAAAAAGCTACCGCAACGCCAAAATAGCAGAGGCCCTGCCCCGTGTCTGGCGACAGTACATCCGGCCATTCGGCAACGACCCCGAAGCGTATGTTCGCAAGCGAATCGCCGAGGCCGATTTTGACCTCTCAAAACAGGACGACTATGGGCTTAGAGTGAAGCTCTTGGAAGAAGTGCTGAAAGGACGGGAGCTATCGGGAGAGCCGAGGAATTTTGATTATTTTGGGTAACTCCCGCTACAACGCCAACGGCTAAAATGCTTTTGAAACCGCTACAGAGGCATTCCGCATAAGTAAACTGCCATTCTAAGCGTTTGGAATGGCAGTTTGCCGATTCGGAACGCCATTCTGAGCGTTTGGAATGGCGTTCCGCACGTGCTGAATGCCTTCGGAGTAGTTAAAAACGGGGTTTGGCGGTGCTGAAGTTTGGAAATTGAAATGTTGGTGGGAAAAGCGGTGTTGCCAAGACCTATAAGAACGGCGTTCCTTGGGGCTGCCCCACCACCACCCCCCCCTGATGGAAAGCCCAGCGGCAGTGCCAGCAGGAAACCCGCAAGCACGACGGCAGCTTTGGGCTGCTGAAACAGGCTTGTGTAACTGATTCAAGTTGAGGCTACTGCCTTCCCACTCAGCAGGAACGTCAACTCGTCCAGCTTTTCAAAGATTCTAGCTTTGCTTTCCTCGCTAACCTCTTTGCTCTCCAACGCTTCGCCCAAGAACCGAATAGGTTCCTTCACGAACTCCGTCAATTCTTCGGGTGGCAACGAAAGCATATAATCTTTCATCATGGAAAGTTGCTTCTCCCGCTTGGATTCGGCAAAGTATTTTTGCAGAAATGCTTCTCTATTCGTTAGCATGGCTTATTTCTCTTTTTGTTTTCTCAAGAAAATCATCTCGTCGAAAATGTTGTCAATGAAATCTTGGTAGCCTTTGTTTCCCAATTTCTCCCTGAACTCCTTTTCATACCAAACCCCCAAGGTCAACTGGTCTTCCAACAATTTCCAGCGTTGTTCGATTTGTTTGTCGGTCATCGTTTGAGTTTTCGGATAGTATGTGAACGTTGTGCGCTAAAACCTGATGCAAGATAGTCAACATCGCATTTCCCTCAAAATAAAAAGTCAGGCAATGAATCCCATCGTCTGAAGTACCTAAAATTGTGCGTTCGTGGTTCCCCTTTAGGGGTCAGGGGTTGCCCCCGCCACACCACCACCCGCCCTTGCTGAAAAGCCCAGCGGCAGTGCCAGCAGGGTCAGGGGCTGCGCCACGAGCAGGGGCTGCCCCCACTCCCCACCACCACCCACCCTTGATGAATAGCCCAGCGGCAGTGCCAGCAGGTACACACGTCGGAGACGTGCTGATACCAAGTTCAAGTCAGGAGACTTGAACCAGCGTCTGCGAGGGGGAACACCCTGCGCCAGCGGGGGTGCGCCAGCGGGGGAAGACCCTGCGCCAGCGGGGCAGTGCCAGCAGGGAAGACCCTGCGCCAGCGGGTTAAACCAGAACCATAGTAACATAAATAGACAGCAAGGCTTCCTTTTTTTCACCAAAATATCCAATGCAATCTCTGGAGTTTGACCCCTTTCTCCTAAAGTCATCCTGAATATCATGGACATCTACCCCTGTTACCTCGTAGGTCTCTGGATAGTCTGAGTCCGATTTGAAAACAAGCTTGTCTCCTACTCGAACAGCCGACAATGGAAGGCCCGGAAGAAATGCGCTTTCTATTTTCATTAGAGCTTCTACGTCAGTGGTTGAATAACATCTTTCGGGTTCTTCACAATTGAAGACAAACTTTACATAGAATGGAATGTTTTTAATTAATCTTTTCATGCCGTTTCTTTTAATTAAAGCAATGGTTATTAATGGTGCACTTAGAACGTAGTTCGGTATTGGAACATAGCAACGTTCATTTCTGCTGCAATTTGAAATATTCTGTCCAGCTTAAGTTTTTGGCTGCTAAAACACACTTGCGACAACGGGGTCAGGGGGTGGATAGCTGGCTGAAAATGCTTCCATCACCTCCTCTTTAATTGCATCTGACATATTTGAATTTTGTTTGAAACTAAGAATGCCTCCTGCTCCTGACCACCAAATGTCAATGTGGTCGATAAAATCTTCTTGTCGAAAGGGGTTTTCGGTCGACACCCTTCCACCAAATAGATTAGGTCGGCTCTCTTTTATTCTATTTAGCATTTTATTAAAATGAAAATCATATTGATTTTCAGGTCTCCAAGGACGATTTGAAGATAAATCAGAAGAGGCTGTTAAGTTGGTGGTCGTGACATTGTTTAAGTGTTGATGTTCTGCCAACCACTTTATTGCTTCCTCGTTTTTTAATTCAGCAGATTTTTTAATATTTTCTAATGCAAGTTGCTTTTCCCCTTTGTCGAATTGTCTTTCACCAATTGTTAAGTAGGTAATGGCAAGCATAGTTTTTAAATCCTTACTGCCTGGGGCAACTTTTTTTGCTTGGTCATAACAAGCAAAAGCTAAATCAAATTGTTCTTTTTCTGCGTATTGGATACCCCTTGCAATCCATTCAGCTTCGCTTCTCCAATCAATCAATTTTAGTTCTGTCACTGCATCATATTTAATTTGCCCATCCCTATATTCTTTGCCTGCTTTATAATTTTCAAGACTCTCAGTAGGTAAATCATCATCTCCTGTATCAATGAATGACTTTAAAAGGAAGATATGAATAGAAGATAAATTTTCGGCAAGTTTGTCTTTATCAGAAACATGATACATTGATTCCTTTTGGCCTATGTAGTCAAAGGTGTAATGAATAGCTTTTATAATAAACTCCTTGGGAACAGGTAAGATATTATTTGGCTTAAACGCTCCCTTGTAAGCATTTTCGGCTAAAACTTTCCCGTAGGCTCCTACTATTTCTTGCGAAAATGGAAAGCAGTAAAAGTCATCAAGTTCCCATTTGATAGGAAACTTAAAATCGTTCTCTCTGAATTTTGCAATTAAAGCAGTTTCGTCATAATCCTGATTTGAATTTGATAACATCTCGCTTTTAATATCATAATAGGTCTTCAACCAAAGTAGTTTAAGGTTAATGTCCTGTCTTTTTCTCCAATCACCTGAAAAATTTGCTTGCCTTAAATCGTCTTCAAGTTTCCGTTTGATTATAAGAAAAGGAGATTTATTCCTCTTGCGCTCGTCAAAAAAATTCACCAATTTTCCAATTGCCCACTTTGCAAATTGAATTACGAGAATAAAGCCAGCACAGTACAAAATAACAGAAAGAATGATAATAAGCACTTTCATATTGTATGTTTCAAATGTTAAGCTAAGCGGTATTTGAGAAGAATTACGGACATACTGCAAATGTGTTACAAAAAATCAAAAAGTCAGGCAGAAACCCCAAGATTCCCGCCTGACTCCCCAATCCTAAATCGTCAATCCAAAATCCCCAATCAAATCGCCTTCTCCGAGGCCACCACCTCCACCCACATCCCCGCCTTGCTCGCCGAAATCGTATTATCATACATCGCCTCGCAGCCCGTGGTGGGCAGGTAGTAGCGGCCTTGGTAGGCGGCAGTCAGGCGCACCCGGTACACTTGGCGGGCGCTGCGGGGGATGTCGAAATAAGTCAGCACCCGGTCGTCACGGATGTCCTGGTATTCCGGCACGTTGGTATTGCTGAACTCGGCAAAGTTGTGCAGGCGGGCATTGATGATTTCCCAGCCGGAGGGGAAAATCTGTGTCAGCGCCATTTCCTCGAAGTTCATGGCACGGGTGCCGGGGTGCGTCACCACCACCTCTGCGATGAAGTCCGTGCCCTGCGGGATGGCCGCCGGGTTCAGCTTCTGGCCGCTGGGCGTGGTGTAGTTCACCTCTATTTTCAGGTTGTTGGCGGTGGCCGTGGCATCGCCCACCAGCGGCTGCCCCGTGCTGATGAGGCGGGCATAGAGGATGCCTGCGCCGCTGTTTTTCACCGTCAGGGCCTTCTCCGTGCCGTTCAGCGGTACGCTGATTTGGAACACGGGCGTGTTGCTGCCAGCGTTCACCACCTTGCCGTCGCCGAGGTCGTAGCTGAACTTGAACTCGTCGCTCACTTTGGATTTGCCAGCGAATTTGCCGATGGCCAGCAGTGCGTAGGCGGTCGTCTGCGTGGAGTACCAAGATTCTTCGCTGAGGCTTTCGGCCACGTGGCGGAGGTTGGCGGCAGCGGCGGTCATGTCGCCGAGTAGCACCTGCGTTTCCAGAATCATGGCCTCGTCCCGCAGTTGCGAGCCGTAGCTGTGGCCCCAGTAGCTGTACACCTTGCCCGTCGTCGGCAGTGCCTTGGCGATTTCCTTGCCGATTTCCTGCTTGCCGTTCAGGGCGTAGGCAGCGGCGAGGCGCCAGCGGCTTTCGGGGCTGAGGTTCTTGAGTTCCCGCATCCGGTTCATGGCGCCCGTTTCGGGTTTCTTCGCCAAGGCCAGCGTGTAGAGGCGGTAGCTCTGGTCAAGTTCTATCCAACTGTACTGCTCGCCCCGATTGTCAGGGTTCCAGCGCTTGGCCTCGGTGGTCTGGAACTTCACGAAGCGGTCAATCATCGCATCGGGCACTTTGTAGCCGAGCGCCTTGGCTTCCAGCAGGAAGTGTCCGGCGTAGTTCGTACCCCAAGTGTCGTAGTCGCCGCCGGGCCAGTAGGTGAAGGCACCGCTTGGCAGTTGGAAGTTTTTCAGGCGGTCAATGGCGGCGCTCACATTGGCGGTCACCTCGGCTTTTTGCTTGGCGTCGAGCTTGGTCAGCTTGTCCACGTATAGTTGCGGGAAGGCCGCCGAGGTCGTCTGCTCGATGCAACCATGCGGGTATTGCAGCAGGTATTTCAGGCGCTCGCCGAGCTTGAGCGGCGGTATCGCCGATACTTCGAGTATGCCCGTGTTCGTGCCGGGTGTCCCGAATGCCTTGTAGGTTTGGCTCCAACTGCCGTTGGCTTGCAAGAGGCCCTCCGCCACACGGGTCACGTAGGGGTTCGGGTTGCGCACGTCGAGTTCTATTTCCTGCGTGGCCGTTTCGCCACCGCCCTTGGCCGTGATTTTGAACTTCGCAATGCCCGTCCGTTCGCCCACTTTCAGGTCGAAACTGGTCATGTCTTCGCCCGGTTTTGCGAAGCTCATTTGGCGGGTAGCGCCGCCCACCACGTTCACCAAGCCAGTCGTTTCAGCGATGCTCACGTCCACGGTTTTCACCTTGGCTTCCATCGCAAAAATGCTGACGGGCAGTTTTAGCGTCTCGCCGGGGCCGAGCACACGGGGCAGGGTGGCCAGCGCCATCAGCGGCTTTTTCACGGGAACGATTTTCTCCGCATTGCCGTAGGCAGCATCGGCATTGGCGGCCACGAGCATCACCCGCACCGAGCCGATATAATTGGGCATCTTGAACTTGTGCGTTTTTTTGCCGCCCGTGTAGTTGAACGGCCCGGCGTGCAGCACCACGGGCTTGAAGCGGTTGGCGTTCTTCCGCTCCGAGGGGGCGTTGATTTCACCGTCACCACCGATGGCAAGGATGCGCTCCAACTCGCCGCCGTAAGCGCCCAGCACATAGTCGTAGAGGTCCCAGGTTTTTACACCCAATGCTTCACGGGCGTAGAGTGCGCCGTGTGGGTCGGGCGTCTTGAAATTGGTTAGGCCGAGCAATCCCTCGTCCACCACGGCGATGGTATAGGCCATGTCCTCGCCGTTTTCCTCGCTCACTTCCACCGTGAACTCCTGCTCCGGCTTCAGTTCGGCGGCCATTTTGATGGTAGGTTTCAACAAAGTCTTGGGGTCTTCCACGTCCACCGCCAACACGCCGTACATGCGGATGGGCAGGTCGTTTTTCGCCTGTCCGTGCGGTTGCAGCAGGCTCACATGGGCGTACACCGTCGGCGACATTTCCGCCGTGGCCTCGAACTTGAACTTGTTCTCGCCCTGCTTGGCGTCCTTCCACATGCTCTTGATGACCTTCGTGCCAGTCTCCAGCGTGATGAGCACCCGGCCTTTTTCCCCTGCGGGAACGGTGATTTCGATATCTTCATCCACTTTGTATTTCTCCTTGGTGGCGGTGAAAGTCATCATCGCAGCTTCTTGGCGGGCGGCGATGGAGCCGCCTTCGTCGCCGTACCAAGGGTAGCCAGCGTAGAAATAGTCGCCCGTGCAATGGCCGCTCTCGGTGTCGCAGACCCGCACGAGGTAGCGGCCCCAAGTAGTTACGTTCACGTTGTAGTTGGCTTGGCCGCTGGCGTTCGTCACCACGCCCTCGGAGCTGATGGCATTGATGTGGTTGGCGGAGTTGAACTGCGAAACATAGTCGTCGCCTTGGTCCCACCACCAGCGCCACTCGACCCGGTACAGGCCGACGGAAAGGTTGCGGCCTTTCATCGGGTTGCCGCTTTCGTCCACGGCCACGACCTTCACCGTGCCGTCCTTGCCGACATCCACCCGGCTCTCCCCAGAATCGTTTTTGGGCATCAACACGCCAGCGTAGGTAGGGTAGGGCGAGTACGGGATTTTGGTATTGTAAATGCTGAAATCGCCGCCTTTTTCAAAAGCCCTTGCCCGCAGGTTTACGTTCAGCTTGCCAGGGGCAGTTTTGTTGTTGGCGTAAATTTTTGCGTTGAAATTGGCTGTTCCCTCGCTGTTCGTCGTGCCATCGTAAATCACGACTGGCTCGGAGGAGTACATGGTTCGTGCCGGGTCGTCGAAGGCATAGTCCTTGAATTTTGGAAAATCCGTTTTTACCTGGCTCACCTCGGCTTCCACCACGGCCCTAAGGTTTTTCCCCACAGCGCCGTGCAGCCAATCCACTTGCAGCTTGGCCTTGGCGGGTTCGTCCCGGCTGCTGAGTTCTTTTTTCCCAAAATCAAGGTCAATCCGGAGCCGGTTGGGCTTCACCGTTTCCACCTTTATGTTTTTGGTAAAAACTGCGCCGCCAGCCTTCACGGTCGCCGTCCAATTGCCAGTGGGAGCATCGGTGCTGGTGGCCACGGGCAGTGCATAGAGGTTCTGCGTGTTTTTGGTGGTCACGGTCTTATACTGCACTTGCCCACGGCTGTCCATCAGTTCAAAGGCGATGGGGTAGTTGTCGGGCAGGGACCCGACCTTGTCCTCCAGTATGAAGTTGAGGAAGAGGCTGTCGCCGGGCCGCCAAACGCCACGGTCGCCGTAGAGGAAGCCCTTCAAACCTTTTTGGGTCACCTCGCCCGCTACGTCGAAGCGGCTGAGGCTGAGGGAGTTACCGTCGCCCGTTTTCAGGTAGCCCTTCATTTTTTCCTTCTTCGCAATGATGAGGAAAGGCTTTTTCTCCAATTTCAGCTCCGCAATGCCGTCGCCGTTCGTTTTTGCGCTGGCGATAAGCTGCTGCTGGTAGTCGTAAAACTCCAGTTCCACGTCGCCCACGCTTTTGGTGGTGCGCAGGTCGGCCACTGCCACGAACATGGAATTGTCAGTGCCGCCCTTGGCCGTGATGCCGAGGTCGCTGGCCAGTACGTTGGTTTGGGCAAAATGCTCGTAATTGTAGTAGGCCGGGTAGCAGGGGTTGTTGCGCTGGTTCCACTCGAAGCCTTCGTAGTAGCCGTCCATGCCGTAGTAATCCCCCCAGAACGAGCGGATTTCGCCGTTTTCGTCGGTGTTGCCCTGCTGGCTGATTTCCTTGAGGTTGTCGCCCTGCTTGCGGTTGCTGCACTTGAAAATGGCGTACTCTGGCCGAAACCCGATGCGTACCTGATAGATGGCATTGGGGTCGGCAGTGAAGAGCTTGTTCAGGTCGAGGGCATAGCGAGTCCAAGCGCCCGTGTTTGATTTCGGGTTGAGGCCCTTGAGCGGTACCATCTGCCGCTGGATGACCCGGCCCACCCGTTGCAGTTCGTAGGTGTCCCCGCCGTCCAGTTCGTTGGTTTGCAGGAACTGCAAGATGTTGTTGTCGTAAATCTTGAAAACCTCGACTTCCACGGCATTGAGGCTTACCGCCTCAAAGGGCAAAACCAGCCCCGACTCGCTGCTGGGGAGGATGACGCCCCGCCCGACGAGCCGCACCATCGGCTTCACCGGCTCAAAGTCCACCTGCCAGATGGTGGGCTTGTCCATGCGCTGCTCCGCAATGTTCTTGATGCCGGGGCGCACCTCGAAGGTTATTTTTCCGGCGAGGCGTTGGCTTGGATAAACGAAGATTTTGTTGCCGTCAACGGTGTAGTTCAAGGTGGTATTGACTGGCTCGGCATAGTAGTCATAGTCGTTGGCCACCTTCGCTTCGCCTTTTATGCCAATGAGGCCGTTCAGGTCTTGGTTGGGCAGCAGCGGGTCGCTGAAATGCAGCACAACGTACTGATTGTCAGCCTGTACCACTCGTGCGGACATGACGGAGAAGTCGCCGAGGGCGGGTATGGTGACCTTGGTTTCTTCCTTGGTCTTGAGGCCGATGGGCTTGCCGTTCCAGGCCACTTTCACCTCCGAGGCGCCTGTGCCACGCACGATTTGGCCAATGGTAAAATTGTGCGTTAGCCCGGTATTGTCATGTTCCCAAGTGATGGGCAGTTCCTTGTCGCCCTGTGTGGCGGACAGCACTTTTTCAAGGTCCTCCGCTTTGGCATTGTCAGTAATGAAAACGGCCCCTTTTAGCACTTGGCTTTTCAGGTCGCTGGCATCCTCGGCCTCAATGCCATAGACCTCGACGTTGAGGTTCTGCTCCCGCACAAGGAAGTCGAACTCGAAGCTCTTGGCATCTTCGGGCAGGTTGTCGAAGACCTTGCTGAGTGAGACCTTGGCGATGTAGGAAGTGCCGCTTTCCCAGCCGTCCTCCGGGTCGAAGCGCACGGTGTGGTCGTCTTCCCAGATGGCGTTGCCGCTCACGGATGGCGAGAAATCGAGCACATTGTCGGCATCGGTGCCCACTTTGTCGGCGGTGACAGCAGCCCCGGCAAAGCGCACCCGGACGGGGTCAGCCTTGGAGATGACGCCCGACGTATAGGCGTAAATGTAGCTTTTGACGGATTCCGGGATTTCCTTGGCCCGAAGTACGTCCTTTTTGCCGCAGGCCATGAAGCCGACGACGGTAAGGAATGAAAGGAGGAGGAGGATTGGAAAATGTTTTCGAAAGATTTGGAACATGGTGGTAATGATTTTAGATTTTGCGGTGGGTTGGGGTGGAAGGGACACAGATTAGACGGATTAACAGGATTTGAATTGATTTTCAAGGTTATGATAGCCATTGAAGCCCATTTCAACTACTGTTTTTACTTCAAATGCTGTAAGCAGTAATTTCAGCTTTTTCGTCACACATTCGTCAAGCAAAATTTTCATGGGCGACTTCGGTTAGGCTGGTGAGGAGTTGATTGGAGATTTTCAAAACCTGCTGGACTTGCTCTTTTTTCACAGAAGGAAAATCCTCCAAAAATTCGGCAATCGTTTCCCCGTCTTCGATGTAGTCAAACAGGTTTTTCACAGGCACTCTCGTTCCCATGAAAACAGGGGTTCCACCAAGTATTTCTTTGTCAACGTTGATTACTTTTTTCATGGCTAAATTTATTTTTACGGAATAGGGTTAACGACTTTCAACCCATTTATCCAATTAAAATCTGCTTCGTTTCGGGTGTTCAGTTCAAGATTGTGGAGAATGGCGGTCGCTCCATGGATGGCATCGCCAGCGGACATTTTGCGCTGTTGGCGGAGTTCGATGGCTTTGTCAATAACAACTTGCGTGATGGATAGCGGAGATTTCTTTTTGAAAACTTTTTCCAAAAAATCTTTCTCCATTGGATGTAGCCCACGGTATCCAAGTGACTCAAGGCTCGTAATTTCAGAAACGAGGCTTTCGGGGTCAACGACCAAAGGGAGGAGGATGTCCTCGAATTCAATCTTTGATGCGTAGATTAAAATATTGCTGTCCAAAAGGCGCATGGCGGAAAGGGTTTAGTCACGGAATGGTAATGGCCGGTCCTTGCGGCTCTCATCAAACTCTTTGATGAAGCTATCCCAATCCTCACGTGGGGGGATTTTAGCTACAAGTGCTTTGAGTTCCGCCAAGTCTTTTTCATACTGCGATTTTGATTTTTTCCCATTAGGCGTCTCAGCTTTCTCCTTGGCAACAAACTCAACCACTTTCGCTTGAAGCTTTACCACCAAATCCTCCGGCAAGCTGTCAATCAGCCGGAACAAATCCAATTTTCTTTCTGCTATCATCTTTCCATTTTTTCTTTAAAGAACGCTCAAATTTAGCAAAGATTCCGACCGATTTCAAATGACATTTGATTCTCTGCGAGCAAATCCCAAATCCTCATGTGAAAGCACCCCTACCTTGCATTTTCCTACATTTGCCGCAAAAAAAAATCAACCGATGCAAACCATCATCCTCCCAATGTTCCCCCTTCGGCTCGTCGCTTTTCCCGGCGAACTGCTCAACCTGCACGTTTTCGAGCCGAGGTACAAGCAGCTCGTCAACGAGTGCGAAGCGAAGGGGACGACCTTTGGCATTGCCGCATACATAGAGGACAAAGTGCAGGAAATCGGCACGGAGATAGAACTTATTTCTATTGACAAGCGATACCCCAAAGGCGAGATGGACATCAAGACCCGAGCGCTTGGGCTTTTCAAGGTATTGGAGTTTCACCCACAGGTCGAAAACCGCCTTTACACTGGGGCCGAGATACTGCGCATGCCCCACGATACCGAGAGCGAATTCCTCATCAACGAAAAAATCCTGGAAAACCTGGCCGAACTCTACCGGGTGATGAACATCAACAAGGCGCTGCCCGAACATACCCCCGATTTCAACACCTACAAGATTGCACACCTCGTCGGTTTTTCATTGGAACAAGAGTACGAGCTGCTTTGTATGCCGGAAGAAAGCCGCCGCCAGCAGTACATGCTCGCCCACTTGGAGCAACTGCTGCCCACCGCCCGTGAAATGGAGGAGCTGCGCAAAAAAGTGCAGTTGAACGGGCATTTCAAGAACATCTTGCCGCCACAGGTGTGATTAATTGAAAATTCATAATTGAGAATTGAAAATTGAAAACGGCCCCCAATTCTCCATTTTCAATTCTCTATTTTCAATTCTATATCTCCTTCCCCCAGCTTTTGAAATCCGCCACCTTCACCAGCCACATTTTCGTGTTGCTGCCCGCATCGCCGCCCGTCACGGCTTTGAAGAACTGTTTTTCCTCGAAAAGTTTACGCTTTAGGGTCGCCGTTTTGAAGGCAAAGAACTGTCCGGCGAATTTATAGACCCAAAATTCGGCGGTCGTGACGGCAAGTGCGGTGGCTTTACCCCGGCACTCGTACTCAATGGCGACATTGCCCGTTTGGTGGGCCATTAAGTCGTTTTTCACTTCAAACGTCCAGCCTTTGGAGATGATTTTTAGGTCGTAACCCTTTGAAGATGAGTGTTCTATATCCTCGGCTGGGATGCCAAGAAGTGCCATGAGGCGTTGTGCAACTTCAAGTTCGGCGGCCTTGCCGTCCAGCAGGTCTTTGTTGAAATTGTAGTGGGCCATGTTGAGAGGTTGAAGGCAGTCCGTTCGGGCCAACCACCCTGTTCGGGTTCAAAACCCTGACAGGGTGGTTGCCCCGAACGGACTGTCCGCACTTATTCTTTGACGAACTCGAAATATTTCAGTTCCACAAAAAACTTGGGGTCTTTCGCTCCTAATAGCTTCGCAATAGAGGGGGAAAGCACCACCACGATGTCGTCTCCATAGGCTTGGTCGGGAATCTTGGCGATGACCTTTGCGTACACCGTTCTTTTGCGGAGGGGATTGGAGATTTCGATAATGGAGCCGATTGGGGCGTTTCGGTGCAATGCAAAATAGTCGTCGGCACCTTTTTTCTCCCGCTGCCAATAGGCCGCACCGTTCTGGAAGCGAGGCACTTTCACTGTTTTTTCGCCGTTGAACGCCTGTTGCAAAGATTGCATGCGCAGTCCGAGCGAGTTGCTGTTCACGGCTTGAAGCGCCTCTGGAATGCCCTTGGTGGAGAGCCACCCAATCTGGATCCGTTGGCCAGTGTAAAGGGTCGTATTAGCCAGTCGGTTGCGCAGCTTGAGGGTATCCGGCACAACGCCGAAATAGGTTTTTGATACCCTGTAAAAGGTGTCGCCGTGTTTGACGGTGTAGAAGACTGGCACAAAATCCTTGCGTGGCCACGCCATTTTCCAGTCAACAATGGCTGAGTCGGGCACCGGCACGTTGATGGCCATGCCCGGCTGCACCGTCCCATCGGTGGGCAAGTGGGTATTGAAGTTGTAGAGCACATCGAGCTTGAGGCCATAAAATTTGGCGAGGGAGTACATCGTCTGCCCCCTGGTGAACTGGTGGCTGAAAATACCATAGCCAAACTCATCCATTTTCAGGAAAACCGTATCTTTCGCCGTGAGATAATTAAGGCTGTCACCTGTGGCAAAAACGGATAGGCTGAGGGCAAAGCCCATTAGGGTCAAAACAAGTTTTCTCATTATTTGTGTTTAAGGAATTGAGTGATTGGGATATTGAAAACACAAGAAATCCACAAACCTTGCCAGTTGGCAATCGTCCAATAGCTCAATGTACTACTATTCCAATATCAATTTTATGGGCAAAATTACTAATTCGCTCGGAATCATACCTGCCCGGTTTGCTTCCACCCGCTTCCCCGGCAAGCCGTTGGTGGATATTCAGGGCAAAACAATGGTGCAGCGAGTGTTCGAGCAAGCGTGCAAGTCCGCTTTGAGCTTGGTCGTGGTGGCCACCGACGACCGACGGATTTACGACCATGTGGTCGCCTTCGGCGGAAACGTGGTCATGACCTCCGACCAACACCCAACAGGTACTGACCGATGCGCCGAAGTGGCCGCCATCCCAGAATTCGCTGATTGCCAATGGGTGGTGAACGTGCAGGGCGACGAGCCGTTCATTCAGCCGGGCCAGATTGACTTGGCGCTCAATTTTTTGACAAAAAATGCAAACTGCCCCATCGTCACGCTCGCCAAAAAAATAGACCACAAAAGCAACATGAACCTCGCCGACCCGAACATGGTCAAGGTCGTTTTCGACAAAGACCAGCGGGCGATTTATTTCAGTCGTTGGCCATTGCCGTTCCATCGGAACTTGCCTCAGGAGCAGTGGCTCGCCGAAGGTGAATTTTACAAGCATATCGGCCTCTATGCCTTCCGCCGGGAGGTGTTGTTGGAAGTGGCCGCACTGCCCCCCAGCCGCCTCGAACTTGCGGAGTCGCTGGAACAATTGCGCTGGCTGGAAAACGGCTACGCCATCGGCGTGGCTTTGACGGAATTTGAAAGCATCTCGATTGATTCACCCGCTGATTTGGAGTTGGCAGTTCGACAGTTGGCAGTTGGCAGTCATTGACTGCTACCACGGCACTGACTGCTGAACTAATCAGACTGTCAACTGACTGCAAACTGCAAACTGTCGAACTGTCAAACTTTTATGAACTACTGTTCCAATTGTGGCTCCGCCAACCTCTCGCACCAAGTGCCAACGGGCGACAACCGTCCCCGCATCGTTTGTGGCAACTGCGGCGATGTCCATTATCAAAACCCAAAAATCGTGGCGGGCTGCCTGCCGATTTGGGAGGGCAAGGTACTGCTCTGTCGCCGGGCCATTGAGCCGAGGGCTGGCTACTGGAACGTGCCAGCGGGCTTCCTCGAACTCGGCGAAACGGTGGAGGAAGGAGCCATGCGGGAGGTTTGGGAGGAAGCCGAGGCCAAGGTGCGGCTGCTTGGCTTGCAGACGGTCTTTACCTTCACGAGCTACTGGCACGTCTATCTCCAGTTCGTTGGGGAACTGGTGGATGGGAAGTTCGGGGTGGGGGAGGAAAGCACGGAGGTGAGGTTGTTTGCCGAGAAAGAAATCCCGTGGGAAGACATTGCCTTTGAATCGTCTCGCTTTGCGCTGCACCGTTATTTTGAGGACGTGAAAAAGGGAGTTTTCCAATTGCACTTTGGCTCAATCTAACTAATGCCCCGGTAAAATGGCTTTAGGCCGTCCCGTCCAAGCCCTTTAGGACGAGCGGCGAAAAACCTTTTGACAAACCATGTCCCTCCAAATCTTTTCACCAAATCATGAATATCCTCATCGCACCCGATTCTTTCAAAGACGCACTGCCAGCGCTTCAGGTCTGTGAGGCCATTCGGGAGGGCGTACTTCGGGCATTGCCGACGGCGGAAGTACATCTTTTCCCGTTGGCCGATGGCGGCGAGGGCACGGCGGAGGTGCTGCATTGGCACTTGGGCGGGGAACTGGTTGCGATTGCAGCGTCTGACCCACTTCTTCGACCAGTTGAGGCGCAGTATTTTTCCCAAGGAAAAATAGCCGTGGTAGAAATGGCGCAGGCGTCGGGGCTTCAACTCCTGCGTATGGAGGAGCGCAACCCATTGAAAACCAGCACGTACGGAACAGGCGAAATGCTATTGTCTGCCATTCGGCGGGATGCAATGGAAATCTACCTGACCATCGGGGGCAGTGCCACCAACGATGCGGGCATGGGCATGGCGGCGGCTTTGGGCTGGCAGTTTTTGGATGAAAACGGTGTTGTGCTGGCTCCAATCGGCCAAAATTTGGCCAAGGTCTTTTCCATTTTTCCACCTAAAAATCCCGTCGGCATTCCATCTGGAATCCAATTCAAAGTGTTGAGCGACGTGCAGAATCCTATGTTTGGACCAGAGGGGGCAGCCCACGTTTTCGGTCGCCAAAAAGGGGCCAATGCTGTGGCGATTGAACAGCTTGACGACGGTTTGCGGCATTTTTCCAAAGTCGTTGCCAATACGTTGGGCAAGGATTTTTCTGCCATGCCGGGTGTGGGCGCAGCGGGTGGCCTTGGCTTTGGGGCGATGGCTTTTCTTGGAGCTGAAATCCTGCCCGGTGCGTTGACGATTTTCCAACTCGTTGGTTTTGAGGCGGTTTTGGAATGGGCAGAGCTCGTGATAACCGGAGAAGGCAGGCTCGACGGCCAGACCCTGAACGGCAAGTTGGTGGCCGCCGTTTGCCAAAAAGCAAATGCGGCAAGGGTGCCCGTGATGGCCTTTGCGGGAGAAGTAGCGGCAACAGCGGCTGAATTGGAGGCAATGGGCTTGATGGGTGCCTACCCATTACGAACCTCGGGTGAAACGGTTGCCGAGGCAATAGCCAACACCGGGAATTCCCTAAAAAAAACAGCCTATAAAGTTTTGAAAACCATGAAGTTGTAAAAACTAAAATAGCCCAACTGTAATTTTAACTGCCATTTTACTACCCTTTTAGGAAAACCTGCCTATTTTAGCGCCTCGACATTGGCAATCTACACTACTCGAAACAACATGACGGACACTTTACACACCATTATTTGCTCGAAAGACGGCTCGCCTAACCTATTCTGTTTCCATTCAAATCCGTTCAAGCCTTCTTGTCCCATTGGCAGTATTTCTAAAAGCCTGTCCAATATTGTCACCATGCGGTTTTTAGACGCCAACCTTGCGATTTAACCAACACGAAGTTGCGATCACGTTGGTGCGCATTTTCATTTGTGTAGTCGGCCATCCTTAGCCAAATTCGCCTTCGGTGCAATCCGATAGGTTCGTTGGAATAAATTATTGTTTAACTTAAAAATTGAATTATGTTGAAAAGCTACTTATCAAAACTGACTGCCCTTGCTTTACTGATTGGGATGTCGTTTGGTGCGTTCGCACAGAACGTGACCATTACGTCACCTGCGAGTATTGCAGGGGATTACCTGTCCAAGCACGCTGCCTTTGGTGGCTGGCTGAATGGGGAGGCTGCTGACCTCGTACTTGCCGATGACGGCACAGGTGTTTCCAACGGTTGTACTATTACCAATGACATGGCCGGGAAGATCGCCCTGATTGACAGGGGTGTTTGTGGATTTGCAATAAAAGCCATCAATGCCCAAAATGCTGGGGCTATTGGTGTCATCATTTGCAACAACAACCCAGCTATTCCTGACTCAACCATTGTTATGGGTGGTTTTGATTGCAATATCACCATCCCGTCGGTGATGCTCAGCCTCAACGTTTGCAATGCCATAAAAGTGGAATTGGCAAGCGGTACTGTATCGGCAACCTTCCCGACGAACTATCCTGGTATCGGCAACGGCATTGAAGCCGAAATTGCATTGCCAGGTGCAGGTACCTACACTGCTACCACCCTCACCGGTGGAGCATCCATCTTCACCGATGCCACAAACATTCAAGTGTATTCTATCGTTGCGCCCATAACGGGGGTGATGAACGTGAATTCTTGCCTTGGCGGTGCGGACACTCGTTTAACCGTATTTAATAATGTTTGTAGGGGCGAGCCACTTGCAACTGCGATATTAGGTCAGAACGACGATGCTTGCGAATTCGAAGCAGGTGGCGACCTTTGGGCTTCCAACCTTGATGTCATCGTAGAAGCAGGTGAAACCTACCTGATTGTTTGGGATGATGCTTGGGATGACACTGGATTTGATTTTGAAGTATCCTTTGGTAACTTCCCTTCTTCCAATGTCACTTTTACGGTTGACATGAAGGACGAGACTGTGGCACCGGATGGCGTCAAAATCAGCATCAACGGTGGTGCATCAGCAAATATGACAGATTTGGGTGGTGGCATCTGGTCCTACACGGGGAGTTTTACCGCCAACGATGTGTTGAGTTACCGCTTCCAAAATGGTGCTGGCAATGATGAAACCAGCCCAGATATTGCTGGCTGCCGTTCTGTGACGGTCGGCCTTGCCGACGTGACCTTAGCGCTGGTTTGCTACAATTCCTGCACCATCTGCCCGCCCGACGCCGTCTGTCCGCTTTGGGTGGATGAAAACTTTGACAACTACAATCTGGGTGGCATTAGTGCTCAATCCCCTATTTGGACGCCGTGGACGACAGGTTCTGTACCAGAAGATGCAGCAGTATCCAATGCCCAAGCTTTCAGCGGCACTCAATCGCTTCTGATTTCAGCAGCCAACGCCGATGACCAACTACTCCTATTGGGTGACCGTACTTCTGGCAACTACATCCTCCGCTGGAAAATGTTTGTGCCAACGGGAAGCTCTGCCTACTACAACATTCAAAAAATCCAAGGTACACCTGGTGCAACAGGTGGTTTTGCGATGGAGGCCACCTTCAATGCGCCGGGTACAGGTACCATCAGTGCAGGTGCTACCAACTCTGCGACCTTCAACTATCCTCAGAATGTTTGGTTTGACGTGGTGCATTGGGTGGATATTGACAACAACCGCATCACCCTCCTGATTAACGGCAACTCCGTTCAATCTTGGCCATTCAACTGGCAAGCAAATGCCCAAACAGGCATCAACCAGCTTGGCTCTATTGACTTCTTTGGTAACACGGGCAACCTATACTACGTGGACAATGTCCAGCTCAAACAAATTGATGCTTGTCCAGCAGATGCCCTCATTTGCGATGGGTTCGATGGTTACAACAATGGCTCCCTCGGCCCTCAGTCACCTTGGTGGACCACATGGACCTTGAGCCCAGGCGGTGTAGATGATGGATTGGTTTCAAGCGAGCAGTTCTTGAGCTGCGAGCAGTCCATGAAGATTGCAAATGCCAATGGTGATGACGTTATCTTGCTGCTTGGCAACCGGCCAACGGGCAACTACCTCCTGAGCTGGAACATGTACGTGCCAACTGGTTTCGGTGCCTACTACAATGTGCAAAAAGACACGGACAAATTGCCAAACCCCGTTACTGCCGACTTTAGTCTTCAGGTTGACATGTTGCCAAGTGGCAGCGCCACCGTGGATGCTGGTGGTGCCGCCGCATTTACTTTCACTTATCCACACGACACTTGGTTCAATGTGGCACACTTGTACGACTTGGACAACAACACTGCCTCCCTTTGGATTGATGGTGTACAATTGTTTTCATTCAAGCCAAGCTGGGACATTTTCACCCAGACACCCAATGGCGTAATCAAATTGGGCGGTGTTGACTTTTATGGCAATACGAACAACCTCTACTATGTTGACGACGTACTGTTGTTGGCACTCCCTGCTGCACCGGGCAATATTTGCGCCGGCGCCATCAACCTCAACCCATACCTTGGTGGGGGCATTGGCACGACCGTATCCACCCCGCTGTATGACAACACTGGAAACACCACTACCGCCAGCGACCCTGCCACTGGCTGGGATTGTTTTGGTGAGCCAGACGGTGGAGGCGCTACGCCAGAGCTGAACAATACGGTTTGGTTCACTTTTGTTGGTGACGGTGAAACCTACTTCATTGAAACTGGCCAGTGCGGCGCTACCAACTACATTGAGGATGGGGATACGCAGATGGCGATTTACAGCGGCGATTGTGGTAATCTAACACCTGTTGCTTGCAACGAAGACAGCCCCAACGCAGTGGCAGGCAACTTTATCGCAGGTTTGGAGCTTGCCACTACGCCGGGCACCGTTTACTATATGATGATTGACGGGTTCAACCTTTTTGGTACAACGCTCTCCGGAGGGCAGTTTTGCATCAACTTTTCCCAGCTCACTGGTATCCCCGTGGTTGACGTCACCTTCCGTGTGGACATGTCCAAGGAGTCCTCTGTGAATGCTGCAGGTGTGCGCTTGGCTGGCTCCTTCAATGGTTGGAGCGACAAGGTGATGACCAATGTTGGGAACGGGATATGGGAAACGGTCATTCAGGGTATTCCTGTGGGCAGCACCATCCAATACAAGTTCAAGAACGGACCGAATGGCTGGGAAAACAACGATGACCTGCAGGATTGTGGTGTTGATGATGGAAATGGTTCCTTTAACCGCCAAAACGTCATTGGCAACACAAACCAGACATTACCTACGGTATGCTTCAACTGGTGCGTCACTTGTGCACTCGTGGACGCCAACGAGTCCCTCTTCGCAAAATCGGTCGGCATGAACCCGAACCCAGCAGGCGATTTCGTCAACCTGACCTACAATTTTGAAAGCCTGACGAACTTGAACATACGCCTCGTGAACAGCCTTGGCCAGGTCCTTGTAGAAAGGAACCTTGACAGTGCTACCACTGGCAGCGAGCGCCTCAACATCGCCAGCATGCCAAGCGGTGCCTACACTGTCGTTTTCTCAAACGGCCAGCAGGCAGTCGCCAAGCGTCTGATTATTCAATAACTCAGTTTCTTCACTGATTTTGGGTAAAATAAAAACCCGCTCCGGGCAACCGGGGCGGGTTTTTTGTTGTTATTTCTCATCCTCACAACCTCACAATCCCTCAATTCCCCGCTCTTTCCCGCACCAAATCCAGCGCAAGGTCCAACTGCTGCTCGTGGTTCAGGCTGGTGTTGTCAATCACAACGGCATCGTTAGCTTTGAGGAGTGGACTATCGGCCCGGGTCGAGTCAATATGGTCACGATCGGCGAGGTTGTTTTTTACTTCCTCAAAATTCACGGGTTGCCCCTTGGCCGTCAGTTCATCAAAGCGGCGCTGGGCACGCACGTCCACATCGGCAGTGAGGAAAATCTTCAGTTCAGCCGCTGGGAAGACGACCGTGCCGATATCACGTCCATCCATTACCACGCCCTTTTGTTGGCCAATGAGCTGCTGTTGCCGCACCATCTCCCGCCGCACCTCCGAGATGACGGCAACCGGGCTTACCCGTTCGGCCACGTGCATCTTGCGTATTTCCTCCGAAACGTCCCGCCCATTCAGGTGGATGCGGTTGCCGTTTTCGTCCGCCACAAAATGAAGGTGGATGTGGTTCAATGCTTCCAGCACGGCGGACTTGTCGTTTATATCCACTTGATTTTCAATGAAATAGAGCGTAACGGCACGGTACATGTCGCCGGTGCTGATATAGGCGTAGCCGAGCGCATTGCCGAGGGCCTTGGCCAATGTGCTTTTCCCGCAGGAAGAATGCCCGTCAATGGCGATGATGATTTTGTTCAAAAAAAAGCGGTTAACGGTAAACGGTGGTCGGTGGTCGGCTTGCCGAACTGGTAGTCGTCCAACGGTTGACGGCGCAAAAATCCATTTTTTACCCAAGAGAAAAAGCCCTGAGAGCAAATCCCAGGGCTTTTATTTTTCGAACAAAATTTTTTCTGAAAATCAGTGAACGAATCTGACTGCCAACTGCCCACTGTCAAACTGTCGAACTTTTAAAACGGGCAGTTTTTGCACTCGTCCACCCGAACGTTCTTGTTCTCCTTTGACACGATTTTGGCCTTGTCCACACAATCCGTGCAGCCGATGACCTTGAACTCCGTGCGGCGGTTCATCTGGTGTTCCCGCTCGGTGCAGGGCACGTTGTTTACGCAGTCGTTCACGTTCACCTGTTCGCCGTAGCCACGGGCCACAAGGCGGCTTCTACTGATGCCCTTATCAGAAAGCCAGCGGACCACTGATTCGGCACGACGCTGTGAGAGGCGCTGGTTGTAGTGGCCAGAGCCACGGGCATCGGTGTGTGAGCCGATTTCGATGATGTACTGTGGGTTTTCCAGCATCAAATTGTGCAGCTTCTGGAGTTCCTCCTCGGCATCTGTGCGTATGAATGCTTGGTCGAAGTCATAGTAGATGTGCAGCAAATAGGCGAAAACCGGGTTTTCGGAGGTCGGTTCTTTCGGACTGCGAATGATTCCGTCACCCCCACCTTTTAGCACGCCTTTTTCATACAGCCTGCCGTCTGGGTATTTCCCATCCGCTGGTAAGCGGGTATCCTTGTCCATCCAAGTATCGGTGGTTTTGTCGTAGTAGGTGTATTGGGTTTCCAATTTTTCACCACCGTCCACCAGTTCACTTTTTGGAGTTGGATTGCCCTTATTCCCTTTTCCTTTTCTATCAATGTCATTTTTTTGCTCAGGCACAGCCGTCAGCGTTGTTGGCTGCAGGTAGAGGTTTTCCTTGAGGGTTTCGGAAGTTGACTTGCCCTTAGTGCATACGTTTTCAGCAATGCCGGCGAAGTAGTTCAACTGTGTAGCCTTGATTTTGTAACAGCACTCCATGTCCAATTTGAAGGCATAGCGGCCATTTACGCTGGTGGTAAACGGTGCAGCAAGCGGTTGGCCGCAGTCGTTTTCGAGGGTGACAGTGGCGCCTTCCATCGGCAAGCTGGTAAAAGCATCGAACACCACGCCCTCTACCTCGAACATGGCGGCACGGCGCATCGGGATTTTCACTTCCAATTTGTCCGTCAAGCTGAGGTTCTTGGTGCTGGCTTCGGCTTCGGCTGGCAGGTAGGTGTCCAAGCTGGCGCTGAGGTCGCAGGTTTGGTTGAGCTTGAGGTCGAAGGTCACTTTGCCCTCGGCATTGGTGACCATGGAATCTTGTTTGCAGGCAACATATACGACAGCACCTTCGAGCGGCGCTTCTGTTTTTTCATCAAAAACAAGCACCTCCACGGAGAGTGCCGTCTTTTTGAAACTGTAAATATCGTCGTGGCCAACGCCGCCTTCCCGGTCGGAGGCGAGAAAGCCACAAGTGCCTTCTTCGTTGAAAACGATACTGAAATCGTCGGAAACAGTATTGATGGGGTAGCCGATGTTTTCCGGTGAACTCCAAACGCCTGCCTCCTTATAACTGGTGTAGTAAATGTCAAGGCCGCCCAAGCCCACGTGGCCATCAGAGGCAAAGTAGAGCTTGCTGTCAGGCGCTACATAAGGGAAAATCTCGTGGCCTTCCGTATTCACTTCTGGGCCGAGGTTCATCGGAGGTCCCCAGCGTCCGCTTTCCTTGTCGGAAACGTAGAGGTCCATGCCGCCAAAGCCACCGGGCATGTCCGATGCGAAATAGAGCTTGGTGCCATCGTTGGACAGTGCCGGGTGCGCCACTGAGTACTCGTTGGAGTTGAACGGAAGGCTTTGGAGTTGGCCCCATTTTCCCTCGCCCTCGCTGCGGGCATAGAAGATTTTGAGCCGCATGATGCCAGCGTCGTCCGCACCTTTTTTGCCTTCGAGGAAGTTGTTGCGGGTAAAGAATATCTCCTCGCCGTTCCTTGAAAAGGCAACCGAAGCATCGTGGTACTTGGTGTTGATTTCGTTTGAAAACTTCTCTGGACGACCGAAAGTGTAGTTGCCACAGCCGGTTTCCTTGCTGCCCTGTTGTTTTGCGTCCACATAATACAGCTCAAGGAAGGGGTTGCCCGTCCAGTTGTGCGTACGGCGGATGATGGGATTGGTGTCACGCTCCGAGGAAAACACCAAGCCGTTTTTATAGAAAAATGGACTGAAATCATCGGAAGCGGAGTTGAAGTCGCAGTTTTTAATTTCGTAGCTGGACACGCTCTTGGTCATCAGTTCGCTTTCGTAGTCGCAAGCGTTGAGGAGGTACTGCCCCCGCTGGTCGTCTGGTGCGAGGTCAACGAACTGCTGGAACCATTCCCTGGCCACGTCGCATTTGCCGTTGCGCTGGAGCATCATGCCGTAGTACAGCTTGTGGATAGGCTCCGACTGGGGCAGGCGCACCACTTGTCCATACCAAAACTCGGCGTTGGGGGTGTCGTTGATTTTGCGGTATGCCTCGGCGAGGTTGATTTTGGCCTTGGCGTCGTCGCTTTTTTCCAAAATCTGGTTGTACAACTCAATGGCCCCAATATAGTCGAGGTTGTCCATTTTTTGCTGTGCAGTCTTAAGTTTACCTGCCTGTGCCATTGCCCCAAGGGCAAAAAAGAGGATGAACACGGGGGTCAGAATATTTCGCATGGCTATCTTTTTATGAAGAGATTGAGAGATTGAGCGTTTAAGGATTAGAGGGCTTGATGCGTGGGTGCCTCAAACTCTCAAACCCTAAACTCTCAAGTCCTTAAAAATATCGTGGTGTGATAACTCTGTTTTCCCTAAAGTCAAATTCGTAACCAATCATCAGCTCAAAAGCGCCGGAGGTCACTTTGTTGAGGTCGGTGAGCGGATAATCGTAAGCCGCCCCGATGCGAAGGCCGTTTTTCAGCAAATACGAAACCCAAACATCGCCGGATTCCACGGAACTGCGGGCTGGATTTTCAAGCGGTTTCACCGAGAAGGCCGAGCGGAGCGATACCCCTACCCACAGCGTTTGCTGAAACAACAAGGACAGGTCAATGTCAAACTCGTTGGGTGCGCCGATGTTCTTGAACGGCTCATTCTTGGAGAGCTGCTTGTCTGCGCCTACGTTTTTCCAAAGGAAAGACGGCTTGAAAACAAGTGCATCGCCCCTGAGCGGAATGGCTGCCCCCGTGGTGAAAAAGAAGTGGCGCACTTTGCGGGCATAAATATCAGTGCCGCCGTTATTGCTTTTGCTGAGGTCGTACTCCACCAAGTGAGGGCTTGAAGCACCGACGTAAAATTTTTCGCCGTAGAAGTACAGGCCCATTCCAAAGTTTGGCAGCAACAAGTTGACGTTGTCGGCGAAGACTGGGTCTTGGGTATCGTCAATGACCAAGTCACTCCAATTGGCGGTGTAGTTTTCGACGCCTCCTTGTAGGCCGATGCTCAACTTGTACTTGCCCATCGGGATGCGGTAGGCGTAGGAGAGGTTGGCGCCCGTGGTGCGGGTTGGGCCGATGATGTCGTTCACGACGCTGAGGCCCACCCCTACCCGCTGGTTGCGGAGCGGCGTGTGCGCAGTTAGCGACTGCGTAATGGGAGCGCCGTCAATCTCCACCCACTGTGAGCGGTGCAACAAGCCGAGGGACAGGTATTCCTTGGAGCCAGCATAGCCAGGGTTGAAGACCAAGCTGTTGAACATGTACTTGGTGAACATGGGTTCTTGCTGGGCGAAAGCCATTTTTCCAAGGAACAGCACGAACGTGAACAAGGTCAATGATTTTTTCATCATGATGGAATTTTGAAAAATTCTGCTTTGAATGGTTACGTTGAAAATGGTCGAAATTGTTGTTATTGTTGGGTTGTTTTGGCGCCAATCTGGCAATTCAACAACCTTTGCAGTATGGAAACTGTGAATTTTACTTGATTGAATTTAGCGTTGAATTTGCAAGAATCCATTGTATTTTTTGAGGTTGTCGCCGAGGTCTATTCTGTAAAAATAGGTGCCATCCGGCAGGTCAACGCTCTTGAAAGTTCCTTTCCAAGTGTTTTTGTATCCATCCTCTGTGAAAACCAAGGTTCCCCAACGGTTGTAAACAGTCACGTTGTTCTCTGGGTATTTTTCGATGTTCAATATCTTGAACACCTCGTTTGAGCCGTCATTGTTTGGCGAAAAGCCATTGTAAATGATGATGGCATCAATGTCAACCGAACAGGCTACACTGATGACAACGGTTGCGGTATCACAGCCAACCGGATTGCAGAGCGTGTACTGAAAGGTATCAAGCCCACAGAAGTCCTGGTTCGGGATGTAGTCAACCGTTTGGTTCGGGTTCATCACTGTCAGTCCGTGGTTCGGGCCAATCCCGCCCGTGCTTGGGGCCAGGATGGTCAGTTGTACGGGGAGACAATTGCCGAGGGTGTCATTCGCCAAGATGTCAATATTAACGGGGGTGTTCAAAAGTGCAGTTGCCGAATCGTCAACGGCATCGGGGGGAAGGGAATTAGCGCATGGGTTGCCGGTGTCCGGTACTACGGTAATGAAAACATAAGTTGTGTCGCAAACGCCGTAGTTATCACAGATGACGATACAGGCCGAATCGGTGCCGATGGCAATGCCATTCGCAACGACGCATAAAGATACATTGTTAACTGTAAACTCCACATCATCGCCGGAAAAATCAGGGCAAATATTTGTAATGCTTACAATGTTGCCCGCCAATTCAGTTGTGTCAATGCAATAGATTTCGTTAGAACCCAACACGATGGTGTCAATAATTGTACCAGTCTCCGGTAGGCGGACATAGACGCAAATGGTGGTGGTGTCCGTGTTTCCGTAGTCGTCGGTAATGAGGAAGCATGCTTGGTCGAGGCCAGGGGCAAATCCAGTGTAGGTTACACAGTTCGTTACGGGGTCAAACTCGAAATCCACGCTCTCGCCACTTTCGTCCTCGCAGATGTTTTCGATGGAAACGACTGTGCCCGGCACGTTGCCCAAATCGAGGCAATAAATGCTACCGAAGTTGATGATCAGGGTGTCCACGACCTTTCGGCTATCGGTTTCACACAAAGAACCATCCACCGTGATGATCAGGTAAGTCGTATCGCACATGCCGTTGTTGTCGCATACCACAATGCAGGCTTGTTCCGTTCCACCGCATTTCAACCCTTGGTACTTTACACAGTAATTGTTTTCATCGAGGTAAAAACTCAAATACTCGCCGCTCTCGTCCGGGCAAATATTTTGGATAGAGACTGGTGCTCCAAAGAAGTTGAAATTGTTCAGGCACAGCACATAAGGAAGGCTGTCCGCTGGAATAGTGTCGTAAAAATAGGTGGGCGGTGGAAGCACCAGGCATTCCACCATGACCATCAGGGTATCCTTCAAGTTGGTGGTCATGTCTATGGCAATGATGGAGTTCATGCCCAGCGGGAACTGCATGGTGGAGCCTTGCGGCAGCAGCCCAAAGTTCAGCCCAATAATGGATTGGGTGGAATTGGCCATCACTGTTATGCCCATGTCGGAATAGTTGCTGCCCGATGCGCCACCTTTGATGCTCAAGGTACTTGGGTCATGGCTCCAGCCGCCCATGGGGTCCCACTGGTTGAGCATGGCCACGAGGGCATTGATGTTCATGAACATCCCGTTGTGGGCTTGGCCGTTTACAGACCAAGCATCCAAGTGGTAGGGGCCCATGTTCCCAAATCCCAGCAAGGTGTTATAACTATAGGTGATGGTGGTGTCAAAATCGCAGCCTGAAACGCTCGAAGCGTAGGGGCTTCCATTCTGGAAAACGATGAAATGGGAAAAATCCGCTGCCGGGATGGGCAGGCAGACACTGGCGGACTGGCAGTCCAGCGAGTAGGCACGAAGGGTGTCCACTGGGAAGATTCCGTTCGCCCGAAGGCCAACAACCGCAAAAATAAAAGCGAGTACGAACAACTGACGATTCATCCAATTCATGGAACTACTGTTTTTGTTTCCGAAAAATTATCATGCAAAACCGAAGGCAAACCACTGCCTGTGCGCCGGGGCGCAATGGAGGTAAGTTCCAACTTGGAGCAGGAAGTGGTTTTTACCGAAGAAAATTTAGTGTTCGCTGGAAAATGCTGTTTTTGGTAAGGTCCTTTCGTCTATTCTTTCGGTGGCAGAATGCTTGTCGCCATTGTCAGATTAGATATAATTGCGATAAACGAAAACTGTGCCAGATTGGCGTTTTATTTTAATATGAATTGTACCAAAAAAGAAAAGCCCTGCTCGGTTGGGGTATCCAAGCAGGGCTATACAGTGTTCATTTTTTCTATCAAAAACGGATGAAGTACATTGGCCAAGCATTCTGTTTTGTATTTCGGCTTTCGTTGAAGTCTTCCATGAGTGGGGCCACGGCCTTTAGCTTGGTGACCAAAACTTTCTTCCGGTCGTCGAAATACCACTCCTGAACCAGCCTCACCTTCCTCAACTCAGCAGGATTGAACTCGTTTTTTATGACCTGCATGGTTTCTACAAGCGTTACGGGGTCGAAGGTGATAACGGTGTCAATAGCGTTATGGATGTTCTCAATGTCCTTTTTGGAGAGCAATTTTCCACAACCAAAACCCTTTGAGCTTTCCACTTGGTGCTTAGTGTTCTTGGCTTCCACAAAAAGCTGCTGCGCAATACTCGTCTTCCATTCATCCTTTACCACTTTAAGTTTGCCGATTTCAAGGTTGTTCGCCTTGTCGTTCAACAAGGCGGCCCAAGTGATGTCCGGGTTTTGCAGGTTAAGGCTCGTGGCGGTACTGCCTTCCATCGCCAGCCAAGCCAATGGCATTTTTCCAACTACCACCCCACTTGGGTTGGTGAGGCTAACCATTGGTGCCAAAGCCAGCAGTTGAGTTTTAAAGTTCCCCGATTTTTTGTCATAGTAGATGACCTGCTGCGCACGGAAGGCAGGAATGTCATCTGGGTTAATGTCATTTCGGATGACCTGGATTCGTTCTTCGTAGGAGTTGGGGTCGAAAGTGATGACTGTGTCAATGGTGGACACCTTGTTCACCAAGGTGGTGTGGGTGACCAAAATCGAAAGCCCTGGGTCTTGGTAAGCCTTATACCGGCCCGCTATCATTTCTTTCAAAATCCAGTGTGCCAGCCAGTTGTCATGGACGAAATTGGCACACCCGTTATCAGGGTTGCTGACTTTCAGGAGCTGGAAGGCGCCAGGCTCGTGATTGGAGGAAAGCCGGAAGTCATGCTCCGACTCGAAGGTGGCTGCCCAGGTAATGTTGGGGTCTTTCAGAAGTTCGTTCAGTTGGGCTGTTGCCAAAAATGGCAGCAAAGCGATTGCGAAAAGCATTAGGAAATTGCGCATTTTGGATTGACTTAGGTGAAGAAAAGGGAGAAAAACCAAGTAACGCAATTCACTTAAAAAGCCACGCCAGGTTAATACTCAAAAACCCCAAATTCGCTCTCCACCCGTATCTGCTCACCCTCCATTTCTTCCACATAACCAACCACCTGGGCCTCAATATGGAACGAACGGGCGATGTCAATGATGGCCTGTGCATCCTTTTCCCCCACATAAAACTCCAACCGCTGCCCCATGTTGAATACTTGGTACATCTCCCGCCAATTCGTGCCTGACTCTTGCTGAATAAGTTCGAAGAGCGGTGGAATGGCCATCAGCTTGTCCTTCACCACCCGCTTGTTTTTCAGGAAATGCTTCACCTTCGTTTGGCCGCCGCCGGAGCAATGGACAAGGCCGTGAATGCGCTGTCGCCGCTCACCACTGAACTCGTCGAGTACCCGCTTGATGACAGGTAGGTAGGTGCGGGTAGGGGATAGCACCAGCTTGCCGATGGGGATGGTATTGCCCCCGATTACAATTGTATCCGTCAGCTTTTTCGACCCGGTGTAAACCACCTCGGCGGGTGTGTTCGGGTCGAAGCTGTCGGGGTATTTTTCTGCATAAATTTTGGAGAAAACATCGTGGCGGGCGCTGGTCAAGCCATTGCTGCCCATGCCTCCATTGTATTCGGTTTCATAGCTTGCCTGCCCGTGGCTGGCGAGGCCAACGATGACATCGCCTGCTTGTATGTCATTGACAATCAAATCGTTGCGTTTCATCCGAGCGAAGGTCGTATAGCCTACGTCAATCGTGCGCACGATGTCACCCACGTCCGCCGTTTCGCCGCCGGAGAGGTGGAGGCCGATGCCATGATGCGCCATGTTTTCCACAAAATCCTGCGCCGCTTGGATGAGCGTAGCGATGACCTCGCCGGGTATCAAGTTCTTGTTCCGACCGATGGTGGAGGAGACCAGGATTCCGTCGGTGCAGCCCACGCAGGCCATGTCGTCGAGGTTCATTACGAGGGCGTCCTGGGCGATGCCCTTCCAAACGGACAGGTCGCCAGTCTCCCGCCAATAGAGATAGGCGAGGCTGGTCTTCGTGCCTGCCGTATCGGCGTGCATGATGTTGCAATGCTCCTCGCTGCCGCCCACTACATCGGGCATTATTTTGCAAAAAGCCAGTGGAAAAAGCCCTTTGTCCAAGTGCTTGATGGCAGCATGGACTTCGTCTTTGGTGGCGCTGACGCCTCGGAGGTCGTATTTGTAGTTCATTTTGAATTCGGTCCAGTTTGGGAGTGACAAGCGTTCCCAAGTTCGGGGGGCAAAGATAGGAAGGGTGGGGAAAGGAGCAGATACAACCTCGCTTTTTATGAAATATCGAGGCACAGCACTACATTCGCTCAAAAAACAAAAACATGAAACACCACTTCCTCCTTCCCCTCCTATTTCTTTTTGCCTGCGGCCAGAACACGGAACCGCAAAAAGCGCCCGAAACAGGAGCGCCTACCCCGGAAACCATCGGAAAAATCGAGCGGATGTCCCCTGAACTTGACGCCATTCTGGCTGCCGATGCCCAAATCGAGGTGCTTTCGGACGGTTATACTTGGTCGGAAGGCCCTGTTTGGGTAGAAAGTGGCGGCTACCTGCTTTTCACGGATGTGCCTGAAAACAAGATTTTCAAATGGAAGGAGGGTGAAGGTGCCAGTGTTTACCTGACTCCCTCCGGTTTCACGGGTGAGACTACGACCAGCACGGAGCCGGGCGGAAACGGACTTGCCTTCGACCCTGCGGGCAACCTCGTCGTCTGCCAGCATGGCGACCGCCGGGTGGCCCGCATGGCTGCCACGCTCGACCAGCCAGCTCCAACGTTCGAAACAGTGGCCGACAAATGGAACGGCAAGCGCTTTAACAGCCCAAACGACCTCGTTTATGATAAAAGTGGTAACCTCTACTTCACCGACCCTCCTTATGGGCTAAAGGACCACGACAAAAGCACGGAAAAGGAAATCCCGTTTCAAGGTGTCTATCGCCGCAGGTTGGATGGCACGGTAGAGCTGCTTGACTCGACGCTCACACGCCCCAACGGCATAGCCCTTTCGGCAGATGAAAAAATGCTTTTTGTGGCCAATTCGGACCCAGAAAAGGCGCTATGGAAGGTGTACGATATTCAGGCAGCCCGACAAATTGCCAATGGCCGGGTTTTCTTTGATGCCACCTTTATGGTAGGTGGCGAACTAAAGGGGTTGCCAGATGGAATGAAGGTTAGCATAAACGGTAATGTGTTCGCCAGTGGCCCAGGTGGGATTTTGATTTTCAACATGGAAGGGACGCTGCTTGGCCGCATCAATCCTGGCGAGGCAACTGCCAACTGTGCCATCGGTGGTGATGGGTATCTTTACCTCACTTCGGATATGTACTTGTGCAGGGTGAAGTTGAAATAGGGAGCGATGGTATGGAAGTGGGCCATCTCAACCACCTCCATACCACCTCGTTTTTATTATTTTTTATCGTCCACAAACAGCACAGCGACAGCCCCGATCAAGAACAGTACTCCGGCCATTACCAAGGCATAAACGGCCTCCTGCCCAAACACGTGCTTTACCAACGGGCGGTTGAGTATGCCACTGAGTATTTGGGGAATGGTGATGAAAAAATTGAAAATGCCCATATAGACCCCCATCTTTTTCAGAGGGATGGAGCCTGCCAGCATCGCATACGGCATGGCCAAAATACTCGCCCATGCAATGCCCACCCCTATCATGGAGACGTGCAATAAACTGGGGTCTTTGACGAAGTAGATGGAAATTAGGCCAATGGCGCCGCATGTTAGCGCAATGGCATGGGTCACTTTTCTGCCCACCGACTTGGCGATGAACGGCAGGGCCAACGCAAAGAACATGGCCACAAGGTTGTAAGTGCCGAATATCTCGCCCACTTTATCGCCCGCATTTTGATAGGCTTGGGAGCTGGAGTCGTCTATTGCGCAGCCATAAATATGCCGTGCGATGGCTGGCGTGGTGAACACCCACATGGAAAAAAGCCCAAACCACGAGCAAAACTGAACCAACCCAAGCTGCTTCATGGCCTTTGGCATATTGGCGATGTCACCGAAGATGTCAAAGAAGCTGCCATGCTTCTCTGCCTCTGCGTTCTCGCCATTGTCGAACTGCGCCATCTCCTTTGGCGAGTATTCCTTGGTGGTAATCACCGTCCAGAGTATGGCCAACATGAATACCCCCGCCCCTATATAGAAGGCATACTTCACATTCATGGGCACCATGCCAGCTTCTGCGGTATTGGGAATGCCGAACCAGTTGGTGAGGATAGAAGGCATCCATGAGCCGACCACTGCGCCGACGCCGATGAGCGCCGTTTGTATGGAGAAACCCAGTGTCCGCTGCTCGTTCGACAGCTTGTCAGCAACGAGCGCCCGGAACGGCTCCATACTGATGTTAAAGGAGGCATCCATTATCATCAACATGCCCGCTCCCACCCAAATGGGCGCAAGAAGTCCGGTCAGGGAACCCGCATTTGGCATCAGGCAAAGCGCCACGCATGCCAAGATGGCCCCTCCCAAAAAGTAGGGACGCCGCCTGCCAAGCCTTGTCCAAGTGCGGTCACTGTAATGCCCGATAATGGGCTGCACGATGAGGCCGATGATGGGCGCTACCAGCCAAAAGTTGGGGAGTTCTTCCACATCTGCCCCAAACCCCTGCAAAATGCGGCTGGCATTGCCGTTTTGGAGGGCAAAGCCAAACTGAATGCCCAGAAAGCCGACGCTCATGTTGATGATTTGGCCGATGGATAGCCGGGGCTTCGTTCGTGTGCCAGTTGAATCGTTTTTCATGTTACCTTTTAGTTTGGTCGAAAGGTAAAACGAGTTTCAAAATATCCTGCTTTTTGCCCAAAAAAAAGACCGGGCACACCAATTCGGCGTGTCCGGTCTTTTTTTCATAAAACCTCTAAAACGAGAAATGTCAATTGTCCAAACCTATCTCCCGCCTGTTTTTTGGGATAAACAGCAAGTTGATAAGTTTAAGGTTGATGCTGGTGGTATTGTAGCGAAGGGTGCCTACCCAAACCATTACGTCCTCGCTCTTTGCGATTTGCATCGTCCATTCCCGGTCGTCTCCGACGAGCGGGGCGTCGAGGTTCACGGTGCCTTTCTGGCCGTCAATGCTCCAGGCGCCAGTGCCGATTTTGTTGGCCATATAGCCGTAGTCGTAGCTGCCATCTGGATGGAACTTGTACCATGCGCCGGGGTTTGTGCGGGAGGCTTCTTTGTCCCGTATGCGCACCAGGCCCTGCACTATCCAGTAGTTGCTGACCAATACCCGCACGATTTTCTCCTCTTGTGGGGTTTTTGGCGCTGGCGGTACCGGCACGGGTTTCTCGGTGTCCTCCTTGATAATGGGGTTGGGGCTGATGGCCGAACTGAGGGCGGCTATCGGTTTTTTGCCGACGTGGAAGTTCCCCGTCAAAGTGTCCACGATTTTGATGGTTTCCATGATGCCGTCCGCATCAACGGATAGGTCGGAGGGTGGGGTAGGGTTGTCGTCTGGAATGTACTGGGTGGAGGTAGGCTCGTTTTGGCAGCCAAATAGGAACAGGCCAATGGCCAGCAAAAGGGGGATATTTTTCATGACTCGGAATTGGATGTTGAACAGTTTATTTTTAAAAATCGCCGCAAAGATAAACCCTGTGGGCTACTTTAGACATTAGCGTTTTCGCCCATTTGCAAAAAGCAGGCCGTGTTTTTTGGGAAACAGCAGGCAGGTGCTCACAACAAATGTGGCAGGATTTCCGAAATATTGGTCAATTGGAGGAAGTTGGGATGCTCGACATTTGACTCAATTTTCTCGTGCGCCCAAGTCGTGTGGTAGGGGATATGAACGCCGTGCCCCCCGATGTTGAGAACGGGAAGCACGTCCGATTTGAGCGAATTGCCCAGCATCAGGAACTCCTCCGGCTGGCAGTCAAGGTGCCGAATCAGCTTTTGGTAATCCTTTTCCTGCTTGTCGCTCATGATTTCGATGTGGTGAAAATAAGGCTCCAACCCCGACTTCATCAATTTGCGTTCTTGGTCGAGCAGGTCGCCCTTGGTGGCCACCACCAAACGGAACTTGCCCTTGAGCGCCTCCAGCACCTCCGTCACCCCATCCAACAGTTCTATGGGCTTGGCCAATAGTTCCCGCCCATATTCAATGGCTTTGTGCAAAATAGCAGGGTTGGCGGTGTTGTCCGTCACCCGGAGGGCGGTTTCCAACATGCTCAACATGAACGCCTTCACCCCGTAGCCATAGAGGGCCAGGTTTTGCATTTCGGTCTTGAAAAGCTCCTGCGATACCGTGTGGTGTGGCAAATAGTCTTCCAGCAGGGCGCAAAATTTCCGCTCGGCTTCCTGAAAATATGGCTCGTTCACCCAGAGGGTGTCGTCGGCATCGAAGGCTATGACTTTTAAATGGTGCATCTTGAATTGTTGTTGGTTGGAATTGCTGCAAACATGCCGCTACCCACCAAATGCAGCTTCCTTGAAATATATCGTACAAAGTCGGGGAGATGAAACCCTCCCCGACGTGAAATGAACGAATTTAATTTGTAAGCAATGCAGGAAAGTCTGTCAAACGGCCCAAATATGAGGCTGAAAATTTGGATGCAATTTTTTTACCCCCCTCCCTTATTCAACCGTCACCGGGAACGTCACCTCCACATCCGTTTCCC
This sequence comes from Saprospiraceae bacterium UBA6168, assembly GCA_002435785.1. Lineage (GTDB taxonomy): Bacteria > Bacteroidota > Bacteroidia > Chitinophagales > Saprospiraceae > UBA6168. The sequence goes on along the minus strand of DIUC01000099.1, from coordinate 35,242 downwards.
CAGTGGCACATGGGTCGGTTGCGGACTTGTTTGGCAGGTGCTTCAAACTGACTTTCAAATTGCCAGTGGCGGCTTCTCCGGTCGTGATGGCGCTTTCAAGGCCGAGCGGTTTGCCATTGCCATCTTGGTCGCCAATGACTGGAGCTGATAGGCCGCCAGTCGTGCTGAAACAAACCAAGTGTTCGTCGGCCTCCGTCTTCACCTCTTCCGTGAGGTCATGTGCATGGCCCGCCTTGCTTTCGTCGAGGAAGGCCACGCCGATGGTGTAGGCGGTGTTGGCCTTGAGTTTTATTTCATCGGCCACGGGCGGGTTGCCGCCGTCACCATCAAGGTCTTTCACGGTGAACGTTGTCGAGCCGCCGCCCACTTCCGTGAAGGTCAGTTTGACGGTGGTGATGAGTTCCTGTTCATCTTGGTTGTGGTCGTCGTCCTTGTCGCAAGCAGTGAAAAGGAAAGCGCCAAGTGCAAGCATTGCGAAGATGATTTTGAATTTTTTCATTGTTAAATAATTGATTGTTAAATAGTTAGATTGTTGAGATTGCCGAATTGATACCCAGTCAAGGGCAACAATCCAACCATCAAAATGAATACTTCAGCCGCACCGAAACGTTCCTGCCAGCCTCGTCACTGAAATAACGGAGGCGGTTCAGGTAGTCCCGGTATGCTGTGTTGAAAATGTTTTGAACGGAGAGGATGAGGAAGAGCGTTTGCCCCGGCCCAACTGGCCTGGCGGTGTCGTTGTGTTGGCCATTTCCCCCAATGGCAAAACTGGTCCCGGCCTCGAAATTGAACAGCGTGAAGGCACCTGGCGGCGGCGCAAAGTCCTGCCCAACTGGCACCCTTGTCTGTTCTAGCACATGCTCCATGCTCAGTTTAGCGAAGGGGGTCTGGCTGTCATTTTTTGCCTTCGGCAAATAACTAAGCCCAAACCGGAACCTATCGGCGGGCATGAGCACCAGCCAGTCATCGGCCTTTTTGTTCCAAGCCCGCAAGATGGAAGCCGACGAAGAAAATGCCAGCATTTTCAGGGCTTTCCATTCGGCGGTCCAGTCCAACCCGTTCAGGCGGGCATCCGTTTGCTGGTAAGCAAAGCTGGGGAATGCACCACGGATGGTCAGCACGGGATTGGCCTGCGGTTCGAGGAAGATGAAGTCCCGCACCGTGTTCCGGTAGAAGGAAAAATTGGTGGAAAAGTCCCGCTGGTTGTCGTAGTCGAAGGTCAGGTTGGTGGTGATGGCCCGCTCCGGTATGAGGTCCTCCCGCCCCTTTTCGTAGCTGGCCGAGCCGTGGTGCACACCGTCGCTGTACAGCTCGTTCACCCCCGGCGAGCGCCAGGCCGAGCCGAGGTGCAGCCGGGTTTCAAAGTGGTCGCCAATTTTTAAAATGCTGCCAAAAGTGCCGGACAAGTTGTTGAAATCCAATTGTTTATCAATTGGCTCGTTGCCTCGGTTGCCAATGTTCATGCGGCGCACATCGTACCTTGCCCCTGCCTCTAACTCAACGGGGAACGGGTGTTTGCGCCAGCGCTCAATCCAAAAAATGCCCGCCGTCTGGCTGTCGAAATCGGGGATGAGGCCGCCCCGGTCGGTGGTGTTGCGCTGCGCCAGCACTTGCCCGCCAATGCTACCCGTGAAGTGCCGCCAGCTTTTGTGCTCCCAGGCCATGTCGAGGGTGTGCGTGGTGATTTCAAAGAGCATCTGCGGCTCCTCCAGTTCAGTCGGCAAAGTCCCAAACCGCTTGTGCGCATCGAACTCGCCCCGGCGGTTGAACTGGCGGGCGTACTGCAAGCTAAGTTTGCCCGATGTACCAGTTTTTATGGTGGTTTTTGCCTTGAGGAGGTAGTGCGCTACCCGTTGCAACGGTCGGTTCAGGTCGTAGGAGAAGGCTCCGTCTTCCAATGGCCGCCCCCGCTCGATGGCGTTTTGCAGGTCGGTCAGGTTGCCGATATGCGCCCCCCGGAAGATGCCGATGTCGGTGAAGAACTGGCTGAAAAACACCTCCGAAGTCCAGCGTTCCCGCTGCAGCCCGATGGCGGCGGAGTAGTTGATTTCCTTGACGCCCGTGTTTTCCAAAAAATAACCCGGGGTTCGCACGTCGCCGCCCCGTTTGATGGTGCCTTGCAAGCGGTAGGCAAGGTTTGAGTGTTGGGTTTTGAGCTTTGAGTTGCCATCGAGCATGGCAGAGGCAACGCCCACTCGCCCATTGCCGAAGGCCGCCAAGTTCACCTCGCCGCCCATGCCAGGCTCGCTCCGCAATGCCCGTGGCTCGACCACCACCACGCCGCCCATCGCATCGGCCCCATACCGCACACTGTTGGCTCCATAGACCACGGAAACCTTGTCGGCAATGTACGGGTCAATCTCCGGCGCATGGTCGGTGCCCCATTGTTGGCCTTCTTGTCGGACGCCGTTGTTGAGCATGAGCACCCGATTGGAGTGCATACCCCGGATGACGGGCTTGGCAATGCCGCTGCCCGTGTTCAACGTGGTCACCCCGGGCAGGTTTTTGAGCAGGTCGCCCATCGTCTGGCCCTTGGCGGCATCGAGTTTGGAGCCGGAAAGGCTTCGCTCTGCTTGGGAGGAGGGTAGCACGAGGGCCTTGGCATGAACGGTGATTTCGGCCAGGTTGGTGGAGGAATGTTCCAAGCTGAATGCAAGCCGCATTTCCCCCACCAGATAGATTTCTTTGGACAAATGGCTGCACCCAAGGTGGTCGCAGGTGACGGTAAGTGGCCCCTCGCAAAGCTCGGTGAAGGCAAATCGGCCTTTGTCATCGGTGACGGCCCCTTGCCCGGTCTGCACGACGAAAACCTCAGCGAATGGCACTGGCTCGCCCGTTTCTGCCTCGGTTACGGTGCCGAATAGGGTGGCATGGCAATCTTTTTGGGCGGACGCCAATAAAGGCAGCAGACCCCATAAGGCCACGAACACGCAGTTTATCCTATTCATGGAAAACTGGATTGTGATTGCCCGAATGGAGGATGGGACACGGATTGAACAGATTGGATTGATTTTTACGGATTTTGGATCGCCATCGGCGTAAACCTGTTTAATCAGTCAAATCTGTGTTCCATCCTATCATGCTGGACGAAACGCATTGGAACCCAAGCGTTTATGAAAAAATGGGAATCAATAAAATGGAATCAAGCGGCCAGTGCAGGTGGGCCACGGAGCAGGAAGTGCCAGTTGACCCTGGAGGTCAAGCGGTTTTGGTAGGAGAAAGCGGATTGGTTGGATTGGAGTGTCGGAACGGTTATGTTTATTTCCTGAAAATCAAGGATGGTAGGCGCAAAATGGAAAACGCAAACAAAACAATCCTCAAAATGGTATTCCTCATCGTGCAGGTGGGAGTTACTGCCGCTGTCCGTGCAATGGGCCACTTCATCATGGCAATGTTCAAAAAGGTGGTGAATCTCTTTTAGTGCAACGACCTGAAAGACGAGTGCCGCCAATAGAAAGGAGGCGATGCGGCGATATGTATTGACGGTTTTCAACAAGAGGCAAAAATACAAGTAAAAACAAAAAGCCCTTGATTAGATTGTGCTGGCCCTTGGTTTACTTGAAAAAATTCCATTGGATTCTGAAATAGGCAGTTGGCTGCAATTCTGGAACACCTTTAATATAGGCATAGTTGAGCGGGTCGTCCACCCAGTGGTTGATGTTGTACCCCAATCCGAGGCAGAGGAGGAAGCCCCTTTTAAAACGGTTGAGCCTGAAATATTCGGAGCACCAACCTGCGTTAAAACGAGTGGTTTCGTAGTCACCAAAAGCGTGTGACGCATTGAAGAAAAGGCCGTTTGCCCTCACTTTTTGCTTCCGCTCTCTATAAAACCGCTTCAAAAAGTAGTTGCCTTCTCCGCCCAGCACGATATTGGTGCCGAGCTTTCCTTCATTGTTGAAGCGGTTCACCAATAATTTCAATTCAGGCTGGACGCTAAAGTTCAGGTACAGTTCTTCGGCGGCCCGTACCCGGAAATGTGCGCCGATGAAGTTGCTCTCCCCGAACAGGGAAAACCCAAACGCTGTTTTGCCACCATAATCGGTAGGGTTGGTGCCAATGCCCTCAATAGTCACCTGTTTGACCTCCCGCATGGAAATGATGATTTCCCGCCCGTTCGCCATTTCCATTTTGATGGCGCCGTCTTCCATCCGCTCGATAATTTTCCCTTTCAGGATAGAGCCATCTTTGAGGTAAATGACATCGGTGTCCAACTGCTGTGCCGTTGCAACAGCTGATAAAAGGAGGAATGCGAAAAGCGGAAAAACCTTCATGGCCGTTATTTTTTGAAGCTACCGGGCAATGCCGCCTCGATAATGTCCTTAACGTCCTGCAAGCTCAAGTTCGCTGCGTCCTCCGAGGTCATTTTTTTGCCATCCGCTTTGGGGAACGAAACATTGTTTTTCTTGAACCGGATGAAAGGCCCCCACCTGCCGTTTTCGATGGCGATGTCCTCTTTTTCCCACTGTTGCACGTAGCGGTTGGCCTCTTTGTTGACCTTTGCCTCAATGAGCGTGTGGCACTCGTCCACGGTGATGGTTTCCAGCTTGTACTTTGCGGGTACGTTCACATAAAGCTCGCCCCATTTCAAGAACGGCCCGAAGCGGCCTTTGCCTTTTGTGATGCCAATGCCTTTGTAGGTACCTATCGGTGCATCGGCCACCTGCTTTTCCTTGATTAATTCGATGGCTCGTTCGAAGGTGACACCCAGTGGGTCTTCGCCTTTTGGCAAGGAGATGAACCCATCGCCATGCTTCACATAAGGACCGAACCTTCCTAAACCGATGCCAACTTCCTTGCCCTCGTGCTCGCCCAAACCCTTGGGCAGCGTGAAGAGTTTCAACGCCTCCTCCAGGGTTACGTTGTCAATGTTCATGCCGGGGCTGAGGTTGGCAAACTTGGCCTTTTCCTCCTCGCCGAGTTCCTCTTTTGAGCCAATCTGCACGGCGGGCTTGCCGAAGCGGGTCATGCGTACCAGCACGGTGCGGCCGCTCACGGGGTCTTTGCCGAGGATGCGCTCGCCTGTGGCACGGGCGCTGGTCTCCAAAGCATTCTGGACGGTGGCATGGAACGGGTGGTAGAAATCGCCCACCGTTTTCACCCAGTTTTTGTTGCCTTCGGCAATGATGTCGAAGTCCTTTTCGATGTCGGCGGTAAAGCCGAAGTCCATGATTTCCTTGAAATGCTCGAACAGGTAGTCCGTCACCACCATGCCCATGTCGGTGGGGAATAGGCGGTTTTTCACGGCACCTGTTATTTCACTCCCCTCAGCGGTTGTGATTGCTCCATTTTTCAAAGTCAGAATCGCAAACTTCCGCACCTCGCCATCCCGGTTTTCCTTCACCACATAGCCCCGGTTTTCCTCCATGATTTTTGAAATCGTGGGGGCGTAGGTGGAAGGTCGGCCAATTCCCAACTCCTCCAATTTGCTGACCAGCGCTGCCTCTGAGTAGCGGGAAGGTGGCCGGGTGTAACGTTCAGTGGCAGTCATGTCTCGTAGGTCAAGCGCTTGGCCGACCTTGAGCGGCGGCAGGATTCCCTTGTTGTCTTCGTCCTCGTCTTCGTCGTCTGATTCGAGGTAAACTTTAAGGAACCCGTCGAACTTCAACACCTCACCTTCCGCTTGGAGCGGGGAGCCGGGGTGCGTTGAAATACCGATTTTCACGATGGTGCGTTCCAGTTCAGCCTCGGCCATCTGACTGGCGATGGTGCGCTTCCATATCAGTTCGTAAAGGCGCATCTGGTCACGGTCGCCTGCTATCTGCTGGTTGGTGATATAAGTAGGACGAATGGCCTCGTGCGCCTCTTGTGCGCCCGCTTTGTTGGTCTTGTAGCGGCGAGTATGCACATATTTTGGCCCGTACAGGTTTTCGATTTCTTGGGCGATGGAGGCAATGGCCGTTTCGCTCAAGTTGGTGCTGTCGGTACGCATATAGGTGATAAAACCAGCTTCGTAAAGCCGCTGCGCAACGAGCATGGTGCGGCTAACGGAGAAGCCGAGCTTGCGGCTTGCTTCCTGCTGGAGCGTGGAGGTGGTGAATGGTGCGGCAGGCTTGCGCTTGGCCGGCTTCACCTCGATGTCGTTGATGTTGAAAGCCGCTCCGATACATTTTTTCAAAAAGCCCTCAGCGTTGCCTTGTGTGTCAAACCGTTCAGGGGCCTCTGCCTTGAGGATGGAGGTCTTGCCCTCCGCACTTTTCACGTTGAACTCTGCGGCAATTTTGAAAAACGGCGTGGTTTCAAACGCTTGTATCTCCCGCTCCCGCTCCACCACGAGCCGTACGGTGACGGACTGTACCCGGCCAGCGGAGAGTTTCCCCTTCACTTTTTTCCAGAGCAGGCCGGAAAGCTCGTAACCCACAAGCCTGTCCACGATGCGGCGGGCCTGCTGTGCGTCCACGAGGTTTAGGTCGAGTTTGCGGGGCTGGGTGATGGCCTTTTGTATGGCGGGCTTGGTGATTTCGTGGAAAACGATGCGCTTGGTGCTGTGCTCGTCAAGGCCCAATACTTGGCAAAGGTGCCACGAAATAGCCTCTCCTTCCCGGTCTTCGTCCGTGGCGAGCCATACTTCGTCCACCTTCTTGACGGCGTCTTTTAGCTCTTTTACCACTTTCAATTTATCGTCGGTGACGACATAATTGGGCTTGAAATCGTGTTCAACATCAACGGAAATATCACCTTTCGGCAGGTCACGGACGTGGCCGTAGCTTGACTTCACGGTGAAGTCGCTCCCGAGGAATTTCTCGATGGTTTTTGCTTTGGCTGGAGACTCTACGATGAGGAGATTCTTGGCCATAGGTTACTCGTAGTTTTGATAAATTTTGTGAAAGGCAGCATACATTCCGTTCAAATACCAATGTTTATGGGCATCAGAAATGGGCAGGACGCCGCCAAGAAAGGCGCAAAAGTATGAATTTTGAAAAACCAAGCAGGATGAACTTGGCTGATGCACATTGGCAGATGGCGATTTCGAGCGGCAAAGGTCGTTTTTGCTTAGTTTTTATTGCCGCCTGGCTTGTCAACTTTCTTTTTTTCTTCGTGCAAAATAGTCCCTTTTTCAAGCCGTTTGCGCAGGGTTTCCGCTTCTTTTTCCTTGAATTTCGCAATGAGCGCCTTCACCTCTAACGGCTGTTTGGTTAGGCTCCGGTGATAGACGATGATGAAAAACCGAACCATGTCGTCGGGGTGGTGGATGCCGAGGTCTTGCATGTGCTTGCTGAGGCGGGAGCCTTCATAGAGGCTCCAGTTGTGGGTCATCCAACGGCCCAAGCTGAAAAAGAGCTTGGTAGCTGCTTCGTCCTCCGTCACGGCGGCAAGCTTAGCCTTCGATGGGGCATCAATTTTTTTGTTCAATTCCAACAAAACCTCGTTTACATCCATCGGGATATACGTGCCGTACAGTACGGACTGCCGGAGTCGCCATTCGTATTTTTCCGTCTCGGAACGTTGCGGCGCATTGTCCACTTGGGCTTGCACCGCAGTTGCGAAGCAAAAAAGCAGCGTGAATAAAATGGCTAATCTGTTCATTTTCAACTTATTGTGCAAAGTGAAATTGTAAAGAGGAAGGAGGTGGCAAAAAAAAAACCGTCAAAAAAACCACCGTACAAACGAGTCATTCCCCAAGGTTCTTGCATATTGCGCAGATAAAATCTTGCCGCAAAACTACATCCAATCATTCACTTGCGTAAAAATGACCAACAGCCACCAGCCCAAAGTCCTTTTTTTGGACAAGGCCCATCCATACCTCGAAGCCCATCTGACGAAGCTTGGCTTTGATTGCCACACGGACACCACCAGCCCTAAGCCCGACGTAGAAACGTTCGTTGGGCAGTACCAAGGCATCGTCATGCGGAGCCGTTTTGCCATTGACCAGGGCTTTTTCGAAAAAGCCACCAACCTTGTTTTTTTGGCGAGGGAGGGCGTCGGTGTAGAGCATATTGATGTGGATTTTGCGGAGTCAAGGGGTATCCGGGTGCTGATTTCGCCGGAAGGAAGCAAGGACACCGTCGCCGAACATGCCCTTGGCCTACTGCTCTGCCTGATGAACAACCTTAGCCGGGCCGACCGGCAGGTGCGCAGTGGCCAATGGGTGCGGGAGTCCAACCGGGCTGTGGAATTGAAGGGAAAAACAGTGGGCATCCTCGGCTACGGGAACATGGGCAGTGCCTTTGCCCGGCGGTTAACAGGTTTTGGCGTGCGGGTGCTGGCTTACGACAAGTTCAAGGCCGGTTACGCTGATGATTTCGCCGAAGAGGCTGGATTGGAAAAGCTGTTTCAGGAAGCGGATGTTTTGAGCGTTCACATCCCATATTCTGTTGATAACCATCATTTTATCAACGACGCTTTTTTAAAAAGCTTTAGGAAAAACATCTACGTTGTGAATACCGCACGTGGCCTTGTGCTGAACACAGCCGATTTGGTGGAAAACCTAATATCTGGCAAAGTATCTGGGGCTGCGTTGGACGTGTTGGAATACGAGGAGACTTCTTTTGACAAGTTCAAGTTGGAGCTATTGCCGCCTGCCTTTGACTACCTATGCCAATCTGACAACGTGGTGCTTTCCCCACATATCGCAGGTTGGTCGTATGAGAGCAAGGAGAAACATGCCAGGGTGTTGGCGGAAAAAATCATGAGGCTGGGAAATTGGGAAATCGAAGATTCACGGCAGTAAACTGGGAATTGAAGGTGGTAGGCATCCTTTCAATTCTCCATTTTCAACTTTCGGTTCTCCGCCTGCTTTCCAAATACTTCTTTAGGGCAGTGATGAATAGCGGTATCAAGGATACCCCTATTATGCCGAGGACGATGAACGAGATGTTGTTTTTCACAAAAGGGATGGAGCCCAAGAAATAGCCGCCCAAGGTCAACAATAGCACCCATGAAATTCCTCCCACAAATGTGTAGGTCATGAATTTTTTTCGGTCCATCTTGGATAGCCCGGCCACGAATGGGACGAAAGTGCGAAAGATGGGAAAAAACCGGCTGAGGATAACCGCTTTTTGGCCATGCTTCTCAAAAAAGTCGTGGGCATCCTTGAGATACTTGGGGTTCAGCCATTTTCGTTGTTTCCCATCCACCAGCTTTTCGCTAAAGTACAGGCCGATGTGAAAATTGACCGTGTTGCCCAAAATGGCCGCCACCATCATAATCAGGATAGAAACCCAAAGATTCAAACCGCCGCCCGTAGAGCCAGCGATTACACCGACGGTGAACAGAAACCCATCGCCGGGGAGGAAAGGGGTGACCACGAAGCCCGTTTCTGCAAAAATCACCAAGAATAGCACCACATAAATCAACATGCCGTAATCGGCTACGATGGCGTCCAAATACTTGTCGGTGTGCAGAATAAAATCAATGATGAAGTCCATTCTTGAAATGAAATTTTGGAAATGAGCCGCAAATGTAGGGAAAAAGGCCACGTACTTTCCAAAACTGACAAGCAATGTCGGGGCTTTTTCTGGTGTGGGTTCAATAGGCTTTCGCAACAAAACAAAAGGGCACGGCAAACGCCACACCCTTTTGGTTTACTCCGATTGGATAAGAAATTACTGTGCTTGCTGAGCTGCAGTAGTATCTAATGGTGTAGTAAGCGCACCTGGTGCAGCATTGCCTGCTTCTTGAGCTGGGGCTGCTTCCTGAACAGGAGCTTCAGTAGCTGGAGTTTCCTGACCTTCAGTAGTGGTAGATGCGTTGTCGCGGCAAGCCGTGAACAGAACAGAAACGGTTAGCAGTGCAACTGCTACGAGGCTGAATACTTTTTTCATGTTTAGAAAAATTGAAATTGAAAATTGAAAATGATGATGAATATTAATCTTTTGCCTGAGGAATGCCACAGGCTTGTTGATTTCTTAAAAGATAATTTGGTGGGTGATTTGGTCAGGTAATTTAGGTTTTCATTTGCCGGGCGTAAATTTCGAGACTTTTGAATGGGACATGCTATGGCTTTTTCGAGATTTCTATTAATAATTTTCAATGAAACTTAACCACTAACCGAAATGGTTTACCGATTGTTCGGCAAGACACAAAAAAATTTTTGCAAAAATATGGGAGTTGTTGAATAATTCACCGCTATTCCAAAAATAATTTTGTGGCGAAAGGGGGATTTCCGGTGATTTTCAGTTTTTCTTTGAAATAACTGCCTCAAAATCAGGGAGTTCCATGCAAGTTAGGCAATGCTCAGCGGTAAGGCCGCCTTTCCTTGCGGAGAAAACTCCGTATTTGATGTCTCCGATACCCCCTGTGCTATGTGCATCAGGGTTGATGGAAACCAGTACATTTTTTTCCATGGCGTAGGGTATCCACGTCCAGTCCAGGTCCAATCGGTAGGGGTTGGCGTTCAGTTCGATGGCTACCCCGTTTGCGGCACAGGCGTCCATGATTTTTTGGTGGTCAACGGGGTAGCCTGGCCGGGAGAGCAATAGCCGTCCGGTTGGGTGCCCGAGGATAGTGGTGTGCCTGTTCTCGATGGCCCTCAGCAGTCGTTGCGTCGCCTTCTCTTCGTCCATGCGGAGGTTGGAGTGGACGGAGGCGATGATGAAGTCGAAGCCAGCCAACAAGTCCGCTGGGTAGTCGAGCGAGCCGTCGTGTAGGATGTCGCTCTCGATGCCCTTGAAGATGCGGAACGGCGCCAATTCTTTGTTCAAGGCATCAATTTCTTGCCATTGCGCCAGCACCCGGTCTTCCTTGAGGCCGTTGGCGTAAAAGGCAGCTTTGGAGTGGTCGGTGATGCCGAGGTAACCGTAACCAAGACTTTTGGCATGTTCGGCCATTTGGCGCAAGCTGTGCAGCCCATCCGACCAAGTGCTGTGGGCGTGGACGACGCCGCGGATGTCACTGGGCTCCACCAATTTTCCAAACTGCCTGCCCAGCGACCAAGCTTCCTCCCTCAGTTCGGGCTGGAGGTAGTGCAACCCAGCTTTCTCAAACACTGCTTCCTCTGTCGGCAAGCCCTTGAAATCCATGCATTTTGTTTGTTCCAAAAAAGCTTCTAAAAAGGCTTGCCCGGCAGCATATCTAAAGCTTTTGCTTCCAAACTCCGAAGGGGAACATTGGTGAATGGTGACGGGAATTTCTTCTGGGGTGAGGCCATAATTGGAGCTGCCTTGCTCGCCCGTCTTTGTAACCAATTGCTGGTCAAAAATTGGTGAAATGCCCTCGTCTGTGGCCACCAGCAGTTCGATGCGTTCCACCACGTTGCTGTGGCGGCGTATAGCACCCGTTAGGCTGACTTTTGCCGTCGGCAATGTTTTGGAAACGGCGGCCAGCAGCGCATCTGCGGGTCCGATAAGGTCTGCGAGGAGGTACTTCCCCAGTGATTTTTGAAAATAATCGAGCTTTTGGCGAAGGTCTTCTTGGGTTTTTTGGCCAAAGCCCTTGAGTTCCACCAAGCGGTTCTCGTTGCAGGCGTAGCGCAGTTCGCCAATGGTTTCCACGCCGAGTTCCTTCCAGATAACCCTTATTTTTTTTGGGCCAAACCCTGGGATGTGCAGCATTTCCCTAACGCCGGGCGGGGTCAGTTCTTCGTATTTCTTCAACGATTGCATGGTGCCAGTTTCGAGCAGTTCCCGGATGTTGGCACTGGTCGAACTGCCAATGCCCTTGATTTTCTCCCTGTCGGCTGGGGCCATTTCCGCCAATGGTTCCGGCAATTTTCGAATGGTGAGGTATGCATTTTGGTAAGTCTTGATTTTGAACGGGTTCTCCTCGTGCAGCTCCATGATTTCGCCGAGGTATTGGAATTGCTTGGCTATTTCTTTGTTTGTCATCGTATTGTGATTGGAAGGCCGAAAGGTAGGGCAAATACTGCGAGCGGCCAAGTTTTGGGCATGGCCCTGGTGGGTAGATGGGGTCCCATCCTTAATTGGGTAGGGGACAAAACAAAAAGGGCTTAAACCTGGATTTGGTGCAGAACTAAGCCAACAATCCCGCTGGAACGGGAGCGTGGGCGTAATCGGCCAAATACCTAAAATGGCGAGTAAGGTGGCCATCCCTCGTAATCGTGCCATGCTCGATGACGTGGCTTTTTGGCTGGAAAAGTTCCGGTAGGATATGGGTCAAAAATTGTCTGCCAAAGGCTTCGGAAGCATCCCGTGGCATTTCGTTGGGGAGGTTGTCAATGGTCATCATGTCCACGCAGCCCGGTTGGTGGGGCGGGGTTTCTTGGCCAGTCTTGGGGTCGAACCCAAATACCGGGTCGGCGATGGTAGAGGCTTTTAACGTAGAAGGGATGGAGGACACAGGGGCTATGTCGCAGGTCACGTCGGCGATGACCTGGATGTTAAAATCGGGGCTGGCCATTTCCTCCAAAGTAAAGAAAGCAGGGGCGTTGTTGTCCCAGTAAATGCCGTTTATCATGATGTCGGCTACTCGATAGTAAGGGGCAAAAATGCTTTTGAATCGGTCTGGATGCTCATAAAAGTCGCTCTTGGCGTAGGGTTTTCCAGTTTTACGTGCCACGTAATGCTGGCAATTTAGCTGTGTGAAAACAGCATTTGGATAGTTTTTTTGCAAAAAATCTTCTGGGCTAACTTGCTTGATGCCCATGTCCCTTAACACGTCGGCGGCACCAGTGGCCACCCGGCCTGTACCCGTCAGCACGATTTTCAGTGGGGGAAAACGGATCGACTGATAGTATTCGGTGGCCTCGTTGTAATCGTGGAAGTCTTTCATGCGGGGCATGGAGAAGGCACCCGTCCGCTGGCCATAGGTCCAAAGGGCATTGTGGGCGCCCACCATCCCAGCAAATCGGCCAAAAGCAATCAAGCGGTTCTCGTTCTCATCTTTGAGAACCTCATAATCAATCAGGCGGATGTTTTTGTCCATGATGGCCCAGAGCAACTTGCGATTGTATGGCTGCTTTTTGATGGTATGGGAAAAGAAAAGATAGGTCTTGTTGGGAATCAATTGAGAGACCGGCACTTCCTTGACCCCCATCAGCACCTCGCAATCGGAGATATCGTCCGTTACCAAAATGCCCTCCTGTTGGTATTCTGCATCACGGTAGCACCTGGTAGGGCAGGACTCCACCACGATTTTGACGGGGAAACCATTCATGGCCTCCACGCATTGTTTGGGCGTTAGTGGAACCCTGTTGTCCGGCGGTACTTTGCCTTCTTTGATGATGCCTATCTTCATTTTCGTTTGCTGCATAATTGGTTAACGTGTCGCAAAAGTAGCCAATTGCGTCCAACGGGCGGGTCTTGCAAATTCCGTACCCACAGATTATGTTTTTTCGTAAAAGATGAATTCCCTTGAAACTTCTCTTACTGGCTCATTCTATTGTATTTAAACATGAAGATAAAAAATATGGAAAAACATTTAGGAAAACAGGCTTACCCGTGTTGATACGTTCAGTATAAATACTTAGATTTGCAGCGCTTTCCCCTACAGCTCATTCCTCCCAACTGCGTTACGTTTACCATCAACTTACTAAATTGAGAGAACATGACAGTCCTTTGTATTACTATCGTTATCGCTGCCCTCTTCATCACCTTATTCAATAGCCATACCAACCACCAGGTACACAGTAGCGACAAAAGCAGTTAGTTATCGAATACCTCCCATTGAAATTCTACATTTTTAAGCTGACCGATTCGTTCCCCGTGCGGACATTTTTGTGGCAGGCTCTTTTATCATCAAGCACCACGAAACTTTTTGCCTGTGGAAGAAGTTTATACTTTTGCCGTTCGTCTGGCCCAAGAAGTTGGGTCGAAATGTTGACAGCATGAGAAAGCTCAAACTTCTCAACACAAAATGGGGGCGTACCGGAATCGACAGGGAAGAATAACCGGTAAGTAAGCATGCCGGAGCAAGGATGGTCACTCCGTAAAAAATGACATTCAACAATTGAATGGCAACTATCAGTATGCCATGGCGGCCTAATTCTAGGAATTAGAATGCCATTATGCCGTACGCTTGACTTCCGATACACAGCGTGCCGCGTATCAACCAACTTCGGGATAGCCTTGCGGAGTGCCTCGTCCAAAAGGTGAATCTCGGCAGCTTGCTGTCGGGACGGGGGATAAGGTGCTTTAGTGCTTCGTTTCTGAGCCAAAATCGCACTCGAAAACCCAATCAGAAAATAAGCATGTAGAAAGCTTATGGGTGCTTTCACTGGACCCGGGTTCAACTCCCGGCGCCTCCACCAAAAAAAGTCAAAAGCCTGAACGCTGCAAGGTGTTCAGGCTTTTATTTTGGAAAACCGCTCGATATTTCGCTTGGGCCCCAACTTTTCCCCCAACGGGAGGTTTCGGTAACACAATAGGATTGGTATCTTGGTAAAGCATTCGGGAACTACCTTGACCAGTGTTGTCATCGGTCGCAACTGTTTGGACAGGGATAATTCAAGATTAATTTTTCGACAAGGCATCCGACTTTAAGAAGTTCTGAACAACTTTGCGCCTTCGCTAAGAAATCAGGACCATTTTTCAAACTATGGGAGGTGTTGCGGTTCAATTCTAAGACTTGCAGATTGGACAGCATGGTTCCTGACAAACACAATGAGATTCGTTTATGGCTATTCTTTGGTTTTTTCTGGCTCACTGGTTCATTTGCCTTTTCTTCCAGACCTTTTTCCACCACCGTTACGCTTCGCACAAGATGTTCACGATGAACAAATTCTGGGAGCGATTCTTTCATTTAGGAGCCTATGTAGCGCAGGGTTCTTCCTACCTGACCCCCAGTGCTTACGCAATCATGCACCGGATGCACCACGCCTATTCCGACACTGTGCAGGATCCGCATTCACCGAATTTTTTCAAGGATGTGCTTGGGATGATGATGCACACCAAGCGCATTTTTCATGGCTTGGCCACCAAGACCATTGATGTCAACCCCAAGTTTTTGGGCAACTACCCGACTTGGGACAAGCTGGATAATTTCGGCTACAACTGGCCTTCCCGCGTCATGTGGATAGTAGCCTACACCATATTTTACATCGTCTTTGCCACGCATTGGTGGATGTTCCTGCTCCTTCCCATCCATTATATGATGGGCCCATTCCACGGTGCCATCGTCAACTGGTGCGGCCACAAGTACGGCTACCAGAACTATAACAATGACGACCATTCCAAGAACACTACGCCGTTCGACTTCTTCATGCTCGGTGAACTGTTCCAAAACAACCATCATAAGCATCCGAACAGCCCCAATTTTGCACAAAAATGGTGGGAAATTGACCCGGTATATCCTATTTTGAAGCTGATGCACTGGACGGGGATTATTAAGTTGCGGCGAGCTTGAAAAGGCATAAGGGATGGAGGTATGCTCATACCTCCATCCCTCATACCTCAATTCCCCTCATCCTCCTCGCTATCGCAATGATAATGGTGGCCACGTCCACGCCCACTTGGTCGCTGCGTATTCCCCCCGTCCTTTTTCACCGCCAATAGCTTCTGTACCAAGCGGTTGCGCTCCGTTTCCACCTCATCTTGCAGCCGCTCGTCTTCTTTCCTATCAAAAAACTTTATGCCGTCCACGAAGGTCATTTCCGCCTTGGCGTAAACGGACAGCGGGTGGTCGCTCCACACCACCACATCGGCATCCTTTCCGGCTTTCAAGCTGCCAGTTTGGTCGTCAATGTGCAACAGCTTGGCGGGGTTTAGCGTCACGAACTTCAGCGCTTCTTCCTCTTTCACCCCTCCAAACAGCACGGCCTTGCCAGCTTCTTGGTTCAGGCGGCGGGCCATTTCGGCATCATCGGAGTTGAATGCAACCGTGACGCCCTGCTCGTGCATGATGGCGCCGTTGTGCGGAATGGCTTCCCATACCTCGAACTTGTAGGCCCACCAATCGGCAAAACTGCTACCACCAGCGCCATGTTCCCTCATCTTGTCGGCCACCTTGTAGCCTTCGAGTATGTGCGTGAACGTGTTTACCTTGAAGCCCATGCGCTTGCCAACGTCCATAAGCATGTTGATTTCGCTCTGGCGGTAGCTGTGGCAAGTGATGAACCGCTTATTTTCGAGGATTTCGAGCAGCACCTCCATTTCAAGGTCTTTGCGGAAGGGCTTCCCCGATTTTTTGAGTGCGCCGTATTGCTTGGCCTCGTTGAAATAATCCACATAGACCTGTTCCACACCCATGCGGGTCTGTGGGAAGCGGTCACGGGCACTGTCGCCCCAGTTGCTCTGCTTCACGTTTTCGCCGAGGGCAAACTTGATGAATGGCTTGGCGTCCTCGTTCTTCATTTCCTCCGGCGCAAAACCCCAACGCAACTTGATGATGGCACTCTGTCCACCGATGGGGTTGGCCGAGCCATGCAGCAATTGCGAGCAAGTGACCCCACCAGCCAACTGCCGGTAAATGTTGATGTCTTCCGAGTTCACCACGTCGCCGATGCTCACCTCGGCGCTGCTGGCTTGCGTGCCCTCGTTCACACCCCGACTGATGGCGATGTGCGAGTGCTCATCAATGATGCCGGGCGTGATGTGCTTGCCCGTTGCGTCCACCGTTACGGCGCCAGCTTGGCTGAGGTTCTTCCCGATTTTCGAGATTTTCCCGTTGATGATGAGCAAGTCCGTGTTTTGCAAAATGCCGTCCTTCTCACAAGTCCAGACCGTGGCGTTTTTAAGCAAAAAAGTGCCGGGCTTTGGCCGCTCCGACCAGCCGAAAGCCATGAATGGGTAGGTCACTTTCCCCAATTCACCAGTTGATTTTGGCTTTTTTTCGTCCTTTTTGACTTTGGAAGAGTCGGTCTCCACATCGCCTGTGCGGGTGGCGCTCCATGTCGTCCAATTGCCGTTGCCCTCTTGCCCGGTGCCGCCCATTTTACCATCAGCTATCGTGCCGCTGAGGCGGGTTGCCTCTTCCAAACCTTTTGGCTTATAGGTAAGGGTGATGCGGTCACCATTGATTTTGTTGGTGACTTTGGTCTTGACCGTGTCGTCCACTACGATGTTCATTTCAAAGGCGTCGCCGGATTCTGTGACTTCGAGTTTTTGCATCATGTCGCCTACGGCAAAATTGTAGGCCCCAGCAAGGTCTGGTTGGTCCAAGTCCTTGAAAACGAATGGTTTGCCATTCACCCAGTTGTGCAGGATTTTGGTTTTTTCCTCAAAAACATTGCCGGAGGCGATGATAAAATTGGCGATTTTGCCCTTGTCGAGGGTGCCGAGTTCATTTAAGGAATTGGTTATTCCGGCGGGCGTATAGGTAAGGGCCTTGAGTGCATCTGCCTCGCTCAGCCCATTCTCGATAGCCTTGCGAAGGTTGGCCATGAACTCCTCTTTTTTAGTTAGACCATTGGTTGTCAGTGCAAACGGAATGCCCGCCGTGGCCAACCTGGCGGGGTTGGTTGGTGCCAGTTCCCAATGCTTCATTTGCGCAAGCGAAACTTGGAGCGCATCATAGGGGTCTTCCACATCGTAGGCGGCGGGGAAGTTGATGGGGATGATGAACGACGAGCCGGTCGCTTTGATTTCCTCAAGTCGCTGGTACTCGTCGCCGTTGCCCTTGATGACGTAGCTGACACCGAACTCCTTGCCGATTTTGGCGGCCCGGAGCGCTTCCAGTTTATCGGCTACCTCGAATATTTGCTGAAGGCCAAGGGCGTTGTTCCAGGCATTGAGGGAGAGGTTGACCTCTTCCTTTTGCCCCCCGTTTTTGTACCATTGTCCGTCCAAATAGGTCTGGCGGAGCAGCGCCATAGCGCCCATGAGGGAGCTTGGGTAGCTTTGCGTGGAGGTGCCCTTGCGGAACGAGAGGTGGTGCGCCACCCGCTCCTTTACGATGACTTCGTGCTCATTGTCGGCACCGAGGGTCACGAGCACGGAGCTGCCCCGGCTTATGCCGTCCATGTTGTGCGAAAGGGCTGCGCCGAACCCGAGCTTGCGCATTTCCCCCGCTGCTTTTTCGCTGGTCTTGAAATTCTCGCTGGCCTGGTATTCCGGTTTGAGGGCTTGGTTCCAAGCGTAGGCCCCATCCTTGTTGGAGAGCATTTGGCTGCCACGACCACCGCCGCCACTTCCGCCAGCCTGCTTTTCGGGCATGCCATAGTCGGTGTATGCCTCAATGAAGGAGGGATAAATCGTCTTCCCGGCGGCATCAATCACCACGGCATCTTTGGGTACAGCAATGCCCACGCCGATGGCCTCGACCTTGCCCTTGCGGATGATGAGCGTGGCGTTTTCCAGCTTCTCGTTCCAGCTTTTGAATATGGTGGCGTTGGTGAAGGCGTACAGCCCCTCCCGTTGGTCGGCGACGCCGTTGCGTGGGAAGGTCACCTGTGCAAAAAGGGACGGGGATTGAGTCATGATGACTGAGAGCAGCAGGACAACGTAAATGAGTTTTTTCATAAATTTCTGAGTTTGGTAGTCGGGCAAAGATAGAAATCCCGACTTTCGGGGCATGGGTTTGGATAAGTTTGTTTTTCATTTCCGAAAAAACCCAGCACATTGCAGACCATGAAATTCGCAATTTTTATCCTAACTATTTGTTTTTCAATTGCTTGCGCAAATGCCCAGCCCGGCTGTACTGACCCGCAAGCGCTCAATTATGACCCGGCGGCGGTGCAGAACGATGGTAGTTGTATGTATCCCGACACGTATTACGTCCCAACCTTGGTGGCCTTGTTGCCGGAATCCATGACTGAGGCATCTGGCCTTGCGTTTGTCAACGGCCAACTTTGGGCGCAGCAGGACGGCGGCGACCTGCCCCAACTCTACCACTTAGACACGCTGAACGGGGCGCTGCTGCAAACCACCCCGCTGCCCTTGCTCGAAAACCAGGACTGGGAAGACCTCGCCGAGGATGACATGCACCTTTATATAGGTGACTTTGGCAACAATGCTGGCAACCGCACCGACTTGCGCATTTACAAAATCAACAAAAATGACCTGCTGACAGGCAGTGCCGCTGCCGAGGTCATCCAGTTTGCGTTCAGCGACCAGACCGACTTCACGCCCGGCTCGAATGCCACGAACCATGATTGTGAGGCGTTCGTCGTGCTGGGCGATTCGCTGCACCTGTTCACCAAGCGCTGGCTCGACAACAGGACGCACCGCTACACGCTTCCCAACTCGCCGGGCAACCATGTTGCGCAGCTAAAAGACAGCCTCGACGTGGGGATGCTCGTCACTGCCGCCGATGTTTCCACCAATGGTATGGTGCTGCTGCTGGGCTACGATGGCACCACTTCCGAAACCTCCTTTTGGATGCTCTGGGACTTTCCCGGCACGGCTGTTTTTGCGGGCAACAAGCGGAAAATCAACCTTGGCACGGCGTTGAACATGGCTCAGGCGGAGGGCTTGGCCTTTAGCACACCGACGACTGGCTTCATCTGTTCGGAGCGCATCTCTTTTTTGCCACAGCGGTTGCTGCGGTTTGAGGTAGGGCAGTGGCTGCTGCACCCTACGGCGGTCATGGAGCGGCCCGGACTACCGAGGATTTCGACTGCTCCCAACCCTTTTGACGGGTTCTTGGTGCTTGATTATCAAGGAGTTGGAGTGGGGGAGGGTCGGTTCTGCCTGCTCGGAACGGAGGGTCGGACATTGCGAAGCGGAACATTGCGGAGCGGAAAAAACGAGGTGGATACGACTGGCTTGGCCGCAGGGATGTACCTGCTCCTGTTGGAAAATGAGGGTGGGCTCACCGTGCGGAAATTGGTGAAAATATGATTTGCCATCACCCGTGTAGCGTGGGCACTAAACCTTCACGGGTTCTGTCCGTTTGAAAGTTTTTCCAAAAAAACACCCTCAATTCCCCCTCAAGTTCGGTTCTTTGTGTTCGCAAAACCAGCCAAATATATGCTGCAACCAATTATCTTCATTGCCATTACTGCCGCCGCCTTCTGGATGGCCGGACGAAATTTCCTCAAAATCCGCCGGAACATCCTGCTTGGCAAGGAAACCCCCACCGATGAGCCGCTCGGCGCTGGTGGCCGGGGCAACGCCGCCGAACGCTGGCGCAACGTGCTGCTCATTGCCTTTGGCCAAAAGAAAATGTTTGAACGTTGGGTGCCCGCCGTGTTCCATTTCTTCATTTATGCTGCCTTTTTGCTCACGCAAATAGAGCTGATTGAAATTCTGTTGGACGGCATCACGGGCAGCCATCGGCTTATTGGGGCCTCGTTGGGTGGTTTTTACACCTTTATTATCAGCTTCATCGAAATCCTCAGCGTGTTGGCTTTTGTGGCCACGGTGATTTTCCTCGCTCGCCGCAATCTGCTGCGCATTGCCCGCTTTCAGAAACCCGAAATGAAAGGCTGGCCAACGAAGGACGCCAACCTGATTTTGTTGGGAGAAGTCCTGTTGCTGACGGGTATTTTCAGCATGAACGGCGCCGACCAGGTGCTGCAAAGCATGGGTGCCGAGCATTATCCACAAACGGGTAGCTTCCTCGTGAGCAGTCATTTGGGGCCTGCGCTGTTTGGCGGAATGAGCGAAGGGGCATTGGTGGCCATAGAGCGTGCGGGATGGTGGCTGCACATCTTGGTGGTGTATGGTTTCCTGATTTACCTAAGCATCAGCAAGCATTTGCACATCATTTTGGCGTTCCCGAACACCTATTTTGTGAAGCTCTCCGCCAAAGGCGAGGTGGCCAACATGCCCGAAATTCAGCGGGAAGTAGCGTCCATGATGAACCCCGAAGCCGCAGCTCCACAGACGGAACCCGAAGCTGAGCTTTCTTTTGGGGCAAATGACGTGACGAAACTGAACTGGAAAAACCTGCTCGACGCCTATACCTGCACCGAGTGTGGGCGCTGCACAAGCGTTTGCCCTGCGAACATCACTGGCAAAAAGCTCAGTCCCCGAAAAATCATGATGGACACCCGTGACCGCATGGAGGAAATCGGGTACAACCTGGACTCGGGCGACACCAAGTTCATTGCGGAGGAAAAAAGAGGCGATGGCATCGTTTTGAGCAAAGAAAATTACAGCGATGGCAAGTCGCTGTTCGACTATATCAGCCGGGAGGAAATACACGCCTGCACGACCTGCAACGCCTGTGTGGAAGCATGCCCCGTGCTTATCAATCCACTGGACATCATCCTGCAACTGCGCCGCCACGAAATCCTGATGGAAAGCGCCGGGCCGAGCGATTGGCTGCCGTTGTTCAACAGCCTGGAGAACAGCCAAGCGGCTTGGGCAGTGAGCGTGGAACGGGATGGGTGGAAGAATTTTTAGTTGGCAGTTTGACAGTTGGCAGTGGGCTGTCAACGTCTGCTGAAACCTGAATTTTTGTCATTCCCGAAGGGAACCTTAGACTTGAACAAAAATATTATGACCACAATCAAAACGATGGCCGAACTGGCCGCAGAGGGCAGCACCCCGGAGGTGCTTTTTTGGGTGGGCTGTGCTGGCAGCTTCGACGACCGGGCGCAGCGGGTGACGGTGGCCTTCTCCAAACTGCTGCAACAGGCAGGGGTGGCCTTCGGCATACTTGGCCAAGAGGAGGCTTGCACGGGCGACCCAGCCCGCCGGGCTGGCAACGAGTTTTTGTTCCAGATGCTGGCGCAACAGAACGTCGCCATGCTTAACATGTACGAGGTAAAACGCATCGTGACCGCCTGTCCGCATTGTTTCAACACTTTGAAAAACGAGTACCCGGCGCTGGGCGGCAACTATGAGGTGATGCACCACACGCAGTTTTTGCAGCAGCTTTTGGCCGAAGGCCGCCTCAAAATAGAAGGCGGGCAGTTCAAGGGCAAGAAAATTACCTACCACGACTCCTGTTATTTGGGCCGTGCCAATGGGGTGTACGAAGCACCCCGCTCCCTGCTCCAGTCCCTCGACGCCGACCTCGTGGAGATGAAACGCTGCCGCACCAATGGCCTGTGCTGTGGTGCTGGCGGTGCGCAAATGTGGAAGGAGGACGAACCCGGCAACAAGCGCATCAATATCGAACGGACGGAGGAGGCGCTGGCCACCGGCGCTGAAATCGTGGTGGTGAACTGCCCATTTTGCATGACCATGATGAGTGATGGAGTTAAGGCGAAGGAGCAACAGGAGCGGGTAATGGTGTATGATTTGGCGGAGTTGATTCTAAATAACAAATAGTTGAAGTTTAGAGGGTTTTAGGCTAAACCCTCCAAACTTCCCAAACCTACCAATTAATTCAACACCGCAGCCCTCGTCGCCAAGCCTTTCCGCTCCCCAATCTGCTGCCGCCACATGGCATAATACAATCCCTTTTCTCCCAATAATTCCTCGTGGGTACCAGTCTCGGCCATCACGCCTTTTTCCAGCACGTAAATCCGGTCGGCGTGCATGATGGTGCTGAGTCGGTGGGCGATGAGGATGGTTATCTGTGCTTTTGACATGGACACATCCTTAATGGTGTCGGTGATTTCCTCCTCAGTAAGGGAGTCGAGGGCCGAGGTGGCCTCGTCGAAGATGAGCAGCTTTGGCTTGCGCAACAAGGCCCTGGCGATAGAAATCCGCTGCTTTTCACCGCCGGAGAGTTTGAGGCCACCCTCGCCGAGGACGGTGTCCAAGCCCTTTTCGGCACGGGCGAGCAGGTTGTTGCAGGAGGCTTGCGTAAGGGCTTCCCTTAGGTCGGCCTCGGTGGCAGCGGGGTTCACGAATAGGAGGTTTTCCCGGATGGTGCCGCTGAACAGGTTGGTGTCCTGCGTGACGAAACCAATCTGGTTGCGGAGGTCGTCGAAATGGATTTCGTTTTCGTCCAGCGTGTTGTAGAGTATATTGCCTTCTTGGGGGCGGTACAGCCCAACCATCAGCTTCATCAAGGTGGACTTGCCGCTGCCGCTGGGGCCGACGAAAGCAATGGTTTCGCCTTTCTTCACACTGAAACTAATGCCGTCAATGGCACGGTGGCTGGCAGATTTATGCTGAAAAACGACGTTGTTGAAGGCCAGTGTTTCAATATCGCCGAGGTGCTTGGGCTGTGCTGCCTCCGTTTCCGGCGCTTTGCTCATTAGGGTTTGGAAATTGTTGAGCGAAGCCTCGGCCTCCCGGTAGGAGAGCAGGATATTGCCGATTTCCTGCAATGGCCCGAAGATGAAGAACGAGAACACCTGCATCGTCACCAATTGACCGGCCTCCATTTCACCACCAAATATAAGCCACATAATGATGAACAATATTATTTGCCGAAGCGTGTTCACCATTGTGCCTTGCACGAAACTAATGCTGCGTATGCGCTTTACTTTCGTGAGTTCAAGCCCCAATATCTTATAGGTGTTTTTGTTTAAACGCTCGACTTCTTGGTTGGTCAGACCGAGGCTTTTTACCAGTTCTATATTGCGGAGCGACTCGGTGGTGGAGCCAGCAAGGGCAGTGGTCTCGCCGACGATGGTCTTTTGTATGGATTTGATTTTCTTGCTCAATATATTGGTTGCATAAGTGAGTATGAATATACCCACCAGATATGCTACTGGTATGCGCCAGTTAATATAAACCGACGCATATATGAACACAAACACGACGCCCACCAATACCCCAAAAAGCACATTGATAAAGCTGGTCATAAAACGCTCCACGTCGGTACGCACTTTGGTAAGGATGGAAAGCGTTTCGCCGCTTCGCTGGTCTTCAAATTCCTGATAGGGGAGCTTCATGGCATGGCGCAGGCCATCGGTGAAAATCGTGGCCCCGAACTTCTGGATGATGACGTTCAGGCCATAATCTTGGAATGCCTTGGCGATGCGACTAATCATTGCCACGGTGACGGAGGCCAGCAACAGATACACCACCCCCATCTGGAAATAGGGTACACCTTTGCGTTCGATATTGCCATAGCTCCAGAAAAAGCTGTCCCAATCAAACTGCGGCGAGGCATTCTGGTGGTCGCTGGCAAGGGTCACGAGCTTGCCGAGGATGATGGGGTCCATGAGTGAGAAGCCCGTGTTGATGGCCGCCAATCCGAGGGTAAGCAGTACGAGCCATTTATGGGGTTTGAGGTATTGTAAAAGGATTTTCATTGACTGGCGTTTTCTTCACAAAAAGCATCAAACACCTTCCAACAAGGATTGTTTCATGGGTGGAGGGCAGCGGGTGAATTTGTTGGACAAGACATAGACTCAACAGATTTGATTGATTTTCAACACTTTAAGGACATGAGCGAAATCCCTTTGCGAGTTGATAAATCAGGTGGTAATATTGCAGCTGACTTCAAAGCCGGGCTATCCACGAAGGAGAAGCACAAAACAATCCAAAACATGAAACTCGAAAACTTCAATTTTAGCCTACCGATTCAGATACGATGGAGTGACTTGGACCCATTGGGGCATGTGAACAATGCCGTTTATGTCACGTATTTTGAGATTGTGCGGGGGCATTTCATGCTACATGCTTGTCCCGGTTGGGATTGGCACAAGGACATGTTCTTGATTGCCAACGTGACCGCTAATTTTCACAAAGAACTGTTGTTGACGGCCACCGAAACTGCAGTAAGCATCAAGACTTCCAAAATCGGGAACAAAAGCTTCGTGCTGGATTACGCCGTGACCTCAAAAAAAGGAGAAGACGTCCTGGTACACGCTACGGGGCACACCACGCAGATTATGTTTGACATGAAAACAAGGTCCACTATCAAGCTGCCGGATTGGGTTCGCCAATCGCTGGCTGCTTTTGATGGGTTGTGAACAGTTCCCCGTTGCGGCAGCACATTTCCATGAAGGGCAGACAATTATTTCAAAAACAAAAAACATGACCAACAAAATCTTGCTTTTTATTTTGGCTATTGCAACCGCTGGCTGCGGGCAGGAAGGCTCAAAGAACAGCCAAAACCCATCTGCGAGCGGCCCCGGACAAACGGAAGCAGCCACGCCGGGCAACCCCACATTGGACAGCATTGACATGGCCAACGACGAATCCGTCATCAATGCCGGCGACGACCTGACCAAGGCTTATGTGGCCGAGGACAGCACCATTTCCCTGACCGCCAACATGCGGGCCGACCACCGTATAATCGGATACGCCCAGCCCGATACCGCCTCCAAGCGGCTGCTGATGCTGTCTGTGTTCACCAATGATGTCGAGAACAACCCGTTCAACTGTGAGCTTGGGGCCTATTACGACACCGCTGGCATGGAAAACCTGACCCTAAAATACCAAGGCACTATTGGCGACTTTGCACGGGTCATAGCCATTGACAAAAGCAACAAGGCCACGACGTTGTTCATCCTGAAAAAGTGGCTGGTGTTTGAATGAGGCACCGAACTACGTTGGTTTGCGGCGTTTGGATATGCCCATTAGTTCAATCAACCCCAACAACCCCTTCCCGAACAAAATCCATGCTGCCAACCTTGAAATCCAAGCACAATACATCCAATCAACATGAAAAAAATCTACGCATACTGCTGCTTGTTCTTGGTTCCTTTGGTTTGCTTGGCGGGCCCAAATGCCGTCAGCCCGCATATCCATATTGACCAATTCGGTTATCGTCCATTAGCGCAAAAAGTCTGCATCATCAGCGACCCGCAGGTTGGGTTCAATGGGGCGGAGAGCTTTTCGCCGGGCAATTCTTATGAAGTAAAGCGCTGGAGCGACGACGTAACCGTATTCATTGCCCCCATCACGGCATGGAACGGCGGCGCTACTCATGCCCAATCGGGTGACAAAGTATGGTGGTTCGATTTTTCAACGGTCAGCGTACCGGGCGATTATTATATCAATGACCCCACCAACAACGTCGGTTCTTACCGTTTCACCATCAGCGATGGTGTTTATGATGTGCCTTTAGTGCAGTCGCTGCGCATGTTCTACCTCCAGCGTTGCGGAACGCCAAAGACCGCTGCCCATGCGGGCGTTTGGCAGGATGTTACCTGCCATCACCACCCGTTACAAGACCTCAACTGCCGCAGCGTGAGCGAACCCAACAACCCTGCCACCGAGAAGGACCTATCGGGAGGATGGCACGATGCGGGTGACTTTACCAAGTACGTTAACTTCACCTGGGCGCCTGTCCACAGCCTGTTGTTTGCCTATCAAGAGAATCCGTCTGCTTTCGGCGACGACAACAATATCCCGGAATCGGGAAACGGCATCCCCGACTTGCTCGATGAACTGAAATGGGAGTTGGATTGGCTGCTCAAAATGCAATTGGCCGATGGCTCGGTGTTGATGAAAGTGGGCGTCCCATGCTTCGAGGCGGCAAGCCCGGCAAGTGCCGACATAACGCAACGGCTGTACGGCCCTGCCCAAGCTTCGGCCACCCGTGCGGCGGCAAGCATGTTTGCCCACGCAAGCATCGTGTACGCTGGGTTGGGCGACCCAGCGATGGACGCTTTTGCCATTAACTTGCTCCAAAAGGCGGAGTTAGCTTGGGGGTGGGTTCAAAGTAATCCCACCACATCGACCTACAACAATTCCGGCTTTTGCAGCGCCAACCCAGAGTGGGACGCCGATACCCAAAATGAGGCAAGGACGGGGGCGGCTGCAATGCTCTTCGCAGCCACTGGCAATACGGCCTACCGCAGTTATTTCGACAACAATTATGAAAGCATCAGACCGTATAGCTGGACTTATTGGTACCCATTCCAGCCCATCATTCAGGACATTATGTTGTATTATTCCAGTTTGTCCAATGCAACAGGCTCGGTGGCAAACAATATTCGGAACAATTGCACCACGTCCGTCAATCTGAACAATGCTGACATCCTGCCAGCCTGGAACGGCAACACCGATGCGTACCGGGCCTATTTGAAGGACAATGATTACGTCTGGGGAAGCAATCAGGTGAAAGCAAATGCGGGCACTATTTTTTACAATATGCTGGTCTATGACCTCTCGCCTGGCAATGCTGTGGCTTATCGCAATGCCGCAGAGAGTTATATCCATTTTCTGCACGGTGCCAATCCCATCAATCAAATGATGCTGACCAACATGGGCGATTACGGCGGGGAGGGGTCGTGTGACGAAATGTACCATGCTTGGTTCGGCGACGGTACCGACTACGACAATGCGCAAACCTCGCCAATAGGCCCTCCTCCTGGCTTTGTCACGGGCGGTTTCAACCGTTTCTTTGCCCCAGCCACAGAATGCAATTGCACCATTTCACCGCCGCAGAACCAACCCATCCAGAAGTCTTATAAGGACTGGAACACCAGTTGGCCGGAGAACTCGTGGGAACTGACCGAGCCGGCCATTTACACGCAGGCAGCCTATATTAAATTGCTGTCCAAATTTGCCTCAGAAAGCCAACCGTTGCCTGTCGATATGGTCAGCTTCAATGCCTCTCTTTACCAACACCATCAGGCATTGTTGCTTTGGGTGGTATCAGCTTGGGAGAACACCGTGGGTTGGGAAATCGAGCGCAGTGCAGATGGGCAGCGATTTGAAAAAATTGGGAAGGTCAATATTGGGCAATCAACGGGACGTTCCGAAAGCTTTAAGTTCTACGACCGTCAGCCTAATATTGGGCTGAATTACTATCGGTTGCGGGTGCTGGAACTGGATGGCAGCAGTACCTACTCGGGCATCGTATCGGTGGTGGTGCCAACGCCAGTATCCATCAAGGTTTATCCAAACCCGACGGATGGGGCCGTGCAGGTGAACGTTGAAACTCATCATGGTTTGTCCCCCATCCAAATTACCCTGTTCGATGGGCACGGACGTTTGGTTTATGCGGAACGGGTGGAGGTGTCGGAGGCACGTTTTTCCCACCAAATCGAAACGGTGGGACTGGCTTCTGGCGTGTATGTGCTGGAGGTAAAGTCGAGTTATGGCCCTGTGAGGGAGAAGGTTTTGGTAAAATAAATCAACACAGTCCAATCAAATGCAGCTAAAAAAAGAAATCCACTTTACCCACGAGGAGCAAGACTACTTCATATCATTGCCGAAGGCAAAAGAAACATTTTATCCCTCCCAGTTTCGGCAGGTGCTGGATTTGCTCGAAAGCAAGGGTATCCAGCGGGTGTACGATGTGGAAGAAGACGTAAAAGGCAGGTACTTGACCATATTGGTGGACAAATCGCTGGCCATCTTCGAGGGCAGTCAGGAATTGCCGGATGGCGTAATCCTTCGTGCAGGCAAGGAGGAACCCTACCTTTATTTGCCGGACACGCAGACCATTGTTTTCTACGGCGCCGATTGGTTGGGGTTGGTGAACGAGCGGTGGAGGCAGGGTTAACTTTTGGGTACTTCGAGTGTTTATTCCCCAAATTTAAAATACTACCAATGAGCAACACAAAATCAGTACAGCAAGTGTTAGCCCCTGTACCGCCGCACATGGTCGGCGATGGGTTTCGGGTACACAACTTTTTCCCCAGCGGCTACGAAATGGGCTTGTACCGCATGAGCCCTTTTTTCCTATTGGATTATGGTTCCAAAATCGAGTTCCCGCCCACCGATACGCCAAGAGGGGTAGGGGTGCACCCGCACCGGGGCTTCGAGACCGTCACTATTGCCTTCAAGGGCCGGGTGGCACACCACGACAGCGCTGGCAATAGTGGCATCATCGGCGAGGGCGATGTGCAATGGATGACGGCGGGCAGTGGCATCCTGCACAAGGAATACCACGAGACGGAATACAGCAAGCAAGGAGGCCCCTTCCAAATGGCGCAACTCTGGGTCAACCTCCCCGCCAAGGACAAGATGACGCCGCCCAAGTACCAAGCCATCGAGCACGGCCAAATGGGCAAGTACCAACTTCCCAATGACGGCGGTGTGCTGGAGGTCATCGCTGGTGAATACAATGGGGTGAAGGGGCCAGCGACCACTTTTACGCCGATTCACGCTTATGTAGGTAGGTTGAAAAAGGGCGCCTCGCTTCCGATTTCCCTTCCGGAAAATTATAACACAGGCATCTTAGTCGTAGAGGGCAGCCTCCGCATCAATGGCAAGGATGATGTGGCCACCGACCATTTTGCCCTTTTCCAAAACGATGGCACCGACCTGGAGGTGACCGCACCGGAGGATGTCGTGTTCCTGTTCCTCAGCGGCGAACCCATCAACGAAACGTTGGTGCCCTACGGCCCATTCCTGATGAACACCAAGGAGGAAATCATGCAAGCCTTCAAGGACGTGAACAGCGGGAAGTTCGGTGTGCTGGAGGAGTGATGAATGATTGTTCAACAGGCAAAAGAGAAGCCCCGCCAACAAGTCGTTGGCGGGGCTTCTCTTTTCAATATGAAAAATCAACTCTTTTCCAAGCAAATTACGCCCGTCCTTTAGCGACCGACTTGCCACTTGCTGCGGCTGCGGCACGTTCACGGAAGGCTTTTTTGCGCTTGCCTTTCACTTTTTCGGCTTTCTTGGCGGCTTCGTAACCATTGACCACGCCACCCGTCACACAAAGGTCGGTGAAGGGGACGAGGGTTTCATCGTCGCCGGGCACTTTCACCTTGGCGTTGGCGGTCATGGTGGTGCTGGACATCAGGATGTCCTTTACCTGCACTGCCGACAGGTCGGGGTAGTAAGAGCGGATGGCCGCAGCTACACCGGCCACTACTGGCGAGGCCATACTGGTGCCATTGAACCGGGCGTAACCGCCTTCTGGAATAGTGGAGTAGATGTCCACGCCTGGGGCGAAGAGGTCCACGTTTTCTTTGCCATAGTTAGAGAAAGTAGCGGCCATGTCCTCACCGTTTTTCCAGCTCAAAGCACCTACTTCAATCCAGTTTTTTGCTTTTTTTGGACCAAACAAACCCTTCTTTTCAAATTTGTTGTTTGGGAAATTGTCGGTTTTGTCGTTGTTCTGGTTGGAATTGCCAGCGGCATGCACGAGCAGCACGTCGTTCTTCATGGCATACTTCACGGCTTTGTCCACGGCTTCCTTATCCCAAGAGTAGCCCTTTCCGAAGCTCATGTTGATGATGCTTGCACCATTGTCCACGGCGTAAATGATGGCGTTTGCCACGTCCTTGTCACGCTCGTCACCATCTGGCACACAGCGGATGGCCATGATTTTCACGTTGTTGGCGATGCCGTCCATGCCGAGGCTGTTGCCACGGCTTGCAGCGATGATACCCGCTACGTGCGAACCGTGACTGGCGTCTGGGCCTTTCACGTCGGCGTTGCCGTAATAGCGCTGGTAGCTGTCTGCGTAGTTGTCGCCCACCACGCTGCGGCCGTCGAAGTTGATGTCGTACTGAAACTCGGCCTGTGCCGAAAAGTAGTCAACGCCACCTTGTATCTGCTCTTTCACGTCTTTTGAGGTCCCGCCTTCTGCCAACATGCCTTTCATTACTTGAGCGGCACGGGTGAGCTGTGGGTCATCGGTCTTGAAGTTTTGAACGTCTTCCAAGGTAACTTCGCTTTTACCGATTTTCTTCTCCAAAGACTCCACCGATTCGAGGATGCCCCGATATAGTTGTAGGCTGGCCCCAGCCTCCGTCTGCTTTTTGGAAACGATTTCTTCCAGTTCCTTGTAGCGGTTATAGTCTTTTTTCTCCTTGCCTGAGAGCTTGGAAACGTCCACGTTCTTGAACTGCTTGTTGTATTTCGCCACGATGCGGGTGATTTCCAACTGGTCTTTGTCCACGTTTCTGCCGTCCTTGCCGCCGATGAAGTTCCAGCCATAGACATCGTCCACATAGCCGTTGTTGTCGTCGTCAATGCCGTTGCCGGGTATCTCGCCCGGATTGGTCCACATCACGTCCTTGAGGTCTTCGTGCTGCCAGTCCACGCCGCCATCAATCACGGCCACAATCACGGTCTCTGATTTCTTGCCAGAAAGTACATTGCTGTACATTTTATCGGCACTCACGCCGAAGTAGCCGTCCTTCATTTTGTCGAGGTGCTGCCAGTTTTCTGGTGGCGCAGAAAGTTGGGCGATGCCAACAAAAGGCAATACGGCCAAAGCGGCCAAAATCACGGATTTCATTTTCATGTTCTGAATAATTATTTTTTTTTGAAAAAAGTGTGCAAAAGTAGCAAGCCAGTGCCATGATTGCAGCAAATCAACAAACGATTTTTCAAATCGTTGATTTTCAGGCTTTTGAAAACGTTGACGGTTGCCCCAAAATTTCATGCAATGGTGCTAAATCCAAATTGCCCACAAAAGGACAAACCTGCTTGCTGATAGTGGCAACCCATTGCCACTTCGGTCTTGTGTTTGACATTTTTGACCAAAAAAAAAGCGCCCCAACATGGGACGCCGTGTTTGTACATAGTTTTGTATGAACGAAAAAAGTCGTTTGCTTCGGGTGTTTAGACAAGTAATTGCTTAAAACTTCAATGTCAACCTCTGTCAATTCACAGCCAATCAGTGCTGAACAGCCAGTTTTTTCACCACCATGCCCGTCTCATTGTAAAGTTGGATAAGGTAGAGGCCGTTGGACAATTGGCTGGCATCAACTGCTGCTGTGTTCTCGCCTTGGCTGATGTTCAAGGTTTGGTGCGACACCTGCCGTCCCAACAAATCCACTACCTGCAATTGGAATCGCCCGCTTGTTCCGGCATTGACCTTGATTTGGGTAAGCCCATTTGTTGGGTTGGGCTGGGCGCTGATGCTCACCAAGTTCGAAAGTTCATTGGTGGAGGAAACGGCGCAAGCGTCGCTGGCATTGGCATTCACGTGGATGGTGTATTTGCCGGGTGCTATTTGGGCATTCGGGAATTCCAGCGGCAGGGGCAGTGAGGACCCATTGACGTAGGCAAAACCCTTGATTATCATGTCATAAGGGCCGGGGGCGTTCGACGCCGTTGGCGTGCCGTAGATATAGGCGCAGCTCATCGTGTTCTTCAGGAAGTGGCAGTTGGTGGGTATGCACCCGTGGGTCAGGCCAGTAGGCAACCCCGTCACCTGATTGATGATGATGGAATCCAGCGGAAAGCTCAAAGAACCTACTTTGAGGGTATCCCGAATGACCACCGTGAGGTCGAACTGGAAGTATTGGCCAATGACGGCGCACTCGGTGATGCCGCCACCCGGGTTAGTAGCCAGGTCGAACGGTTTCGGGTAAACGCCGGCCGTGGAGTCAGCATATTGTGGATTGGACGTACAAGTTTGGGCATGGAGGAATGTTGCGCAAGCGCAAAGGCAAAGGGCAAGTAGTAATCTTGTCATACGGGAAATGTTTTTGTTTTAGAAAATGAGCAAATAAGTCGGTGATTGTAGTGGGAAACGGACTTTGCATTCATCCTTTTCCTGATACAAAACTCTGAAAACTTCGCCGAAATCCTTGCGGTTTGTCCAAGTTTAATTTGAATCGCTGGATTTGAGTACAAATTCTATTTTTGCGCCCAATCCACACAGGCCGCTCCAAAAAATATGGAAAGGCAGATTATACCCACTCTAACCCAGCGTCGTTTTCCGGCGTTGGCTTCCCAACTCGCACAGCGAACATTCCCAAAGAGCGTTAATTGACAGAATTGCCTAAACTTGCTTCGTATTTTTTTAGGCAGCAAACCCCAATGGCCAATGACCAACTCTCACAATCACCACCATTTTATGAACAAAATCAAACTTACCCTTACCTTTTTGCTGTTCGTCACAGTCACCTCTTTATCCGCCCAAAAAGCAACGCTCACGGGCATCTTGACCGAAGAAAGCAACGCCTCGCCCCTTATCAACGCCACGGTAATGGCCGGGAGCCAAGGCACCATTACCGATTTCAATGGGCAGTACCAATTGCAGCTTGACCCCGGCGAGTATGAGGTAGTTTTCAGCTTTGTCGGCTTGGAGCCAATGCGCATAAAACTGACGCTCAAGCCCAACGAGGCCCGCCAGCTCAACGTGGCGCTGGTGCAAAATGCCAACATCCTCAGCACGGCCACCGTCACCAGCGGCAAGCACGAACGGGCGCTGGGCGAAGTGACCGTCTCCATTGACGTTCTGAAGCCAACGTTGTTGGAGAACACCAACCAGACCAGCCTCAGCGGACTGCTCGACAAAGTGCCGGGCGTGAACCTCGTCGGCGACCAAGCCAATATCCGGGGCGGCTCTGGCTACAGCTACGGTGCTGGCAGCAGGGTGCTGCTCCTCGTGGACGATATGCCCATCCTGCAAGCCGATGCTGGCTACCCGCAATGGGAAGATGTGCCGCTGGAAAACATCGAGCAGATAGAGGTGGTGAAGGGGGCAGCGTCGGCGCTGTACGGCTCCTCGGCGCTCAATGGCATCGTCAATGTGCGTACCGCCTACGCCAAGGCGAAGCCAGAGACCAAGTTCTCCCCGTTTGCGACCAGCTACATGGCACCAAAAAACAAAGCCGCCAAGTGGTGGGACACGCCCCGCTACTCGGCGGGCGGCGGCATTTCCCACAAACAAAAATTCGGAAAATTTGACCTCGTGGCCGGGGGCTATTACATCCGCCAAGAAAGCATCAATGATAGCACCTGGACCCGCCGGGGCCGCATCAACATCGGTACCCGCTACCGGGTCACCGACCGCCTATCGGTGGGGCTGAACACCAATTTCAACCGGGCCAAGGGTGCTTCCTTCTTCTTCTGGGGTGGGGCGGACAGCTTGGTGCTGCGGCCCGGCGCACCTGTGTCGGAGAGCGACAACCTGCGCTTTAACATTGACCCCTACGTGACCTACTATGACCCCGCCAACAACCGGCACAAGCTCATGGGGCGTTTTTTCAGCGTAAAAAACCAGACGGGAACTTCTGAGGCTGACCAATCCAACCGTTCGGAGGTGATGTATGGCGAGTACCAGTTTCAGCGAAAAATGGATAAAATCGGGCTGATTGTATCGGCGGGAGGGGTCTATATCGGCACGGCGGTCAAGGCACCGCTATATGGCGACACCACCTTCACCAGCCGCAACATGGCGGCTTACCTACAATTGGACCAAAAACTGTTCAACAAGCTCAACCTATCCGGCGGGTTCCGGTACGAGCAGAATGCCATCTTCACCCCAGAAATCATCGAGTACCGGATTGGTGGCCAAGTTGCGCAGCGGGACACCGTTCCGGGCGGAGAAATCAAGGAAGCAAAGCCGGTGTTCCGCTTCGGTGCCAGCTATGAAGTGGCCAAAGCCACTTTCGTCCGGGCCTCGTGGGGACAGGGCTATCGGTTTCCGAGCATTGCGGAGAAGTTTATCTACACCCTGTTTGGCGGCACGCCCATCCTGCCCAACGTGGACCTGAACTCCGAAACGGGTTGGTCGGCGGAGGTGGGGCTGCGCCAAGGCTTCAAGCTCAGTGGTTTCAGCGGCTTCCTCGACCTTGCGGCATTCACGAGCGAGTACCAGGACATGATGGAGTTCAACCTCGTGCTGGCCACTTTCCCGCCATCCTTCCAGTCGCAGAACGTCGGCGACACCCGCATCCGGGGCTACGAGGCCAGCGTGACGGGCATAGGCAAGTTCTTCGGATTGGAGACCACCGTGCTGGCGGGCTACACCTATATTGACCCCAAATTCAAGGAGTGGGCCTCCTTGGATTCCCTGAAACAAGGCTCGGAGGCGTTCCGCCAAACCGATGCCTATTCCAATGCCATAAACTCTTCCATCTGCTCCAATGGTCGGTCCTGCGAAAACATCCTCAAGTACCGCTATCGGCACACGGCCAAAGTGGACATAGAGTCGAGGGCAGGGCAGTTTTCGCTTGGCGTGAGCGCCATTTACAACAGTTTCATGGAAAACATTGACGAGGTGTTCGAGGCGCTGGTGGTGCCCGGCTTGCGCAAGTTCCGCACCG
This sequence comes from Saprospiraceae bacterium UBA6168, assembly GCA_002435785.1. Classification (GTDB taxonomy): domain Bacteria; phylum Bacteroidota; class Bacteroidia; order Chitinophagales; family Saprospiraceae; genus UBA6168. The sequence goes on along the minus strand of DIUC01000099.1, from coordinate 756 downwards.
AAAACGACCACGGCGACCTGATACTTGGCGCTCGTGCCGCCTTTTTCCCCACGGAACACCTGAAACTCGCACTGCTTTGCAACAACCTGACAAACCGGGAGTACACCGCCCGCCCCGGCAAGATTGAGGGGACAAGGCATTTCACGTTTAGGGTGGATTATAGTTTTTAGGGTGGAAAGGAGCTTTTGGTAAAAATGCGGCATTAGTGAAAATGGAATACCACATGGCCAGTCCATCCGGCACTGGAAACTGTGACAGCAGCGATACGATTGCTTCGAGCAATCGTATCGCTGCATATTTGTAGTGCAATAAAAGACCGGAAGGGATTAGGTCTTGCAATTTTGCAACTTGCCAGCACAGTCACTTGGCAGAAGCAGTCGTTTCTTGTATCTATTACGGGCTTTTTCGGAAAGAAATGCCTTGGAAATTGGCTGACTGTAACGGATGGTATTGATAGCCGCCCCAGCAGGGCGAAACATCACGCCCCGTTGGGGCTGGAATCCAAGGATGAACGTAAATCCTACCAATATTTAGCCCCGCTGGGGCAAGCATTAATTCCATCCCTACCATCCGTGATAGGTAGTAGGATTCCGAAATCTCCACTTGGCAAATGCACAAAACCCATTTGCGCCGAGTATATACTTTGCATTGGGACAGTCTCTAAACAACAATGGGTCGTTGAGTTATTAGAGATAAAACCATGGGCAAATCCTTGGAACAGTTGAGACTTTTCCAAGAAAAGTGTGGGCAAATCCT
>DIUC01000027.1 GCA_002435785.1 Saprospiraceae bacterium UBA6168 | reverse complement strand
ACTGCGGCCGCACGACCCCGACTTTTCAGCGTCAAAACAGCGCCTTGCATAGGCTTGCATTGTCAACGACTCTTGTTATTCAAGAAAGTTTCAATGCTGCATGTCATTTCAACTTGAATTCTTTGTTAGAATTGTTTTCATGCAGGAGTTACATTTTACTTCGCTTTCCTCGCCACAAAATTCACCCCAAAGAAAAAATACTCCCGCAACAGGCCATACCGCTGCCAGAGCATTTGCTCCCTTTTCAGCACCTCGTCCGGTAGTTTTCTTTGGAAAAAGGCCGGCGGAAACAGCCGGACATAGTTGAGCTTATCCTCCTCCATTTCAAAGCCAGCTTTCACGAACTCTGCCCGCCATAGCTGGTATGGGCGGATGTTCTCGTTGCCCATCGTCACGGTGCGGCCCAGGCCCTCATCGTAGTAGTCAATGATGCGGTTGTTGCCACGTTGGCGATAAAGCTTGATGCGTTGGATGAGGTTGTTGCCGTTCTCTTCGATGGCTATGAGTTGGCCTCCTGGCCGGAGGGTCTTGTAGAAAATGGAAAGGCTGTTTTGCAGAGGTTCGAGGTGGTGCAGGGTGTCCTGCACGATGATGATGTCCTCGGAGCTTTCGTTGATTTTGGTGTCAAAAACGTCCTCGTAACTGACCTGAACAAGCGTCATGTCACCATGCTTCGACCAGAAATCAAGTCGCTCCGGTATTTCCTTGAAGTAAAATTCGAGGGTGGTGCCACGGGTGGCAATGCCATTGAGCGCAAGAAAAATTTGGGTGGTGGCATAGCCGCAGCCACAGTCCCAAATATTGGGCGAGGGGTTGCCATTTGCCACGACTTGGTCATGGACGTATTGCAGCCGTTGGCAAAAATAAGCCTTGCGGAACGGGAGCTTTGCGGGGTCGTCATGGAATTTATAGTACTCCCGGAGCTTGTCACGGGATTTTAGTTCTTCCAAAAAAAGCTCAAAAAACTGTTCGACGGTCATAAAAGGCAGGTTGGCGGTTTAGCGATTTGGCTTTTTTGGGGCTTGGGGATTGCTGGGCAAATGTAGCAAATAGCGCCAAAAGACAGTTTTTGGACTATTTTAACAGTGGAAATGACGGCGATTAACAAAATGCGGTATTCCTTTGCTGGACAAAAATCACCCGAAATGCAACCCACATCGCCACCCGCACCATTTAGCTGTAACTACACGCCCAACCTGCCCGAACTCTTGCGGCAACTGAACTGCACCATTGCCCTCAGCACCTTTCAAGCGGGCAAGGTTATTTTCCTTTCGGCAAAAAACGACGACGAACTGACCCAACTTCCCCGCAATTTTGCGAAGCCAATGGGCATCGCCCTGCATGGCGACAAGATGGCCATTGCCTGCCTCGACGAGGTGCTGGTGCTGGTGAACTCCCCGCAGCTTGCCGCCAGCTACCCCAAGAAACCGGCGACCTATGATGCGCTTTTCATGCCACGTGCCAGCTTCTACACTGGGCAGATAGACATCCACGACCTCGACTACGGTCTTGATAATCAATTGTTTGCGGTCAACACTTCGTTCTCCTGCGTCATCAAGGTGGACGACAATTACAGCTTCACCCCAGTTTGGAAACCCAAATTCATCACCAAATTGGTCAGCGAGGACCGCTGCCACCTCAACGGCATGGCCCTGCTAAACGGCAAACCAAAGTACGTGACGGCATTTAGTGAATCGGATGCGCCGCAAGGCTGGCGGGAGGTGGTAACAACGGGCGGTATCCTCATAGATGTGGAGCATGGCGAAACCATCGCACGAAACCTGCCCATGCCGCATTCCCCCAGAATCTTCAATGGCGAGCTTTTCCTGCTGCTTTCCGCCACGGGAGAACTGGTGCGATTGGATGTTAATACCGGAAAATATGACGTGGTGACCCAACTAAATGGTTTTGTTAGGGGTCTTTGCAAGCACGGCGACTACCTGTTCATCGGGCTGTCAAAGCTGCGGAAAAGCTCGTCCACCTTTGCGAAGCTTAATTTCGCAGAGAAGGCAACAACGGCAGGGGTTTCTGTGGTTCATTTGCCCACGGGCGCTTTGGTCGGCGAGGTGAGGTACCAGACTTCCGTGGACGAAATTTACGACGTGCAAGTGCTGCCCAACTGCCAGCGGCCCGGCATTTTGAACACCGAAAAGCCGGAGTACAAGCTGGGGCTTTCGACGCCAGAAGCTACTTATTGGGCGGCTCCCATGAAGGAGTGAGTTCCATTTATTCAAAATCATTTTATCACCATTAATACTACCATTTATGCAAGCACTCCACCTACCGTTTTCGGCACAAGTGAGGCGCTACAAGCACCTCGCAAAAAAGGTCAACCGACTTTTGAAGGACGGCAGCTTCCAGCTTTTGTCCTTTTCAAAAAAACGGACCTTGTTGGCCAAATTGAAAGACCGGCTCAATCGAATCGGGCACTTGGTGCCACCTGCAAAGCTAAAGGGCGCATTGGCGGGAATGGCCATGCTCCTTGGGGCATCCTTCGGCAACCATCTTGATGCCCAGACATTTGCGCCAGGCGTCAATTCGCCATTTGGGATTGCCCCTGGCACTACCTATGGCTACCAAGCCTTCGCCGATTTGGATGGCGATGGCGACCTTGACCTACTGATAAGTAGCTTTGACAACACTTCCGTTTTTTTGTACTACGAAAACTTGGGCACACCCCAATCGCCGCTGTTTGCAGCGGACAATTTTGAGACAGACCCATTTGGGTTGGTGCCTGGCAGTCTTGCCCAGCCCATCTTAGCAGATTTTGACAACGACGGCGACCTTGATATGATGATAGGTAACCTTTATGGAGGCAGTTTCATTTTTCAGGAAAATACTGGCACACCCACTGCACCTGTTTTTGGCGCTCCGCAAACAAACCCATTCGGCCTTTCTGGTACGCTTTACCTAAACTTCGCTATTGCAGCCGACCTGGACGGCGATGGCGACTTGGACTTGTTGGGTGGTGGGGTATATGGCCAGCTCCAGTATTTTCAAAATATTGGCTCGGCAAGTGCGCCTTCCTTTGCCCCTCCTCAAGCCAATCCATTTGGTATTGCTGCATCAGGTTATGTTGTCGTTCCACACCTCTGCGATTTGGACAACGACGGTGACGTTGACCTCCTTTATATGAGTTACCTCGATGCCGCTACCATATTTTTCGCCGAGAACATAGGCACTTCATCTGCCCCGTCATTTGCCCCCAGCATTGCCAACCCATTTGGCATAAACGCCGCTGGGATTGAGGTGGCCATCCCCTCTTCAGCGGATATTGATGGGGATGGGGACTTGGATGTTTTCTTGAACGATTACTACGGTAGCGCCATCCGGTTCTTTGAAAACCTGCTCATCAACGTAGCTTACCCGCCAACTTCTGCCGACAATTCCATCATCATGCCTGAGGATGGGGTCTATCTCTTCCAACCTGATGACTTCAGTTTTGAGGACAACAACCTCAGCGACCAACTCCAAGCGGTGCAGATAACCCAATTGCCAAGCACAGGTCTTCTGAAGATTGGCTCAACCGTGGCAAGCATCAACACCGTGGTTCAGGCCGCACAATTGGGCAACTTGAACTACACACCAAACCCCGACGAGTTTGGCCCGAACTACGCCAACTTCCAATTCAAGGTCTCCGATGGGGTTCTTTGGAGCGTAGAGGATTACACGATGAGCATCAACGTGACACCCGTCAACGATGCACCCGTTTCACAAAATGCCAACGTTACAGCCTCCAAGGACTTCCCGTTCTTTTTTGAAATTGACGACTTCCCGTTCAGCGACGTGGAAAACGAACTCTTCGGTGGCCTGAAAATCGTGAGCCTACCTACCAAGGGAAGCCTAAAACTCGGCACCAACCCAATTGCTGCTGGCCAGAACATTGCGCCTGCCCAAGTCACCGAACTGAACTACTCGTCCATTCCCGGAGAGTTTGGCAATGCCTACACTTCGTTTGGCTTTCAGGTTTCGGACGGGACGGCGTTTTCTACTACCGCAACCATGACCATCAACGTACTGGAAACTTCGGCAAGCAATGACCGCCAGTTGGAGGCTACCGTGCAACTGTCGCCGAACCCGGTCTCGGAGGTGCTCAACATCCACTTGGAATCGGCCAATCCAATTGCCAAACTAACCATCACGGTTTTTGATGCGCTGGGCAGGGCCATCGCTGCCGAACAATTGGGAAGCAACATTCAAAACTTTGATTATCAACTGAATGTGAGCGCTTTTGCCGCTGGTTTTTACTTCGTAAAAATCGAATCAAATGGCAAAAGTGCTGTGACCAATTTTGTAAAAAAATAAGCTGTTTACTGCATAAAAATGGCCTTGGGGATTGCTCCGCAAGGCCATTATTTTTTAAAAACCAGTTGTAGGTACTCAACCTCGCACCAATTTTATGGGCTTCCGGTCGAAAGGGCTGAGGGCTGTACCCTCCACCTCCGCTTCTGCTTCCATGCGGAATTCGGAGTGGACAGCCCGCATTTTCTTTGCCAAGGAAACGAGGCCACCAGTGAGGAAGTTTTTTTCGCCAAACTCGTCCACGCTCGATTTGTGAAGTGTGAACGGAAGCGTAAAATCAACGGCAATGGCATCCTCGGCGGGTACTTCTATGCGCTGGTTCAGCGTGATTTCTCCCAAGAGGTACTCATCCACCAATTTCTCCTCTCCCCTGCCCCGACTGTATTTTTCCACCAACTTGAGGTGTACCCTACGGACGGTTTGTTGGTTTTTGGAGTGAAAAACCAACTGGCCACTCACTGCTCCAACCTGCTCAAAGACCATTTCTGGGAGCAACAGTTCCACCTTCACGCCTTCTATGCCGAGCCATTTTTTTACTTTTCCAAACATGGGTTGAATTGTTGAATTGCGGTATTGTTGTATTGTTGTATTGTTATGATGCTCCAGAACAATCCTAACAATACAGCAATTCAACAATAATGTCTTAGACAAACCTTCGGTGCCAGCTCTTGTTGAGCGGCTTGAGCCAATTTTCTTCCAACTCTCCTTTTGTCTTGACTAAGTTATCAAAAACAAGGGTATCGGCGGTGATTTTGCCAGCTTGATAGAGGCTTGAGAACTCCTCGCTCCCAGCAGCTTTCACGCCGTCGTCATCCATCCAAGCAAAAGTCATTCGGTCGAACAAGTCTACGCCAAGCTCCTTTTCAAGTTGCTTCAAAAAATGCACGCTTTTGTCAATGGAGCAGCCACTGGCGTCGGCCTGCCCTTCGTCCACCGCCAATAGGATGAACCTATCGTGGAGAACGTCCCCATGTGCCCGGAGCTGGCGGTTGTGGCTCACCCAGTTTTGAGCGAACCGGTCCACCAATTCCTTCAATTCTGGAAGTACCGATTGGTTGAACGGCTTGTTTGATTGGTAAATCCAGACCCTTGTTTCTGGCGGAAATTGTTGAAAACTATCCATTTTGCTAATTTTTTTTCAAAATTACTGAATCCCTGACAATGCTTCGATTGCCATGTCAATCTCCGTTTTTGTATTGAAATAATGCGGTGAAAGCCGCAAAGCCCACGTCACCTCTTTTTCCGTAAAGTCAATGTAAGCATTGGCAGTCGTGCCGATTCCCGCATGGATATTGGCGGCTTCGAGCGCTTTTTTTATCGCCTCCGGTGCTATGCCCTCGAAATGGGCGGTCACAATGCCACATTGGCGAAGCCCCCTATCGAGCACTCGAACGCCCGGCAAGGACGAAAGTTGATGACGGGCATAATCTGCCAAGTCGGTCACAGCCGCCTCGATGGCATCCAAACCAAGGTTGTTGGCGTAATCAATTGCTGCTTTTGTGCCAAGCACGAGTGCGTAGTTTTTCTCCCATTGCTCATAGCGCTTGGCCGTTTTTTCCTTTTCATAATGGTCGTGTGCAATCCACACCCCACCGGCCAAGTCGGGGAAGATTGGCTCAAACCCTGCGCCGAGCGCCAAATCGGACACGTATAAAAAGCCAGCGCCCCTTGGGCCTCGAAGCCATTTCCGCATGGTTGTTGTGAGGAAATCGCAACCGATTTTGGCCACATCCAACGGCATTTGCCCCGCCGACTGGCAAGCATCCACGAGGTACCAGACGTCCCGCTCCTGACAAAGCTGCCCTATGGCTTCCACATCCTGTACCAGCCCGGAGTTGGTGGGCACATGGGTCACGGCCACGAGCTTGGGCTGGTGAGCCTCCATCAGTTCCTTGACCGATTGTGGGTCCACGCCGCCTTCCGGCAATTTTGCGGCACGCAACAGCTTGATGTTGAACCTTTTTTGCAAAAAAAGAAAGGCTATCTGGTTGCTCACATAATCATCGTCAGTGGTCAACAACACGTCACCCGGCTCGAATGGGATGGAGGACAATGCCCGAAAATAGGCGTCCGTTGCACTGGTTGCGTAAGCAATATTGTGGGGCTTGGCATGGAGCAGGCGGGCAGCAGAATCATAAAATCCAGCGATTTCAGGGGCATATTTGGCGGCCATTTCGTAGCCACCGTGCAGTGATTCCTCGGTCAAATAATTCTGCACGGCTTGAATGACGGGCAACGGCTGCAGGCTGGCGCCGGCGTTGTTCAGGTGGTTGTGCAAAGCACAGCCGGGGGTATCATTGCGGAAGGCTTGTATGTCCATAATCAATCAGATAAAGTGTGAAAAGCTCATTTTTTGCGCACCACGAACCCCTTGCCCACGCTGTATTTTGAGTTTTTGAAAAGCGCAAAATCCAATTTGATGAGGGCATCGGTGAGCAGGGTGAGGGAAGGTTCTTTGGACGATGGCCGCAGTTTGATTTTCTTCTCGGCCTTGCCGGACACGTTTCCCGCATTTTCCTTGAACAGCCGCTGAATCATGCCCGTCCAGTACATTTCGAGCAGGGCGATGAGGTGGCCGCTAAGGTTTTTTTCTTCCAGCACTTCCATGCCATATTGTTCGGCCCATTGCCGAAACAAGGCGGGGTCCACCAGGTATTCATGGCCGAAGGCATAAGCCCCTTGGGCAATCGCCCGTCTGCCGAGCAAGCAGTTGATGGGGTCGTAGGTAAACGGGAAATGGACTTGCGGAAAGGTGATGAAAGCCAGCCCACCCGGCGCCAAAACCCTTGCTACTTCTTCGGTCATCCGCTGCGGCTTGCCCACGTGCTCCATCACGTCCACACTGGTTATGAGTTGGAAACTGTCGTTTTGGAAGCTGAGGTTCAGCGCATCTTCGATTTGATAGCTGAGGTTCGGGACGCTGCTGTTCATTTGCTTCGCAAAAGAAATATCGTTCTCGTTGATGTCGCAAGCTACCAGCTTTTGGCAGTTTGCGGCTATCATGGGGTCGTAGTCACCCTCCCCCGTGCCAAGGTTCAGGCCCATGGCAAATTTTCGGGTGCTGCCAAATTTTGCAAGGTTTTCACGAATGAAAAGATAGCGGTTCCGGTAGGTTGGGAAAAGGAGTTTGTAATTCATTATTGAATGGGAAAGAGATTCACTCCTTCATTTTTTCTGGGTCTTGGCGAGTGTCAAAAATATCTAAAATGCGAACTTCATCAATCTGCACACTGTAAATGACTTTATAATCGCCCTCCACCAAGTACCTACAATCCAAACCAAGTGATTTGGCATATTCATCTACAGGGCCTGAGAAGGGGTACTCCCTTAAAATAAAAGTTCTTGAAATAATCTTGGAGCGATTCGTCCGACCTACCTTTCTTAAACCAGTATCCACGTAGTATTGGTAAATACTATCCAAACGGTTTTTCGCTTGAATTGAAAATTTGACTTTCATCGGGTACATCAGTTTCCCATTTCTTTTTGCAAATCTTCAATAGTGATAAACTTACCAGCATTGATTTCTTCTTCGGCATCCAATATCCGCTTCCGGTATTCTTCAGGGGTCATTGGTTTGAGCGATGCCTCGTATGCCTCAACTCTGGCTTTCCGCAAATTATCTTCATACTTGTCCAAGAGCGATTCATCCCTGATGGCCATTATCATTTCAATCAAATGGAATTTGCGAAGTTCTAAAGTCATGGTATTGTTTTTATTGATAGCAAAAATAATCAGAAACTTCTGAACGCTGCCTACAAATTCTTCGCCGCCTCCCTCACCTGCTGCGCATTAGCCGCATTCCCCTGTTGCTCATAAGATTGCGCCAGCCGCTCATAAGCATTTTTGATGTTCGGGAGCATATCGCCATCAATTTTGATGGCTGTCCTGAAATCGTTGGCTGCTCCTGGCATGTCCCCTCCGTACAATCCCGCCAAGCCCCGGTAGAAGGGGCCGGAGGTATCACCGGGTGCCACCTCCATTGCCTTGGTGGCCGCCGTTTTCGCTTCGGCTGGATTGCCAATGTTCAGGTATGCCATTGCCAGTTTCAGCCAAGCCTGCTCGTTGTCGGGGTATTGCTCGGTTTCTTTTTGAAAGGCAGCGATGGCGCCTTGAAAATCCTGCGCTTTCAGCAATTTCTCCGCTTCAAACACGGCGCCGCCGCCCTGCTCAATGGATGTCAATGGCACGCCATTGGCGGTGATGGTATGGATGCTGCGCTTGTTCGGCCAATTGCCGGAGCGCAGATGTGGCCCCTTTATGTACCGGGAGGGAAATATGCCATAGTCCCATTCCTTCTCGTAACGGGAACTGAACTTGACGTAGCTGACCTTCACTTTTCCATTGAATTTTTTGTCGAGATAGGCATGGGCCACATACGAAAACGAGGTGCCGATGGTCACGGTGTCCGTCATGGTTTGGCTGATTTTACCCTCCGCTTCCAGCCAATCCACGGCCTGTTTCATGCTCACTCCCCAGTAGTCCGTCTCGTAATTGCCGAAGGCACCATTAATACCGCCGCTTAGTAGGTTAAAATAGGTGTAGGGGAACTTTGCGTTGCGAGCAATGAAAACGGCTGGCTCCAAGACCAATAGGCAAATGACAAGGTACAGGGCATACTTTCCTACTTTGTTTTCTTTTAAAATAATCTCCATTTCGAGGAAAAAAAGTGCCGCCACCACCGTCATGGTGGGATAAACAAAGGTCAAGTGCCGCCAACCATCGTGCAGGATGCTGTCTTTGTAAATGATGTAGGACAAGGGGAACAACGCAGCGAAAAAGGCCATAAACACTGGCAACGGTTGGTATCTTTTGAAAAACTTGCCAATGAAAACCAAGCCACCCAACAAGCCGATGAGGGTGAATAGTGGGATGGTCCGCCAAATCCATTCCAGGGCATAATTCCACGGCGTTTCGTCCGACATCAGGTTCTCCCCACCGAACAGCACCCGGATTTTCACGCCCAACTTGGAAAACTCGCCCAAGGCTACGAGGGGGTTGCTGATGGGTGATTGGAGCGCAAAGGGCCAGAACAGCAGCGCCAAAACATAGCCAACAACAGCAGTGCCAATCGTCCAAACGGCATATTTTCCCACCGTTTTGCCTGCTGAACCAAGCCCACCGACCCCGTTTTTCATCAAAAAATCAAGCCCGGCGAAGAGGAACAAGAAAGCCACCAACAACAAGCCGCCCGCACGGGTTGCTATGGCCAAAGCGATGCCCAGTACAATGCCAAGTGCGGTTTTCCATTGCGGAGCGGGCATTTGTTTGAAAAAAAGCGCCATGTAGTAAAGGGCAATGGTGTAGCCAGCGGCAAAGGGGATGTCCTTGGGGTTCATCAAAGAGTCACCCAGGAAACGGGGCGAGAGGAACATGAACAGCAGCGTGAGTATTCCCGCCCTCCAACCAGCGATTTCTTTGGCCAATAGCGCCGTGAACAGCATGGCCAGCACCCCAAAAATGGCATTGAAAACATGCCGGACGGAGTGATAGCCCGCATTTTGCCAAGTGAGGCCGAGCGCCTTGTTGGCGAAGCCAGTCACGATGTCGAAGAAGCCGCCATAGAAGTGCATTTTGCCTTTGTCAATGTAAAGTGCGGAACTGTCGGCTCCCATCGTCGAGTAGTAATTGACGAGCTTGGTGGAGTAGTCGTTTTGGTATTCATCGTCGCCATTGATGCCGCTGCCGAGCGCCAACACAATGGTTATCAATAAGATAGTAAGGCTTAGCCCGGCAAACACCTTCTTGTAAAACCCATCCTGCTCGGTTGCGGTGGATGCCCGGTCGAGCCATTTGGCAGGGTTATAGGTTGATTTTTTCGCAGTCGGCGAAGCTTGGGGACGAATGGGCTTGACAGGTTTCTTGCTCATGATACGATGCTGTTTTGGCGGCACAAGGTAGGAAAAACATGATTTTATTGTGCAATGGAGTTTACTTGCATTGGGGCGCTCAATCGGAGGGTAGTTTCAGATTTGCAGGGAAATCAAAAAAACAAAAGCAAGTGCAAGGTTGTAGCCAACCCAAATCTTCCAGTCAATATAATCGGCTGGCGGTATTCTCAACACCCGCCAATTGTACCAAACCAGCACTACCCTATCCACCATGAAAGCTGCCACTGCTGCCCAAGCGATGCCTTCCAGCCCAAAGGCCGTGCCCCACCAATAACTGAGGCCAATCAACACCAAAAGTTCCATCAAAGCGCTGATTATCAGCACCTTGTTTTTTCCAGCGCCCATCGTCACCACCTGTGGGAGCAGTATCCGGCTGGCCAACAACAGGGTGAAAATATTGAAAATCCGGGCAGATGTTTTGAAATCTGGGTTGAAAAACAACGGGAACAAAAATGGTGCAGCCAGCATGGAGGCCATGCTGATGGGATAAAGCCAGTGCGAAAGCTTCCGAGTCTGTTCTTTCACTCGTTTTAGCCCAAGTGCTGGGTTTTCAGCCATTTCCGGAATGAGAGCGGTAGCCAATGCCCCGACCATCAGCACCGCCAGTGGCAGTTCACGAGCACCGTATCGGAAAATGGCAAAGGCTTTGGGGTCTTCAAAAAGGGTGGAAACCGCCAATCCGCTCACGTACTCCGAGCCTTTGCCAATGGCCGCAAACAGCAGCAGCGGCCAAGCCAGCAACAAGTATTTTTTAAAAAAAAACGGGTCGAGCCGCCATTCGGCGTGGCGATAGACGACAACGGTAGTCCAAATCAACTTCACCAGTGCCCAAGCCAGAAGGCCGTACATGGATTCCCGAAGGGAAAACCCAAGGAAAATGGGCAGCACCACCAGCACCAATTGCAGCCCAAAACCCACAGCCCCGAACACCACCAGTTGGCGGTATTTTTTCAGCAAAAGATAAATAATTTGGAGCAGAAAGCTCGGCGAGTTGAGCGCAAGGAACAGCGCAAGAAGGTTGAGCAACGGCATTTGCTCAAAGTTCGTAAGGTGCTGGCCAACAGGCTTTTGGAACAAAAAAAGCAAGCCGCCAGCCACTGAACCCGCCAATAAAAAAAGCAGAAAGACATTGAAAATCGCCCGCTTTTGGGTGGCTTCATCCAACTTAGCAAACAGTTGGAGCAGGGCATTTTGGCCACCGGCCACCCAAAAAAAACAAAACAGGCTTGCGATGAACATCAGCGCTTCATAAACCGACACAAGCGAAGTGGGCAGCCCGGCCTTGACCAGCAACACGCCAATCAGAATGGCCGTGCCAAACTGCAAAACCTGAAAGATTTGTAGGGAGTTTATTTTATCGAAACGAGGCATTTAATCATTTGGCAATCAGTCTTTTACGAGTATCTCGTGTTCATGAAAAATTACGCCGTATTGTTTAAGTTCTTCCAATACTGGTTCGTAAATTTCCTTCCGCACAGGGATGTTGACGCCAGGAGTAACAATATTTTTTGTCATCAGTAACTTGGCAAAAATGCCGAGGGGCAGTCCGACCAACCTCGCCATTGCCGTGTCATCAGCGTCCTCTCCCTTAAATGCCATGTTCGAGGTGAGGTTGCATTTTTTTCCATCCAACTCATACTCGAACTGGTGTTGCATGAGAATGAGGTCTTTATCCTTTGGGGCAAGTTTCCATTTTTCGAGCAGCAATTCCTCCAAAATCAGCGCAGGCGTCGCATTTGGGATGGAAATTTTCTTTTTGCTGAAAAGGCCAAGCCAGTCCAATTTCTTCATCACCGGCGAGAACTCCGTTTCGCCAAGCATCTCTGCCACCCGCTCTTTCACGGAAGCGCCCGTCCTGCCCGGCTTGCTCAAAAACGCCTCCATCAGCTCGTGGTAAGTGATTTTGTCGGAGTCCATAATGGGGTAGGTGCCATCGGTCAGCCCGATTTGGACAAGTGCGTTCCAGGCATCACAAAAACCCCGGTACCGGATGGTGCCACGGGACAGTGTGGGGATGTGTTCAAGGCCATAAGCCTCTCGGTACAAGAGCGAATCACGGTTGGCATATACCTCAAATGGCTCGTCGTAGCCCGGGATTTCAATCAACTTGTATACCTTGAAAAGGCGACTATAAGGGATGTACTTGAACTTGCCGTTTTCGAGGTATTGGGCAGTGCCTTGGCCAGCTTTTACTACATTTCGGGGGTTCCAAGTGAACTTGTAGCGCCAAGGGTTTTGCTCCAGATTATTAAGGGCAACCAAGCCGCCAGCATTGGAACTGAAGGCAGTTAATCTGCCTCCCTTGGCCTTGATTTCGTCAATTTTCTGCATGGCCGACATGTGGTCAATGCCAGGGTCGAGGCCCATTTCTCCCATGAAAATCAGCTCGTTGTTGCGAAACTCGTCACTGAGCTTGTGGATGTCCTTGGACACGTAGGATGCCGTAATCAGGTGCTTTTTCAGGCGGATACAATCGTAGGCAACCTCCACGTGCATGTGCGGGGGGAGTAGGGATATGACCACATCGGCGCTTGCAATAAGCCCCTGTCGCTCCTCCGCCTTGCCTGCATCCAGCCAAACGGCACGGCCATTGGGGTGGTTGCCCACTTTACGGGCGGCGGTTTTAAGGTCGGAATCGGCCACAACTACCGACCAATTGTGTTCTTGAGCCTTATTTAGGAGGTATTGGATGCAAGCATTGGCTGAGCGACCAGCCCCCAAAATCAAAATATTGTTCATCTTTAAAGCGGTAGTTTAAAAAAAGGCCGCAAGATAGACATTCGCCAAAATTCACCGCAAAGCGAAAAACACAGCGGTTTTTGCCCAGTTTCGCACCTTTTCAGCAATTCCACGTAAGTTTGACCGAAAGACAACCCTGATTTTATGAAAAGGCAAACGATTCAAATTGATTACACCAGCTACGACTCGCAGGAGGCATTGTCCGAAGGCGACCGTCAACTGCTGTTTTTGGCCAAAAAATCCCTCGAAAACTCCTACTCGCCCTACTCCAACTTCAAGGTAGGGGCGGCGGTTTTGCTGCGCAATGGGCAACTGTTAGGTGGCAGCAACTACGAAAATGCCAGCTACCCACTTTGCATTTGCGCCGAGCAGACCGTGATTACCACAGCAGCGAACCTACATCCTGGGGTCGCCCCGTTAGCGCTGGCTATTGCCGTGCGGAACCCCAATCAGGTGATTGACCGACCGGGCTTGCCCTGCGGCGCTTGTCGGCAAGTGATTTGTGAAACGGAAGTGAAGAACAACCAACCAATCCGTGTAATTTTGCAGGGCGAAGTTGGGCCAGTTTTCATTTTTGAAAAGGGGTTGGACTTGCTGCCATTGGCATTTGACAAAACGTTTCTTTAAAAAAACGGGGGTGGCGGGATGGTTGTTTTTTCAATGGAAAAAGGTTGCCAGCCAATACCCCAATATCTAATATCCCAATATCTCACCCAGTGTACAAACTGATTATTAAGCCCATCTTTTTCCTTTTTTCACCAGAAAAAGCGCACCATATCACCTTGTTTTTGTTGAAAGCGACCTTAGCCATTCCGGGGGTGGGTTGGCTTTTTCGGCGCAGTTTTTCGGTGAGGGACAAGCGGCTGGAGCGGCGTGTTTTCGGCCTGACGTTCCCGAACCCAGTGGGGTTGGCGGCTGGTTTCGACAAGGATGGCAAACATTACGAGGCCATGTCGGCATTGGGTTTTGGTTTCATTGAAATCGGCACGGTGACGCCCCTCGGCCAGCCGGGCAACCCGCTGCCACGGCTATTCCGATTGCCAGATGACGAGGCACTCATCAACCGCATGGGGTTCAACAACGAAGGGGTGGATGCCTTGGTTTCCCGTCTGAAAAACCGTAGGCCCGGCAGCCTGATTGTCGGGGGGAACATCGGCAAAAACAAAGCGACGCCTAATGAACAAGCAGAGCAGGACTATGCCATCTGCTTTGAAGCGCTGTTTCCTTATGTGGATTATTTCGTGGTAAATGTGAGCTCGCCAAACACGCCCAACCTCAGGGATTTGCAGGAAAAAGCACCGCTGACTGCACTCCTCACTGCACTCCAAAACTTGAACCGCCAAAAGCCGAACCCCAAGCCGCTCCTACTAAAAATCGCTCCTGACTTGACAGACGGCCAGCTCGACGACATCCTCGACATTGCGCAAGCAACGAATTTGGATGGCGTCATTGCCACGAACACGACCATTTCCCGCATTGGGTTGAAGACCAATGATGCAGAACTGGATAATATTGGCGCTGGCGGCTTGAGCGGCAAACCGGTCAGGGGCCGTTCAACGGAGGTAATCCGCTACCTCCACCAAAAATCAGGCGGGAAACTGACCATTATCGGGGTTGGAGGTATCACATCTCCTGAAGATGCAATCGAAAAAATCCGTGCTGGAGCAGCGCTGGTGCAGGTATACACCGGACTGGTTTACGAAGGGCCAAGCTTGGTAAAAAGGATAAACCAAATTATTTTGCGAGGCAAAAATTGAGTATTTACAGGCGTTTTAGGCCCAAAAACAAATTATCAAAAATCCTGTTGGCATCTTATTTGACAAGCTTGAAATAACATCACGAAAAAAATTCCTATCCCTTTCATTTACGACATGATTTGATTTGCCTCCCCAGCGAGGCCCGGATTTTTTTAACAAAAAACAAAAAAAACAAAAAAAATGAACAAACATGAGACCATCCTCAAGGATGTAAGGCTATGGCTATTGGTTATCAGCACCATCATTTTCTTCACAATGGTATTCAAAAGCTACCCAATGGGATGAAATGATTCTGCGAACAGCACTAAGTTAAAACGCTCTAATCCATTAGGTTTTATAACAAGAAAAGCCATCCGGTTGTACCGGATGGCTTTTTTCGTTGATGCCGCATGGCCCCTTATTTTATCTTCAAACTCAAGTCCAAGCTGGTGGCAGAGTGCGTCAGTGCACCTACGGATATATACTCCACACCAGACAGGGCAATCCTCCGCACGGAGTGAATGTTTACACCGCCAGATGCCTCCGTATCGAACCTATTGTTGACTGTGGCCACTGCCTCCGCCAACAATGGCAGCTCAAAGTTGTCGAACATGATGCGGGTAACATTGCCAGTTTCCAGCACTTGGTGAAGCTCGACGAGGTTTTTCACCTCCACCGTCACGCCGAGGTTCAAGCCATTTTCTTTTTGGTAGTCAACCACCCTGAGTATGGCATTGCGCACACCACCGCAAGCCTTGATGTGGTTGTCCTTAATCATGAACCAATCGGAAAGGTTCTCCCGATAATTGTGGCAACCGCCGAGCCTGACAGCGTATTTCTCCAAAAAGCGCATCAATGGCGTAGTTTTTCGGGTGTCAAGGATTTTCACGGGCAGGTCTTCCACCTCAAACACGAACTCGTGAGCCAGGGTGGCTATGCCGCTCATTCGCTGCATGATGTTGAGCGCAACCCGCTCTGCCCGGAGCAGGGCTTGCGTGTTGCATTCCAATTGGAAAGCCACGTCACCATAGCTAACATGCGTCCCATCTTCAATGAAGGGGGTAAAAACGGCGGAGGGATCCACCTGCTTGAAAATGCGCCTCGCCACTTCCACACCAGCGAGAATGCCAGCGTCTTTCACCAATAGATTAGCGGTACACCTCGCATCTTTGGGGATGCAGGCCATTGAGGTCCTATCACCTTGCGGAGCGTCTTCCAGCAGGGCATTTTGGATAAAATTGTTGAGCTGTTGCTCAAATTCGGGTTCAAATGTCATTCGTGTTTGTTTTTAGTTGCGAGCTGAGGGTTGCTCAAAAGTGAATACTATAAGCCGATTTCAATCAATTTCCAGTCTGCAAATTAAGAATGTTTCCCATGTTATAGCAAGACCGACAGCGGGGTTCGTAACTTTCCTTTTCGCCCAACATCACTGTTTTCCCCTCGTTGGCCAACCGGAAGGAGTGGGTAGCGAGGTTGCCGCAGTGCTGGCAGATGGCATGTACCTTGGTAATGTACTCCGCCACTGCCAAAAGATTGGGCATGGGGCCAAAAGGCCGCCCCTTGAAGTCCATGTCGAGGCCAGCAACGATGACCCGTTTTCCATTGAGTGCAAGCTGTTGGCAAATTTCCGGCAGGTCGGCATCAAAGAACTGTGCCTCGTCAATGCCGACGACACCTACTCCATCCACCAATTCAAGCAGCTTTTTTGATTGGTCAATGGGCACCGCCAAAATGAAATTTTCGTCGTGGGAGACCACTTTTAGTTCGTCATAGCGGGTGTCAATCTTGGGCTTGAAGATTTCCACTTTCTGGTTGGCAATCTTCGCACGTTTCAATCGGCGAATCAACTCCTCGGTTTTGCCGGAGAACATGCTGCCACAGATGACTTCAATCCAACCGCTGCGCTGACCTTTGTAATGTGGTTCGAGAAACATAGAAAAAGAAAAAGTTGAGCACATGAATTTGCCTTGCCAAATGGTGCATCGAGGCAAAATTTTCAGGCATTTACACCGTCATTGACAAGCTGCGCACGAATGGTGCTTGCCTTGACTGCCTTTTTTTGGATACGCAATGGGAATGAGACATGAAACGAAAAGGTCGGCTATTGGGCGAATGAAGCAAAAATACCTACCTTTCGGCCTCGATTTCTGGATTGGGATGGCGAAGGTAGTTGTTTCCCATTTTTTTACCAAAAGAAATGAAGCTCCAAGTTTTTTTGGCTGTTTTTACCAGCCACCCAATTTGTGCAATTGAAAAATAGGTAGCAGCGTAAACGATTAACAACCAAAACATTACCCGACACCTCAGTGCTTTTCCTGTCACCTATTCATCTATAAACAAACTTCGATTCTCAGCATGGAATTTCAAAAAAGCAAAAGCCTTCTCGACAAAATCAACGCACTCTACAAAAACATCAGCAGCGACCCTCGCAATGTCTCAAGCATTGAGCGGGACTTGATGCGCAGCTACATCCAGCAATTTTATGAGTCGTTTCTTGAAATGCCAACGGTGGCAGCAGCCGTGACCCCACAATATGCAGCGCCAGAGGAATCCAAAGCCGCTGCACCACGAATCACGCTCCGCAAACCAGAAACTGCATCCCCTCCCCCGCCACCGCTTAGGCCACAACCTGAGCCGCCAAAACCGGAGCCGATAAAGGTTGAACCGACCCCAGCACCTGTGCCACCACCCCCGCCACCGCCTGTAGAAGTGGTCGTTGAAAGGGTCGCACCACCACCGCCTCCAGCAGCGGTTATTGTAGAGAAAGCACCACCTCCGCCGCCAGTGCAGGTAGTAGAGCCTACCCCTCCACCAGCCCCTGCGCCGAGGCCCTCGACCACCATTGACCCAGATTTGGAAGAGCTGTTTGCCTTCAAGTCGGCAACCGAGCTTTCGGAAAAGCTGAGTCAACTGCCCATCACGGACATCAAAAAGGCAATGGGGATAAACGAAATGATTTCTACCCAAAAAGAGCTTTTCGGTGGTGATGCCGCAGCTTTTGACGCAACGGTCTCGACGCTAAATCAGCTTAGGAACTACGATGAGGCCAAGGATTACCTCGTGCGAAATGTGGCCACCAAATACAATTGGACGGCAAAGGAAAGGAAAGAAAAGGCGAAGAGCTTTGTAAAACTCGTGCGTCGGAGGTATTGAAAATTATGGGGATGTTCAATCAAGCACCCCCTTTCACCATTTTCAAGCTAAAAATGTGAGGCAACCGAACACCGAAATTGCCCCAGACAAAGCGTTTTGGCTCACGTTCAATCATGTTTGGGAAACAATCGTAAGGAGAGAAGTCAAATTCTTGAAAATCAACGACTTTCAATCCATTTTTCAACAGCGGCGTCATCACTTCTGAAATGCTGTGGTTCCAGAAATATTCAAGCCCCTGGATACCAGCATGGCGTTCGGCATAAGTGCCACTGATTTCTTCTCCGTAAGGATTTTTTTCGGTGAAATAACTGTACTCGACCTTATGATTGTCGAAATTGAAAACGTATAGGGTGGGATGAAATTCCGCAAGGTAAAAAATACCCCCCGGCTTGAGGAAATGGTTGACCACGCTTGCCCATTTGTCGAGGTCTGGCAGCCACGGGATAGCGCCAAAGGTGGAATACACGATATCAAACTGCCCTTCCAAAACTTCTGGCAGGGCATAGACATCTGACTGAAGAAAGCGGGCATCGAGTTTAAGTTCGGCATTGATTTGACGGGCCGCCTCAATGGCATTTTCCGAAAAATCAATGCCCGTGACCTTTGCGCCTTGCCTGGCCCATGAAAGGGTATCCTGGCCAAAATGGCATTGAAGGTGAAGCAAGGTTTTTCCGCTCACATCACCCAGTGCATTTGCTTCTATTTCCGTCAAAGAGCTTTTGCCTGCCATGAATCCCGGCTGGTCGTAAAAGTCGGATTTGAGGTGGGTTTCGACCCGGTCGTTCCAGATTTTTTTGTTTTGGTCAAAGTAGGATTGCCATTGGGTTTCCATTGTAATTGATTTGAAATTGTTAGGAATTGGGTTTTGAATGACCGAAACCATTGCCCTCAGGAAAACGTTCCAAGATTTGGCACTCCCGGCAAATATGTAGATATTGCCGGACTTTTTAATAGCACACGATTTGTAACCAAAAATTTAATCTTCCATGTCAGACAAAAAAAACGCACCCGGCCAACTCAATATCGAACTTCCAGAAGACATTGCCGAAGGCCAATATTCCAACCTCGCCGTCATTTCGCACAACCACTCCGAATTCGTGCTCGATTTCATCATGATGGCACCAAATGTCCCAAAAGCAAAGGTAAAGTCTCGCATCATCCTCACGCCGCAGCATGCGAAACGGCTAATGATGGCATTGGCCGACAATATAAAAAGGTATGAAACCCAATTCGGGCACATCCACGAGCCAGAGACTCCACCCTACCCCACCATGAACTTCAATACACCAACTGCTCAAGCGTAGTTGGTGCAGGTGGTTCTGGTCGTGCTGACTTTTTTCTGGACTGGAACCACTTGATACTTTTTCCAACTTCTGCGTTAAGCGCTCAGAAATTGAAATTGTTTTTCGTCAAACACCAATTTCAAGGCAACCCTTTAACGGGGTACAGCGTCCTTTCCACTTTTATCAAACTGTGAATCAGCGAGACGATTTTTGTGAAACATCCGTTTCGCTTCAAACCAACTGAATCTTTGTCATGCCCACGTTTTCCAAAATTTCCTGCTCAATCATCCTCGTTCTTTCTGTGCTGGCTTTTGCTTCCTGCAGCGGTGGAGGTAAGGGCAAGTCGCAAACCAAGAGCCTTTCCACCAAGGTGAAGAAAGGCGAGTTCAAAATCTACGTGGCAGCCACAGGTGAGCTTAAAGCCAAAAATTCCGAAGAAATTAAAGGCCCAAGCGGCATGAGGTCGGCGCAAATTTGGCAGGCCACCATCTCCGACATGGTGCCGGAAGGCACCGTGCTAAAGGCAGGCGACTACGTGGCAACACTCGACCGCACTGAATTGGAAACAAAGCTAAAAGAGGCGCAAACCGAGATTGACAAGACGCAAACACAGTTGGAACAAGCAAAAATTGACACCGCCATAGAACTGAGGGGCATTCGTGACGATTTGGTCAACCTGAAGTTCTCGATGGAGGAAAAGAGACTGCAAGTAGAACAAAGTAAATACGAACCAAGGATGGTCATCCAACAAGCAGAAATTGACCTGGAGAAATCCTTGCGTGACTTTAAGCAGTTGGAGAAAAGGTATGAGCTTACCCAGACCAAAACAAAGGCAAAAATCAGTGAGATACTCGCAACTTTGAGCCAAGTGGAACTGCGAAGGCAGCGGTTGGTTGACCTCTCCAACCAGTTCGTGGTCAAAGCTCCAAAGGACGGGATGGTCATTTACGCCCGAAGCTGGAACGGGAAGGTTGGCCCCGGCTCACAAATCAGCACTTGGGACCCCGTCGTTGCGGAGCTGCCAGACCTTAGCACCATGATTTCAAAAACTTATGTCAACGAAGTGGACATCAGCAAGGTGCAAAAAGGGCAGAACGTAAAAATCAAGGTGGACGCATTTCCTGACAGGAACTACACGGGACAGGTCATCACCGTGGCCAATGTCGGGGAGCAATTGCAGGGCTACGACGCCAAAGTGTTTGAGGTCACCGTGCAATTGAGCGAGGTGGATTCCATACTCCGCCCGGCCATGACCACCAGCAACGAGGTGCTTACCTACATTTTCAATGACGTACTTTATGTTCCGTTGGAAGCCATCCAAAGCGATTCGATTTCATTTGTTTTCAAGAAAAAAGATGGCAAAATCGTGAAACAAGAAGTTATCACCGGTGAAACAAATGACAACGAGGTCATCATCGAACATGGCCTAAACGAAGGCGAGGATGTGCTGCTAATCATCCCAGACGACCCTGAACTACTTCCCATCCAGCTTATTGACAAAAAAATAAAGGACGACCTCCGCAAAAAACTCGAAGCCGAAAAGAAAAAACGGCAGGATGAGGCCCTCAAGCGGATGAAGGAAGTCAAGGAAGAATACCAACCCAAGAACGATGGTGGTGGCGGTGGAATGATAATTTTTGGCTAACCCTTACCCCCTTTCTAACACCACTCATCAATGCAACGCACCTTTTTCAATTTCATATTGGCCATTGAGGGCGTCAAGGACAACATCCTCCGCTCCGTGCTCACGGCGCTCGGCATTGTGTTCGGGGTGGCAGCGGTCATCGCCATGCTGGCCATTGGCACAGGTGCCAAGCAAGCACTCCTCGACCAGATGAAGTTGATTGGGACAAACAACATCGTCATCAATTCCTTGGTGCTCAAAGAAGGCGAAGGTGGCGAAACGACTGCCAACGCTGCCCAAGCATCCAACAGTGGGAGCAATGGAAAAGAGGGCAAGCGCCCTTGGTCGCCGGGGCTGACACTGGAGGACATCAAGGCCATTGAAAAAGTGCTGCCGGGCGTGGATAAAATCAGTCCTGAAGTGGTCGAGCAAACAAACCTCGTGCAGGGCGGAAAGACCGGAAAGGCCAAGGTCGTGGGCATCACCAATACTTTTTTTGAACTCAACAACCTCGGCCTTTCCAATGGCAACTTCTTTCACCAAGAACACCTCGAAGGAGGAAAACCGGTCTGCATCATTGGCCAGACGGTGCAAACGAAATACTTTCCAGAAACCGACCCTATCGGTCAGTGGATAAAGTGCGGTACCTCATGGTTCAAAATCATCGGGGTACTGGAAAAACGATTGGCCAGCAAGGAAAGCCTCGAAAACCTCGGCATCCGTGACTACAATGCGGACGTCTATATCCCAGTAAGCAGTGCCATGCTCCGGCTCAAAAACCGCTCGAAAGTCACTTCCAGCAAAATCAAGCAAAATGACTGGGACGACGAAAACAGCAACAATAAAGAGGAGAGTTACCACCAATTGGACAAGGTGGTGGTGAGGTTGGATGACTCCGGAACCCTGCAGGTTTCGGCGGAAGTAATCGCCAAAATCCTCAAGCGCCGTCACAAAAACCTTGTGGACTTTGAGGTGGAAGTGCCTGAGTTGCTGCTCCAGCAGCAGCAGAAAACCCAAGACATATTTAATAGTGTATTGGCAGCGATTGCCGGAATCTCACTCCTGGTGGGCGGCATCGGCATCATGAACATCATGTTGGCTTCGGTAATGGAGCGCATCAAGGAAATCGGCGTTCGCCGCTCGCTCGGCGCTCGGGAAGGCGATATCGTCCTCCAATTCCTTTTTGAAGCTGTCATCATCAGCCTAATAGGCGGGATACTCGGGGTGGGGCTTGGTGTGGTTTCGGCAGTGATTGTGTCCAAATATTCCGAAATTCCCACACTGGTTTCAAGCTGGTCAATTGCGTTGTCATTTGGCGTAGCCGCCACCATCGGCTTGGTGTTTGGGTTGTTCCCGGCCCGAAAAGCCGCCAAGCAAGACCCCATAAAAGCGCTTAGAATAGAATAAGTATCTCTTCCCAAATTTGCCACCAACTCAAATCAAAAATCATCAGCCAAAATGAAACCCACGATTTTCCTGTTGCTTTTCTTTTTTTTTCTGACAAAAAACCTTGCAGGGCAAACCGATACGCTATCGGTGAGCTTGGAAGAAATTGTGACATTGGCCCAAAGCGACGCACCTGATGCGCTTGTTGCAGAAATGCAGATGAAAAACAGGTATTGGGCCTATCAATCCGTGCTTGCCAATTACAAGCCAGGCCTGATTTTCAGGGGCCAATTGCCAACGCTTGACCGACGGATAAGCTTGATTACTGCCCCAAATGGAACCCCCGCCTTCGTGAAAGTTTCAAACCTTCAAAATGCAGCCTCCGTCAGCCTGAACCAAAACATTGCTGTCACTGGAACAAATGTTTACGCAGGAACCGGCCTTAGTCGGCTCGACCTATTGAACCCAGGCATCTCGAATACCCACTCGTATTTTTCCAACCCATTTTTCTTCGGTTTCAACCAGCCAGTTTTTGGTTACAACAGTTTGAAATGGGACAAAAAAATTGCACCGCTCCTTTACCGCGAAGCCACAAGAGAGTATGCAGAACGGATGGAAACGGTGGCCTTCGATGTCTCTACGCTTTTTTTTGATGTATTCATCGCACAACTCAACCTGCGCTCCGCAAGGCAAGACTTGGCAAATGCCGACACTTTGTACAATATTTCTAAGGGACGTTTTGAAGTAGGTAGAATAGCGGAAACGGAATTGTTGCAAATCGAACTGAGTTCCATGAACGCCAACAATGCCGTACAGCGAGCATTACTCGACCTTCAGACTGGCACGGAGCGGCTCCGCAATTTTTTAGGGTTAAAGCAGGCAGTGTTTTTCAAAATGGATGCGCCTGAGAATATCCCGGTTTTTTCCGTCAGCCCAGATGATGCGTTGAAATATGCCAACAATTCCCGCAGTGATGTGATTCAATTCGAAAGAACCTTGGTGGAAGCAGCGGCTGATGTTGCGCAAGCAAAAGCAAACCGAGGGTTCCAATTTGGCATTGGCGGGGAAATTGGGTTCTCCAATCGGGGGGCGAATCTTACTGCCGCTTACAAAAATCTGGACAATCAAGAGTACCTCGGCGTGAATATTCAAGTTCCAATCTTGGATTGGGGCCGAGGTGAAGCAATCCTTGAAACCGCTTTGACCAACCAAGAACTCAGCAAGTTGCAGGTCGAGCAGCAGCGGGTAAATTTCGAGCAGGAAATATTGCTGAAAGTCAAGCAATTTGATTTGCTCCGCAACCAAGTCGAATTATCAAAACGGGCCTACCAGGTTTCCCTAAAACGGGAAGAAATGACCCGCAACCGCTATTACATTGGAAAAATTGACGTATTGGACCTTGGTGTCGCCGTCACCGAGAAGGAAGCTGCACGTCGGAGCTACATGGCTGCCCTCCAAGCTTTTTGGTTGGCCTACTACGACCTACGCCGCATCACATTGTTTGATTTTGAAAGAAATGTGTCGCTTGTTCGCCGGGTGGATGGGTATTAATTGTGCAAGCAATTTGAAACAATCGGGATTAGATAAAAATAATTGTCGGCCAAGCCCTATATTTGCCACCGATTTGAAAAGCTGTTGTTCAAAATCAGTATTAAGTGGCTAAAAAAAGCAAACAACACCTGCAAATTTTCTGCCTGACGCTGGCCTGTCCGAGCCTACTGCCTTTCCAATTTTTTACCAAATTTTCAAAAAAACTAAACGCATGACGCAAGTTCCAGCGGTACTCCTCCTTGAAGACGGAACTGCTTTCTATGGAAAATCAGCCGGAAAAATCGGCACTACAACTGGCGAACTCTGCTTCAACACAGGCATGACCGGCTACCAAGAGGTGTTCACGGACCCTTCCTATTTTGGGCAGTTACTTGTCACCACCAATGCCCATATTGGCAACTATGGCACCCGGGCTTCAGAAACGGAGTCGGGAAACATCAAAATTGCTGGCTTGGTTTGCAAAAACTACACCTGGCAATACAGCCGCTTGTTGGCCACTGAATCCATCCAAGACTATTTCCAGCAAGAAGCACTGATAGGCATTTCGGACGTTGATACCCGTGCCATCGTTCGCCACATTCGGCACAAAGGGGCGATGAACGCCATCATTTCCTCTGATACCCTTGATTTACAGGTACTTAAAGCCCAGTTGGCCGAAGTCCCAAGCATGGACGGTCTGGAGCTTGCCAGCAAGGTCAGCACTGAAAGCCCCTACTTCATGGGCAACTCAGATGCTAAATACAAAGTGGCAGTCCTCGATTATGGGGTAAAGGGGAACATCCTGAACTGCATGGTGGAGCGGGGCTGTTTTTTGCAGGTTTTTCCTGCAAAAACGCCATTGGCCGAAATCAAGAAGTGGAACCCCGACGGGTACTTCCTCTCCAACGGTCCCGGCGACCCCGCCCCTATGCACTATGCCGTAGAGACCACAAAAGGGATTTTGGCAGCGGGGAAGCCACTGTTTGGTATTTGTCTTGGCCACCAAATACTGGCTTTGGCGATTGGCATTTCTACTTACAAGATGCACAATGGCCACCGGGGCATCAACCATCCGGTAAAAAACCTAATGACTGGCCGCTCCGAAATCACCAGCCAAAACCACGGATTCGGCGTCCGTGCCGACCAACTGATGAGCCGGGAGGACATCGAAATAACGCACGTCAACCTGAACGACGATACCATTGAGGGAATCCGATTGAAACAGCATAAGGCATTTTCGGTGCAGTACCACCCGGAAGCCTCGCCCGGCCCCCACGATGCCCGCTATTTGTTCGACAGTTTTGTGCAGATGATTGCGGAATCGAAAAACGAAGCAATTGAGCAGCCAATATTTCACCACGGTTGATAACATTTTGGTGTTGGGTGACGAGGGTTTTCCGGAGCCTCCAATATGAGTGCCTCCAAATTTCCCAAAATCAGCCCCCATCAACGATTATCAACCCGTTTAAACAAAAACAAAAAATGAGTGCAATTTCAGACATCATAGCGAGGGAAATCCTCGACTCCCGTGGCAACCCAACCATTGAGGTGGAAGTGTTGACCGAAGAAGGTTATTTCGGCAGGGCCGCCGTCCCATCAGGTGCTTCTACCGGCAAGTACGAGGCGATGGAGCTGCGTGACGGCGACAAAGACCGCTACCTCGGAAAAGGGGTGCAAAAGGCCGTCGAGAACGTGGAGGAAATCATCGCCGACCACCTCGTGGGCGAGGAGGTCACAGACCAGCGCTACCTCGACCAACTGATGCTTGACCTCGATGGCACCGCCAACAAGAGCAAGCTTGGCGCAAATGCCATCCTCGGTGTTTCATTGGCCATCGCAAAGGCGGCGGCAGAGGAGTGTGGAATGCCGCTTTACCGCTATATCGGTGGCGCCAATGCACACGTACTACCTGTGCCAATGATGAACATCCTCAATGGTGGCTCACATGCCGACAATGGTATTGATTTTCAGGAGTTTATGATAGTTCCTGTTGGTGCCGACAGTTTTGCGGAGGCACTTCGCATGGGTGTAGAGGTTTTCCACCACCTGAAAAACGTGCTCAAAAGCAAGGGCTACTCCACCAACGTGGGCGATGAAGGAGGCTTCGCGCCGAACATGAAATCAAATGTGGAGGCCATGGAAACCGTGCTCCAGGCCATTGAAAAGGCAGGCTATGTGCCTGGCGAAGACATAATGATAGCATTAGACCCAGCCTCCTCGGAATATTTTGATGAAGAAACGGGCGTCTATCATTTCAAAAAATCAACTGGAGAAAAGCTCACACCAGCACAAATGGTGGATTACTGGACCGATTGGAGCAAGAAATACCCAATCTTTTCACTGGAAGACGGCATGGCCGAAGACGATTGGGACGGTTGGTTGGCTTTGACCAAATCTATCGGCAAACGGGTGCAATTGGTGGGTGACGATTTGTTTGTGACCAACACCGTGCGCCTTCAGCAGGGCATTGACAAGGGCGTTGCGAACTCGATTTTGGTTAAGGTGAACCAAATTGGCTCTCTCACGGAAACCATCAATACTGTCAACTTGGCTACACGCAATTCTTACACTTGCGTAATGAGCCACCGCTCTGGCGAAACAGAGGATACCACTATCGCTGACCTTGCTGTGGCGTTGAACACGGGCCAAATCAAGACTGGCTCAGCATCCCGGTCCGACCGGATTGCCAAATACAACCAACTCCTCCGCATTGAGGACGAACTTGGCGATATGGCGTTCTTCCCTGGGAAAACTTTGCTGACTCGTTGAACAAGGCGTAGTTGAATATTGCAAAGAACAGAAAAGCCCGGACGATTCGTCTGGGCTTTTTTTTTTGCAGCAATTTTCTCGGTGAAACTGCTTCCGTAAAATTCCTACATGAAAATTTTAGGGTGAGAACCCAAACCATCCGGCATTTTTCCACGTAGAACGAAGAAATTTAAATTATTTTTTTCGTTAATTGAAAAATTGGAATAATGTTTGAAATGTATCCTGCTGTATATATGTTTAACAGTCAATTTTTTACAAAATCTTTTTTTTATAAATTTTGTTAAAAATTGAAACCCAAACCACCACCCATCCCGTTAGAGCTAACTGAAAGCATCCAGATGGGTTTTGAAAAAAAACTTTAACCGCAGCAGGAGAACACAGGAAAAAAGGCTTGACAACTTATTCCATAAAGGATTCTAAAAAAGGCTTGAATTTCTGATTCTGGTGCTGCCAATAACCGGGTCCCATGAACAGCTTGACAAAAAAACTGCCCATAATCATTACGGCCTCGATACTCGTACTTTCCCTTGCTGCCGTTGTTCTTTCTCAGAACGGCACCATATCGGAGCTAAGACAAACAATACTGAACAAAGAAAAGAATCTTGCACTTGTCGAATTAAAGCTGGAGGAACAAGGTGCAATAACGGATAAACTTGAAGCCCAATTGCAGGTGTACAAGGACAGCATCGTTATACTTCAGTTGGAAAATGAGCGGCTTCATAATAAAGTGACTTCGCTTAAGGGCACCATAAGCAAGCTCAACCAAATCATTCAAAAGCACGACGATAAAGTTGCCAAACTGACCACCGATATCAATCGGCTAAAGGAATCGGGTCGCAACAACCAGGATAAAATTGCCTCGCTCGAGTTGCAACGTGACAACCTCTTGAAAGAAATGGAGGCCAAAGACAAGCAGCGAATAGCCTTAGACGAGGAGAAAAAACAAATCGAAAAAGCGAGAAAAGATAACGGTGGGAAGATTGAATCGTACAACGATTTGACCCGCAATGAAATGGACAAGGTTGACCCTGCACCGGCGCTTTTTGAACCGCCCGCCATCAACCAGTCACCCGCAGAACCTGCACCGGAGGGTGGTGGACCGAATGTTTCTCCACAGATGCAAACGGCCATCATTTCCAGGCAAGCTGAGAAACTGGAAAACATCAGGACTAAAACTGCTGTGAAGTACAGTTCCATTTCGCTACGCAACCGGGAGGGTAGCAATGAGTTGAAAAGCGTCAAAAAAAATGAAAATGACTGGCGCTACACATTCATTGATTTCGACCTCGAAAACGTTGATAAAGAGGCAATTAGGGATGAAACTTTCGTTTTACAAGTCTATGACCTCGACAACAACGTAGTAGTTCCTTTCAATGAAAAAAACATGGCCTTCCCAAACAGTGATATGGGCGCCATTGGATACAAGTTCAAGTACGACGGCAAGCCCGTCTCGGTCCGGTACATCAACACGCAGCCAAAAGAAGGCAGCAACTACGAACTCAGGTTGATATACCTCAACAAAAAGGGATTGACCTTCCCGTTGGCCAACGGTACGAAGCGAATAGTGGATTCAGGGAAAGTGACCGTTGACTGACCATCAAATTTGGAAAGCCTTTATCTCAATAGAAGTTGTTTTTGGGCAGTGGCTTTAGGGCTACTGCCTTTTTTTATTTCCCATCTGTTGGCGTTTCCATGCCACTTTGGTGAGGTATCGAAGAAGCGCCACGAACCTCTCAGCCTGTACTGGTTTTGTTCTTGGTTCTAAAGGAAGCTTCCCTACCTTTGCCGGATGCACTTGCAGCAAATCAAGCTCACCAATTTCAGGAATTACGAGTTCCAGTCCATTGACTTTTCGGAGCGCCTCAACCTTATTTCCGGGCTGAACGGAATGGGCAAGACCAACCTGCTCGATGCGGTGTATTTTCTTTGCATGGGCAAAAGCCATTTCCAAAGTACCGACAAAAACGTGGTTAGAAAAGGGGAGGCATTCTTTCGGTTGGAGGGGAATTTCCTCATGGAGCGATTGGAAAAAATTGTGGCCAAAGTAGTGCCGGGCGAGCAAAAAACCGTGGAACGCAACGATGTCCCCTACCCTCGCCTATCCGACCATGTCGGTCTTTTCCCTGTGGTCTTCATGGCGCCCGACGATACGGCTTTGGCCTTGGAAGGGAGCGAAGAGCGCCGCCGGTTCATGGACAACACCCTGTGCCAACTCGACCACAAATACTTGGATTCGCTCGTAACATACAACAAGGTGTTGGAAAAACGCAACGCCTTGCTTCGCCAGTTTGCCACACAGGGCGGGTTCAACTTAACCTTAATCGAAACCTACAACAGCCAACTGGACGCTCCTGCAACTTATATTTATGAAAAAAGAAAGTGGTTCATTGGTCTTTTCCAGCCTGCTTTCAACCAGTTTTATTCCGCCATCAGCAGCGACGCAGAACCTGTAGCCTGCGAATACCGCTGCCCGCTCGAAGCCGCCAGCCTCATCGAACTCCTCGAAAAAAACTTGGATAAAGACCGTCTATTGCAGCGTACGACCATGGGCATACATAAGGACGACCTCGTTTTTCACTTGAAAGGACTTCCACTGAAACGCTTTGCGTCCCAGGGTCAGCTCAAGTCGTTTGTCCTGGCCATGAAGCTGGCGCAATACGAGCTATTGCGCCAGCAAAAACAAAAACTCCCGATTCTGTTGCTCGATGACTTGTTCGACAAATTGGACGACCACCGTGCAAGCCAACTGATTGAACTTTTGGTAAAAGGTGAATTTGGGCAGGTTTTCATCACCGATACCCACCCGCAGCGGGCAGAAGAAATGGCCCGGAGTTTTAGTGGGGCCTACAAAAAAATAGTGGTCGAAAATGGGCGCATCATCCCCTAAATCTTCACCACCGTCTTATTGAAAACCTCCCTATCGTATATCAAATGCACAAAATAGATGCCCCTTGGCAGGGAAGAAGTATCCGCCCAAATGCTAGTATCCTCGCCGACAGTATTAAATACAAACGGAACATAAAAAAGCCGACCAGTAGCATCCAAGAACTTGATTTTCAGCGTATTGGATTTCAAGATGCCATTTAATTGGATTTGCAAGAATTGTGAAAAAGGATTTGGGGAAACCCACACTGTCTGGCCGTTCAGGTTTCCCTCATTGACAGCGTTTGGCTCCTCAAACTCCACTGGCAGATTCCCCTTGAAATGTGGAATCCACGCCAAAGTATCGGGGTTGGGTATGGGACCCGGACCCGGGTCTGGGTCTGGGTCTGGGTCTGGGTCAATGGTAATAATTTCGGACTCCCCCTCCGTTACTACAAGCAGTTGGTTTGCCCCAACATTCACGAAACTATCAATGATACCACTTGGCCAGCGCACCGTCACCAAGTCCACAACATTGGAAGTGCCGAGGCCAAAATGTTGTACCAAACTGTTTTGCGAAGCCCAGCCACTGCCACCACTCACCTCATCCACCAACATGTGATTGCCGAAATTTAGCTTCACCTTTGCACCTATCCCTGTGCGGTTGCTTTCTACGCCTATCGTTTTGACTTTCAGCCAATTATTCGAGTTGTCGTTGTTGTTTTTAAAAAGCTGGTTTCCAATACTGCCGGAATAGTTGGCCAAGTAGATGTCCAGTTTGCCGTCGTCGTCATAATCAAAACAACTTAACCCGTAGCCTCCTTCCATACTGTGAAGTGGGGAGTTCATGCTAACTATTGTGAAGGTAGTGCCCAGTGCCGTGGGATTGCCATTGTTGCGGTAGAGCAAGTTTGGATAAGGTGAGAAATAGCTGTCGTTAGCCACGTATATGTCCTGCCAGCCATCATTGTCAAAATCCAGAAAGCTACAGCCCCACCCCATGCCCACATCGGCCACACCGGCCAGGTTGGCGATGTTGAAAAAAGTCCCATTTCCATTGTTCAATAGTAAGGTATTTGGGCCAAGGTTGGTGATGTAGATGTCCAACCAGCCGTCGTTGTTGATGTCGCCTACATCCACGCCCATGCCCATGGCGGCGATGTTTGTGCCAGAGATTATCGAAACATCGCTGAATGTTCCATTCCCATTATTGCGATAAAGGATGTTGGGGATGTTGGCATCGTGGGTAAGGTAAAGGTCGGGGTCGCCATCGTTGTCGTAATCAAAAAAAACGGCACCCATAGAAATCAGGGGGTCAGTAGCGCCGGAAACCAGGGTTATGTCCGTGAACGACAAGCCGGCTCCAGCAGCACTCCCATTGTTCCGGTAAAGGATGTTTTGAAGGCCAAGCCTTGCAATGTATATGTCCAACCAGCCATCCATGTCCACATCAGCGAAAAGGACAGCTTTGACTTTGGTGCCGGTGGCAACGCCAGCCAATGCCGCCACATCGGTAAACGTGCCGTCCTGGTTGTTGAGGTAAAGGGCATTCCCTTCGTCCCTGGCACCAATGAACAGGTCGAGCCACCCGTCGTTGTTCACGTCACCCCAAACTGCGAACTGTGCGGACGGCAATGTTGAAATGCCAGATTGGGCAGTGATGTTGGCGAAGTTGCCGTTGCCAAGGTTCTGGTACAACATGCCACCATCCATCAAGCGAGTGGCAAAGATGTCTTCCAAGTCATCATTGTTGAAATCGCCCATGGCAGCGCCATAGTTTAGTCCAATTTGTGTAAGCCCAGCCTGAGCGGAAATATCTTGGAAGCTAACCTGGCCAAAGGCAGATTGCCTTGTTACGCAGCAAAAAGCAAGGAAAAGCAGAAAATTTTTCATGATGTGTCTTTGAGATGTCCTATGGACGAACAAAATTAACTACCCGCCCAATTTTACCAACATTGATTTGAAACAAACATTTTGTAAAAACAAAATTAACAATCATACATTTCGTGAGACAAAAAATCGTACATTTGCGCCGCTGTAACTGATTTCCGTAATCACTAACGGCTAAAAACAGGCTCAAGGAATGAGTTGGGTTTCAAAAAAATGGATTTCAACAAACTTTGCTTTGCAATACTTTTGAATTCAATATGTTGAAAATCAGCAAGTTACAGCCCCTTGAGCGGTGTTTTTTGCGCAATTTTTATTTTAATGGCAGTTTATTTAACGCTTGAGAAGAAACAAGAAATCTTCCAAAAACACGGCGGCAACGAGCACAATACTGGCTCCATCGAAGGTCAAGTCGCTCTTTTCACCTACCGTATCAAAAGCCTCTCCGAGCATCTCAACAAATTCAAAAAGGACCACGCTACCCGTCGCAGCCTCATCATGATGGTTGGCAAGCGGAAAAGCCTGCTTGAATACCTGAAACGCAAGGACATCAACAAGTACCGGGCACTGATTCAGGAGCTTGGCATTCGTGGTTAAAAGCATAAAACCGGAACATTTTTCCCAGACTTGGGAGATGTTCCGGTTCTTGTTTTCCTCCAAAGCAAATAACAGAAAAACTTGGATTTGGACGGATTTTGCATTTCCCTTCCGGGGATTTGGTTGCCCATCGAAGCAATAGCCAAAAGCCCTTTCGGGAGACATCCGATGATTCGTCCTACTTCCACCCTTCGCACCCCGCCCAAACTTGACGAAGTGCGAAGCCCAGCAACCAAGGTTGCTGGCAACAATATGTTTAACACAGTATCATCACAATAATCCGGTCTGGCAACTGGTCAGGCCACAATCACTCAAGTTTAAAATGGGTAAACAAATTCCAACCACCACCTCTTTCAAATTGCCGGACGGCAAAGAGGTGACCCTCGAAACGGGCAAGCTTGCTGCCCAAGCCGATGGGTCGGTCGTCGTTAGGGTCGGCGACACCATGCTGCTTGCGACCGTCGTCGCATCGAAAACCGTCAAGGAAGGCCAAGCGTTTTTTCCGCTTTCCGTTGACTACATCGAAAAATTTGCCGCTGCGGGCCGTATCCCCGGCAACTTTTTCCGCCGAGAAGCCAAGCTTTCCGATTACGAAGTGCTTACTTCCCGCCTTGTTGACCGTGCCATCCGCCCCCTTTTCCCAAAGGGCTTTATGGAAGAAACACAGGTCATCATCCAATTGATTTCAGGTGAAAAAGACGTACTGCCAGATGCCTATGCTGCACTCGCAGCTTCCACTGCGCTCACGCTTGCCGATATTCCATGGCAAGGCCCCATCTCTGAGGTAAGGGTGGGTCGCATTAACGGTGAATATGTGGTGAACCCGAGCAAAGCTGCCTTGGTGGATGCCGACATCAATATCATCGTGGCTGCCGACCTTCACAACATCATGATGGTGGAAGGCCAGTCCAAGGAATGTGCTGAACACGAATTGGTGGAGGCCATCAAAGTTGCGCACGAAGCCATCAAAGTTCAATGCAACGCACAGTTGGCTTTGGCCCAAATAGTAGGAGGCACGGCACTGACCAAACGGGAAGTACCAGCCATCTTCGTGGACGAGGAAATCAAGAACAAAGTAGCTGAACTTGCCAAGGACAAGATTTACGAAGTTTCCAAACAGTTCTTGGAGAAGGGCGCCCGCAAGACTCAATTCACGGAAATTGAAACAAGCGTCATAGAAGCCTTCACCGCTGAAAAAGGGGAAGAATTCATGACGGAAAATACTGCCTACATCAAGGAATGCTTGAGCGACCTTAAAAAGAAAGTGATTCGCAACATGGCACTGACTGATGGGGTACGCCTCGATGGCCGCAAGCCTGCAGAAATTCGACCAATCTGGTGTGAAGTGGACTATTTGCCCTCCCCGCACGGGTCGGCGGTGTTCACCCGTGGTGAGACCCAATCGCTGACCACCGTGACCCTCGGCACCAAGCTCGACGAGGCCATGATGGACACGGCCATGGAAATCACTTTTGAGAAATTCATCCTGCACTACAACTTCCCGCCCTACTCTACTGGTGAGGCCAAGCCGCTTCGCCCACCGGGCCGCCGGGAAATTGGCCACGCCAATCTCGCCAGCCGTTCCTTGCGGATAACCATGCCTGATGCGTTCCCTTATACGGTGCGGGTGGTTTCCGACATCTTGGAAAGCAATGGTTCCTCCTCTATGGCCACCGTGTGTGCTGGCTCGCTGGCGCTGATGGATGCTGGTGTGCCTGTGAAAAAGGCAATCTCTGGCATCGCCATGGGTATGATTGCGGAAGGCGACCAATATGCCATCTTGAGCGACATCCTCGGCGACGAGGACGCACTTGGCGACATGGACTTCAAGTTGACAGGCACGGCAGATGGTATCTGCGGTTGCCAAATGGACATCAAAGTGGATGGCTTGAGCTACGAAGTGCTGGAAAAAGCACTTTTGCAAGCAAAAGAAGGCCGTTTGCACATCTTGTCAAAAATGGCCGAGGCCATGTCGGTACCAAGGGCTGACCTCAAACCACATGCACCTCGTATCGTGGAACTCTTCATTGACAAGAGCTATATCGGTGCGGTCATCGGGCCTGGTGGCAAAATCATTCAGGAAATACAAAGCACGACCGGAACCATCATCAATATTGAAGAGATTGGCGACCAAGGCCGTGTTACCATTGCCAGCCCGAACAAATCAAACATTGATGCAGCCCTCTCACGGGTGCGTCAAATCACGTTTACCCCATCGGTTGGTGACGAATATGAGGCCATCGTGAAAACGGTAATGCCTTACGGTGTATTCGTGGATTTCAGTGGGAAAAGCGGCTTGTTGCACGTGACCGAAATGTCACACACCAGAATCGAAAACGTCGAGGACGTGTTCCAAGAAGGCGACCCCGTCAAG
Organism: Saprospiraceae bacterium UBA6168; assembly: GCA_002435785.1. Lineage (GTDB taxonomy): Bacteria > Bacteroidota > Bacteroidia > Chitinophagales > Saprospiraceae > UBA6168. Next base: position 8,964 of record DIUC01000027.1, on the reverse strand, counting down.
GTGAAGCTGATTGGAATAGACAAGACCACTGGCAAATTCCGGCTTTCAAGGAAGGCACTCATGGTAAAACCCGACGGCACCATGCCTACCGAGGATGAATACATGGAAGATGGTGACGGCGGACGGCCACGTGGCGGTGGAGGCGGCGGGGGCTTCCGTGGCGGCGGAAGCGGTGGTGGAAACCGTGGCGGCGGAGGTGGCGGCGGTGGCTACCGTGGCGGCGGAGGTGGCGGCGGTAGGAGGTAATTTAATGCCCAGCTTTTGCTACCATTTACAATGAATTGATATTCAATTGATAAATAGCGGCCAGATTGAAAAATCTGGCCGCTTTTCTTTGTCAAAAAAAGGTTTGTTGCCTTGTTTCACCAAAATATTTTGCTCAATACAATCTAAAAATTACCTTTGAACGAAAGGAATTGCCAACTTGATTCCTCTATCTTTTAACATCCTGAAACTCGCAAAAATGAGAAACCGTGCAATCATTACGAATGTAAAACCCCTATTGGCGGACGGCAATTATTACCTCAAAAGGATACCGAATGAAGAGGTGAAAATTGCTGCCGATATTTATTGCGATGGGGACGAAGTGCTACGAGCTTCTATTGTTTACCAACTCGTTGGTGAAACGAACTGGGAAGAAACCTCCATGCAGCCTACCCAAAACGAACAATGGGAAGGCACTTTCAATGTGCTTAAAACAGGTTTTTACCAATATAGAATCGAAGCGTGGGTGGACCATGTCGCCACTTGGTATCATGGCTTGCAGTGGAAAAGCAATGCAGGCCAAGACTTGTCCAATGACTTGATGATTGGTACTGTGTGGCTGAAAAAAGCTGCCGACCAAGCCGATAAAGCGACTTCCAAATTGCTGCTCAGTTGGGTTAAGCTGATGGAAAACCCTGCGAAATACCAAGAAGCCTGCGATATTTTGTTGAGCGAAGACGCTGGAAAAGTGTTTGAAAAATGCCGCTTGAAGCAGTTCCCAACTGTTTTTGACAAAAACATGCTGGTTCGGGTAGGTCGCCCAAAAGAGCTGTTCAGCACTTGGTATTTGATGTTCCCACGGTCGGCCAGCCCCATGCCCGGTCAGCATGGCACACTCAAGGATTGCAAAGCCCTCCTCCCACGCATTGCCAACATGGGCTTCGACGTGCTTTTCTTGCCGCCGATTTTCCCCATCGGCACCACCAACCGAAAAGGCAAAAACAACAACGTACATGCCGAAGCGGGCGACGTAGGTTCGCCTTGGTCGGTAGGAAATGCAGATGGCGGACATACTGCCATCAACCCGCTTCTTGGCACCATGAGCGATTTCGAGACGCTGGTAAAGGAAGCCGGAAAACTTGGGATGGAGGTTGCATTGGACATCAGTTTGCGCTGCTCCGCCGACCACCCCTATACCAAATCGCACCCTGATTGGTTCAACTTATTGCCCGATGGTAGGCTCGCAGTGGAAGAAGTGCCGCCTTTGAATTACCAAGACATTGTTGACTTCAACTTTGAGTGCGATGATTGGAAAAACCTTTGGGAGGAGATGAAGCAAATCTTCCTGTTCTGGGCTGAAAAAGGGGTTCGGATTTTTTATGCCAGTACCCCACACCACCAGCCATTTGGGTTCTGGAACTGGCTCATCGTGGAGGTTCAAACAACCTACCCAGACGTGATTTTCCTTTCAGGTGCGTTTACTCGTTCGGTTATTCAAGAGGAACTGGCAAAAGTTGGATTCAACCAGTCGTTCACCTATTTCATCTGGCGGAATTCCAACAAAAATGACCTCCAAAAGTATATAACTGAGCTAACCAAAGGGGACACCAGTGAGTACATGCACCCCAACTTCTTCACCAACACGCCGGACATACTTCCGAGCTATTTGGCTGATAAGGGCAAGAACGCTTTCATGCTCCAATACGCATTGGCTTCCATGATTTCATCCAATTGTGGGGTGTATGGGCCAGCCTTTGAGCTGATGTACAACCACCGCTTTCCGGGGAGCAAGGAGCGGTACGACCACTCCGAGAAATACGAGATTGCCAACCACGACTGGTCACAACAGAACGAGGTTACTCACTTCATCACCAAGTTGAACAAAATCAGGCGGGAGAACCCGGCCATGCACAACATGTTCAACCTGGCGTTCACTGGCACGGACAACGACCACCTCATCAGCATCGTGCGGGCAACGCCCGACCGGAAAAACATCATTTGGTGCATCATCAACCTCGACCCTGACCACAGCCACTCCGGCTATGTGGAAGTGCCACGGGAGTTGCTTGGGCTTAAAGGCAAATGGTTCAATTTGGAGGTGACTGACTTGCTGACCAATGAAACCTACCATTGGTTCAACGACTGGAACTTCGTTGAGCTGCGGTTGGACAAGTACCCACTGCATATCCTGAAAATGGAACTTTGAGCACAAAAAAGGGGCACTTCTTGCGAAGCGCCCCTTTTTCATTATACATCAATCGGCCTCAGCACCGCCGAAGGCTTGTACTCCCAGCCCATCAGCCTAAAAAAATCAAAAGCATGGGGGTTCAGCAAGTATTTGCTGGCCTTTTCATAGTCGTTTTGGTTCAAAACGTGCAGGTCGCTAATGACCATCCGGGCAAACTCGGTGTTGATGTCCACCAATCGGGGCGGAATCTTTCCAGTCTCATCCTCAATATCTTTCATAAAAATCGGTACAATCTCCGCCATCCTGGTCGTGGAAACGATACAACCCTTGTAGCCTGCCTCGAACAGTTTTTTCACGCCCATTCCAAGTACCGTGCAAAGCGTCAGGTCGTAGGCCACTGGGCGGCAGCAACGCAGCTCATAGCCCAGTTCCACCGGGCGGCTCTTGATGTCAATGCCGAGTTCCTTAAGTTTCCTTTGCAAAAGGACGTTGATGATATGCGCCTTGCTCACATTGCCCAACTCCGGGTGACCGTGTGCATCGAAGGTGAAAGTAATGCCGCAGTTGCGGATGTCCTCTTCGTCCATGATATGAAAAACGCCTTCGCTAACGATGGCCACCCCGTGGTCTATGTTGTTGATTTTTCGCTTCACCATCGAGGAGATGATGAGGTCAACGATGATGTCCAAGGTCACTTTTACCTTGTCGAACATCTCTGGGATAATGATAATCGGATAATGGCAACTCGCCCCAATCTCAAAGGCCAAGTGCCCAGCCGAACGCCCCATTGAGCTGATGACGAACCAAGTGCTGCTCGTGCGGCTGTCCTCGTAAATGGTATTGCCGATGCGCACGCCCTCGTCCTTAGCGGAGTTGAAGCCAAAAGTGGGCATCAAATCCGGCAGCGGGATGTCGTTGTCAATGGTCTTTGGCACATGGATGTTCTGGATGTTGATGTGCTGGCTTTCGAGCCATTTGGTGAGCCGGTTGCTGGACGATGCGGTGTCGTCGCCCCCAATGGTAACCAACAACTTAACGTTGTTCTTCTCAAAAAAGTCCGCCGAATACTCGTGTTCCTTTGGTTTGTAACGACTCATTCGGAGGGTTGAACCGCCTCTTGGGAAAATCCGGTCGGCATAGTGGAAGTCTATGTCCACCACTTCGGCACTGCCGTTGAATAGGTTTTTGAACCCGTCATGTATGCCCAGCACCTTGTAGCCGTCCTTCAAAAAGACTTTGGCTATTGTGCTTATTACAGTGTTTATGCCTGGGGCAGGCCCACCGGCGCAAAGAATGGCGATTGATTCTTTCATGAAAACGATAGGTTAGTGTGAATGAAACTACAAGACCGAAATGTAGGCATATTCCGCAATTCGCCAACTGATTTTTTGAAGATTTGGCCTATGCAGCTTTGATGGGGAACAGTTTCGCAACTTTCCGCAATTCGACACCGCACCGATTTTGATAAAACAGAAAAGAGTTGACAGTTCCACAGGACACCATCAACCCTTTTCAACCCAATTCAACTCAAATTAACTCAATTGAAATTCAAAATAACTGGCATTCGAGCTTGCACACCCTGCATCGTCAACCAGCTTTTTACTTGGCGGTAATTCGGATAAATTTCGCCTAATTCCTTTTCAATGGCCTTGGAATGTACGCCCTTATCACCCCCCTCGCCAGTCAGCTCGTTCAGCAGTTCTTGGATGGGGTCAATTTGTTTTGGGTACTCCATCAGGCGATATTTATCAAGGCCCGAAAGTTCTGCGGCAATGGCTAAGGCCCGGTCAAGTCCGCCAATCTCGTCCACCAGACCAATTTCCTTCGCCTTGTCACCCACCCAAACCCTGCCTTGCGCAATCTGGTGGACGCTGTCCGTGGTCATATTCCGGCCATCCGCCACCCGCTTGAGGAAAGTCGCATACATTGCATCCGTAGAATACTGCAGTTGGGCAGCCTCCACTGGCGCAATGTCATAAAACGGGTTCACGCCCGTACTGTATTTGGCCGTTTTCACGGTGTCCCAATGTATGCCAAGCTTTTCGTCAAACAACTTGGAGGCATTGGGCATCATGCTGAACACCCCGATGGAACCCGTCAACGTGTTTGGCTCCGCAAGGATTTTGTCGGCATTGCAGGCGATATAATAGCCGCCGGAAGCGGCATAATCACCCATTGACACCACTATTTTCTTGCCCGCCTCCTTGGCCAATTGCAGCTCCCGCCATATATTTTCAGAGGCAATGGCACTGCCGCCACCAGAATTGACCCGCAGCACGATGGCCTTGATTTTCTCGTCCTTTCGCAATTCCCGGAGCAGCTTCACGTATTTTTGGTCAACGATGGTGCCACGTGCGCCCTCGTCCATCAGTATATTGCCTTCGGCAAAAACCAGTGCAATGCGCTCTTTGGCTTTGTAGTCTTTTTTCTTCGTAAAACTGGTGGCATAGTCTTCCAAAGAAACCACCTTGATGTCTTTGTCCGCAGCGACGCCCATGCGCTCCTTCATGTTTGCAATCACCTCGTCCCCATACCCAATCTTGTCGGCCAATCCGAGCGTCACCGCATCTTCGGCAGTGCGGACCTTCAAGCCGTCGGCGATGCCACGAAGCGTAGGCACGTCCATTTTTCGGGATGCTCCGATGTCCGTCAAAAAATTGTTGTAAACAGGCTCCAAATACGCCCGCATTTGGAGGCGGTTCTTTTCCGTCATTTCGTTCAGTCGGAACGGCTCGGTGGCACTCTTGAAATCCCCTGCGTAGAACACCTCCATTTTGATGCCCACCCGGTCCAGCATGTCTTTGAAGAAGGGAATCATGGCCGAAAATCCGTGGAAATCTATGCCGCCAAGTGGGTTGATATAAACTTCATCGGCGGCGGAGGCGAGGTAATACCCCCCCTGCGTGTAGTATTTTGAGTTGGCGATGACAAACTTGCCGCTTTCCTTGAACTTGACGAGGGCATTCCTGACCGTCGCTGCCGTGGCCAAGCCAGCACCGAACCCAAAGTCTGGGTTCAGGTAGATGCCTTTAATTTTTTCATCCCCGGCTGCATGTTCAATGGTCTCCACGATTTCGTTCAGCCCCAGCACGTCATTGCTTTTCAGGGACATAAGGCTGGTTTCCACATTGTTTGTTTGTTCGGGAATGGGGTTCTTGAAGCTCAGGTGCAGCACCGTATTATCGGAAACGGCGGCTGTTTTCTTGCCCCCGCTCCCGGCCAAGGCAGCTACAATGAAAAAGCCCATAAAGAACAACCCGATAAAGGCAAGCCCCACACCGAGGCAAGAAGCGAACACATTTTTGAGAAACTGGCTCATTTATTAATGTTGATAGTTAATCCTGCTTTGATTGAGTAGTGAATCAACCCTAAGACAACGAAAGTACCAGTGTGTTTTTCGGCAGCTCATTTTTATAGATGAAACCTTTTAATGCCGATACCAAAATGGGATTTCGATGGGTTTTCGGACGTCTAACGCCAACCACCAACCCCTATTTTTCCGGCAAAAAAACCTCCGCCATCATACAGCGGGCGCTGCCGCCGCCATTGGTTTCGATGGTTGGGATAGGCGAATACAGGATGTTGGTGTGCTTGCCGATTTGGGCGATTTGTGCCGCATCCAGCGATTCGTAGGCTTGCTCGGACATCACCAAAAAGGTCTCCCCCTTCGCATTGCGCACTTGCAGCATGTTCCCCGCAAACTGCATCATCTGGTCGAGCGTGATTTCGACGACCTCCTTGCCCGTGGCCTCGAACTTACTGAACAGCCGCTCCTGCTCTATCTCGCTTTGCACCGTGTCAAGGCAAATCACCACGAAGGTTTCCCCCAGGGCCATCATCACGTTGGTATGGTAAATCTCCATCCCATCGCCGTCCACGGCATGAAATGGCACTGCAGTGTAGCCCATCAGTTTACAAAACCGCATGAGCAAATCCGGATGGGTGCGGGGGCTGAGGCAGGCGTACACCAGCTTGTTGGGGCGGTCAATAATCATGCTGCCCGTGCCTTCGAGGTACTGGTCAATGTCCTCGTACTCTTGCAACTGGAGTTTCTGCTCCACCCGAAACCGCTCCTGAATGCTGCGAATGATGTCATCCCGGCGCTCCAAACGGCGCACCGTGGCGTACATCGGGTAAGTGACGATGGTGCCATTTTGGTGAAAAGTCACCCAATTGTTTGGGAAAACGGCGTCCGGTTTCAACGGGCGGTTGGTATCCTCCGCCACGATGACGTCCACCCCGACGGAGCGCAGCTTTTCCACAAAAGCATCGAACTCGGCCACGGCCAACCGGCTCACCTCGGCGTTCGAGTGGGCATCATCCTTGGTCTGGAAGGCATTGCTGGCCGCCGTTTCTTCATTGAACCCAAAATTGGCGGGCCGAACCATCAGGATATGCGAAGTGGTCTGTGCAGTTTCTTTTAACATGGTTGATATGCTTGATGATAGCACGGTTGGGATTTGTCCCTCCCAACCTGCTGAATTTCACGGCAAATAACCAGCTTTTTGGATAAAACAAAGATGGAATGATTGATTCCCAGCAGCTTTTTTTCTGGATTGATGCTGGAAAAGTGAAATATGGGATGCAAGTTGGTTTTTGGCTTTTCGGCAGACCCAACTTATTTATCAAAAAATAAACAGTCGTTCTTGGCTGGGTTTGGCGGTTGAACTTGCAAATTTGCAAGCACAACGTGGCTTAAACCCTGCTGAAATTATACTTGCAGCATCTGGGAAGTGTTAAGGTAAGTGCTCAGGTAAAATTAGCCGCCACTGCACTGCGTACCGCTGTACGCTTTGAACCGCTGTGTTGTAAAGAATAAACACAAAGGCACAGCCTGCACAATGGGACACAGCGCAATAGGTTGAATAACTCCACCGAACTATTCATGTATTTCAAGTGCAAAAATTCATGCACCCGATTTTTCTATTTGAAAATGAAATGCTTTACAGATGCGAATCTGCATCAAATCTGCCCTCTGTTATTCTGATAGTATCTGGGCAATCATGATTGATTACAGTAAACTCAAATCTGCCGGAGGCTATGAAATTTATAGTATCCAATTTTGTGATGAATAGGATATGAGGACTCAATGAGTCAATGTCATAATTACCACATCCTTCGTAATCTGTATAGTTTCTTTTACTAAGTGTCATTTTATTTTCACCCAATACCGGACACCACACATTCATATCCATCGTTTGATAAATATTCACATTCTCGGTGTAAATTCGATATGCGGAAACATGCAACTGGTCACACCCAATCCACCCTCTATCATGCTTGACATTCAGAGCTTCATCCCACAAAGACCCTGTGTGAGGCAACCACACCTCGCCGTTCACCAAGCAGCCAAAGGTGTTCGCACCAGTCATGGTGGCAGGTGGCAAGGTGGCAATGTCGTCAGGGATGTCTTGGTCCTTTTTGCAGGAAAAAGAAAGGAAGGTTAAGAAACCGAAGAGAAGAAGTATTGATTTTGACATAAGTCTTGATTGTAAATGAAATGAAAGAGCTTGCTGCTACAGGTGCGAGTTCACATCAAATCTGCCTTCCGTTATCCTGATGGTATCCAGGCAGTCATCATTGATTGCTGTAAAATAAAAAGTGCCCGAAGCAATAAAATTGATGGTATCTAATTTTGTGATATTTACAACATGTGGACTTAGTGTATCTACTCGGTAGTTTCCACAGTCCTCAAAATCAATAAAAATGCCATTGCTAGGCGAAGTAGTATTAGCCCCGACAACAGGACACCAAACATTTATATTGAAGGTTTGATATATATTTACATTGGTAGAAGTTATCTTTTTAACGCCAATAGCCAACTGGTCACATCCGACCCACCCCCTATCATGCTTTACATTCAGGGCCTCATCCCAAATGGAACCAGTATGCGGCAGCCACACCTCGCCGTTCACCAAGCACCCAAAGGTATTGGCCCCGGTCATGGTGGCGGGGGGCAGCTTGTCGGTGGGTTGATCGTCGTCTTTCTTACCGCAGGATGCAGCGAGTAGGAAGGGAAACAGGAGGATGTACAGTTTTTTCATGGCGGCTATTTTTGATTTTTAGAAGCGTAAACTCTGGTTATTATTCGTAAATGTCAAGTGTGGCGGAGTTACCCATTGTGTCAAGTCTCCCACCCCTCCCACAAAGCTACAAACCCCCAGTTGTGCTTGCAAGTTGCAAAATTGCAAACACAACGAGGCTGAAATCCTGCTGAAATCATACTTGCAACAACTGGTACCGCGCCTTCGAATACGTGCTGGACTTCTACGACGTGGGCAAGGGGGCCAAAGAACGCAACGTGCCTGGCAGCGACACGGTAGTGGACGCCCTGTCGCCCCTCTTCGAGCAGGAAAACGATGCGGCCACCGTGCCGCCGACCACCGACGGCGGCGGCAACCCGACCGTTTAGTCTCCCCCAATGGACAAAGGCCCCGGCGAGGTACACCACCCCGCTGGGGCTTTTTTTTGCTTGCGCAATAACGGGGCACCACCGCTTGTGCCGAATTTGCGCATCTTTTCATAAACCATTGATAATCAATGGTTCCGTGAAATTAGTGTAGCTTCGGTGT
>DIUC01000008.1:27995-98632 GCA_002435785.1 Saprospiraceae bacterium UBA6168 | reverse complement strand
ATTTCTTCATGCAACAACGCCGAACTAAGAGGAAGTTTGGCTGACCATTTATACCAAGTCAGAGTCACGACAAAACAGGGATTAAGAAAGGTTTTTAATGTTTCTGAAAACGAATACATAGCAAGCCACAGCGAAATTTTATGGGACAATAAGGATTTTGTTTTTGTGAAATATGGGTGCGGAATAGTGTGCTGGGGCGGCAAATTGCTATCGCTCAAAGACAATAGGAAAATTACAAATTACCTGACTTATATGTTCGCAGACAGTGTCAATAATATAATTGTTTATCCCGACTCATCAAGTTGGGATAGTTTAATTATTGAGAATTTTAAAAGCGGTAAAAAGAAAGGTGAATTGATGGATTATTGTGAAAGAGCAAATGGTCCTTTTAATGCAATTGACAAAATAATTTACAAAGGAAAAAATCGTGTTTCAGTTTCCTACTCAACGACAGGTTGTAAAACCATCAAAACCAAAACAATCATATTAGAATGAAAAACTAAAGCGCCGCTGGCGCACCACCTTTCAATTGAAAAACAGCACTGTTCCCCGCTAGCCACCTACCTGTCTTTCCATCAAAAAACGTCACTGCTCGTCACGAGCTGCGCTCGTTAACGGGTTTTGGTTGCGGCCGCTGGCCGCTGCCAGCGGGGCTGATTGCCTGGCAGCATGGGTAGCCCGCCCGCCACACTGTATGTCTCGTCCGCCGTTTTGTATATCTCGTCCTCCGTTTTGTATGTTAACATCGCTGCGATGTACACTACGACGCGTGTTCTGTACACTACGACGCGTGTTTTGAACACTATGAAGCGTGATTGTACACTATGAAGGGTGTTTTGTACACAATGAGCTTTGCGCCAAGGTCCTTGCGTTCCGTTTTGGTATTGTGGATGTCTGCGACCAATGCAGTGATGGCTGCGCTGCGCTTTAAAAAAAGTTTTTTTTCTACTTCGCAACCAAGGTTTCCACTTGCCACCTTTCCTGCTCACTTCCATCAAAAAACGTCACTGCTCGTCACGAGCTGCGCTCGCTAACGGGCTTGAACCTCATATTTTCACGTCTTCGACGTGTACCGTCGCATGTCGGAGACATGCAAATATCCGGTTCAAGTCTTCAGAATTGAACCAGCAGCGCCAGCGGGGCCCTCACAGCACGGTCACGTCCCCGGCCAGCACCCGCTGCTTGCCGTTCTCCTCGAACAGTATCATCCAAGTATAGACTCCCTGCTGGAACCTGCCCCCCGGCTCCCAGCCGCCGGTGATGTCGTTGGCACGGAGGCCATCACCGGAGAAGCGTAGGCCGCCCCACCGGTCGAAGACCCGGAGGCTGTAGGTGAAGTCGTTGTTGCTTTGTGCGTACAGTACGCCGTTCCCGTCCACGGTGGGGCGATTGGCCACCACGTTCGGCACGTACACGTCCGAGTCCTTGAAGCTCACGGCGACGGTGGCGGAGGCGGTGCAGCCCACCTCGTTGGAGACCGTGACCACATAGCTGCCCTCCTGCGGCAGTACGAGGGCGGGGTAGGGGCAGTCGCCGCAGTCGAGCGGGCCGGGGGGCTGCCACCCGTAGGTCTCGATGTCCCCAGCATAGTTCACGGGCATCGCCATGCCCACCTTGAACAGGGTGTCCAGCAGGCTGCCCGCCGTGACGGACGGCACTGGCCATTCCTCCACAACCGCCGTTGCCCCTACCTCGCAGCCGTTGGGGTCGAGGGCGGTGAGGGCGTAGGTGCCGCCATCCGCCACCATGATGCTGTTGCCGGCCTCGCCGCTGCCCCACAAGAGCGCCGAGTGCCCCGCCGTGGCGGCTTCCAGTATCGTGCCGCTGCCCTCGCAGAAGCCCGCTGGCCCATTGATGGTCAGCGGCACTGGCTCGTGCAGTGAGAAGGCGATGTTGTAAACGATGGAGTCGCAGCCCGATGCGCCCCGCAGGGTGTCGGAGTATGCGCCCGGCACGGTGTACCCGGTCCCGTTGAAGGTGAAGCTGCCACCGGGGCAGGCCGAACCGCTGATGGCGACGAACGTCAGCGGGTAGGTGTGCGCCACGGTCAGCTCGAATGCCTTCTCGCAGAAGCCGTTGGAGAGGGTGTAGGCATAGGTGCCGGGCTGCGTGAACTGCCGGGCGGGGGCTGTGCTGCCGTTGTCCTGCCAGGTGACGGCATAGCCCGTGCCGCCGAGTTCAACGCCGACGGGCGTGCCGGGGCAGACCAGCGTGTCCGTCCAGGCGGGCTGGTGCGAGATGCCCTCGACGACGGTGATGGCCTTGGGGAAATGGTTCTGGTACTGCCCGATGCAGTGGGTCACGAGCACGTCCACGTCGTAAGTGCCGGGGGTGCCGTAGCAGACGGTGACGACGGAGTCGGTGCTGCTGCCGAGGTTGGAGCCGGGCAGCAGCCACTCCCAAGTGCCGTCAATGAGGGAGTGGTTGGTGGAGAGCGTCACGCACTCCCCGGCGCAGATGGTGTCGCCCCCGGCGATGGAGTCCAGCGTGAGCACGGGGTCTATCTCGGCAAGGTAGAAGTTGTCGTAGGCGGTGTAGGCCTTTGTTACTCCAGCTATTAAAATAGGGATACTTGACATGATTTCATTGGGGTCTGCGAAAATGCCTATCGTCATTACATTGTAATTGCTGTCCGCCGTAAAGCAGTGGGTCACCTTGGTCCAGTCACCCGGTGCACCTGTCATCAAGGTATCTACCTCAAGCTGTGGGTCTATCTGGATGATGGGGCTGGGCAGGGTAATCGTGATAGGGTCCATGACCAAGGCATCCGTGAAGAGGACACCAAGATGGGATATCTGGATTGAATTTAGGTAGCCTGGGGTGGTGTAATACCTCAGGAAATAGTTTTTTTCTTTTTCTATTGGGGTCAACAGTAGCACTTGGCTGTATTCCATCCTTTCACCTGCTGGATATCCAGCTGAGAAAAAGTGACCCTGCACTAAATAGCCATTGCCGCTTTGGGAGCCTACAATATCAGTTACTTGATAGTAGTCGGAAATAGGGTCGTTCACGCAGTCCATGTTGAAGTAACGTGCTGCACGTTTGCCCCGGCGATTCCAGTCTGATATTACTGTAATCAGGTCTTGTTGGTAGAGGTCATAATCGCAGCCATAGTAAACCTCGAAGTCGGGGTTTGGAATCATGTTTGGCTGGGCCGTCGCGAGATGGGCGGAAAAAATAAAAATGCAATAGGCAAATAATATTGATAGACGATAATTCATAACCAATATTTTATAGGCCCCCTATGGTGTACACCATAGGGGGCAGAACTATAAATAAGTTCAAAATCAATTCTTTACAAACTTACCAGAAAAGGATTGGTCGCCGGTACGTACCGTATAGAAATAAATGCCAGAGGTAGCATTTAAAGGTACACGTGCATGACGCCCGTCAAATGTTATTTGTTGCGAACTGACGGTACGGCCTGATGCATCCTTTATGTATAGTATAGCTGCTCTTGTAGCATCTTCTGGCCACTGGCCAGAATAATCCAGCTTCAGAATATCATCCCTCACTGGATTGGTACTAACACCTATCTTAAACAGTCCTTTGCCAGTAGTTCCTTCTAAAATCTTGTCTATTGGAGGGTCAGAAGGGCCAGCAAAACAATCACCCCCACATCTAAAGTAATAACTTTCTGTAACAGGGTCCTCGTCACAGCCATTATCAAAAGTAAGGTCGAGACGGTAACATTTGCAAGTAGTTCCTGTATAAGCCCAGCCAATAATTCCCGTAGTAAACGCATCCTCAATTTCCGACTCCATTGGCTCAGGCTCAATTGTTCCTGAACCAAGTTCATTCTCCGTACTGCCTCCACTACAATCAATATCCCATAAAACCCAATCAATCTCATCCACGCTAGCAAGATTTACCACATTTTGGCCATAGAAGGCTATAGTATTAGCAACTGGAATTGGCGGCATACCAATATATAATACAGTGGGGACGATAGGCCCATAGGGCGTAGTCGAAGGAACATATGGACCTCCGCTCCCGGTGCCCACAGCAGTTAATTCATAATCAAACTTCCCTCTCAAATAGATATAAGCATAGTAATGATTATTGGTCATAAAACAAGTAGAAGACGCCCCGGAGCAGCAGTTCAGCTCCATGTCAATGATGTACGTCTCATCCGTGTCAAGTCCATCCAGCAGGTCGGTAATATCTACCGAACCACCTGAAACCTCATTATAGGGGTATTTGTGGGCAGTGATATAGGTACCTGAGGAGGTCTTGATGGTAACGTAGAGGCACATCCCGCTGGCGCTTGGTATTACCAAGTCATCAAAATGGAGGATAAGGTCGTCGCCTGGGCAGGCAAGGATTTCCGTTGCACCCGCCAAGGTGTTCAGGCAACCCGTGTATATCCTGCCGTAGCAGGTATTGGTGCCACTCTGGCAGGGCACGGCATATTCTCCATACCCAAGCATGGTGCCATTGATGGTAGGCTCTATGTCGAGCGTCTGCTCAACATAAACCGTGCAACTCACGATGGAACAAATCTCCCAGTTGTCCTCCGAAAGGCAGATGGAAGGTGTGGCAAGTGAACCCACGCAGCTCCATGAAGAGCCTGATGGGCAGAGCGTTGCGTTTTCACCTATATACGCCTCCTCACTGCGACCGCTACAGTATAGTTGAACCTCGGCACCAACAAGTGCAGTAGCAAGTTGTCCAGAACAAGCGTAAACGAAGGTAAGGCAGCCACAATTACCGGATATGGTGTGCTGTGCGGTGAGTGCAGCATTGAACAGGAACATGGCAACGAGGAGTGTCAGTGTGCGTAAGAAGGGCGTTGTGCGTTGTGCACAACAGGAGTTTTGAGAAATCATTTTAATCAAGAGTTTAAGGGAAGCTTGGCGTACCGAAAAAGTGGCCAGCATTTGCTGGTTCGATCTGCTTACCTTGGGTTATTTAAAAGGATGTCATCTCAGATGAACAGCGGCAAGGTATAAACATTGTATTTATTTTGCAAGACAATAATTTTGAATTAGTCAGGTTTCTGACAATTAGTGTTTTGGATAATTTTGCTTTAGGACTATGGTGTGGCGGCGAAATGGCCAAGTCCAAAAGTCAGGTTTCTGGCATCGTAGGCCTGTTTTTTTTTGGTTCAGGTTTCTTGGTGCCTGTCAAGTATTTAATGGTTAAGTTCAATATTTCCCGCAAAGTCCGCAAAGTTAAATGGCGTCCCCGCTGGCCTCCTTTCCTGTCTTTCCATCAAAAAACGGCACTGCTCGTCACGAGCTGCGCTCGTTAACGGGTTTTAGTTGCGGCCGCTGCCAGCGGGGCTGATTGCCTGGCAGAATGGGTAGCCCGCCCGCCACACTGTATGTCTCGTCCGCCGTTTTGTATATCTCGTCCTCTGTTTTGTATGTTAACATCGCTGCGATGTACACAACGACGCGTGTTTTGTACACAACGACGCGTGTTTTGAACACTATGAAGCGTGATTGAACACTATGAAGGGTATTTTGTACACAATGAGTTTTGCGCCAAGGTCCTTGCGTTCCGTTTTGGTATTGTGGATGTCTGCGACCAATGGAGTGATGGCTGCGCTGCGCTTTAAAAAAAGTTTTTTTTCTACTTCGCAACCAAGGTTCCCGCTGGCCACCTTTCCTGCTCACTGCGCTCGTTAACGGGCTTGAACCTAATATTTTCACGTCTTCGACGTGTACCGTCGCATGTCGGAGACATGCAAATATCCGGTTCAAGTCTGAAGACTTGAACCAGCGGCACCAGCGGCGCCAGCGGGTTCCTTCTTCCCCGCAAACATTTCGAACTTCTGCAACCGACACTCCAGCGCCCCATTGAACAGCTTTATCTTCCTCGAAGGCCGTAGCCCCACGAACTTCAGCGCCTCGGCATTGGCACTGATAATCCAAGCCGTGTGCCCGGCGTAGTGGTGCTTCAGGCGGTTGCCGATTTCCTTGTAAAAATCAATGATGTCCTCCTCCCATTGCAGGCGTTCGCCGTATGGCGGGTTGAGGAGAATAGTGCCACGGGTGAAGTGGGGGAACGAGGTCAGGAAGTCGCCCAAGTGGAAGTCAATCATGTCCTCCACGCCAGCTCTCCGGGCGTTTTTTTGCGAAATTTCAATGGCCTCCGGGTCGAGGTCGCTGCTCCAAATCTTGGCAGCGATGGGGCGCTCCGCTGCTTCTGCCTCGGCCTTGATGCTTTGCCAAAGCGTGGCGTCAAAATCCTTCCAGCGCTCGAAGCCAAAGACCCGCCGTTTGCCCGGTGCGATATTGGCCGCCAGCATGGCCGCCTCTATGCCGAAAGTGCCAGAGCCGCACATCGGGTCGAGTAGGTCGCTTTCTTTGTCCCAACCTGACAGGAGCAGTATGCCTGCCGCCAGTACCTCGTTCATGGGTGCCTCGGTGCGGCTGAGGCGGTAGCCCCGGCGGTCGAGTGTGCCGCCGCTGCTGTCAAGGGAGAGCGTCACGAGCTTATCGTGGACGTGGATGTTGAGGCGGAGGTCGGGGTTGTCGGTGTCCACGGAGGGACGTATGCCGTGCTTGTCCCGGAACTGGTCCACGATGGCGTCCTTGGTCTTCAATGCCGTGAACTTGGAGTGGTGGAAAATCTCGCTGTTGGTGGTGGCGTCAATGGCGAAGGTCTGCTTTGGGGTCAGGTAGTCCTCCCAATCAATCTGCCGCACCCGGCGGTAGAGCTGGTTTTCGTGGTGGGCGTAAAAGGAGGCGAAGGGCACCAGCACCTTTAGGGCAGTGCGCAAGAGCAGGTTGCTTTTGTACAAAATCGTCTTGTCGCCCCGGTACTTGACGGCACGAGTCAGCAGTTCGATGTCGGTGGCACCGATGGCCCGAAGCTCGGCGGCCAACAGTTCTTCGAGGCCGAATTGGGTCTTGGCGACTATTTCAAAGGTGGTAGGTTGTTCGTTCATGGCACAAAGGTAGGCGGGAATGGATAAATGAAATTAGCGAATTGAACTTGAGCCTAACAGGAACAAAATGCTAATTTTGCGCCCTAAACAAATCAATAGCTTTTTTATCAATGAAGAATTTCCAATCAAAACAACTGTTTATGCCAGCTTGCATTGTCTTTGCGGTGGCCATTTTGTTCAATATTGCCGCCTGCGGCAACAAAAACACCGAAACGGCAACTGAAAGCAAAACGGACGAAGTGGCTGCAACGGACACCCCCCAAAGTTTTCGCACAGGCCGATTCAAATACGAAGACCAAGTCAATTTTGGCGACTTCTTCATTATCCGCAGTGCCGACAGCCAGATAGATTCGGGTGGTATCCTCAAGCTTTGGGTCAAGTTCGACTTAACATGGGACAATGACACCAGCTACACCTTGAAATACAAGGAAACGATTAAGAACGAAACCAATGTTTCCTTGCCCGATTTGAACGGCATGTTCCGTAAATGCCAAATGACGGAAATCACGGATACCTCTTATGTTGAGATTTCAACTTCAAGCCTGAACAAGGACACCCTTCGCACGAAAATAATCAGGATATGAGGATTTAGCTTTTGTGTTTTTGTCGAAGCAAACAAGTATGTTACAGCTTTTTTAATCAAAGCAAGATGAACAACAACCAACAACGCCGTAGTTTTTTGAAGAATGCCGCAGCCCTTGCCACGCTGGTCGGATTGCCTGCTGGTCGCAGCTATGCAAAGTCCGACGCACAGGATTTGGTGGAGGCCGCTTCGCAAACGCTACCCTCCTTTGGTAAGCCGGTATTTGGACTGAGAGTGCTGCCCATCAAGCAGGTTCGGGTAGCCGTCATTGGCCTTGGAAACCGGGGCGAAGAGCATGTCCGCTTGCTCAATGCCGTTGGCACTGACAAGTGCAAAATCACCGCCATCTGTGATGTTCGGGACGAGTTTGCGCAGAAAAGCCTAAAAATGCTGAAAGAAAACGGTGGGCAGAAGCCAGCCGTTTACAGTGGAAAATTGGATGCTTGGAAGGAACTGTGCAAGCGGGATGACGTGGACCTTGTCACCATCGCCACGCCCTGGGAAGACCACGTGCCACAAGCCGTGTTTGCCATGCAGCAAGGCAAGCACGTGGCGCTTGAAGTGCCCTGCGCCCTTACCTTCGAGGAGTGCTGGCAGTTGGTGAACACCGCCGAGGAAACCCAGCGCAACTGCATGATTCTCGAAAACGTCTGCTACGGCGACGAGGAGCTTTGGCTGCTCAACATGGCTGAAAGCGGCGTTTTTGGAACGCTAACCTACGCCGAGTGCGCCTATATCCACGACCTTCGTGAGCTGCTTTTCAGCAAATCCTACTATTATAATATGTGGCGCCTCCGCCACAACGAAGCAAGGGACGGCAACTTGTACCCAACACATGGCCTCGGCCCGGTGGCTCAATACATGGGCATTGACCGTGGCGACCGATTTGACTACCTCGTGAGCATGAGCAGCGTCCAAGCGGGTCTCGACGAGTTCGCCTCGACCGTGGAACCCGACAACGAGTTTTTCAACAGGAAAGGCTTCAAGCATGGCGACATGAACAACACGCTCATCAAAACAGCAAGGGGGCGTACCATTCTGCTCCAGCATGACGTGACCACGGGTAGGCCATACAGCCGCATCAATTCATTGGCAGGGACAAAGGCGTTCCACAAGGGCTACCCGAGCCAGATGTCCATCAGCGGGCAAGGCCACGGTTTTTTGAAACCTGAGCAGTACAAGGAGTACAAAGAGCGTTATGCACACCCGCTATGGAAGAAGTTGGAACCATTGGCCGAGAAAAATGGTGGCCACGGCGGCATGGACTTCGTGATGCTTTGGCGGATGATTGACTGCCTGAACCGTGGCGTTGAATTGGACATGGACGTGTACGATGCCGCTGCTTGGTCGGTCGTCACGCCAGCCTCAGAGCTGTCCATTCAGATGGGCAGCGTGCCCGTCAAGTTTCCCGACTTTACGAGGGGCTATTGGAAAAATGAGCGGAAGCTCGGCGTGATGGCGAACCCATAATAGGGATGAGGGATGAGGGATTTAGCGTTTGAGGGTTTGAGAGGTTGAGGCAGTCCCTCAATCCCTCAAATCCTCAACCTCTCAAATCCTAACCCTCAACCCCTCAAAACAAAGCTGTCTGCGGTAATTCCTGCCGGATTTCTTTCTGAACCAATTTTGGGATGGGCTTGATTTTCAGCACCCGCTTTGCCACCCGGAGGCGATGGGTGTAGCGGCTTGTTTCTTCGTCAAAAATTCCGAAGTGGTCAACCCTGTCAATGCGCACCTGCTCGGCGGCGTGGATGATTTTCCCGTCGGGCAGGAGTATTCCGGTATGGTTGATGGCACTCGAGGTGTTTTCAAAAAAAGCAAGGTCACCCGGCATTGACTGCTCAATGAAGTCCACGAGTTCACCTTGATGTACCTGTGCATCCGGCATACGGTGCAGATGGATTCCCACCAATTTGAAGACCATTTGCGTAAGACCACCAGCGTCAATGCCAAAGGGGCTGCGGCCGCCCCATTGGTAGGGGGCCAAAAGGTAGCGCCGTGCTATTTTGATGACCCGGTCAGGGGTTGGTTCTATGTTTTCTGGGAAAACCGCTTGGCCAGCGTAGTGGTAGGATTTTCCATCAAAGCGGAACTTCATGCCGTCGAAATCGGGCAGCCGAGCGCCAATGGGGATGGGCATTGCGAAATCGTTGGACATCAGTGGCTGGAAAAGGTCGAGGCAATAGGCGAATTTTTCAGCGAACAGCTTGTGCTCGGATGCAGTTAGCGGTTTCACTTGCCGGGCTTGTGCCCAACCGATACAGTTGTCCCAAGTGCAGCGGACTTTGACCCAAGACCGCCCTTTCCATTCGAGTTGCTCAACGATTTCGCCAAAGAGCAATTGGCTGACCTGCTCGCTCTTGTCCGAGGGGCTGCTGCGCAAAGGCACGACACTGAGATGGCATAAGGCGAAGTCCATTGAATCTGCTTCTTTATTTAGTGGGGGCAAAGCTGGCAAATTTTGTGGGATTAGAAAAGGAGCTCCATTTTTCATTTTGGCAACGGCAAGGAAGGAATCTCCGAATTAGTTTTCCCGTGCTAAGAATCCGGCTAAGCTTGGGTAGGGGCCTAAATCACGTTCAACGGATAATATTGCTTCCAACATCTCCGTTCGGATACTCTTTGAAAATCACATTACCTTTGCTGGGAAATTCAAAAATCCAGCGACCTTACTGCCATGTATAAAATCTTCATTACCAGCCTTTTTCTTGTGCTTTTCCTGGAAGTACAGGCACAAGACCGTTTGTTCAGCCAATTTTACGCTTCACCGCTCACGCTCAATCCTGCACTCACTGGGGCATTTGAGGGCAAATTTCGGGTGTCGTCCATCTACCGGGACCAATGGCGTGGGGCGATGGAGGAACCCTACCAGACCTTCTCCAGTGCGCTTGACCTTCGGTGGCGAATGGGCAAGGAAAGGTCAAGGCTTCAGGACCATGCAGCCGTCGGCGTCATGTTTTTTCAAGACAAAGCAGGGGCAGTGAACTTTAGCACCACCCAAATTTCCGTGTCTGGCGCTTACCATAAAGCATTGAACATTCGGAACACACAGTTTCTTTCACTGGGGTTTCAGGCTGGCATCGTGCAGCGGAACATGAATTTTGGCAATGTCACCTTCGAGGACCAATTCAACGGAACCACCGGCTACTCTGACCCTACCCAAGAGCGTTTGCCGGAAAACAACTACTCATTTGGCGATTTTTCCGTGGGATTGAATTATGCCTTTTCGCCAAAATCTTCCAAATTCCGATTTTTTGTTGGTGGGGCAATGCACCATTTCAACAACCCCACCGTCAGTTTTTACCACCAAACCAATGACGAGTCCGACCTGCCAAACAACAAGCTTGCTACCCGTTACGCTTTGCAGCTCAGTGCCCAGGTGCCAGTGTCAAAAGGAACCACTTTTTTGCCAAGGGCGATTTTCGACAGGCAGGACAACCACATGAAACTAGATATAGGTGGGAATTTCCGCCTCAGCTTGAGTGATTATCGGCTTGTCTCCTTGCATTTGGGAGGTTACGCCCGGCCAGTGACGGATTACGATGGCAAGTATCGAGTGGATGCCGTTGTCGCATTGGTGGGGATAGAGTTCAACAACGTGCTTATCGGCACGAGTTACGATGTTTACCTTGGCAGAACTGCAGGTTTTAGTCGTGGAACTATTGAGTTCTCTGCTGCCTACCTCGGGGAGTATGAAGATGACATGATTCTTTGCCCAAAATTTTGAGTTTTCAATTTTTTTTTCCACATAGTTTTCCACATGCCCGTCATTGACAATCAATGCTTTTTCCATAACAAAAGTATTGAATGAGTGGATGAGATTGTTTTAAGGCATTGATTTTCAGTTATTTACATAATTTCGTTGAAAAAGACCAACAAGCCAACGTGGATAATTTAAGCCTGCCTTTTTTTCAAGGATGTTGATAATGGCCTATCTTTATCCTCCTTTTCTATGAGAAACATTAAAGCTGGGTTTCTTCTTCCCTGAAACATATTTGGCTCTGTTGCCGTACCAGAGGGGCGGTAACGCAACGTAGCAACAATTTACGTTTCCTCGTGAAATGCTACCGTTCCGTAAATTGTTATGACCATTAAGCTTTTAGGTATTGTACATTTTCGTATTCGTTCATACCTTTATCAAAAGTTTTTAAATCCTTTTGTCTATAGTATCAGTAAGTTAGATAGGCTCCTGCTACACAATGTTGTAGCAGGACTTTTTTTTGGGCTGAATACCAAATTACCTTTTCCACAAGCAACTGCTTTTCTGCCCCAAGCGCTATCTTTGCACCACTTTTTTTTGGAGGCCCAGCCGGGTAGCCACCTTTCGGCCTGATTTTCAGGTTGGAGTTCAAACTCAAAAACAAATCATCAATGAATTTTGACCTAATTGTAATTGGCAGTGGCCCAGGAGGCTATGTAGCTGCCATTCGTGCTGCCCAGTTGGGCATGAATGTGGCCGTAGTGGAGCGTGAATCTTTGGGCGGCATCTGCCTCAACTGGGGTTGCATACCCACAAAGGCCCTGCTCAAAAGCGCACAGGTGTTCGAGTACATCAAGCACTCCGCAGACTATGGCATTGTGGTAGAAAAAGCCAGTGCTGATTTTGATAACATGGTAAAGCGGAGCCGTGGCGTTGCGGACGGCATGAGCAAGGGCATCCAGTTCCTGTTTCGCAAAAACAAAATCACGGTTGTTGACGGTACAGGCAAATTGCTCCCCGGCAAGAAAGTGGAGGTGACGGCAGCAGATGGCAAGAAATCCGAATACACGGCCAACCACATCATATTGGCTACTGGTGCGAGGGCAAAAGCGCTGCCCAACTTGCCAATAGATGGCAAGAAGGTCATTGACTACCGTAAGGCGATGACCCTTGAAACACAACCAAAGCGGATGGTGGTGGTGGGTGCTGGTGCCATTGGAGTCGAGTTTGCCTATTTCTACAATACCATTGGCACGGAAGTGACAGTAGTTGAGTTTTTGGAGCAGGGCCTCGTTCCTCGGGAGGATGCCGATGTTTCAAAAGAATTGGCCAAAATCTTCAAGAAAGCGGGCATAAAAGTGTTGGCCAATACTTCGGTGGATTCCGTGGATACGTCGGGGGCTACCTGTAAGGTAAAGACCAAAGACCGAAAGTCAGGCGAAGAATCCGTCATTGAGTGCGATGTGGTGCTATCGGCAGCGGGCGTTGCCGCCAACCTCGAAAACATTGGTTTGGAGGCCCTCGGCATACAAACTGACCGTGGACTGGTCAAAGTGGATGAATTTTACTGCACCAACGTAGCTGGCGTGTATGCCATTGGCGACATCGTTCCGGGTGCTGCATTGGCGCACGTGGCCAGTGCGGAGGGCATCATCTGCGTCGAAAAGATTGCTGGCCACCACCCACAGCCACTGGATTACAACAATATCCCTTCCTGCACTTATTGCTGGCCAGAGGTCGCATCGGTTGGGTACACGGAGCAGGCAGCAAAAGATGCAGGCTACGAAATCAAGGTGGGCAAATTCCCCTTTAGTGCATCCGGAAAGGCAAAGGCTTCTGGAGCCTCCAATGGGTTTGTGAAGTTAATATTCGATGCCAAGTACGGCGAGTTCCTTGGTGCCCACATGATTGGTGCCAACGTTACGGAGATGATAGCCGAGGTGGTGGTAGCACGTAAGCTTGAAACCACTGGCCAAGAAATAATCAAATCCGTTCACCCGCACCCTACCATGAGCGAGGCTATCATGGAAGCGGCAGCGGCTGCTTATGGAGAGGTGATTCACCTTTGATTGTTGACAAACAAAAAAAGAAAAGTCTGGCAGGAAATTCTTGCTGGGCTTTTCTATTTACCGATGCCTGACAAAATTGGCTTAATTTGCAACCTAAAACAGCTTTCACAAACTTGTGCAACCTGCTTTATCAGTTCACTAACCAAACATTTCAACAATGAAAAAAGCCATTTTTGCCGCCGCCTTTCTGTTTTTAAGCCTCGGTGCCAAAGCCCAGCTTGACTTTACCATAAACCCGGTTGCACTCTTGTTCGAGGCGGTGGTGGTATCCCTTGAATACAATGTATCGCCGGATTGGAGCATAGGCGCTGATGCCCTTGCCGCATCTGGAGGGTATGCCGCTTACGGCACTGGAAGGTACTTTTTCAACCCGAAGTATGGGTGCGACAAGTTCAGTTTTGGTGCCTTTGCCGGGGGATTTGGAGCACAGGATGAGGAAGGTGATGCTGGCTTAGGCTTTATGTTTGGGTACAAAGCCATCTCTCAAAAAAAGGTCGTATTTCAAGTGGATTTAGGAGGCGGCCGGGGTTTTAAAGATGGCAATTTCTTGCCTTACGGAAGGCTCAATATTGGCTACCGATTTGGGCTGCTTTCAAGGAATCAATAGTGTAGGATAAAAATAGGAAAGCCCTGCCACATTGTTTGCGGCAGGGCTTTCTGGTTATCAAAGTCCGCTGGCACTAAATTCCTATCGCTTTCTTGAACTCGGCATCATCGGGCTTAACCCCAGAAGGGAAAAAACTCACCAACTCGCCATTTTCATTCACCACGTACTTGCAGAAATTCCAGGATGGTGCCTGGTCGTTCCAGCCGTTGAGCGACTTTTGGGAAAGCCACTGGTAAAGCGGGTGTGCATCGTCACCTTTCACGCTGATTTTTTGAAACATGGGGAAAGTGACACCATAGTTTTTTGAACAAAAACTGGCAATATCTTCGTTGTTGCCCGGTTCTTGGCCCATGAAATTATTGGCAGGGAACCCAAGCACAACCACCTTATCGCCATTTTCTTTGTAAAATGCTTCCCAATCAGCATATTGAGGAGTGTAACCGCATTTGGAGGCAACGTTCAGCAGCACCAACTTTTTACCTTTGTATTGGCTAAAATCAACAAGCTGGCCGGATTCCAATTCGGCCATTTTGAAGTCATAAAAAGAGGTGGAAGATGATGCAGCAGGAACTTCACCCGCTGGGCGCTGCCGGGCTGATTGGTTTGAACAGGAAACCAATGCCACAAGTGATAGGAATAGTGAAATCAATTTTTTCATGTAGTTGTCATTTTTGTGACTTGAACAGCCTTGCCCAAAAAAGGTTTTGAATGCTGCCAAATCGTTGCAATCGTTGAGTTCGTGTCGGTTTGGCGAATTTTGCCAACCAATTGAAGCAAATGTCTGGCGGCGTTGGCACAAAATTTTGGTTTTCGTGAAAAAATACGGTTCTTACGTCCTCATACTTAGGCAGTTATAAAAACAGGCATTATTTTATGAACGCTGAGTAAGTATCAAAATTCATGGCCATGCGGAGCAATCAATCGCCTTCCATTTATTCCATTTATCACAACGCCCTTCCATTCTACTTGGACCGTGCGGACATCTGTACGGTGGACGAAGAAACACCAGGGTTTTCCAGTGTTTTTTTAGACGAGCTGCTGTCCGGTAAGCTTTCCCGGCAGGTGAACGTGGTGTCCTTGGCTGCTGAAAAGCTTCGCCACCTTTATTTTGAGTCCCGAAATTTTGAGCGGATTCACGGGGCAAAATCCTTTGGCTTTGGGTTCCCATTGGTCATAGATACCTTCAATAGCGACCTGGTGGTATCCCCAATGTTCATTTGGAAGATACAAATTGAGCCAGCCCAAACAAGGGTAGATTCATGGGTGCTCAAATCTTCGGAGCAGTGGCACATACTCCCAAACTATCGTTTTTTCAGCTTTTTAAAAGAAAAATATGGCCTTGACCTCCTCCAAAAAGCCGAGGAAATGGCCTACGCCAAAAAGATTGACAAAGCCACCCTTACCGAATTTTGCAACGAGATAGGCGCCCGTTTAAACTTTGAAAGCTTTGGGCAACCTGATGATGTGATTGCTGCCCCAGGAATAGACGAAATTGGGTCATTCACGGCAGCAGGTGCGCTGCATTGGTCAGGGGTACTAGGATTGTACCCACCACAGAACAGCCAATGGTCGCCAGATAATGCGCGGCCAGAAGATGTTTTTGTGCCAATGGCGGCAAAGGAACCGGATGGATTTGTTTTTTCCTACCAGCCCGACGACCCGGAGCAAACGACCGCCTTGGAAACCATTGCCAGCCAAAAAATAACGGTTGTCGAGGGTGAAGATGCGCTCGGCAAATCGCAAATGCTTGTCAACCTGCTTATAAATGCGCTGTCGGAAGGCAAGAAATGCCTCGTTGTCTCGGAGCGAACACAATCCTTGAAATTCACCCAGGGCCTTCTAACGAAGTGCAACATTTTTCAACTGCACTTCTTGTTGGACGATTCCCTGAACGATAAAATGTCGCTCCTCGAACTGCTTCGCACCACGGCGAGTGGTGGTGGAAGGGAGGTAGCCCACAAGCAGGAAGAATTTAACTCGAAAAAAACCAAATACCTGCAAGCACGTGCAGCGTTGCAACAAACTTACCGTGCAGTGAAGGGCAAAATATTTGGGGACAATGACTGGACGGAAACCGTTGGACTTTTTATGGCCAGCAATCGGCTCGAAGGAAAGGAGCGCTTGGCAAGCCACCTGCATGCTGCGGATTTTGGCTTTTCCCCCAATGAACACGAACAAATCGTTGCGGGGATATTGCGGAGCGAACCACTTTTTGATGCCATAAAAACCATGACCCACCCGTTGAGCAACCTCAACGACCAGATTTTTGTCAATTCGGAGGTCAGGAAAAGCCAACAATTCGTGGAGTCCAACCTTCGGCTCTTTTTGGCGAAAACCAACGAGTTGCAAAATGAATACATCAACAAAACGGATAGTTATGCCGCCCGGCTGAAAGCGCATTACCGTGAATATTCCAACCAATTGGACAGCCTTGCTAAATCGCTGTTGGATAAAATCCAAAACAATACAGCACTGCTTGGCAGCGGGTTCGCATCGGCGGGGTCAAGTGCATTTGAGTGGCCCTCCTTTTTTTCGTCCAAAAGGAAAAAGATAAAAATAGAGCAGGAGGAAGTCGGCAAACGCTACCGAGCCTTTCTCAGAGCCTACGAGACCAATCCCTACTTCGATGTTGAATTTGCGCCTTGCAAAGACGGTGAGAACATCCCACGCACCACCGAAAACCTTGTTCATTTCCGCACTGTGCTGGCCAATTGGTCTGCCAACTCCGATGGGTTGGTGCAGGAAGAGGTGATGCGGCTGAACAGCAAGACCGCCCACCCAAGCCTTGATGTTAAAGAGCAGATTACCACGTTGGAGTTCTCCCTTGACACGCTTATCGAAGAACTAAACGAGTCGGGTTTGTACCAAAAACCGTTGGACAACAAGACCCTGACCATACCACAGCGCCAAAAATACCTTGAAAGCATCATGGAGCAATTGGAGTCAACGAAGCTCAACATGCGTGATTTCAAGCCATTCCACGACTGGCAGGCCAATTGGCTTGCACTTGGCATTTTGGGGCAAAAAGTTGTTCGGGCATTGATAAAGGTAAAACCGGGTGACTGGGTTGCGGCGTTTGAAAGCTGGTATTTCCACAGTTTGCTTACCAAGATACAATCACCTGCGCTGCCCGAAAACTCCTCTACAATTACCCATTTCAATACGGCTTGGAGCAAACTCAAACCATTGATTTTCAATCAGTTGACATCGCTTTGGCAGGAAAAGCAGACAGCTGAACTAAAGGCTTTGAAGCGGAAGGACAAGCAGGCTTGGCAGTTGGTTTTTGATAAATCAGGACACCAGTCGGCGGAGACCATGCCCTTGGCCAAAGTCTTGGAGCAGAGTTTTGATGCGGTGACGGCATACTTGCCCCTCCTGTTCGTGACGCCACATGTTGCGCTCAATGAGTTTCCAGCACAAAAAGAATATTTCGACTACGTGATTTTTGACGAAGCGAACAAGTTCTCAGTTGAGACAGCGACTGCTATTGCCCCAATGGGGCGGAAACTTGTCATCATGGGCAGCAACGACAGCTACGGCAACGAGACCAGCCTGTTGCAGTACGCCCTCGAAAATGGCGTACCTGCTGCATTGATTTCCAATCGCTATGTGCCACCCTCACAAGACGGTGGGTTGGTAAAGGAAGACCTGGATTTGCCGATGCAACGGGTCAGCTACCATGTGGACAATGTGGAGGGACGTTTTCATGAACTGGATGGCACCAATGATACCGAAGCGCAACACATCATTCGGCTGTTGAACCAAATAAAGCAGACCCCCCAGCGAATATATCCTTCGGTAGGCATCGTTACGTTTACTGTGGAGCAGCGTGACCTCATTGCCAATTACCTGCTGAAGCTCAAGCAACAAAACGTGCTTGGCAGCGAGAAAATCCAACAATTGGAGCGCAATGGAATGGGTGTGTTCCATATTGACGAGTTGTACGGGCAGCATTTCGATATCATCATCGTATCCTGCACTTTTGGTTTGGTTAACTTGAAGGGGGAATTGACCAAAAAGCTCGTTTTTCTCAACACGCCTACAGGTGTTGGCCATTTGAAGATGCTGGTGAACAAGCCAGTGCAGGAGTACCATATCGTCCATTCATTGCCGGAGGCTCAACTTCAGGTGTTGGAATTGAAAAAAGGCGAGGAAGGCACTTGGTTGCTGGCGCATTTCATCCGATTGGCGGAAGCCACCCTGAACAGCAACAAACCGCAAATGATGATTTCAATGGAAGCTATTGGCAAAAACACGGGCAATGGTGCACCTCACTCGATTTTTGCTGACGAGGTAATTATTGCTTTAGCCCCATTTTTGGACGTGAGACGAATATCCACGAAATTGGCGACTAATACGGTGCATTTTCCATTGACGGTCGTACCAATCCACGAGGATGGGCAATCGGTGGTGCTTCACCCGGATGGCTTTTTCGCTGGGACAGCGTTTACCTCTCCACTTTGGGAGCAAAACCAGCAGCAAGCCATCCAAAAAGCTGGTATAGAATACCTTCCCTTTTGGTCGGTCAATTGGCTCAAGAACCCAAACTTGGAAGCAAAGCTTTTGGCAAGCAAAATAATCAATGTTGACAGCAAGCAAAAAAAAGGGGCTGAAGAATCTGATGATGAAATCTCCTTGGAGGAAAAGCTGCGGGAATAGGGTAGAGGGGCGCTAAAGGCTGCTCAGTTTCAGTTAAAACCCGATTATCCTGATTATAACCCAATCCGTATTTCTACTGAAAATAATGGTGGGTAGAGTCGGGCTATCATTTTGGATTACCTTTGGCCTGCGAATTTGAAATTCTTTCGATTTAGGTAACAACTTTCGGAAAGATTTTCAATACCTCCTTTTACTCCCCTTTTATTTTTTTTCGAGCGAATCAGTCACGTATCTTCAGGGCAATCCCACAAGGTTTGTTTTGAAATCAAAATCGTGGGCTAAGAACACCTGATAAGGAAATCACGGATTTGAAACCGGGTTTTGTGTGCGAACATCCAAACACTCAGACATTGACTTCTGCCAACGAAAAAGCCCGACAGATAAACCTGTCGGGCTTTTGAATTTTTTACAAATTTGCTAATCAGGCAGAAAAAGAAGTGCCGCAGCCACACGTGGAGGAAGCATTGGGATTGTTGAAGGAGAAGCCACGATTGTTTAGCCCATCCACCCAGTCAATCTCCATCCCAAGTAAGTAAATGGAATGTGCTTTTTGCATAAAAATCCGTAGGCCACCAATCTCGAATTCGTCGTCTTGTTCTGTTTTGGCATCGAATCCCAGAACATAAGAAAATCCCGAGCACCCACCACCTTTGACCCCGATTCGGAGGCCATGTTCACCTGGAATGTTTTGGCTTTCCATAATGGTGTGCAATTGTTCGACGGCACCTGGCGTGAGTGAAATGGGTTGTATGGAAGTTGCGGTTTGCATTTATCTTTTTTTTTAGGCTCAAAATTAGCAAAATTGAATTTCAAAAGTCGAAACAAATCTCAAGGTGCTTCGGTTGAGAAGACCAAAATCATTTTTGTATTTCGGGCTTTAGGTTAGTTTTGCGCCCCCAATTCAAAAACCATGTTTCGTTTGCACACAATTGCGTTAGGAACAAAAACTTGAATTATGTCAAATTGGTTGATAGCCCTACTGGAAATCATCAAAATCACTGTCCCCGCCCTGGTCGTCTTCTTCACGGTTTACTACCTGATGAAAACCTACCTCGATAAGCAGTACCAACTCAAAGTGCTGGAATTTAGGCAAAATCAAGGCAATACAACCATACCGGCCCGGCTCCAAGCATACGAGCGGATGTCCCTTTTTTGTGAAAGGATAGCTATTCCGAGCTTGATGTTGCGGCTAAGGGAGGAGGGCCAAACCAACGCCCTGCTGCGGATGGCCATGCTGCTCACCATCCAACAGGAGTTCGAGTACAACGTCACGCAACAGGTGTACGTGTCGGAGCAACTATGGCAAATCATCAAAATATCAAGGGACAACACCGTGATGGACATCAACGGTTTGTACGAACAAGTTGACCCAACAGGGCCTTCCAAAGAGCTGGCTGCGATGCTTTTGTCACGGTCAGAAAGCCAATCTTCCAATTCCCTGAACACCGCCCTTTTAGCCATCAAAAAGGAGGCATCCATCTTGATGTAGTCCGCTTTCATAACTTGTTGATTATCAGTAGGGCATATCGCAAGTTATTGATTATCAGTGATTTATGTTTTTTATTTGCTATTCGCTTGATTCTGAATGGGTTATGAATATTTCCGCTGCGACTCAAATTTTTAGTGAAAAAAAAACCGAAAAATTTGAAAAATGCCAACCCTGATTGGTGGAATTTCACCACCTTTGCATCTCTCCAATCAAATACGCTAATTGAGGCATGAGCATATTGGTTTTACCTTTTTTCGGTGTTCATAGCCCCTACTCGGAGTCACTTCCTAATTCACTGATACTGTAAAACCCGAAGAGGACGGGAACCGAAACCTTATTTATTAAACTGCCAACTAATTTTGGAGAATGGTAAAGGATTGCGTAACAGTATGGGATAGCTGCTTGCATGTTATCCGGCGAAACGTTAACGGACAGAGTTTCAAGACGTGGTTTGAGCCAATACGGCCCATCCGGCTTGAGAACAACGCACTTACTATTCAAGTGCCGAACAAGTTTTTTTACGAGTGGTTGGAAGAGCATTATGTTTCTCTCCTGAAAATGTCTATTCGCAAAGAGCTTGGTGACAAAGGGCGTTTGGAGTACCAAATCCTTTCTTCCAACCTGCGTCAACAGCGCAACGAGGATTCCGTAAAAAACGAAACCACAACAGCTTCGAAAAATGGTTTTTCAAATGGCTCCAATCCCGGTAGCGTTGACACCAGCAACATCAAAAACCCATTTGTAATTCCGGGGATCAAAAAGCTCAAGATTGAGTCACAGCTCAACCCAACCTATACATTCAGTACCTTCATTGAAGGTGATTGCAACCGTTTGGCACGTTCGGCGGGTCATGC
Organism: Saprospiraceae bacterium UBA6168; assembly: GCA_002435785.1. Classification (GTDB taxonomy): domain Bacteria; phylum Bacteroidota; class Bacteroidia; order Chitinophagales; family Saprospiraceae; genus UBA6168. The sequence goes on along the minus strand of DIUC01000008.1, from coordinate 77,773 downwards.
CGTGGCCAAGAAGCCAGGCGGTACTGCCTTCAACCCTTTGGTCATTTTCGGGGATGTGGGCTTGGGGAAAACACACCTTGCCCATGCCGTGGGCAACGAAGTGCTGAAATTGCACGACAACAAGTCGGTGCTTTATGTTTCCTCCGAAAAATTTACTGGGCAAATCATTGATTCCATCAAAAACAATGCGGTCAATGATTTCGTGAACTTTTACCAGATGGTGGACGTGCTGATTGTTGACGACATTCAGTTTTTGGCCAATAAACAGAAGACGCAAGAAATTTTCTTCCACATCTTCAACCAACTCCACCAAGGCGGCAAACAAATCATCTTGACCTCCGACCGTCCTCCAAAAGACCTCGACGGCATGGAGGAGCGTTTGATTTCCCGATTCAAATGGGGGCTATCTGCTGACCTGCAAGTGCCGGACTTTGAGACCCGTGTCGCCATTTTGGAGTCAAAGATGAATAGGGAGGGCGTTGAGTTGCCCAATAGCGTGGTCGAGTTTATTTGCTACCATATACAAAACAACATTCGTGAATTGGAGGGGGTGCTTGTTTCCGTCATCGCCCAATCGTCGTTGAACCGCCGGGAAATTGACGTGGATTTGGCGAAAGAGGTGGTGAAGAACTTTGTGACCCAAATCAACAAGGAAATAACCCTTGAATTCATCAAAAACCTCGTCGCAGACCATTTTGACCTGCCGGTGGAGAAACTTGGCGGAAAGACCCGCAAGCGGCAAATCGTGATAGCACGGCAGCTTTCGATGTACCTCGCAAAAAATCTTACCGATAAATCCTTGAAAAATATTGGGGAGATGTTTGGAGGTCGGGACCACAGCACGGTTATCTACTCCATTAAGACTGTGCAAGATTTGATGGAAACGGACTTGGTGTTCAAGGATACGGTCTCAGAACTGGAGAAAAAAATCAGGTTGACCCTGAACGAAAAATAATTGGCAGTGGTTTTGCCAATGCGCAAATGAAAAAATAAAAAATAGCATGTGTGAAGTTTGGTTTTACGAAAACGAAATCTACCTTTGCACCCGCTTCGGCAAAAGAGCCTTGGTGAGATGGGTGAGTGGCTGAAACCAACAGTTTGCTAAACTGTCGTACTGGGAAACTGGTACCCCGGGTTCGAATCCCGGTCTCACCGCAACCTTTTTTAAACCCCTCCGTAAAACGAAGGGAAATTGGTTGGAGAAAAAGAATTTCCAATAAAATCGGGAGGGTCGCAGGTTGAATTCCAGCGACCCCTTCGATAGAAGGGTACGGGGTGTAGCGCAGTCCGGTTAGCGCACCTGTTTTGGGAACAGGGGGCCGCAGGTTCGAATCCTGCTACCCCGACCGTCAAAGAGTCATGGAGCAATTCATGGCTCTTTTTTTATTTCATGCCAATTCGCCTTCGACCATGGCTTGCCGTCTGACTTGAAGCTTCGTTCCGACCACATCCTCCTTTCAGCATATCCTCGGCAACTGCTCCCCCGGCAACATGCCCACCACCCGCCGACCACCGATGCGGCTGCTCAAAACTACTTGACCTGGATTGGTGGCCGCCACCTCGCCGATGATGGCGGCGAATTTACCTTTTTCGTCCTGTCGTAAAACCTCGACCGTTTCTTCTGCAACGTCTGGGGAAACTATGGCGATAAAAATGCCCTCGTTGGCAACATAGAGCGGGTCAAGCCCAAGCATCTCGCAGGCTCCTTCAACCTGCTCGTTCACAGGGATAAGCGCCTGTTGCAAATGAATGCCAAGACCACTTTTTTTTGCGATTTCATTGAGGTTGGTGGCCACGCCTCCCCTCGTTGGGTCTCGAAGAAAATGGATGTCACGCCCGAATTTGTCGAGGAGTTTATTCACTAAAAAATTCAGGTAAGTACTGTCGCTGAGTAGATCGGTTTCAAACTCCAAACCCTGCCGAACCGACACAATGGCCATGCCATGCGTGGCCACTTCCCCGCTAACGATGATTTTGTCGCCGGGCTGGATTCGGCTGGTGTGAATATTTGCGGATGGATGCAAACTGCCGATTCCCGTTGTGTTGATGAAAACCTGGTCGCCCTTGCCCTTATCCACCACCTTGGTGTCGCCGGTCACGATTTTAACGCCGGACAGGTCGGCGGCATGTCGAATGCTGACGAGGATTTCCCAAAAATCTGCCATGCTCAGACCTTCTTCCAAAATAAATCCAAGCGACAGATATTGAGGAATGGCACCGCACATGGCCAGGTCGTTTACTGTGCCATGGACGGCCAGGCTGCCGATATTCCCACCGGGGAAAAAAATAGGCGACACCACAAAGCTGTCCGTGGAGAATGCCACTTTGCCTGTGATGTCGAGCAGTGCGCCGTCGTGTTGTTCGTCAAGGTACTCGTTGCCAAACAGTTTGAACACCCCTGCCTCCAGCAACCGATGCGTCAGCAAGCCACCACTGCCATGCCCCAATGTGATGACATCGAAGTCGAGCTGCGGCATCGGGCAGTTGAGTAGTATGGACGGTTTTGTCATTTTTTACTGGACTACTGACTTTTTTTTGGCGCAAATCAGCGACCGTTTTCCTCCAAAGATTGAGCATCCACCGAAGTAATGGCCGCCATATTTATGATGTTTTCCACCTCGCCGCCTTTGGGAAGCATGTGGATGGGCTTGGCCAGGCCAACGATCAGTGGTCCGATGGAATGCGCACTGCTCATGTGCCGCACCAACCTCAAGCTGATGTTTGCAGCGTCCAGGTTGGGGAAAATCAGCAGGTTCGGGCGTCGTTTGATGTTGGCAAACGGATAACTTTCGGCCAGAATATCGGGATTGAAAGCCACGTCAGGTTGCACAGGCCCATCAATCAAAAGGTCGGGACGAAGGATGCGCACCCGCTCCACTGCTTCCCGTACCTTTTCCGTCTCGGGGGAACGAACGGAACCGAAGTTTGAAAAAGAAAGCATCGCAATCCTCGGCTCAATTTTCATCCGCTCCATTTCCTCAGCGGCAAGGAGGGTGATTTCGGCTAATTGATTAGCGTCTGGATTGATGTTCACGGCGGCATCTGCGAAAACATAAGTTTTTCGCTCGTGCTGGAGCATGTACATACCTGCCACCAGCTTGCCTACTTTTTTCGGGCCAATGATTTGCAGGGCAGGACGGAGGACATCCACATAGTTCACGGTGACGCCAGCCACCATGCCGTCTGCGTGGCCTTGCTGCACCATCATGGTGCCGAAATAGAGAAAGTTCCGCAAGTCATAATCTGCTTGGCTCAGGGTGACGCCCTTTCGCTGTCGCAAACGGTAGTATTCCTTCACATAACTGTCCCAATGGGGCCAATTTTGAGGTTCGATGATTTCGATGCCTATTGCACTGTGGCGAAGCTCCTCGAAATGCTGTAACAGTTCCTTCTTGCTTTTTGCTAAAAGAACGGGACGGGCATAGCCTTCCTGCACGATTTCGCTGGTCGCCCAAATGATTTTCGGATGGTCGGCCTCTGGAAAGACGATGCGCTTGGGCGCTTTTTTTGCCAAAATGTAAATATTGCGCATGAATTCCCTCGACCAGTCCACCTTTTCCCGCAGGGTTTCCCGGTAGGCTTCGATGTCAATTTGCTGGCGGGCCACGCCGCTGAGCATGGCAGCCTCGGCCACTGCGGAGGCCGTCGTGACGAGCACCCGATAGTCGAACGGTTTGGGAATGATGTAGTCTGGGCCAAAAGTCAAGCTCATGTCGTCGTAGGCCCGCTTCACGGAGTCGGGCACTTCCTCTTTCGCCAGACTGGCCAATGCCTTTGCGGCAGCCATTTTCATTTCCTCGTTGATGGTGGTCGCCTCCACGTCCAAGGCCCCTCTGAAGATGGATGGGAAGCCCAGCACGTTGTTCACTTGGTTAGGGTAGTCGCTGCGACCCGTGGCAATGATGGCATCCAAGCGGGCGGCACGAGCTTCTGGGTAGCTGATTTCCGGGTCAGGGTTTGCCATCGCAAAAATGATGGGACGTGCTGCCATTTGTTGCAGCATTGCTGGCGTAAGCACTCCTTTGGCCGACATTCCACAGAAAACATCAGCACCGTTCAAGGCATCGTCAAGGGTTCTTGCAGCTGTTTTTCTGAAAAACTTTTGCTTGTACTTGTTGCTGTCTTCATCCCCTCGCCCTTCCCAGAGGACGCCTTTCCGGTCAACCATCAGGATGTTTACCAAATTGACACCCAAGGTGATATAAAAATTGGCGCAAGCAATACCCGCAGCTCCCGCACCGCTGACAACCAACTTCACCGCTCCTATTTCTTTGTCAGCCAATTCGAGGGCATTGAGCAGCGCTGCGCCGGAAATGATGGCCGTACCATGCTGGTCATCATGAAAAACTGGGATGTTAAGCTCCCGTTTCAAGGTTTCTTCGATGTAAAAACATTCGGGAGCCTTGATGTCTTCCAAGTTGATGCCGCCGAATGTAGGGGAAATGTTCTTCACCGTGCGAATGACCTCATCGGGGTCTTCCGAGTTGATTTCGATGTCAAACACGTCAATATCTGCGAAGCGTTTGAACAGGATGCCCTTGCCCTCCATGACCGGTTTGCCCGCAAGGGCGCCAATATTGCCGAGGCCCAGCACGGCAGTCCCGTTGCTCACCACGGCCACCAAATTGCCCTTGGCGGTGTAACGTCGGGCGAGTGCAGGGTCTCTCGCAATCTCAAGGCAAGGCTCGGCCACGCCCGGCGTGTAGGCAAGCGACAGGTCGCCCTGCGTGACGCATGGCTTGGTAGCCACGACTTCGATTTTGCCCCTACGGGGAAATTCGTGGTAATGCAGTGCCGCTTTACGCAGCCCCTCATTTTTGCTGTCTTGCTGATTCATAATTGGTCAATTTATCTTTCTGATTAAACCGCAAAAGTCCGGTCATTCACCTGCCCAAAGCATGATTAATGCCTACTTGGCGAATATTTTTTGTCAGCTATTTTTGGAAGAAAAATCCTTACGTTGCTGCTGCCCTCGCAAAATGGAAATACGCCGCACATGCCCCCTCCGATGACACCATCGGTGCGCCGAGCGGATGTTCTGGGGTGCACTTCGTGCCAAAATTTGGGCAATCGAAAGGCTTCTGTAAGCCCTTCATAATGGTGCCAGCGATGCACTCCTTGTTCTCTGCAACAGCCTGCAAATGAAGGTTAAACCTGCGCCGTGCATCGAATTCCGCATAACTTTCGTTGACTTCATAGCCGCTCATTGGGATAGTGCCGATGCCCCTCCAGTCCCGGTCGGCCACCTCGAAGACTTTACCGATGGTTTGCTGCGCCAGCAAATTGCCTTCCCGCTGCACGACCCGGGCGTACTGGTTTTCGAGCTTCGCCTCGCCTTTTTCAAGTTGCCGCACGGCCATCAAAATCCCTTGCAGCAAATCCACTGGCTCAAATCCGGTGATGACGATGGGCACCTGGTATTTTTCCACCACCGGAAAATACTCCTCCGTGCCCATGATGGTGCAAACATGACCCGCAGCCAAAAAGGCATCAATTACGTTTTCGGGGTCGCTCAAAATTGCTTCCATGGCTGGTGGCACAAGCACGTGTGACGCAAGGATGCTGTAATTTTTTACCCCCAATAATTTTGCTTGAACTACGGAAAGTGCGTTCGCAGGGGCCGTTGTCTCAAAGCCGACGGCGAAGAAAACCACCTGCCGTTCGGGGTGCTCCTGCGCCAGTTTCACGGCTTCGAGCGGGGAGTAGAGGATGCGCACGTCGGCGCCCTTCGCCTTGGCTTCCAACAGGCTTTTTTTCGACCCCGGCACCCGGAGCATATCGCCGAAGGAGCAGAGGATACCCCCCTCATTTTCAGCGAGATAGATGGCTTCGTTAATGATGCCGAGCGGCGTCACGCAGACGGGGCAGCCTGGGCCGTGAACCATCGTGATGACCTTCGGCAGCAGGTCGAGGATGCCGTTTTTGACAAGGCTGTGCGTTTGTCCACCACAGATTTCCATGATGGTCCACGGTCGAGTGGTGGTGCGGTGAAGCTCGTCGAGGTACTCATGAACGACCCCGGCGTTGCGGTATTCGGTAAGGTATTTCATCGTTTTCCCGTTTCTGGGTTGGGTTGCTGCGCCTCCTCGCCCAAGTCCGCCAGCTCACCAATTTGCTGGATGTACTCGAAGGTTTTTTGCGCCTCCGCTTCGTCCACCACGCTGATGGCAACGCCGACATGGACAAGCACGTAATCGCCGACTTGCGCCGCAGGCACCATCGAGAGGTTGACTTCTTTGTGGATGCCGCCGAAGGAGACTTTGCCGACCCTGAAGGTTTCATCCAACTGGGCGGTGATGGCGGTGATTTTTCCTGGAATGGCTAAGCACATGGTCGTGGTTTGCTCCTGACCCCTAAAGGGGAACCTCCTCTGCTACTGTGAAAACAGTTGTCAGTGATTGTTCCTCTTCAGGTTTCAGGTTTGTTAAATAACGCAAGTTGCGGATAGCAGCGGCAGCGCCGCAAAATATTTGTAGCATATTGATCAGTAATCTCAGGTGCAGCGCACCGGAATATTTCGGTGCGCTGCACCTGAGAGAGATTTCTCAAAAGGTTCTACAAAGTTTTCGCAGCGCTGCTGCTTATCCGCAACTTGGATTAAATATGCAACCGCCAACTGCCCGAATGAAATGCACTCGTCGTTTGGCGATAATTCTTTGTGAAAAAACAGGTCGTATTTGTCGCCTAATTCATTGATTATCAAATCAATCAACAAGGAATTTTGAAAAACGCCGCCACTGAACGCCAGCCGCCGAACGTCGTGCCGAGCAGCCATTTCGCCCACATATTTGGCGAGTGAAAGGTGAAAACCAAAAGCAATTTGGCGCTTGTCAACACCAGCTTGAAGGTCAGCGATGACATTTTTTACAATGATTTTCGGGGCCAGACTTCCCAAGTTTTTAAAACTTGGGAAGTCTTTTCCAACCGCCTTCCTCGCCAGCGCCTCCAATCGCATGGCTGCCTCGCCCTCGAAACTGGACTTGGACTGCAAGCCCAGTAGCACCGCCACGGCATCGAATAGCCGGCCCATGCTTGAGGTATGCAGCCCGGTGGGGCTTGCGAGCAATTTTTTGTAAAACACCCATTCGTTTTCGGTGAAATGCGGTCGCAGCAGGGCCTCCGCCTCCGGCAAATCGTAGCACAGGGCCAGCGCCGACAGCCTCGGTTCCCTCGACATTTTATCGCCCAGCAGGTGCGGGAAATAATCGAAATGCGATGCCCGGTTGAAGTCGCCATTTTCAAAAAGGAAAAACTCGCCGCCCCAAATATTGCCGTCCTCACCCCATCCAGTGCCGTCCCAGATGACGCCCAGCACGGGTTCCTCGCTCGTAAGTAGCTCATTTTCAGCGAGAACGGCGGCGAAGTGGGCGACGTGGTGCTGCACTTCCAGCACTGGAACGTCCCATTTTTCAGCGAGCGAGCGGCCCGTTGCGGAGGAAAAATAGGTGGGATGTTTGTCCAAAATCACTTGCCCCGGTTGGGCATCGAAGAGGTGAATTAAGTGTAGAAGCGTTTTTTCAAAATTCTCTTGTGTGTCGAGGCTTTCGAGGTCGCCGAGGTACTGGCTGATGTAGGTATTGCCCTTGTGTTGCAGGGAAAACGTGCTTTTCATGTCGGCACCCATCGCCAGGTGCATGCCTTGCCAGCCATCAAAGCTGTGGTGGATATGCGTCGGCGCAAAGCCACGGGAGCGGCGCAGCACGATTCGCTGCTGGTTTTCGGGAGAGAACTGAACCACGCTGTCGTCCTGCGGGACGAGGATTTCACGGTTGTTTGTCAAAAAACCGTCCACGAAACCGCCCAAGTTTTCCAGGGCTTTTTCATCCTCAAAAAAAATAGGGGAACCGCTCAAGTTGCCGCTCGTGGCCACGATGGGTTTGCCCCATTCCGACAAAATCAGTTCGAACAGCGGGGTGTACGGCTGCATCGCCCCGATGCGGTTGAGGTGCGGCGCAACCTCAGCGACAGCCATGCCGCTCGCTGGTCGTTCCCGCAGTTGGCAAAGCACGATAGGGCTTTCGATGCTCGAAAATTCGGCTCCTGCTGCGTCGCTGACCAACGCATCTTTTTTCAACATTTCGAGGTTCGGGTACATCAAAGCGAAGGGCTTTGTGGGGCGATGTTTTCGCTGGCGCAACGTGGCAACCGCAGCCTGATTCGTGGCATCGCAGATGAGCAGGTAGCCACCGATGCCTTTGACAGCGATTATTTTGCCTCCGGCTAATGCATTGATTGTCAGTGTGATGCAGTCTTGAGCAGTTAAGTTAGGAGGCAACTTCAAGTTGCCTCCTAACTTGGACTGCCAGCCCAACTCCACCGCACAATCAGGGCAAGAATTGGTCTGTGAAAAATGCCGCCTCGTGAGTGGGTTATCGTACTCCGATCGGCAGGACTTGCACATTTGGAAATGCGTCATCGTCGTTCGCTCCCGGTCGTAGGGTAGGGCGTTCAGGATGGAATATCGTGGCCCGCAGTTAATGCAGGTCGTGAACGGGTAGCCAAACCGTCGGTTGGCGGGGTCATGGATTTCTCGTCGGCAGTCGTCGCAGAGGCCGAGGTCGGGGGTGAGCAGGAGGTTGGCGCTGCCTGTTTTTTGGCTATCAATAATTTGAAAATCATTGAATTGAGCGGTTTGGGCTGGTTGCATCGAATGCCGCAGAACCCTCGCCCGAATGGGCCTTTCCGCAATCACTTTTTGGTAAAAAAAATGAGCGAGACCTTCTCCTGCGTTGAAAAAAACATGCACTCCATCCATCCCGTTGCTCACCATTCCAGCGATGCCGAGCGACTTCGCCAGTCGGTACACGAACGGGCGAAACCCAACGCCTTGGACTTGGCCTTCGATATGGAGGTGAAAGCTTTGCATTTTGCTGTTTGAAACTGAATTGGCCACTAACCGTGTCAGGCATTTCTTCGCTTTTTCAGCCAAGCGTACCACTTCTCCATGCCAGTTCCCGTAGTCGCAGAAACCTCGATGAACTCGGTGATATGGCTGACCCGCCGGGCATATTCCTTCGCTTTTTCCACGCTGAAATTCACGTAGGGCAGCAGGTCAATCTTGTTGATGATGCAAAGTTGCGAGGAGTGGAACATGTCGGGGTACTTGAGCGGCTTGTCGTCGCCCTCGGTCACGCTGATGATGACTACCCGTGCGCCCTCGCCGAGGTCGAACATGGCGGGGCAGACGAGGTTGCCCACGTTTTCGATGAAGAGCAGTGAGCCGTCGGTGGGTTTTAGTTGCCGCATCGCCTCGTTGACCATGTCGGCTTCCAGGTGGCAGCCCTTGCCGGTGTTGATTTGAACGACCTCGGCACCCGTGGCGGCGATGCGGTCGGCATCGTTGCTGGTCTGCTGGTCACCTTCGATGACGTAGCAGGGGATTTCATTTTTTAAATCGGCGAGGGTGCGCTCCAGCAAGGCCGTCTTCCCACTGCCCGGCGAACTGACGAGGTTCAGGGCGAGGATGTTCTTCGCCTCGAAAAAGCCACGGTTTCGCTCAGCCAGCAGGTTGTTTTTTCCCAGGATATCCTGTTCGATTTGCAGCACCGTCTTGCCCGGTACCTGATTTGCCGTAGGCGCATGGTCGTGGTGATGGTCATGGTCGTCGTGATATAAAGGTGCCACCGCTCCAAGCGGTGTCACCTTTTTTAAGTTGACCTTTTTCAGGTCTATTTTCCTGATGGTTACTGCATTGCCGGGTTGGCCGCAGCCGCAAATTCCGCACATAAATTGAGGTATTTGGTATTTGGTATTGGGTATTTGGTATTCCACCGAAAAATTAATACCCAATACCCAATACCCAATACCCAATTTCAAGTCACCGTCAAAGCCTTGACGCTCAGTTCTTTACCTTTAATTATTTCGCTAAAATACGAGCCGCACTTGGGGCAGGGGTCATACAAGGCTTGCATATCAAAAATGTTTTCGCACTCGCTGCACCTTGCCTCCCCGCCGATGCGGTGGATATGCCGCTCGGCACCTTCCAGGACCGATTGGCTCACGCCAACTTCCCAAGCGAAGTCGAGTGCCGAAAACTCGATGCCTGCCAGTTCCCCGATTTCCAGTTCGATGGATTCGACCCGCTGGGCACCTGCCTTTTCTACCTCGGCCTCAGCGATTTCAACGATGCTGGCGATGATGGAAAGTTCGTGCATGGAGGAGGTTTAGGAGGTTTAACGGGTTTAGGAGGTTTAGCAGGGGCTGAAAATTAAACCCTCTAAACCTTCCAAACTTTCTACACCGCTATACAGCCTTCTTGCTCCTGCTTCTCAACACCAAGCCAATCAGCACGATACCACCTCCAAGCGGCAGCGCATGTTCTGGCGTGGTGAGGTAGTGCAGGATATTGCTTGCATCGAAAATGCCGTGGCCTTCGTGGGCGGAGGCGATGTATGGTAGAAGCAAGGGAAGGAATAAGAGCCATTTTTTCATGGAGTAATTTTTTTGTTCAAAAAAGTTGGCAAAGAAAGACGCTGTAAGAAAGGCAATTATTCTTATCCTTGCCTTCTTTGAATGACAAATATCACCGATTTTGGAAGGCATGGGACTGCGTTTTTATCATATTCAAAGGTGACGAAAATCATCTTCCTTCCCTGCCATATCCCTGACTTTTGAGCGTCACCAAAACACATCATCATGCAACCAATCCAGCTTGCCCGCCCACAATTGCTGAACGCCATCTGGGCCATGCACGACGTTAAGGGGTTTCTCGACAATAATGATATTGCGCAATTGGCCATCCTGTTCAACACCTCCGCCGTGGAAATCGATGGCGTCGTTTCCTTTTATCATTTCTTCCATCGGCAGCCTTCGGGAAAGCACACCATCTATTTGAACAACAGTATCGTGTCGGAATTGAACGGCTTCGAGGAGGTGAGGCAGGCTTTTGAAAAGGAAACTGGGGCGGCACTCGGTAAGACAGACCCTACTGGTACTTTCGGTTTTTACGAAACTTCCTGCATCGGCCTAAGCGACCAAGAACCGGCGGCGCTGATTGACTTTTTCCCCGTTACCGAACTGACCCCGCAGAAAGTGAAAACCATCGTTGCGAAGCTGAGAAGCGGCGCTCCGGCTGCCACCCTTTGCGACGAACCCAAGAACAATATCCGCTACACACCCGGCGAGCGCACGTTTATTTTAAAAGAATACACACCCGGCACGGCCCTAGCCCGGCTCAAGGATTTTGAGCCAATGGAGGTCATTCAGCAAGTAAAAGATGCAGGCTTGATGGGCATGGGCGGCGCTTTTTTCCCAACGGGAATCAAATGGGAAGGTTGTCGCCGCAACGTCAGCAACCGCAAGTTTGTGGTCTGCAACGCCGACGAGGGCGAGCCGGGAACCTTCAAAGACCGGGTGCTGCTCAACACCATGCCGGGCCTGGTCATCGAGGGCATGGCGCTCGGTGCTTACGCCGTGGGTGCTTCCGAAGGCATTATCTACCTGCGGGCAGAGTACCGTTGGCTCAAAGAAAAAATCGAGCAAACACTGGAAGATTTTCGAGAAAAAAGCTGGCTCGGCGACCATATCCCGGCCAAGTTGCCCTTCTCGTTCGACATCCGGGTGCAGCTCGGCGCCGGCGCCTACGTCTGCGGCGAAGAGACCGCCCTCCTCAACTCCCTCGAAGGCAAACGGGGCGAACCCCGCACCCGCCGCTACTTCCCGGTTGAGCGGGGCTACCTCAACAAACCCACGCTTGTGAACAACGTGGAAACCTTTGCCACGGCCGCCCGAATCCTCGAAGCGGGGGCTGAGAAAATGCGCAAACTTGGCACCAAAGACACGCCCGGCAACAAGCTCATCTCCATTAGCGGTGACTGCGCCAAACCCGGGATTTATGAAATAGAATGGGGGATGCGCCTCGGCGACCTACTGGCGCTTTGCGAAGCAAATGACCCGAATTACGTGCAGGTAAGCGGGCCGAGCGGCGTGGCCGTCTCGATGAAGGAACGCAACCGCCGGATTTGCAAGGAGGATTTGTTGTGCGGCGGCTCGTTCATGGTCTTTGACAAAAGCCGTGACCTGCTGAAAATCCTGCTCAACTTCTCCAACTTCTTCAAGCACGAAAGCTGTGGTATCTGCACCCCTTGCCGGGCTGGCAATTTTATCCTGAACCGAAAGTTGGAAAAGCTCCAAATGGGTCTTGGCTCGCTGCGTGACCTCGTGGAAATTGAAGATTGGGGGGCCACCATCAAGCAAAACAGTCGCTGTGGCTTGGGGCAAATGTCGCCAAACTCTGTCGTGGACGCCATTCACAAGTTTCCGGAATACTTCGACCAGCGAGTGGACAAGTCGGGCAGCCGCCTGAACCGTGGCTTCGACATGGATGCAGCGGTGCGGGAGTATGAGGAGGCAGTAAAATGATGTTCATCATTGACACCATTATAATATGCAAAATCCAATCACTATCACCATTGACGGCAAGGAAGTTCAAGTCGAGGACGGCACACTGCTGATTAGCGCCATCCGGGAAGCGGTCGTGGACTTGCCATCGCTCTGTTATTACAAGCATATTGACCCACCGCTCGGCACCTGCCGGGTTTGCACCGTGGAAGTCAATGGTCGGCACGTGGCCTCCTGTACGACCCTCGCCCGCAATGGCATGAACGTGGTCGTACACGACGACCCGACGCTGCACGACACCCGCAAGGCGATGGTGGAAATGCTGTTTGCCGAAGGCAACCACTTTTGCCCCGCTTGCGAAAAGAGTGGCGACTGCGACCTGCAAGGCATGGGCTACCAATTGGGGGTGAACGTGAGCCGCTTCCCGCACTTGTTCGTGGACCGGCTCATTGACTACAATCCGAAACGGATGGTTATCGAGCACAACCGTTGCATCCGCTGCCGTCGCTGCGTGGACGAAGTAATGTCCTCAGACGGCAAACGTGTGTTCAGCTTCGCAAACCGGGGCAACGACACCGAGGTCGCCATTGACTATGAACAGGAGGCGACACTGACGGAAACGCAGGCCATTCATGCCATGCACATCTGCCCGACGGGTGCCATTTTGGTGCGGGGAAAAAGCCTTGCCCGCCCCTTCGGTGACCGCAAGTACGACATCGGCGAACTGGCAGATAGTCAAACAGTTCCCATTGTTTTTCCAGAAGTTCGTGCATTAAAAAATGGCGAGAAAAAGGTCATCGCCACCGTTTCCTTGGCGGGTTGCTTTGGCTGCCACATGTCCATGCTCGACCTTGACTTGGGTATTTTGGACTTGGTAGAGCTGGTGGAGTTTAACAAGTCGCCGCTGACGGACATCAAGCATTTTACAAAAAAAGTGGATGTCGGCATCATCGAAGGCGGCTGCTGCAATTCCGAGAATGTGGCGGTATTGCGGGAATTTCGCAGGAAATGCGACATCTTGGTTTCCATTGGTGAGTGCGCCATCTGGGGTGGGTTGCCCGCCATGCGCAACACCGTGCCGCTCAAGGAATGTTTGGAAGAGGCTTATTTGCATTCTTTCACCAGCGAAAACGAGGCGGCCATCATACCGAACCACGAGGACATCCCCAAGATTTTGGACAAAGTATATGCTTGCAACGAGGTCGTGGACATTGATTATTTCATCCCCGGCTGTCCGCCAAGCGCCAACCATATCTGGAAAGTGGTTAAGAATATCTTGTTTGACAAGGAATATTCGGTGCTGCTTTCGGAGTTTAAATATGATTGAACCCTTGACCTGACCCCTGACCCCTAAATGGGAACCTAACCTTATACATTTGCAGATTAGGTACCCCTTTAGGGGTCAGGGGCAAATCTTCAGCCATGCAAAAAGTAATCATAGAGCCTGTCACCCGTGTTGAAGGGCACGGCAAAGTCACCATCCACCTTGACGAGGAGGGGCGGGTGAAGGACAGTTTTTTCCATATCGTTGAGTTCCGAGGCTTCGAGCGCTTCATTCAGGGGCGGCCTTATTGGGAAGCCCCCATGCTGGTGCAGCGGCTTTGCGGAATCTGCCCGGTGAGCCACCATATTGCGGCAGCAAAGGCGATTGACCAATTGGCGGGCCTTGACCCCGTGGACTTATCGCCCACCGCCACCAAAATCAGGCGATTGCTGCACTATGGGCAGATTTTCCAATCCCATGCCTTGCACTTTTTCTACCTCGCCTCGCCTGACTTACTGTTTGGGTTGGAAGCGCCCGCCGAGCAGCGAAATGTGGTGGCCGTTGCGATATCAAACAAGGAACTCGCCCGGAAGGGAATTACCATGCGCAAGTTTGGGCAGGAAATCATTCGGGTGATAGCGGGCAAGCGGATTCACGGAATCGCTGCCGTGCCGGGTGGCGTTCACAAGCGCATGTCCATCGAAGACCGGGACTATTTTTTGACCGGAAAAGACCTGCCCAATGTAGACACCATGATTGAGTGGTCGAGCGAGGTGGTGGATTTCATCAAGGATTACCACGAAAAGAACGCCCCTTGGTTGGACAGTTTCGCTTCCTACCCCAGTGGCCACTTGGGTTTGGTGAATGCCGACGACGGCTCGCTCGAACTCTACGACGGTCGCCTCCGGGCCATTGATGCCGAGGGCAAACGCACCCTCGACGACGTGCGGGACGTTGATTACGTGAACTATTTCGCCGAGCGGGTGGAGCCGTGGACCTTCCTGAAGTTCCCGTACCTACGCCACCTGGGTCGGGACGATGGCTGGAGTCGCGTCGGGCCGCTTGCCCGCCTAAACGTCTGCGACCGCATCAGCACACCGCTGGCGCAACAGGAGTTTAAGATTTTCAAAGAATATACCGGCGGCAAGCCGAACAACCACACAATGCACTTCCACTGGGCACGGCTCATCGAGATGCTGCACTGTGCTGAGTTGATGAAAGCGCTGCTGCATGACGAGGACATCCTCAGCGACGACATCCTGCGCAAGGGCCATCGCCGACCAGAGGGCATTGGTATCGTGGAGGCACCGAGGGGTACGCTCATCCACCACTACCAAGCAGATGAAAAGGGGATGATTAACCGCTGCAACCTCATCGTGAGTACCACCCACAACAACGAGCCGATGAACCGTGCCGTGCGCTGGGTCGCCAACAACGTGCTCGACGGCAAACCGGAACTGACGGATACATTGCTCAATCAAGTGGAAATCGCCATCCGGGCGTACGACCCCTGCCTGAGTTGTGCCACACATGCCATTGGGCAAATGCCGCTGCATGTCACGCTGTACAATCACAAAGGGAATATCATAGATGAACGAACCAAATCATAATCGCACACTTCTCTTCGCCATCGGCAACAACGGCAGACAAGACGACGGCCTCGGCTGGGCGTTCGGTGAGGCGCTGGAAGCAATCGGCCATTTTGATGGGGATCTCCATTACCGCTACCAGTTGCAGGTGGAGGACGCCGAGTTGATTGCGGGAGCGGATGAGGTCATTTTCGTGGATGCGTTCAAGGGGGAATTGTCAGGTGGGTTTCAATGGAAAAGGGTCGAGCCTTCGGCTAATTTTGAATATACCACCCATGCCCTTTCGCCGGAGGCGGTGCTGTTTTGGTGTGAAAAATTGTACGAAAAAACGCCGGAGGCGTATTGCCTGCTCATGGCCGGAGAGGCTTGGGAATTGGAGATCGGGCTAACTATGGTAGCCGAAAAAAACCTAGAGGTTGCACTCGAATTTTTCAAGAAGACCTACCTCAACCCAGCGACTCAAACCTAGCCTGAAAGAACCGCAGGTACTTCGGCTCATAAACCATCTTAAAGCCTTTGATGCGGTTTCGCTGGTCATATACTTCAAGGATGGATTCCACCACCACGTCCATGTGCGCTTGGGTGTAAACCCGCCGGGGAATCGTCAGGCGCACCAGTTCTAATTTTGGGTAGTAGTGGTCGCCAGTGGCCTTGTCCCTGCCTGCCGACACAATGCCCCGCTCCATCGAACGGATGCCTGAGTCGAGGTAAATGGCCGCTGCCAGCGCCTGCGCCGGGAAGTTAATCTGGGGCACGGAGGGCAAGAATTTCTTTGCATTCAGGAAAATGCCGTGGCTACCGATGGGCTTCACGATGGGAATTTCGTGCGACAGCAGTCGGTTGCCAAGGTATTCCACCTGCCCGATGCGGGAACGGATATGGTCGTCCTGCACCGACTCGCCGATGCCAATGGCCATGGCCTCCATGTCACGCCCAGCCAGACCGCCGTAGGTGTGCAGCCCCTCGTACACCACGACGAGGTTGCAAGCTTCTTCGTAAATACCGTGGTCGTTCATGGCCAAGAAGCCGCCGATGTTCACAAGGGCGTCCTTCTTCGCGCTCATGGTGGCACCGTCCGTCAGCGAGCATATTTCCTTGACGATTTCTGCGACGCTTTTGTCCTGATAGCCATCCTCCCTGACCTTTATAAACCAAGCGTTTTCGGCCACCCTTGTCATGTCGTGGATAATGAGGATTCCGTGCTTTTGTGTGTACGCCCGCAGTTCCCGAAGATTGGCCATCGAGATGGGCTGCCCGCCAGCCATGTTGACCGTGGTAGCCATGCTGACGTAGGGTATTTTTTCAGCGCCATATTTTTTAACCAGCGCTTCCAGTTTGTTGAGGTCAATATTACCCTTAAATGGGTGCTCGCTCTCCGGGTCGTGCGCCTCGTCAATGACGATGTCGTGAAACTCACCCCCGGCAAGTTCCTGGTGCAGTCGTGTGGTCGTGAAATACATGTTGCCGGGCACGATGTCGCCCGGTTTTATCAGGACTTTGGAGATGATGTTCTCTGCACCCCGGCCTTGGTGGGTCGGCACGACATATTTGTAGCCGTAATACTTTTGGACGGCTTCTTCCAGGTGGTAAAAATTCTCGCTTCCAGCGTAGGCTTCATCGCCCATCATCATGCCGGCCCATTGGCGGTCGCTCATGGCGGAGGTGCCGCTGTCGGTCAGCAGGTCAATATAAACATCCCGGGAGCGCAGCAGGAAAGTGTTGTAGCCAGCATCCACGAGGGCTTTTTTGCGCTCCTCGTAGGTGGTCATTTTTACGTGTTCGACCATTTTGACTTTCCAGGGTTCTGCCCATGAGCGGTGGCGAAAGGTGTTGACATCGAGTTCCATGTATCGTCGTTTTTAATGAATAACTTAAGCCACAAAACTCGTGCAAAGCACAGCTATGAATGGATGAGAAAAATCACTTTGCCGATACCTCAATCCTTATCATGCGTTTAAACAATTCGCTTAGGAAACATATTTGACTTCACTTTATCGGTAACATCAGCTCTGCAAATTCAATTAAAAGCGGGCAAAATAAATAGTCGAAAAATACCCGATTTGTTGTTTGCAGGGAATTTGTTATTACCTTCGCCCCGAAACCTTTTTTTTCACCACAAAACGATTTTTCTATGAGCAAATTTGATGAAAAGCTGGCAAGCTACCAAGACGCCCTTAAAAGCGTTAGCAAAACTGCCGTTGATGCGGACTTGCTGAACAAAGTTGCAAAGGGCCTTGGCCCATCTATCTATTTAAGAGATGCCTCTTTAGTATCTTGCTCTGACCAAACTGAGTTGGACAGGGTTAAGGCCAACTTCATGACTAAAAAGCTGGGCATGACGGACAATGCGGCTATGGATGCTGCTATCAGCAGTGTTTGTGCGGAATACAACGCCAACCAAAAGTACAGGGCCGTATTTTACTATTTGCTGCTCAAAAAGCTGGGCAAGACGCTTTAAACACTTATAAAATGCAGATGGCTTGGCAGCGGAAGTTGTCAAGCCATTTTTGTTTATAGTTGTCACAACTTCAAGATTTTCAGCCGATGGCTCCCTGCCAGAAATCGGCGTATTAGCCGCTTTACCTCTGGATTGCTTTCAAAAGGCTCGATGCTCTCCTTCAAGCCCTCAAAATCGTTCGCCTCCACTTCGTCCATGTTGATGTAGCCATAGCCTTGGTACTCGCCACCCTCCACCAGCACTACGGCATTTTCGCCGGGGGTGCGGCCCTTGTCAATGAGGAAAAAGTCCTGTTCGAGCAGGCTCTCATCGAGGGCGAGCAGGGCCGCTTGGGCACGCTCGTTGTAATCCGCTGGGCTTTCCACGCCAACACAAGCACCGAGGCACAGCTTGAGGTGATAGTCGAAGCAGGCACCAGAACGCTCTTCGAGGTGGCAATGGCGGAGGCAGAGGTTGAAGCGCTTTTGGGCACCCTTGAGCCAGCCCTTGGCATGGGGCAAATCTGGGTAGGCGGAGAGCACCCGCAAGGTTTTGCGGGTCTTGGCGGTAGGCTTTCCAACATCGAAACAGATATAGCCCGCTTGGTTCTCGAAAGTATGGATGACAAAGGGGTATTCCCGAACCTTCTGTGCCCGGTTGATGGGTGGCCGCATCCGCTTGATTTCGTGCGACTCCTTGAGCAGGGCAACCAGCTCACTACCAGTGACCTCCCATGAAACATCGTCCACTTGTGCCTGCAATTTGGCGGCCTTTTCCGTTTGGTCGGTGAAATGCTGTGCGATGCGTTTCTTGATGTTCAAGGCTTTGCCCACATATACCACATCGCCATCCTCGTTGTGGAAGTAATAGACTCCGCAGGCTTCGGGGAGGGAGTGGAGCTTTTCAAGGCTAAAGTTCTTGGGCAATTTGGACTCCCGCACGCCGAGGTTCACCATGGTCCGCACCTCTTTTGCGGCAGCGCCCGACTGCGCCATGATGCGCTCGAAGAGGTCAACAGTGGCGATGGTATCGCCCATGGCCCGGTGGCGGTCGCCAGCGGTGAGGCCCATCGCCACGATGAGGTTACCGAGGCTATAGCTACTGTAACCAGGAAACACCTTCCTCGCCATCCGCACGGTGCAGAGCTGCCGACGGGTGTAAGTGAATCCAAGCCGCTTAAATTCTTCCTGAACAAAACTGTAATCGAACCGGACATTGTGGGCGACGAAGATGGCACCCTCCGTCAGCTCGACAATCCTTTTGGCTACTTCGTAAAAGCGGGGAGCGCTCCGCACCATGTCATTGGTGATGCCCGTCAGTTCGGTAATGCCGTAGGGGATGTTCGTCTCCGGGTTCAACAACGTTTCAAAAGTTTCCAATACCTCCGTACCATTGTGGACGACAATGGCAATTTCCGTAATCTTGTCCCAAGCGGCACGGCCCCCGGTCGTCTCGATGTCAACGATAGCGTATTTGTGTTCCATGATTTGGAAGACGGTAGATGATAGACTTTAGATGGTTTGAAGTGGTTTGGTTTGAGTTTAACTCGGCACCATCTAATGTCTAAAGTCTTCCGTCAAAAGTCTGAAATAAAACAAAATGATGGTAAAGTTAAAAACAATTGTTGCAACTCCGGCACTCCTATTGGCAATGATTTTTGCCTGCGGACAGAAAACAAGCGAAACCGCTTCGGGTTTGCCAGTCACCAAAGTCGAACCGCAGGTGAGCGGGCAAACAGTGCCAGCCGCCGAGCGGGTGGGGGAGTACCTGCCTCTTTTGAAGGGCAAGCGCATAGCCGCCGTGGTGAACCACACCTCGATGGTGGGGCAGCGCCACCTCGTGGACACCCTACTGAAAGCTGGTTTGAACCTCGTAAAAATCTTTGCCCCGGAGCATGGGTTTCGAGGTGCCGCCAGCGACGGGGAGAAAATCAAGGATGGCAAAGACCCCGCTACGGGCTTGCCCATCATCTCGTTGTACGGCGACAAAAAGAAGCCCGGCTCCGCCGACCTGGCGGGCGTGGACCTTGTGCTGTTCGATATACAGGACGTTGGCACCCGATTTTACACCTATATAAGTACGCTCGCTTACGTGATGGAGGCTTGTGCGGAGCACAACGTCCCCCTCATTGTCCTTGACCGACCAAACCCCAACGGTCACTATATGGACGGCCCTGTTTTGAAAAAAAAATATGCCTCGTTTGTGGGGCTGCACGAAGTGCCTGTGGTCTATGGCATGACCATCGGCGAATATGCTCGGATGGTGAATGGCGAGGGTTGGTTGGCCAATGGCTTCAAATGCCAAATGGAGGTGGTGCCCTGCGCTGGCTACGACCACCGCACCCAATACGACCTGCCCGTGAAGCCCTCCCCAAACCTGCCGAACATGACGGCGGTGCTGTTATACCCCTCGTTGTGCTTCTTCGAGGGGACGGTGGTGAGCGTGGGGCGTGGGACGGACAAACAGTTTCAGGTGATGGGGGCACCGGGAGCCACGGTGGGCGACTTTACCTTTACGCCCCAGCCACGGGATGGCGCCACCAATCCACCTCAGCAGGGCAAGCTGTGCCGGGGCCACGACTTGAGCGGGTTGCCTGTTGACACATTGCGCCAGCAAAAGCAACTAAACTTGGGCTACTTGATTGATTTTTACCAAAGCTATCCCGACAAGGCGAACTTTTTTTTGAAAACGGCACATTTCGATGCTTTGGCTGGCAGCGATGAACTGAAAAAACAAATCGTGGCAGGGAAAACGGAGGCGGAGATTCGGGCAGGCTGGCAGGACGGGCTGCGCCGATTCAGGGCCTTGCGGAAGCAGTATCTGCTCTATTACGATTTTGAGTGAGAAGGGGCAGGGGCTGCCTTTTTGAAAATCCTCGCCTCCAAAGCAACAGCTTATTAGTTTTGCCGATCAGCTGTAAAGACATCCACTATGAATTTGACCATAGAAAATATCCTGTTGGTAGGTTCCATTTTGCTGTTCGTGAGCATCATAGTTGGCAAGACGTCCTATCGGTTTGGGGTGCCTACGTTGGTTTTGTTCTTGGCGATAGGCATGTTGGCCGGGTCGGAGGGGATTGGGGGCATCCATTTTGACGACCCAAAGATTGCCCAGTTCATTGGACTGGTGTCATTGAATTTCATCCTTTTTTCGGGGGGGCTTGACACCAACTGGAACAACGTGAAACCAGTGCTCACGGAAGGGCTTACCTTGTCCACCTTGGGGGTGCTGCTCACGGCGCTTTCGCTGGGCACTTTTGTTTGGCTCATCACCGACCTCACGATTTATGAGAGCATGTTGCTCGGTTCGATAGTCTCCTCAACGGACGCAGCCGCCGTTTTCTCGATACTCCGCTCAAAAAGCCTGGCACTCAAAAGCAACCTACGACCCTTGTTGGAGTTGGAAAGTGGGAGCAACGACCCCATGGCCTACGTGCTGACGATTGCTTTCCTGGCCTTGGTCGTCAACCAAGACTTGAGCATTTATGAAATGATTCCTTTGTTCTTGAAACAAATGGTATTGGGCGGAGCGGCAGGTCTGTTGTTCAGCCGCCTCAGCAGGTTCTTTATCAACAAAATCAAGCTGGACTTTGAGGGGTTGTACCCGGTGTTGGTGATAGCATTGATGTTCATTACTTTCTCGGCCACCGATGCGATTGGGGGCAATGGCTTTTTGGCCATTTACATCTGTGCCGTTTATTTGGGCAACCAAGACCTGATACACAAGAAAACCATCCTTAAAATGTTTGATGGTCTGGCTTGGCTCATGCAGATAGTGCTGTTCCTCACCTTGGGCCTGCAAGTCTTTCCCTCGCAAATAGTCCCTTTCATCGGGGTGGGCTTGCTCATCTCCGGTTTTCTAATCTTATTGGCGAGGCCCTTGAGTGTGTTCATAAGCTTGGTGTTTTTCAAAATGAAGCTGAGGCGACGGCTGTATATCTCGTGGGTGGGGCTGCGTGGGGCGGTGCCCATCGTGTTTGCCACTTATCCTTTGTTGGCGGGCATTGATAGGGCGGATATGATTTTCAACATCGTTTTCTTTATTTCCCTGACCTCGGTACTTATTCAGGGGACCACGCTGACCACCGTGGCCAAATGGCTAAGAGTAGCCATGCCTGAGAAAGCAAAGCCCCTCACCCCCACGGAAGCCTTCCTCTCGGAGCATCCGAAAACGGCGATGCAAGAAATAGCCATCAAACAAAACAGCACCGTGGTAGGCAAGAAAATAGTGGAACTCGGTTTTCCAAAGAATGCCATCATCGCCATGATAAAGCGGAATGATAAGTATTTGATTCCAAACGGCTCCACTACCATAGAGCCAAATGACACGTTGGTGGTGCTATCAGACAACAAAAACGGACTGAAAAAAGTGGATGAGTTCCTCGTAGGGCATACCCTAACGTAGCTAATAGAAATGGTTCGTCAATTCAATAACGACAAGCTACCACAGCTCCAATCCCAAGAGCTTCTTCCCCAACTCAGATAATTCGGCAGAGGCAAAACGGGTCTGCTCCCAGTTGCGAGGGTCGCCGGGGAAGGCATAACCCGTCGGGGCGATGCGGTCACGCCACGAAGCAATGCGCCATTGCCGAAGGGCCTCGTTCTCTTCCTGTGCGGGCATCATGGCAATGTATTGGGCCAAGCGCACTTTGTCGGCGGTAAGGTTGGGACGGATTCCGTGGGCGAGCGTACTGTTGAAAATGAGCAGGTCGCCTGCCTCCATGCGTACCTTTACTGGCTCGAAGCCTGTGGTGTCCGGCTGAAATCGGTGCCGGTCTGCGGGTTGGGTGAGCTTCCAAGTGTCGTAAGTCCGGTACAATTCGGGGATGCACTGGAATCCGCCCATGTCTTCGTCCGTCTGGTCGGCGAGCGCCAGCACGCCCTGCACGTTCACGGGACGGGTTTCCGGGTCATAGTCCCAATGGATGAAGCCTTTGTACTCGTAGCCGGGGCGAATGGGCAGGTTCAGGTTGGCCCGGTCAATGGTTACCCAAAGTTTTTCTGTGCCCCAGATGTCCACGAAGGCATCGTAAATGCGGGGCCATTGACGGTTGTCCCAAAGCAATTGGTGGTTATAGACCTCCACCATGCCCGTGTTGGTGAGTTCCTTCATCTGCATCTCTGCACGGGGCGGGGTGTACCAAGTGGCGGGGTCGTTGGCGTCTTTTTCCTCAAACTCCCATAGAAAGTCGGCGGTGCGCTGGGCCTGCTCCCGTGGCACGGCGTTTTTCACCACCACATAGCCGTTGTGCAACCAGAAGTCCCAATCGGCACCCGAGAGCACCCGCAGCGGCTGGCCATTGGAGCGGTCATTGAACTTGAACGGGCTGCTGATAGCCGTGGAGGGGTTGCCGGGTATGTCGGTGTGGGCGTTTTCGGGCACCATCGTGGGCATCATCGTTTGCATCGTCATTGTTTGATTGGTTGAACGTTCAGCATTCGCATTGCGCAAGGAAATAATCCAACAAATCTACCGTTTCCCAACTTGTTTTTTGTGTTGCTTTGCAGCAATTTTTCATTAAAAACAAAAAACATGGCCGCCACGAAAGCTACCGTCTCCGATGTCGAAAACAGCATACTCACCCGCAGCGTCATCATCGCCTTTGTGCTGTTGACGGCACTTTTCATCGGACTGCTATTCCTTCAGAACAAGCTCACGGGGTTGTTTGGGCGCTATGCCGACGAGGCTACCATCGGACTGATGTTGCTGGCGCTATGGTTGGTGGTGAGCAGCACCATCCGCAGCCTACACCACCTCGCCAAGGGGCTTGAAAACTGGAAATTGCTGCTGGGAGGAACGCTCATCGGGCTGGTGGCCTCGGTGCTGACCTCGGCCTATCTTGTCCTTTTCCCCACCGTCGCCAAGTCGCAAAACACGGCAGAGGTGACCGGTGCTACTGGCGGCTTGATATTGGTGGTATCTTCCATCGCTTTCATCTTCTCCCTCATTTCGGTGGTAAATGTGCGAGTGACCAACCGGGCGCTCGGCAATATATTGGAAGTATTGATTATCGGCGGCGCAATAGCGGTGCTGGTGTGGTTTGCGACGAGGTAAGCTCGTGTTTTTTGCTGGCGCAATTTAGTGGCGTGGGCAATGTCAGGAGAACAATAGGCTGGTTGTCTATGCTCATTTCGCCATAAATAGCCAAACTTAGCAGCGGAAGCCAAAAAATGTTGTGTTGATTTAGTTTTTACCCAAATGATACAACATTTTTATTTTATTCTATAACGCTTTGGTGGGATAGAGCATTCACTTTTGTAAATGATTAGAATAGGATGAAACCCCCAAATCCGTCCAGTTTTTCGTTAATTCTAAAACAAAAATGCGTATGAAAAAATAAATAATTGACCTTTCTTCAACAGTCTGGAATACCTTCATATACCTCTTAATTAAAATTTGTGGGAATGAACTATGACCGAAAATCCTTCTGTGTCCGCTTACACAGGTCAAAACCTATTTGTGTCAAGCATAATTGCTATTTACTTTTTTACTTTCCCCCTTCAGGTATTGTAGTGATATAGTAAAACCTCAATAATTCTTTTAATATTGTTATAATGAAAAATACGCTACCGTATGTATTCGCATTTGTATTCGCATTTCCGTGTTTTATCTTTTCACAAACGAACAAATTCCCAATGGATGAATTTATTGGAACCAACATCTGGTGGGATTTTTATGGAAAAAACTTGGAAGACCCTGGCATTACCAATATCAATGTACTCAATAATAGCTTGCAAGGTTTTTTTGAAAACTTGGATGCCGTTGGTTTTGTGCGGGAGTTTCACAATTGGTACCTGCACGAAGGCATTGAAGCTGGTTGTCCCAATGCTAACTTATGCTATACGAACACACCGGAGCTACCCTCGCCCCCTTATTCAGAAGGTGTAAAGTTCAAATTCAAAACGGCATACCAGGGACAAGCCTCGTGCATCAATTTTGATTATTTCTATGAATTGTTGCTTCAGCACATGGGCTCCAATTTCGTCACAAGCATGTCCGGTTCAGCGACAAATGTAATCAAAGACTTTGTTGCGGAGCCAATATGTGGGTTTACCAGTGCACAGGAGCGAATCCCTGTGAATTCCTCCAACCCAGCCGATTTTTTAAATCCGCAGAACTACAAAGAGTTTGCTACCTATCTCTATCATTTTGCCTATAGATATGGAAGCGATGCCAGTACACCGACCGCATCACATGCTGATATATTGACCAATTTGGCACCAGAAAGCCAAACCAGTTTCGTCAACAACCCTGCGATACGTTCGGTCACAAGCCATCCAATAAAGTATATTTCAATATGGAATGAACCTGATAAATGGTGGCTGGAAAGTAGCATTCCTCATACTTACATCTCACCGGAAGAGTACGGTGCGATGCTCAGTGCAGTAGCAGATGGACATGAAGGTCAGGTAAACCATAAAAACTTATACACGCTCGGCATAATGAATGCCGATTCAAACATGAAGATCGTGCTTGGTGGTATCTCGGACTTAGACCCCTGTTATTTTCAGTCAGTGACCGATTGGTTGAACCAAAACCGGGCTGGTGCCGATAAATTCCCGTTCGATGTGTTCAACTATCACCATTATTCCCAAGTTGCGACCGCCAATTTGCAGATTTCCCAGCTTTGCTCGCCCATCAACGCCGACCAATTGAACGCATGGGACTATGGTGTATCACCGGAGCATGATAAACTGAAAGAAAAATTAATAGCGCTCCGGCAAACCATGATTGATAAGGGAAATACCTTTAATCAGGATTGGAACAATAAGGAATTCTGGATTACAGAATATGGTTACGACACGCATCCTGCCTCCGTGCAAGCTGCCATTCCCGAAAACAATCCGATAACTGGTCAAAACAACTTGAGGTCAATGGTGCCTACCAATTACCGGCCATTCTGGAATGCCTTGTCCCAATCCCATAAGAATGTTCTTTTGGAATTAGTGGAATTGACCCAGGCACGATGGATAACAAGGTCATATCTGGAAATTGCTGCAGCGGGTTTTGACCGGGCAGTAGCCTATGAATTTGCGGACCGGGCAGAAATAGGGAATTATCAAAGCATTGGCCCATACACGGAATCGGGCAGGTATTTGACTTCCGGGATGTTGTTTTTCGACCCGGCCCAACCAGCCGCTAACAGGTTTACCAGAAAAGCTTCCTGGCATTTTATCAATACGATGAAACAAATGCTTACAGGCTATAAATTCAACAGCGAAGTTTCCTACAACAATTGCAATGATGCCGTGTCGTCCATTTGTCCCCGCATCTACAAGTTCACCAAAGCAGGTGCAGCCGACATTTGGGCGATGTGGCTTCCTACCAGCAACGAGTCCGTCAGTTCCCTTGCCGTCAACTTGGGTCTTCCGGCAGGCAGCACCTTGCAAATGGTCAAATTGGCGGATGGATTTCCGAATGGCCAGTCACCCATTGCTTTAACCGTTGGGGCAAATGGATTGCTTGCCGTTAACAACCTCTCCGAAACACCCGTTTTTATCAAAGCCGGTAGCAGCACCGGCAGCCAAAGCCAAACCATTACCTTGCCTGTCATTGCAAACCAGATAGTGTCAGCCCCACCCTTTATGATTGCCGGCACGGCATCGTCCGGCTTGCCAGTGTCTTTTCAAATCGTGTCAGGGCCAGCTACCATTTCCAGCAATACCATTACTTTGACCGGGCAGGTGGGCACCGTGGTCGTGCGGGCCACCCAAGCTGGAAATGCCAACTGGACGCCTGCTGCAGCAGTTGAACGCTCCTTCACCGTATCACAAACGGGCCTTCAGAATCAGACCATAATATTCAGTACGATTCCGAACAAAACAACGACCTCGCCACCGTTCACGGCCATTGCCTCCGCTTCGTCTGGCTTGCCAGTAGCTTTTCAAATCGTGTCGGGGCCAGCATTTGTTTCGGGCAATACCATCACCCTGAACGGACAAGTGGGCACCGTAGTCGTGCGGGTCACCCAAGCAGGCAACGCCCAATGGAATCCTGCGGCGGCAGTAGATATAATCTTTATAGTGACCCAACAAAGTGGCGGCGGCACGATTGACTTGTCTCTTTCCGTGACCAATGCACCTGCCAATTTGGTGAAATACAACAACATGGATTTCACGTTTACCGTGACCAACAGCGGCGCAGCAACCGCCACCAACGTGCAGGTCCATGTGCCAACCCCAACCACCGTTGTATTTGTGGGCACAAATGTGGCAACGCTCTCACAGGGCATATACAACTGGATAGGCAACCGGATTTGGCATGTCGGTTCCTTGGCCCCAGGCGCTTCCGCCACGATGACCGTCCATTGGTACGTGCTCGATACCGACCAACTGATGGGTTGGGCACAAGTAAACCACGCCGACCAAACCGATACCGATAGTACCCCCAACAACGCACAGGTAGGCGTCGCAGGTGAAGACGATGAGGTGGTAAAAAACATTGGCTCTGGGCAAGTCCCGCCCAATATGGAAAACCAACTCACTACCTTCGGAATGCTGGCAAACAAATTGACCACCGACCCACAGTTTACCCTCAACGCTTCCGCTTCAAGTGGCTTGGCAGTTACTTTTGACGTGGTGTCAGGCCCGGCTACGGTTTCAGGAAATACCGTCACCCTCACGGGACAGGCAGGCAGCGTGAGCATCAACGCTTCGCAAACAGGCAACGCTGACTTCCACCCCGCCCCGAACGTAAACAGGACATTCCAAGTGACCACCCCTTCTCCCAATGGCATGGATTTGAAGCTGGCAATGACTGCTAATTCACCCAACGTGACGCAATGGGGGCTTATATCTTACACCGCTACCTTGACCAACGAAGGCACGGTGGCCGCCACAGGCGTGAAAGTACATTTTCCAGCTCCGGCCACAGCGGTATTGCATGGAGGAAACGAATCGGTGGCATCAAAAGGCAGCTATGCAGCATATAGTGACCAGCAATGGACGGTAGGAACAATGGCTCCCGGCGAGGTTCAGACGCTCAAGCTAACCTTTTATGTGCTTCAAAATGTGCCGCTCACTGGCTACGCCCAAGTGAGTGCCGCTTCCCCGAACGATATTGACAGCGCCCCAAACAACGGCTTGCCCCCAGTGCCCATCGAGGACGACGAGGCAGCATTCACGGCGGGCATTTTCAATGGGAATGGGCCAGACCTGGAGCTAACCCTAACTTCCAGTAGCAACACCCTGACGATTTGGAAGGACGTAGTGTTTACCGTCACTTTGAAAAACGTCGGCAATGCCTCCGCCACTGGCGTAAAAGTTGCCGTGCCTATTCCGCAAGGCTTGGCCTACACCATACACCACCGGGACGAGGGCACGACCTATAACTTGGTGTCGCAATTATGGACGGTAGGAACAATGGCACCGGGTGCTACCAAAACCATGAGCATGACCCTCTTCGTTTTGCAAAACACCACGCCATTGCCGTATTTCGTGCAAGTAATGACTGCATCTCCTGCCGATGTGGACAGCTCCCCGAACAACAATACTTCTGGCACCCCTGCCGAAGACGACGAGGCATTGGTGACGCTCCAACCGCCATCAAACCAGGCTATTGGCCTACCGGGCAAGGTGTTTTCTTTGTTCGCTTCGCAAAATGGAGCCACTGCCAATCTTCGTTGGACCACCAATAGTGGTAAACATTGCCTCCGCTACTTGCTGGAGCGCTCCGCCAACGGTTTCGAGTGGCAGGTCTTGCTGGATAGGGACAACGACGAGCAAAGCGACAACTTCATTACTTACCGGGAACTTGATGTGCGCCCACTGCCCGGCTGGAACTATTACCGAGTGGTGCAGTTGCGGGACGATGGTTCCTTGGCGTTTTCCAATGTTCAAATGCTGGAATTTTGGGAGGAATTAGACGATTTCAAGCTCTTTCCGAATCCTGCCGATGCCTACGTAAAGGTGAACCTGCGCTCCGTTGAAGGGCAAACGGTGCGATTACTTTTGATAGACAGGATGGGCCGATTGGTGAAAGAAGCATGGGTGGAGCCTGCCTCCTTGGAGCCTTACCGATTTGACCTCACCGGAGTGCACGAAGGTTGGTATGCCGTGTGGATACAGGCTGAGGGAAGAAGGCCGAAGAGCCTTCCATTGATGGTGAGCAAGTTTTAAAAAGAAAAGGTGTAGTTTTTAAGCAATAGATTTAATTTGTTACCCAGCACTTCGGGTCGCTACTGGCGGCTCGGAGTGTTCATTTTTTATCCTAAGTACCTCCGTTGAATTAGTTTAGATTATTCAAGCCAAAGCAGTTTGCATTTCGGATAGGGGGTTTGGGGGCGGAATGCCCCCAAAAGCACCCTTACCCCCGACGAGCCGCCGAAGGCGGCGAGGAGGGGNNAAACTAATTGCAATGAACTACTTATCTCAAATTAACTTTTATACCCACACTTTAAGCGCTTGTTGGGGCTTTGTACACTGGGCATGCTTTTGTTCCCCCCCATTTTTGTTAAAGAGCAAAGACCCAGCAAGTGCTGATTTTCTTTTCTGTGCGGTATTAGGTTTTGTGCCAACAGACCTATCTCTCCCCATGAAAACCGGCATTCCATATTGAAAATTGAGAAGCTGTCAAAGCCAAACAACTATCCTGCGTTCTTCGGTAATACTGTTCCGTTGTAAATAGAAAATAACCCGTTGTAAAACGTTTGCAAGCCACAATTGTCGTTTGGGAACTGTCCAACCTCATTTGGAACCCGTCCAACTTAATTTGGGAACTCTCCAACTTAATTTGGGAACTGTCTAAGTTCATTTGGAACCCGTCTAAATTCATTTGGAACCTGTCTAAATTCATTTGGAACCTGTCCAACTTAATTTGGGAACTGTCTAAGTTCATTTGGAACCCGTCTAACTTAATTTGGGAACTCTCCAACTTCATTTGGAACCCGTCCAACTTAATTTGGGAACTCTCCAACTTCATTTGGAACCCGTCCAACTTCATTTGGTGACCGACTACTGGCCGCTTTTTTGGCGCTCAATCTTCACGAACGGAAGGATTACGGCCAACATAGAAGCCCACCACCCGATGGTAGGAGGCGAATTAAACTTGGCTCTTTGAAAGAAATAAAGATGCCACTTTTTCAATCGAAAACCCTATCCTTGCCTTCAAAAATCCGAAGGCAATGTCCGTTAAATCCTTTCCACTTTTCTTCCTCGTTTGCGCAGCCATTTTTCTGCTCACCAGTTGCGGCCCAGAGCCGCAAGTGCTGGTGTTTTCCAAAACATCCGGCTACCGACACGCCAGCATCGAGGCCGGGGTAGCTGCCCTCCAACAGCTTGGGAAGGCAGAGGGCTTCATCGTGGAAGCTACGGAAGACAGCACTGTTTTCACAGAAGAAAATTTGAAAAATTACGCCACCGTGGTGTTCCTGAACACCAGTGGCGACGTGTTGAACAACTGGCAACAAGCTGATTTTCAACGATATATCGAAGCTGGCGGTGGCTTCGTAGGTATACACGGTGCAGCGGCCACGGAATACGATTGGAAGTGGTACGGCAAGCTCGTTGGTGCCTTTTTCGATGAACATCCCGACATCCAAAAAGCAACGGTAAAGGTGGCCGACAAGGAGCATCCCGCCACCAAAGACCTCCCCGCTGAATGGCCCCGCACCGACGAATGGTACAATTTCAAGCCCGTGCCGCCCTCGGACAAGGTCTATATCACGGGTGCAACGGGCAACTACACCCACAGCAGCGCCGACAGCTCGGAGGCCGCTATCAACGTGCCGCCGGACGTTCGCTGGACTTACGACAGCAAAAAGCCTTTCCTTTCGGAGAACGTGAAGGTGCTGCTAACGCTCGATGAGGGCAGCTACAAAGGCGGCAAGCATGGCGCATCGCACCCCATCGCTTGGGCGCAAGAGTATGAAGGGGGGCGCTCGTTTTACACGGCGCTGGGCCATACGGAGGAGGGTTTTTCCGAAGAAAACTATTTGAAGCACCTGCTTGGCGGCATCAAATGGACCATCGGCAAAGGCAAGCTCGACTACTCCAAGGCGAAAACCCAGCGCATCCCGCCACCGGAGCGGTTCGTGCGTACCATCCTCGCCGAAAACTTGGATGAGCCGATTGAACTGGCCGTTTTCCCGGACAACAGCGGCAAGGTGCTTTTTGTGGAACGGAAAGGCGCCATCAAAATCTACTATCCCGAATACGACACCGTGGAAACCATTACCCACATGCCCGTTTACAAGGAATTCGAGGAAGGGGTGATGGGCGTCGCCTTCGACCCCAATTTCTTGAAAAACCAGTGGATTTACATCTATTACTCACTGATGGAAGGTGGCCGTCGCAACCGCCTGAGCCGCTTCGATTTCAAGAACGACATCATCCACCACAGCTCGGAGAAGGTGCTGCTCGAAGTGCCGGAACAAGTCGGCTGCTGCCACACAGGCGGCTCTATTGACTTTGATTCAAAGGGCAACCTCTTCCTCTCCACAGGCGACAACACCAATCCATTCGAGTCCGACGGCTTCTCGCCCGCCGACGGGCGGCCCGGTCGGGAACTGTACGACGCCCGGCGCTCCTCGTCCAACACCAACGATTTGAGGGGAAAAATCCTCCGCATCACTCCGCAGCCCGATGGCACCTACACCATTCCCAAGGGCAACCTCTTTGCCGAAAATACCCCAAGCACCCGTCCCGAAATCTATGTAATGGGCTGCCGCAATCCCTACCGCATTGCGGTTGACAAGCAAACGGATTGCCTCTACTGGGGCGATGTTGGACCCGATGCGGGCAAAAACGGCGTTGACCGTGGCTCAAAGGGCTACGATTTTTGGGGACGTGCCTGCGAGGCCGGGTACTACGGTTGGCCGCTGTTCCGGGGCAACCACACCTACTATGATTACAATTTTGCCACAAAGAATAGTGGCCCACTCCACGACCCAGACAAGCCCATCAACAACTCGCCCTTCAACACTGGCTTGAAGGAACTGCCTCCTGTCAAGTCCCCGCTGATTTGGTACAGCTACGACGAAAGCTTAGAGTTCCCGTGGCTTGGCACTGGCGGCAAAAACCCGATGGCTGGACCGGTTTATAGTCAGCAGTCGGCAGTTGGCAGTTGGCAGTCGGTGTACGGGAAGGGGCAAACCCCAAATGTTTTTCCAGCATATTTTGACGGGAAATTCTTTATTTATGAATGGATGCGCAACTGGATTTATGTGGTGACGATGGACGAGGAGGGCAAATTCGTGCAAGCCGACCCGTTCTTGGCCAACGAAACCTGGAACCGCCCAATGGACATGGCCTTTGGGCCGGACGGGGCGCTCTATGTGCTGGAATACGGCACGCAGTGGTTCGCCCAAAACCCCGATGCCCGCCTGAACAAAATCGAGTACGCCCCCGGCAACCGCAAGCCGATTGCAAAAATCATCGCTTCGCAAACAGCAGGAGCAGCACCGCTCACCGTGCGGTTAAGTGGCTCGTCCTCAAAGGATTACGATGACGACCAGCTCACCTACGATTGGACAGTGAGCGGCAGTCAGCAGCATTTCACCGAAGCTGGCTTTGAATACATCTTCAAGTCACCGGGCGAGTATGAAGTCAAACTGAAAGTCACCGACCCAAGCGGGGCAACCTCCCGTGCCACCACAAAAATCGTGGTCGGGAACTCACAGCCCACCGTCGCCTGGCACCTCGACGGCAACCAGACTTTCTATTGGGACGATACCGAATTGCCTTACCGCCTTGATGTGAACGACACAGAAGATGGAAACCTCGCCGCTGGCAAATTGGACCCTCGCCGGGTGAAAATCTCCATTGATTACCTTGCCGAGGGGCAGGATGTGGCGGCCATCGTGATGGGCCACCAGACCAAGGAGTCAGCAATGATGGGCAGTTTGCAGTTTGCAACGGGGTTGAAGCTCATTGAAGCCAGCGACTGCAAAACCTGCCATGCCGTGGACACCAAGGTGAATGGGCCCAGTTATATTGACATCGCCAACCGCTACTACGGCAGCGAGTTTGCGGTGCAAACCTTGAGCAAAAAAGTCATCGCCGGCGGCGCTGGCAATTGGGGCGAGACGGCCATGAGCGCCCACCCAAACCTCAGCCAAAAGGAATCGGAGGACATCGTGAAGTACATCCTCTCCCTGGCCGGGGAGGTGCAGGCGACGGCCTCTTTACCATTCAGCGGGAGTTATCGCACCTCGGCGCACGTGGGCAAGGGGGAGCAAGGTGCCTATATTTTTCAAGCGAGTTACCGTGACCTCGGCGGGCCGGGCGGCACTAATTCGCTTTCGACCAAACAAACGCTGGTGCTCCGCTATCCGAAAATCGAGGCGGAAAGTTACAGTCGAGCCGCAAAGGGCGTGCGCAGGGAACGCATAGGACAGACGGACACGACCGTTGTCAACGACCTGATGCACGGGCGTTTCATCATCTTCGACAAGATTGATTTGACAGGGGTGGGTAGCTTGGAGCTGGGTTTCCTTTGGAATGAAAAAATATTGCCCGGCACCGAGGTGGAAGTCCGAACGGGAAGTGAAAACGGCAAGCTGCTGGGCAAGGCTTCGGTCGCTGCTGATGTGGTAAAGCTGCCGATAGAAGCTGCAAAGGGGATGCAAAGTTTGGTGCTGGTTTTCAAGAACGAGCAGGCGAAAGGGCAGGGGATTGGTCGGTTGGATTGGGTAGGTTTTTCCAATCAAAAAAGTTAGAAACTGCTTTTTCATCATTTACTTTCCAGCGATCATCTACGGATGGGTGCAACCGATTAGAAACTAAGTTTATTTGCCATAAAAAAACACATCATGCGACTAACATTTACCACCCTGTTCTGCTTCGGCCTTTTGGTGTCCTTCGCCCAAACAGGTACGCTCAAAGAAAGCCTCAAAGTCAAAAGCACCATCCTCGGCAAAGAGGTGTCCTATTGCGTGTACCTCCCGGCTGGCTACGATGCCACCAATCGCCGTTACCCCGTGCTCTACCTTCTACACGGTTACACCGACAACGAAACCGGCTGGGTGCAGTTTGGCGAAGCCCCGTACATCGCCGACAAGGCAATAGCCGCTGGCGAGGCCACCCCGATGATTATCATCATGCCCGACGCTGGGGTTTCTTGGTACATCAACAGCTACGATGGCAAGGTGAAGTACGAGGATTTCTTTGTAAAAGAATTGATTCCGCATGTGGACGCAACGTACCGCAGCCGACCAACCAAAGAGTTCCGAGCAGTGGCGGGCTTGTCAATGGGCGGGCATGGTAGTTTCCTGATGGCCACCCGGCACCCAGACCTCTTCGTGGCATGTGCGCCACTGAGCGGGGCGTTTTGGACCGAGGAAAGTGTGACAAAAACTCCTGACGATGTTTGGGCACGCATTTTTGCCGACCTCTACGGCAAGGACTTAAAGGGCGCCGACCGGTTCACGCCTCACCTGCGTTCCTATTCCGGTTTGGAAATCGTGAAGGACGGCAACGCCGACGAATTGAAAAAAGTGAAGTATTATATTGACTGCGGCGACGACGATTTCTTGATTGAGGGAAACATGGCACTCCACCTTGAAATGAAAAACAAGGGCATACCCCACGAATTTCGGGTGCGGGATGGTGCGCATGACTGGACCTACTGGCGCACCGCCTTGCCAGATGTGCTCAAGTTTGTGAGCCAAAGTTTTCATCGGTAGCCGAAGCCAAAACCCAAGCCGCTGTGCTATTTGGCATGACGGCCTACCAATTAATTTTTTCACCAATCCGTAAATTCACAATGAGAATAAACCTGTTTATCGTATGCCTCCTGATGACTGCATTGTATGCTTGCGGGGTAAAGTCGGCGCAAAAGTCAGCACCAACCTTGTCAAATGCTGACCACGCTGTTGGCAAAACCATCTACCAAGAAAAATGCGGCAAATGCCACCCGGTCTTTGACGTAAAATCCAAATCAGTGGATAGGTGGTCCCAAGTGCTTCAACCCATGATAAAGGACAAAGCAAAACTCAACGAAGCCGATGGCAAGCTTGTAGAAGCATTCGTTTGGAACGAATTGGGGGTAAAGGGAAAGTAACCTTCCAGTTTAATCTCCCGTAAAAAAGGTTCGGCGTGACAAAAGCCTGCGTTTGAAAGGCTTTTCCACCTGAGCCTTTTTTTATTGAATCCAAACAAAGAAAACAAATTGTAGAAATTTAGGCTGAATGCTATTGTATTTGCCTTAAACCACTAATTTCAGCCCCGATTTTAAACAGTGTTTCTTGAAATTGGAGAAATGGGTCTCCTTAATAATCGGGAATCTCAATGGCAGGTTCCAGATTTGACAGCCACCCTAACCGCTCAACTTTTAACCAAATTATTATGGTGCTCGGCATTCTAAAAGAGGACAGTATTGACAATCGGGTCTCCACCATTCCGGAGACCGTGGCATCGTTGCTAAAACTCGGAATCTCGGAAGTCCTGCTCGAAGCAGGGGCTGGCGAACGGGCCGGTTATCGGGATGCAGACTACGCCGCCCAAGGTGCGCAGGTCGTGACCGAAACTGCTGTGCTTTCCAAAGCAGATATCGTGGTAAAAATCAACCCCTTGACCGCCGAGCAAGTCGCTCAGGTCAAGGCGGGCCAAATGCTGCTCGGGCAGTACAATCCCCTCACCAACCGGGAAGTTACCACCCCTTTGCTCAGTGGAAAGGTCACGGCATTCAGCCTGGACATGCTGCCCCGGAGCACCCGTGCACAGGCGATGGACGTGCTTTCGTCCATGGCAACGGTGGCGGGGTACAAGGCCGTGCTGTTGGCGGCAAATGAGTTCTCGGGTTTTTTCCCCATGTTCATGACGGCGGCTGGCACCATCAAGCCCGCCAAGGTTTTGATACTGGGCGCAGGCGTTGCTGGCTTGCAAGCCATTGCCACCGCCAAGCGATTGGGGGCTGTGGTGGAAGCCTTCGACGTGCGGGCGGCAGCCAAGGAGGAGGTGTTGAGCCTTGGTGCGAAGTTCGTGGAGGTGGAGGGCGCCGTGGAAAGTGCGGCGGCTGGCGGCTATGCCATCGAGCAGTCCGAAGAGTTCAAGCAGCGGCAGGCCGAGGCGGTGCATAAGCATGCCTGCATGGCCGACATCATCATTTGCACGGCGCAGATTCCCGGCAGGCGAGCGCCCGTTTTGCTCCGCAAAGCCACCGTAGAGGCCATGAAGCCCGGCTCAGTGGTGGTTGACCTCGCAGCCTCCTCCGGCGGCAACTGCGAATACTGTGAAAATGGAAAAACAACGGCCATCAATGGCGTGAAGATAATCGGGAACTCCTACCTGCCCGCTTCCGTGCCACGGGACGCCAGCGCCATGTTCAGCAGGAACGTGCTGAACTTCCTGAAGATATTGGCCCCAAAAGGGGAGGCCGTGCTCAATTTCGAGGACGACATCATCGAAGGGACTTGCATTGCGCACCAAGGCGAGGTCGTCAGCCCAAGGCTGAAAACCTTGATGGCTACTGCGTAGGTAAAAACAACAATCCAGCCATTCAACAATCCAACAATCCAAATAAATATGGATGCTTTAGCCAACTTTTTTATTGAAAATCAGGACATGATTTACATCGTCATCCTGTCCATTTTTCTCGGCATTGAGGTGATTTCCCATGTACCGGCCATCCTGCACACGCCGCTCATGTCGGGGGCGAATGCCATACACGGGGTGGTCATCATCGGTGCCATCATCGTCATGGGACACGCCAAAAGCGACGATTACCTGGCGCTTTCGCTGGGTTTCCTCGCTGTGGTGTTGGGTACCCTCAATGTGGTGGGCGGCTTCGTCGTCACCAACCGGATGCTTGAAATGTTTAAAAAAAAGAAGTGATTTGGGGATTGGTAACTGGTAATTGGTGACTAATGATTACGGCACACACCAATCACCAATTACCAATTACCAATAACACCAACCAGTCTCCAACGACAAAAACATGAGTTCTTTCCTACTCGAACTTTCGTACCTCATCGGCTCCATCACCTTCGTGGTGGGCTTGAAAAAACTAAGTCACCCGGACTCGGCCCGGCAGGGCAACTTGCTGGCAGCAGCGGGCATGGGGTTGGCCATATTGGCCACCGTCCTTTTTCACGAGCACAACGGTGAGCGCATCGGCAACATCGGCTGGATAGCAGCAGCGATGGGCGTAGGTACCCTCATCGGCTGGTCTATGGCCATGAAGGTGAAGATGACCGGAATGCCGCAGATGGTGTCCCTTTTCAATGGGATGGGCGGTGCCTGTGCGGCCATTATTTCCATCGTGGAGTACAATTCGACCCCGCCAGATGGCGCAGGGGCGGGGCATTGGTTAGTGGTGTTCCTCGGCCTCATCATTGGCAGCATCTCCTTTAGTGGGAGCATGATAGCCTTCGGCAAATTGGACGAAAAAATAAAGGACTTTTCTGCCAAATGGCTCACCGTCTTCAACTTGTTGTTGCTGGCGGTTATCATCGGCATTTTGGTGGTGGCAGTCACCTCACCGACCACACTTGGGCCGTCGGTGCTGTGGTTGCTGTTGGTGTTGAGCTTGCTCTATGGTATCCTCTTCGTGATGCCCATCGGTGGTGCCGACATGCCCGTGGTCATTTCCCTGCTGAACTCCCTGACGGGCATGGCCGCAGCGTTTGGCGGGTTTTTGTACGACAACCAAATCATGCTCACGGGCGGTATCCTCGTCGGCTCGGCGGGCACGATACTAACGGTACTGATGTGCAAGGCCATGAACCGTTCCTTGCTCAACGTCATCATCGGCTCGTTCGGTGGCAGTGCCGCTGGGGCGGCGGCGGCTCGTGGCGACCAAACGGTGAAGGAAATTAGCCTGACGGATTCAGCGATTCTTTGCTCCTACGCCACTCGGGTGTGCATCGTGCCCGGCTATGGTTTGGCTGTTGCGCAAGCGCAACATATTTGCCATGACCTTGAGAAGCAATTGGAGGCAAAGGGCGTGGAGGTCTATTATGCCATACACCCCGTGGCGGGCCGTATGCCGGGCCACATGAACGTGCTGTTGGCGGAGGCCGATGTGCCTTACCCAAAGCTCATTGAAATGGAGGACGCCAACGGCATGATGTCCAGCACGGACGTGGCCATCATCGTGGGTGCCAACGACGTGGTGAACCCCAGCGCAGAAGACGACCCCGGCAGCCCCATCTACGGTATGCCCGTCATCAAAGTCTGGGAGGCAAAGAACGTCATCGTGATGAAGCGGAGCATGAGGTCGGGCTATGCTGGCATCGAGAACCCGCTGTTCTTCCATGCCAAGACGAAGATGCTTTTTGGCGACGCCAAAGATACCCTCCAAAAGCTGGTGGGCGAGGTGAAAATGACTTGATGAAAGGGTGTGTGGTCGCCCAATGATTTGGATTGACCTTGCAAAAAGATTCGGTCAGCCCAATAAATTGGGCGACCACAAAACAAGAAAGGCTGCCCAGTGTGGGCAGCCTTTTGTGTTTTTGAATATGTTACAGCGTTGTTTATACTAACCTTGTCATGTCCCGTACCAAGATTTTTCCCCGGTTGAAATAAATCAAATCCAACTTGCGCAGCTCGTTCAGCACAAGCGTCACGGTCTGGCGGGAAGTGCAGGTGATATTGGCGATGTCCTGGTGCGTGAGGGAGTGCTTGAGCAGCATTTCCAGCCCGACCTTGCGGCCCGTTTTTTCTGCGGAATCCCTGATGAACTCCACGATGCGGGTGCGGGCATCCTTGAAAATCAGCGACTCCAACTGGTTCTCCGCCCGCATCAGGCGGTTGCCGAACAGGCCCATGATGCGGTCGCAGAGTTGGAAGTTCATGCGCATCAGCCGCTTGAAGTCCTCCACCTTCAAGGAGTAGAGATGCACCTCTTCCCGCAGTGCCTGTGCAAGGTCTTGGCGGCGGGTCTCGCCGATGATGCCCAGTTCACCGAACATGGCCAGTGGCTGGAACAATGACTTGATGATTTCCTTGCCATCGTCGGAGTGCGTGGCAATTTTGATGATGCCTTTTGCCAAGAAGAAAATCTGGTCGGAAGCCTCGTCTGGTAGGTAAACATAGCTGAACTTGGGTTTGACCCGGTACTCAGCCATTGCGTCCAATTTTACTTTTTCCTCTTCGGTGAGGCAGTCGAAAAGCGGGAATTCAGAGATTGGAGCGATGCCATTTTGTGTAGTCGTTGCTGTCATGTCTTTCAAATTTTCTTTGCTGTGATAACTAATTTGAGTTTACATGAGCATAGACACGGATTGGAAGGGCAACCCCTATGCCGTTTTGCTTTTTCTCAAAATATTCGATGGCGGTGCAAATCAATGGGGGCTTTTAATGACCTGTTAGTTGCCTTGTTTAGAATAAAAAACTGTTTACGATAAAATAACCCCTACCTAACAAATTATTATTCCGAAAACCGGGTCGAAAATTATTCTTGCGTTTGTATTCTGCAAAAATGAATTTTTTGGGCGCAGACAAAAAAAAATCGTGCACCGACCCGACTTTGGCCAATGCACGATTCTTTGTATTGCGGAGCGGCGAGTTTAGCGCCTGAAACCAGCCTTCGGCGCAGCGGGCATCTTGCCCCCGCTAAAGCCCGGCATCTTCGTCATTTGGTGCATCATCTTCCGCATCTGGTCGAACTGCTTGATGAACATGTTGATTTGGTTCAAGTCCTGCCCGCTGCCAATGGCGAGGCGCTTTTTGCGGCTCATGTTGAGCAGTTCGGGGTTCTTGCGCTCAGCCGGGGTCATGGAGAAGATGATGGCCTCCACCCGGTTCAATGATTTCTCGTCAATGTCCACATCCTTGATGGCCTTGCTGATGCCGGGTATCATGTTCATCAGCGACTTCATGTCGCCCATGCGGCGTATCTGCTTGATTTGGCTGAGAAAATCCTCGAAGTCGAACTTGTTCTTCATGATTTTCTTCTCCAGCCGCTTGGCCTCCACCTCGTCGAACTGCTCCTGCGCCTTTTCCACCAGCGACACGATGTCGCCCATGCCCAGGACGCGCTGCGCCATCCGCTCAGGATGGAAGGGCTCAAGGCCATCGAGCTTTTCAGAAACGCCGACAAACTTGAGTGGCTTGCCCGTCACATGACGCACGGACAGCGCGGCGCCACCGCGGGCATCGCCATCGAGCTTGGTCAGCACGACACCCGTCAAAGGTAAGGCCTCGCCAAAGGCACGTGCCGTGTTGACCGCGTCCTGACCCTGCATCGCATCGACCACGAACAGGGTCTCGACGGGTTTTAGAAAATCATGCAGCGCACGAATCTCGCGCATCATGGCCTCGTCTATACCTAGTCGTCCGGCCGTATCAACAATCAGCACATCAAAATGGTGCCGGCGCGCATAGTCAACCGCTTGGCGGGCGATATCCTCGGGCTTTTGCGTCACATCCGAAGCAATCCACTCAACCCCCACTTGTTCGGCAACAGTCTTGAGCTGCTCAATGGCTGCCGGGCGGTATACGTCGGCGCTGACCACGGCAACCTTCTTTTTACCGGTCTTGCGTCCGTTTTGAACGTGGTTACCCTCGGATAACCAGCGGGCGAGCTTACCAGTCGTCGTGGTTTTACCCGCGCCCTGCAAACCCGCCATCAAAATAATCGCTGGAGGCTGCATA
The DNA here is from genome assembly GCA_002435785.1 of Saprospiraceae bacterium UBA6168. Taxonomy (GTDB): domain Bacteria; phylum Bacteroidota; class Bacteroidia; order Chitinophagales; family Saprospiraceae; genus UBA6168. Next base: position 37,612 of record DIUC01000008.1, on the reverse strand, counting down.
GCCAGCGACAACTCGCTCGCATCGGGGCCTAAATCACCCCCCATCAAAGAGGTCAGCTCCCGGTGCACCACCCCGACCAGAGCCTGTCCAGGTGACAGACTGCCCACCACCTCCTCACCTAGCGCCTTTTCCTTGACGCGCGCGATGAAGTCACGCACAACAGGCAAAGAGACATCCGCCTCAAGCAGAGCCAGGCGCACCTCGCGCAGCATGTCCTGTGTATTGGTTTCAGTTAGACGTGCTTCGCCCCGCATGGTCTTGACGACACGGGATAGACGTTGGGTGAGATTTTCAAGCATGGTGACGGTTTCGCTTTACACTAGACACATGTCTGCCGGTATTGTATTTCACTCCCTCGCTGCGTTGGCCTATGCCGCTCTCGGCCTCGGTCTTTGTCGCTCGCTGTCCTCGGAACCTCCGATCGTCAAGGCGAGCAGCCTTGCGCGTATCGGGCTGCTTTTAGCCATTGTTTTACACGGAATTGCCTTGCGAGACATGGTCTTACAAAGCGGCAACCTTCGAATTAGCTGGACGCTCGCACTTTCTGCCGCCGTCTGGATCGGCATGATTGTTTTCTGGCTAGAAAGCCTGTTCATCCGAATTGATGGACTACAGCTTTTGCTTTTACCTGTCGGCACGATCGTTTGCCTTTTGGCAATTTCCTTCCCTCAATCGCAACTGATCGCGCATGCCAACGACCCGGGCTTGCGCATCCACTTGCTGATCGCTTTGTCAGCCTATGCACTCGTCACCATTGCCGCACTTCAGGCGATGCTGATGTCGGGTTTAGATCGCAGACTTCATTTCCCCCGCGATGAGGGTGCGCATCCCGGACCGATCCGACGCGCGGTGGGTCGCCTACTTGATGCGCAACCACCACTCCTCGCGCAAGAACAAGTGCTTTTTCGTCTGATATGGGTCGCCTTTGCGGCCCTGACCTTGACGCTCGTCTCGGGCGCCTTAATCTCGCTCTCCTTGTCCGGAAAATGGTTACCGCTTGATCACAAGTCCATCTTTACTTTGCTGTCCTGGCTGACTTTTAGCATTCTGATTGTCGGGCGGCACCTGAGGGGCTGGCGCGGGCGCACGGCCTTGCGCTATACCTTAGTGGGATTTGCTTTTGTCGTGTTAGCCTACACAGGCTCGCGCTTCGTCATCGAAGTCATCCTGCAGAGGCATTGAAATGGGTAAAACGCTTTTTTGGATCGCCGTGTTTTTTGCTGTGCTGCTTGTCAGCCGCTACCTGTCGCATCAGGCGGCAAAAAAACGTTTTCGCACCGAACAAGACAACCAGACTGCGCGTAACAATCCATTACCTGGCGCGGAGGCAATGGTCCAGTGCGCGCATTGCGGCGTGTTTTTGCCTCGCTCAGAGGCCTTAACGAGCAACGATGAAACCTGGTGCAGTCAAGCCCATGCTCAGCTTGGGCCTCGCCGGTCCCGCTAAGCGCTCATCATGAAGCTGGACCCGACAGGTTGGCTTGAACCCACCGCTAACGTCTCACTGCGTCCTTCTCCAAACTTTAACGTGCGGCCCGACTGCAACGATATTTCCTTACTGGTGATCCACAACATCAGCTTGCCACCCGGTCAGTTTGGCACCCCTTATGTTGCCGACCTTTTTCTCAACGAGCTGGACCTCCACGCAGACCCCTGGTTTGAAGAAAACCTGAAGGGACTCAAAGTATCCGCGCATTTTTTTATCGACCGACTGGGGCACATCACCCAGTTTGTATCCTGTGACGCGCGCGCATGGCACGCGGGAGTGTCGCGTCACGACGGACGCGAACAATGCAATGATTTTTCTCTGGGTGTTGAACTCGAAGGGACTGATACACTAGCCTATACCAAGGCGCAATACCGCGCGCTCGCAGACCTGACCGCGTGTCTACGGATACGTTATGAACTGACCGCTGTCAGAGGTCACTGCGATATCGCACCGGGTCGGAAAACGGATCCAGGGCCCGCCTTTGACTGGGCGCAATACGCTGCGCTGGCAGACTGGCCTGTCGCGGCGCTACCGCCACCGCGACAAGACCCACACTCAGTTATTTAACCAAGCAACAACTGGTTCACCCTTCGCACAAAGGCGGTAGGATCTGGCAAGCTCGAACCATCCGCCAACAAGGCCTGCTCGAACAACAAGCTGGCCCAATCATTGAATGACGCATCCGAGGCGGACTGAACGCGCTTGACCAGCGCATGCTCGGGATTGATTTCCAGCACTGGCAAGACATTAGGCGCCTCTTGACCCGCCGCTTTAAGCATGCGTTGGAGGTGCGGACTCAAGTCGTTTTGTCCGACCACCACGCAAGATGGCGAATCCACAAGACGCAAGGTCACTCGCACTTCTTTGACACGGTCTTTGAGGGACTCTTGCAGGCGCTCGACCAGCGGCTTGAACTGCTCTGCCACCTCCGTCTGATGCTTCTTTTCCTCTTCGTCGGCCAGAGCCTCGAGATCGAGTCCACCTTTCGCGACCGAAACCAGCTTTTTGCCGTCGAACTCTCGTAAATGGGACAACATCCACTCGTCCACGCGATCCCACATCACCAGGACTTCGATGCCCTTTTTACGGAAGATTTCTAAGTGCGGGCTATTTCGTCCTGCGGTGTAGCTATCAGCGGTCACAAAATAAATCTTGTCCTGACCTTCCTTCATGCGAGAAACATATTCCTCAAGCGTCACAGTCTGAGCATCGGAATCCTCTTTGGTCGAGGCAAACCGCAACAGCTTGGCGATCCGCTCAAGATTCGCCGCATCTTCGCCTGTGCCTTCTTTGAGCACCTGACCAAACTCAGCCCAAAAAGTCGCGTAATCCTCTTTTTTGTTTTCTGCCAAATCTTCTAGCAAACTCAAGATGCGCTTGGTTGAGCCCTCGCGAATGGCCTTGACATCACGGCTTTCCTGCAACAACTCGCGCGAGACGTTCAACGGCAGGTCGGCCGAATCAATCACGCCACGGACAAAGCGCAAATAAGAGGGCAACATCTGCTCCGCATCATCCATGATAAAGACGCGCTTGACGTAGAGCTTGACCCCGCGCCGCGCATCCCGATCCCACATATCGAATGGCGCATGCTTGGGGATGTACAAGAGTTGCGTATATTCGCTGCGACCTTCGACGCGGTTATGCGTCCAGGCAAGCGGATCATCAAAGTCATGCGAAACGTGTTTGTAAAACTCGCGATACTGCTCGTCCGTTACGTCTGACTTACTGCGTGTCCAAAGCGCATTGGCCTGATTGACTGACTCCCATTCGTCTTTTTTAACTTGCTCGGACTTTTCCTGATCCCACTCTTCTTTCCGCATCTGAACCGGCAGAGAAATGTGGTCTGAATAGCGACGCAAAACTTCGCGCAATTTCCAACCACTCAGAAACTCGTCCTCATCAGCACGCAGGTGTAACACCACATCCGTACCGCGGCTCGCTTTTTCGGTCGAACCAATCGAAAATTCGCCTTGCCCGTCGGACTCCCAGACAACCGCCTGATCGGCTGGCAAGCCCGCCCGACGGCTACGTACGGTCACTTTATCCGCCACGATAAAGGAAGAGTAAAACCCCACTCCAAACTGACCAATCAGTTGTGCGTCTTTTTGCTTGTCACCGGTGAGTTTTGAGAAAAACTCGCGTGTACCAGAACGCGCGATCGTGCCGAGGTTGGCGATCGCTTCGTCTTTAGACAGACCCACGCCGTTGTCGGAAATCGTGATCGTACGCGCCGATTTGTCATAATCCACGCGTACGTGCAAATCACCATCGCCTTCAAACAGTTCGGGGTGATCAATCGCTTCAAAACGCAGTTTGTCGCAGGCATCCGAAGCATTCGAGACCAGTTCGCGCAGGAAAATTTCCTTGTTGCTGTAGAGCGAATGGATCATCAGATGCAGCAGTTGCTTAACTTCTGCCTGAAAACCCAAAGTCTGAGAGGCGTCTGAAGACGCTGTAGTTTGATTCATCATGCTCACCGTAAGTTATCCACAGATTGGCTAGCCTGAGAGGGCTTGAAAACGACAGTAGTGATGCGGTCGCCCAAACGCCTCAGGCTGGCTGATAGAGATTATTTGGGGGGTAAAGCACCGATTTCAAGAGTCACATGTACGCAAAATCTATGCCCGTTTTAAGGAAACTTAAGCCACTGGCGCTAAGTGAGCAACCAGCTGCCTGACATCCGGACAGCTTTCGAGATTGTCTATCAACGCAATCAACACTTCCGGCGATCCCATCGGCTCGGCTGATAAGGCCCAGCAACGGAAAAACTTACTCAATTGCGCCTCGCGACTCAAAGGCCGATGTGGACTCGCAAGCATGGCGTCAATGGAGTATTGCATCTGCGTGCCGTCGTTTAGCCGGACGCTCACCTGCTGAGGAACGAGGGCATTTGGATTGGGGTTGTCGTCCTTTTCCATACGCACCTTGAGAGAAAGCGCATACGTTTCAGGATCGGTCAACAACTCCCCACGGAAATGCATCGGATCCAAGGCACCATGCTGCAAAACCTTGGCCAACACAAAAGGCATGCACAAGCGCGCGTAGTTGGGAGTGGGCTTTTCAAGGCCGGGGCGATTGACCAGGTGGTTGAGCAAAGAGGGTCCGCGCACCACTATTTCAGCGACATCGGAAACGGCAAATCCTGCCTGCTGGCGCAAACTTGTCAAACCCTCAATCCCGCCATGTGTCGCCCGGCCACTGGGATAGGGTTTGTGACTCAGTTCAGTCAGACGCCAACGTTCACCCAGCCCCTGCATCGCGGACTCGAGATCCCATTCAGACTCGAACATCGGCAAATAACCAAAACGACCCGTTAGTGGCATCTGCAAACTGGGAAAACCCGCTTGCGCCAGATCGCAAGACTGGAGCGCTGCCCGGGCATTGACGCCAATTTGCAGGGGTAACACCACACTGCCCTCCGTATGGGCCTGCATCGTGCCGCTCACCTGAGCGAGCTGATGACCAAAGGCCGCCAAAGTCATGTCAGCATCAAAACCGCGCAGATTGGCCAAACCTGCCGCTGCGCCAAAGCCACCCGAAGCGGCCGGACGGAAAAAGCGTAAGCCCAGTTTGGAGGCCATGCCAATCGTACACGCCGCATCAACCCCCGCTGCAAGCGCAGTCAGCAAGTCACGCCCTGAGACGTTACCGCGTACCTCAGCCTCCGCGAGTAATACAGGCAATAAGGTCGCCATGGCATGTAACACAGCCCCCTCATGCAAACAATCGAATTCCTGACAATGCACTTGGTAGGCGTTGACCAGCACGGCCTGTGAAGCAGTCAGTCGATTTTTGCGCCCCCAGAGTGCGACATTGGCACCCTGCCCCCACTGACTGACCGCGGCAAGCAAGGGTTTTATTTCCGGAGTGCTGCCGCCTGCCACACCAACCCCGATGGAGTCGAGCAGGAAAATTTTGGCAGCCTCGATTACCTGGGGTGAAAGCTGATCGAAACGCACACTCGCAACATGTTGCGCCAGTTTTGCATCAAGGCTTGTCATTACTGGATGCCTCTTGTTTCTTTAAGGTAGTGTGCACCACACGCTGCGGAAAAGGGATCTCAATCTTGTTGTTATCAAAGGCAATTTTGAGTTGCCGCAAAAATTCCCGGCGCACCGGACCGTGCCATAATGCGACCACCTTGATACGCGCTTTAATCATGACCGCGGACTCCGCCCATTGCTCCACGCCGGCAATATCAATATCGTCGAGAATCCTTTCACCAAAAACCGGATCATGGCGCAGGGCACCGCAAACATCACGCATAATTTCAAAAACCTGGTCTAGATCAGCGCGATACGAAACACCAATATCAATCACGGAAAACGCAAAATTGCGGCTCAAGTTAGTGACAGTTGTAATCACGCCATTGGGAACAAAATGGACTGACCCCTGATAGTCCCGTAAGCGCACATAACGAAGCGTGACCTCTTCGACGAAACCCGCCTTGCCAGCCACCTCAACGATATCGCCTTGGCGGATTTGGTTTTCAAGCAACATCACGATGCCCGTAAAGTAGTCCTTGACGACGCTCTGCGCACCGAAACCAATTGCGATACCCGCCACACCGGCGGTCGCAAGCAGCGGCGCGATTGAGACGCCCATCTCGGAGAGCGCCAACATGATCGCCACCACGACAATCGTGACAGAGGTGACATATCTGAACACTCTGCCGAGTGTCTCGACTCGTTTTTTTTCTTCGTCATCGTGGCTTGAGTTCGTCAGTCGTCCCTGCAGCATACGAATCGAGCGCATCACCAGACCGCGCACCAACCATGCCAGCCCGAGGATGATCAAAACATTGATCATAGACAGCAGCGCAGTCGCCCACACCGGAACAGTATGACCGAAAGAGGCCTTGAGTATTTCGTTCAGTGTGTCTTGAAACATGCTGTTATTTCCGTCAGTAAACAAAGACGCTTCCAAAACGTCAACCGTCTGGGGCAATTCAGTATAAAGCACAGACTTCGTCTAGAATTCGTATCTCATTGAATCCTGATTCACTATAAAAATTCTTTCGGAGATTTTGTATGACTGTGCAATCCCGTCTTCGCCGCTCTGGCTTGTTGAGCCTCTTGAGTGCCACGCTTCTGGGCGTGGCAGCCATCCCCGCACAGGCGCAAAACGCTGCCAAATATCCCTCGCAGCCCATCACGATGGTGGTCCCGCAAGCGCCCGGCGGCACGAATGACATCGTTGGTCGCCTGATCGCCAATGAATTAGCTGAAGAGTTCAAGCAGTCTGTAGTGGTCGCCAACCGGCCTGGTGCGGGTGGCAATATTGGAACAGCTCAGACAAAATCCGCACCTGCCGATGGCTATACCTTGTTGATGACTGTTAACAGCGCCCAGGCTATCAATCCATCGCTCTATAAAAACGTTGGCTTTGATCCAATCAAGGATTTCAGCCCGATTACTGTCGTCGGTGCCGTACCCAACGTGCTAGTTGTTCACCCAAGCTTTCCTGCCAAGACCCTCGATGAGTTCATCGCACTCATCAAAGCCAATCCCGGCAAGTATCAATACGCCTCCGCGGGTAATGGCACACTGAATCACCTGCTGGGTGCCATGCTCGATCAGAAAGCAGGCTTGAAAATGGAGCACATCCCCTACAAAGGCGTCGCCCCCGCCATGATCGACGTTCTTGGCGGCCAAGTGCCTATCGCTTTTGCCAGCCTGCCTTCGGCTTTGAACAACATCCGTCAGGGCAAGCTGCGCGCGATCGGCGTTAGTACCGACAAGCGTTCCCCCACATTGCCTGACGTGCCTGCCATCAACGAAAAAATTCCGGGCTTCTCAGGCGACCTCTGGATCGGTCTATTCTCGGTCGCAGGCACACCACCGGACATCAACGAGAAACTCTACACGACTGTTGCACGCATCATGCAAAAACCTGCCGTGCAAAAGCGACTGTCTGATCTGGGTGTCGAACTTTACTTTGATACGCCCGCACAGTTCAAAGAAAGACTCGCCAAGGATATCGCTCAGTGGAGTGAAATTGTCAAAGCATCTGGCGCTAAAGTCGACTAATCTTACATAGATGTTGGGCAGACCGACTAAGGTTAAAAGGCGCTCCGAATGATGGTAGCGCCTTTTTTTGAACCTCTTTTTTACTGATCAGATCAATTCATTTTAATTTTGAGTTCTCTGATAACGGGATCCCAACGGGTGATTTCCGTCTTGATAAAGTCATTCAAAAACTCCGCAGACGAGCTCGCTAACTCAATCGAAGCCAATCGATCACCTAACTCGGGATTCGCCATGATTTGCTTAACTTCAGCATTTAGTTTGGCAATGATCGCAGGGGGCGTACCAGCCGGTGCCAACAAACCAAACCACTCTGTTGTGACAACATCGAGCCCTTGCTCTTTAAAAGTGGGGATGTCAGGCATGGAGGCATAACGCTGATCAGAGGATATGCCGAGAGCTTTCAGTTTGCCCGCCTTCAGTTGTGGCTGAACCTGGCCAAGTGTGGCAAACGTCATGGCGAGATGGCCAGACATCACATCGAGCATTGCAGGCGTCCCGCCTTTGTAAAGGATATGTGTCATATCCAGACCTGTTTGTTTTTTTATCAGCTCGGCCGTCAAGTGCGTCATTGTGCCCGCGCCTGCCGAGCCATAGTCAAGCTTGATCTTGCCTGCTTTGCCTAGTGACAGCAGCTCCTTGATGTTGCTGGCGGGATAATTAGGGTTAGCGACAGCCAACACGGGTGCGCGCGCCAACAGACTGACCGCAGTAAAGTCCTTGAGCGTGTCAAAAGGCATCGAAGCCTGCATCGCGGGATTGGTCGTATGGCTACTCACTGAAACGATCAACGTATAACCATCTGGCGGCGACTTGGCGACAGCGGTCGAACCAATCAAGGTACTGGCACCTGGGCGATTTTCGACCAAAACGGGTTGACCCCATTTTTCCTGTAATTTCTGAGCGATCGCGCGTCCAAGCGTATCGGTGGATCCACCCGGGGGGAAAGGCACAATAATTTTGATGGGTTTGTCGGGGTATTTGTCCGCCGCATTTTGCGCCGCGGCGGGCCCCATCACTAGCGCAAATACACACAGAGCGGAAAGGCTTAGGCTGCGGCGAATGTTGCGCAAGATATAATTTCTCATCTGTTATCTCCTATGACTCAGTTGATAGTTTTTTGTTGTAGGGTCCGATGCTACTGCAGGTCGTGCATGGGCACCACATGGTTTGCCCGATATGCACGGATCATTTCCACTACACAATTACCCGAAGTCCTCATGCTGAACACGATCACTGCGCGTATAGCCATTCTCTGTGCATGCACTATCAGCGTATCAACTGCGCAAGCCACAAGCGCACCCGACGCAAGCAGCTCTTCAACCCTTTGGTACTCAACCGTCTGGCAGCACGCGAAAGACACTTGGCGCGAAGGAGATATCGAGGCCTATGTGCCCTTTTGGAGTTACCACCTCCCATTTGCCTACACTGCTGAACAAAGATCTCAATACGTCGAATACCCGGCCGGTTTTGGTCTGGGCAAAGGTCGCTACAACAATAGTGGTAACTGGGAGGGCATCTATGCAATGGGTTTTCGTGACTCGCACGGCGATCCTTCCTACATGCTGGGCTATGGCTGGATCCCCACCTGGAACATCGGCAAAAGCGAAGTGAAGGCCGGGATTGGCTTGACGGGATTTTTGATGTCCCGCAAGGATTATTTTGGCGGCATCCCGTTCCCAGGCGTTTTACCAATCGCCTCGATCGGTTATAAAAACCTCTCTGCCCAAGCGGCCTACATTCCAGGTGGCCAAGGCTATGGCAATGTATTGTTCATGTGGGGCAAGTGGACGTTTAAATAGCGGGACAGAGTCTTGGCAGCCCGTGACGACCTGGGCTCGCCATCACAGGCAGAAATTTAAAAGCTCGGCTATACTTGCATGCTTAATGCGTTGCCCGGGTGGTGANNTTCGATTCCGGCCCCGGGCACCAGCAAATCGGATTTAGTTCCATAATATTTTTAGCTTTAGTCGCCAAATTTAGCTGTAAACGCTGTCGTCGACGACCTCTTTTATAATCGAGTCGTTATTTCATTGTTGATCGACATGAAACCTTCCGTTGCGCTTGAGTTAAAACGTATCGCTATCCGCGAAGCAACG
>DIUC01000008.1:0-27990 GCA_002435785.1 Saprospiraceae bacterium UBA6168 | reverse complement strand
CTTCATGGTCTAGATCATGATGGGAGTGACCTTGATATTCTCGTTGACGCATTACCAGGAGCCACATTATTCGATCTTGGTGGACTTCAGTTCGAGCTAGAAGAGTTACTTGGTGTACCCGTTGATTTACTGACACCTCAAGATTTACCTATCAAATTTCGACACCAGGTTTTGCAAGAAGCTATTCCCATATGAGGAGTCAATGGCTCACGGACTACCTCGGTCATATGCAAGTTGCAGCCTCAGATGCGTGCAGCTTTGTAGAGGGACTCAATCAAACTGAATTTTATGAGGATAAACGTACTCAAAGTGCCGTTGTGATGAGCCTTATCGTGATCGGAGAAGCTGCTACAAAAGTGATGGATCAATTTCCAGAGTTTGCTTTTTTGCAGAATGAGATCCCTTGGCGAAGTATGAGAGGTATGCGGAATCGAATCGCACATGGATACTTTGACATCAACTTAGAAGTCGTTTGGGATACTGTACAAACAGCCTTACCCTCGCTACTGTTGCAGCTGCCTGAATTAATCAAATCAGCAGAGCAAACAAACACCTCTAAAAAATAACAAACTGATTGCGCTCTCAATGTCCTCCGCCCATTTTTTTGTGCTCGAATCTGCTCAGTAGTCTGACGAGCGGCCAGAGCAGAAGTAGATAAAAAATTGCAGCCAACACAATGGGTGAAGGATTGTAAAAGAGGGATTGCGCGTCACGCGCGACCCGCAGTAGCTCAGGCATCGCCACCGCGCTGGCCAAGGTTGTGAGTTTAATGACCTCGATTGTGTTACTGATCAAGTCAGGCATCACGTTTCGCGTGGCCTGGGGAATTTGAATATGAATCAGGGTCTGCGTGGCTGATAAACCAGTCGATCGCGCGGCCTCGATCTGCCCGTTGGGCACGCTCTCTAAACCGGCTCTAAAAATCTCACCATAATAGGATGAGTTATTCAACATAAAGCCAATGACGACCGCGAGTAGCTTGGGAAGCTCCCACCCGAGAAAGGGTGTGCCGTAATAGATAAAGATCAACAACACAAGTGGCGGCAAGGCTCTGAATACATCGATGTATATGGCAAGGAGTGCGCGGGCCCAGCGCCTTTTAAGCGTGATAGACAGCACGCCGACGAGTAGACCTGATGCTAGACCGAAGGGGATCACAAGCGCCGACAACAACAGCGTATTGAGCAAGCCCTTTAACAGAAAGGGGGCGACCTCGATATAAATCGGGATATTGAAGAAGCTCTTAAGAATCTCGTCCATGTTGCTCTCTATTGCTTCCAGCGAAAACGCGTCTCGGTCCATCGTCCAAGCAGAACGACTGGAATGAAGATCACCAAACATCCGATCGCACCCAGCATCAAGGGCGTAGCATTGCCAGAGTTGCTCATCGCTGACTGAGAGTTGTTCAACACCTCGCTCAAACCCACGACAGAACCCAGTGCCGTGCTTTTGGTGATGGCGATGACGCGATTAGTCAGGGGCGCGACAGTCAGACGAACCGCCTGAGGCAATACGACATACAGCATACTTTGCAACCAATTCAAGCCAGTTGATCGAGCGGCTTCTGATTGGCCTTTGGGGACCGACACGATACCGGCCCAACATATTTCCTCAACAAAAGCTGCCAATACAAGAGAGAGCGATAACCACGTCGCTGTAAAGGCCGACATTGATATCTGAATATATGGAAAGGCGAAAAACAACATCATGATGACCACGAGAGGAGGCAAGGCACGCATGATGTCAGCAAAACAAATAATGAAAAAATTAAGTGTTTTGATTTGAAGTGCGCGTAATACCGCGAGAATCATTCCAACAAACAAGCCCGTGAGTGCAACGACAATTCCAAGCTCAATCGTGACAACCATTCCCTTGAGAATATCCGGTAAGTATTCCCAAGCGATCTCAAGGTTAAAAAAAGAGAAGACGAGTGCTTTCAGATCCATGTAAGTCAATCAGCCATCGTTAAGCGGTGTGCTCGCTCATGCGAGCCAAAAAAGCTTGCGTGCGTGGGTGTGTCGGCGCACCGAAAATTTGCGATGGAGGGCCTTGCTCAACAATTTGTCCCGCATCCATGAAGACCACATGATCCGCAGCAGCACGCGCGAAACCCATTTCGTGACTGACAACGACCATCGTCATGCCGTCTTCCTTGAGTTCGCGCATGACTTTAAGCACATCACCCACAAGCTCAGGATCGAGCGCGCTAGTGGGCTCATCAAACAGCACCACTTTGGGACGCAGTGCAAGCGAACGCGCAATCCCGACCCGCTGTTGCTGTCCCCCTGAGAGTTGATCAGGATACGCTGTGGCTTTGTCTAGTAGTCCGACACGTTTAAGCGCCTCCAGTCCGCGGGCGTGCGCTTGGTCTTTTGGCAGTTTTTGTACTTTGCGTAAAGCCAAGGTCACATTATCCAAAACAGACATGTGACGATAAAGATTGAAATGCTGGAAGACCATGCCGATGTTCTGGCGAATACGATTGAGATTCGCACCGCGAGCAGTAATGTCCTCATCGTCCACCAAAATCGAACCTGCGCTAGGCTCTTCCAGTCTATTACAACATCTCAGCAAGGTACTCTTTCCTGAGCCGGACGGCCCGATCATGAAAACTAATTGTCCTTTTGTGACGTTCAAATCAATGCCTTTGAGCACTTCGTTGTCACCAAAAGATTTATGTAGTCCGGTTATTTTCAGAATCGGGCTTTGCATCACGCAATCCAAACAATGTAGAGGAGGTGCACTGAAATCAGCACTTCAGGTTGACGGGTGTGGGATCGTAACCAGGCATATTGGGAACTCCCTGCCCTGGCGTCACTGTGACAGCAACCGAACCAGGTGCTGGCGTGAATCCAAACCACTTCTGCGCTAACTTGGATACAGTGCCGTTTTGCTTCAGACATTTCAGTGCGCTTGAAATACGATCTCGACCCTCTTTATCATCCAAGCGGAAAGCGAGCGCCCAGACTAACCCTGTTGGCAACACATAGGTCATCTTTACAGTGGGATTTTGCTTGGCTGCCCATGCCGCAACGGTATTGCCAGCCATATTCGCATAGGCACGACCAGACTGAACAGCTTGTAAAGCATCCGCGTTCGTCGCGTACACATCATATTTGAAGCCGTACTTGGCAGCGTTATCGCGGGCCCAGTTCTCGTAGGCTGAACCTTTATTGACTGCGATGGTTTTGCCTTTCAGATCGTCTAGTGACTTCATATCAGGCGTCTTCTTGTCCTGAACAAATGCGAAGTCAGTATTCAGATAGCCTTCGGAAAAAAGCAAAGCCTTCGCGCGGGCTTCAGTAACTGTAGTCGGGGCAAGAACGAAGTCGTACTTTTTAGCATTCAAGCCAGGGATCAAAGCTGAAAATTCAGTGCCATCGATTTTGATCGTGGTTCCAAGCTGCTTAGCCAAGGCTTGACCAAGCTCGACGTTGAAGCCGTCAATCCCGCCACCGAGTTTGGGCATCGCATGCGGCGCAAAGGTCGCATCAACACCTGTGACGAGAGGCTTGTTTGCCCAAGCAGCTGCGGCGCATGTCGCACTCAGTGCAATGGCTATTCCAAATCGTGCGGCACGCTTAGAGAGTGAATTAAAGCTAGTCATCATCAGTCCTTTTTAAAGCTGTGGAGGTTGACCCAAAGCGGCCCCAGGTCCTACGCGCTCGGTAATCAACGTGTAGTGCTCGGGTCGCCGATGGGCGGCAAAATTAAAGATGTGCTGCTTAAAGGCGTCACCCAATGCGAGGTCGGCTTGGCAGAAAATCACCTCGTCATCTTCACCTTGCGCTTGGGCAACAATTTCTCCGGTTGGCGCCACAATGGCGGAACCGGCGAATAGGTGGAATCCATCTTCTTTGCCCGCCTTTCCTGCGGCTGCGACCCATACGCAGTTTTGATAGGCAGCAGCCTGCAGAGACAGAAGATGATGAAACATTCTTAAATGAGGTGGCTCATTCCAGTGAATATTTTGTGAAGGCGTGTTGTAGCCAACCGCTACAATCTCTGCGTTTTGCAATGCCAAGACACGCCATGCCTCACCCCAACGACGGTCATTACATAACAGCATGCCAATGCGTGAATGCATCGTTTCCCACACATTAAATCCCTCGTTACCGACCTCGAAATATTTCTTTTCAAGATGCTGAAAGGGGGCATGAACTTTGTTATCGCTATGACCTGGTAAGTGAATTTTTCGATAACGGCCGACAATCTCAGCTTGTTGATTCACGAGTATCGCAGTGTTGAAACACTTGCCTTCCTTAGAGACCTCCGCATAACCAAGATAAAAGCCGATATTGAGCTTTTTCGCGGTATCGAACAGGATCTGAGTGTCTGGACTGGGCATCGTTTTTTCAAAATAACGATCGATTGCCTCTTGTTCGGTCATCCAGTAGCGCGGAAAAAATGTAGTCAATGCCAACTCAGGAAACACCACCATTTTGGCGCCACGGCTTGCGGCCTCTTTCATCATCTCGAGCAAACGAGCAACCGCCTGCTTGCGGGTATCTTGAGGTTGAATCGGGCCGAGTTGGGCAACGGCCAAACCAAAGGGACGTTTACCCATGATTAGTGCTTCTCCGAAGGATCAACAGAAAAATATTTACGCATCACAGAGTTTGGATTGCCATTCAAACGCTGACGCAGCACTGGTTCCGGCGTCGAACGCTTCACAAATTTTCCAGAACCACGCGCAACCTTTAGTTCACCATCGGACACGACCAGTCGTCCACGACTAAACACCTGCTCAGGCCATCCGGTAATCTGGCGACCTTCGTATGGCGTGTAGCCGACGTTATCGTGCAACATGCTTTTGGAGATCGTGACATCTTTTTGCGGATTCCAGATCGCCAGATCCGCATCACTCCCCACCGCGATTGCGCCTTTCTGTGGGTACATGCCATACGTGCGAGCATGATTAGTCGCTGTGACGGCGACAAAACGCTCGATCGTCATACGCCCTTTCAATACACCTTCTGAAAAAAGGAGTGGCATACGGACCTCCAGACCAGGCACGCCATTGGCCATGTCCTTAAATGTTGTCGCATCACCCTTTGGCAATTTGCCCGACTCGTCAAAGCGGTACGGCGCATGATCGGAGGAAAACATTTGCAACGTTCCGTTGATGAGCCCTTGCCAGACCGCCTCTTGAGACGCCTCGTCTCCAGGGGGAGGACTGCAGCAAAACTTTGCGCCCTCCAATCCTGGTAGATCAATATCTTTTGCTGTCAGAAATAAATACTGCGGACAGCTTTCAGCGTGAATAGGCAGACCAAGCGCTTGTGAAGCATGAATGACACGTACTGCTTCCTGACCCGCTACGTGAACGATGAGCAAGGGGACATCCACGAGCCTGGCCATTGCAACCGCACGATTGGTCGCTTCGCTCTCGGCAAGAGCCGTGTGCGCGACGGCATGATACTTAGGTGCGGTGTATCCGCGATCGACCAAGCGACGGGCAATCCACCGAATCATGTCGTTATTTTCGGCATGCACCATCACCAAGGCGCCCTCTTTGCCCGCGCACTCCAACACATCAAGCACTTGATAATCATCAAGTTTCATACGGTCGTATGTCATATAAATTTTGAATGACGTAATCCCGTTTTTGATGACTTCTGGTAAATGCTTCTCGATTGCTTCGGCAGTCGGATCTGCCAAAATGAGATGAATACCATAGTCGATGACTGCTTTTTCAGCGGCGCGCTTAGAGTAATCCGCCACGACTTCGGGGATTTTGTTCCCTCGATGCTGTGCGGCAAAAGGCACGATAGTCGTGGTGCCACCAAATGCTGCGGAAACTGTCGCGCTGTAAAAATCATCCGCGCACATCATCCCCATGCCAGATAGCTGTTCAACGTGACAGTGGCTGTCGATACCACCTGGCAGTACCCAGCGATCCGTAGCATCGAAATCTTGCTTGCCTGCCGGAAGGTTTTGCGCAATCGTAGCGATCACACCGTCTCGAATGCCAATGTCAGCGTAATACGTTTCATTTGCGGTACAAATACGCCCGTTGCGTATCGTGACATCAAATGTTGTGCTTGTGCTCATCATCCAGTTTCCGTTCAAAGAGAGGGTGTATGTTGATCTATTTTTCGACGTGTTTTAGGCTTTAACCGCCTGACGACCCCTAGCAGTTGAAGACAAGCCGACCCGTGCGATCGTGGCTTCAAGTTCTTTGATTGTGAGAGCATCGATCCGCATTCCTGGCGAGCGGATCGCATGGCTGTGGATCGCGCCTCGCTTTTGGTAGACATACTTGCGCAACGCTAAACCAAGCTTGGGTTGAAACTCGTATCGGATCAACGGGCAATAGCGGTCAAACACGGCGGCGGCGCCGACATGATCACCCGAGGCATAGCGGTTATAGATCTCGACCAGTACCTCTGGATAGGCAAAGCCAGTCATTGTTCCAACTGCGCCACGCTGTAGCTCTTCCAAAAAGAACATTCCACCAAGTCCACCGAATATCTTCATGTCTTCGTCACCCGCCAACTCACGGATACGACTGATTTTCGGACCAACAGGAGGCTCCTCCATCTTGATCATATGTACGCCGCCTTCCTTGGCGAGACGCGCGACAACCTCTGGTCTGATTTCCGTGCCAAATGAGTCGGGGAAATCATGAATGACAACTGGGATCTTGATCGCGTCTGCAACAGCCTTGTAGTAATCGAACAGGATTGCATCGCTTGCATTGTCCAACGGTGCGGCAAACACAGCATCTGCGCCTGCATCCTGCGCTTCCTGCGCTTGCTCAATCGCACCGGTAATCCCGTGCGCACGAACACCGACCCAGACTGGTACGCGACCCTTTGTATGCTGAATGAAAGTTTTTGTCACGAGCTGTCGCTCGGCATTGGACAGTTTGTGCAGTTCGCCTAAAAACCCCAAAATCGCCAAGCCGGTGATACCAGTATCAAGTAAGAAGTCGACCAGGCTTTTGATACTTTCAGTGTCGACCTTAAGATTGTCGTCAAAGGGCGTTGGACAAATAGTAAATACACCATAAGCATTGAGTGGGGCAGGCATTGCATCTCCGAGAAAATCGACATGGCACACCATTTCGCATGCCTTCTCCCGAATGCTATCTTTCTTGCCCTACAACATCACTTGTTTTTTTATTACTCATCCATAACCTACTGTTATAGAGTGCCTCAATGCTCATTGAATGACGATGGCATTTCAAAGCCTTGCTCTTTTACAGTCATGCGCAATACGCGCGCGAAATCTTGCGCAAGCTGAGAGAGCGGCTCGAAGCGCGACTGCACTAAGTTGATAGCAAGAGTTTTAGTGTGCGCGATGGGTCGCACCACAAAGTCACCGGCGGCACTGTGGGCAGAAAATGCATCCACGATAGCCACGCCACCGCCAGCTTTTACAAGCGTACAGGCGTTATGCGGCGAACTGACTTCGATCGCGACACGCCGCACATGACCGGCCTCTTGAAACATTTGTTCCACCAGCGTTCCAAATGGGGTCTCGCTACGATATGACACAAGCGGGAAAGGCAACAAGTCTTCAATCGTTAACATCGATCTGCTGGCCAGGGGGTGACTGTACGGAAAAATAGCCACCAAGTTACCTTGTCCGATCGCCTCAGAAGATAGATTAGGATGCTGCGAGGGCAAGATGACTGCACCAAGATCAGCACGCCGTTCAAGCAGCATCTGTGTCAAGGGAACAACCGTAAGTGGCTGAAAAGTGACTTTGACCTCTGGATGCGTCTGATGAAACGCGGTAATCGCCATGGGAATAAGCATATGGCCAATGCTTGGGCTCGATACCAAATGCAGGATCCCGCTGCGTTTTTCAGACAACTCGTTGGCCAATTCCTCAACTCGTCGCACTCCATCGTAAACCGCCTCGACCTCTTTGTAGAGTTGTCTGGCCTCCGGCGTTGGATACAGGCGGCCTTTGACGCGCTCAAAGAGCCCAAAGCCAAGCCTTTGCTCTGTATGAGAGAGCAGACGACTGATCGCAGGCTGAGAAACGAACAGCAACTTGGCAGCACCACTGATTGATCCTGCCGTCATAACTGCTCGAAACACTTCAATTTGCCTCAGATTCAGTTGCATAAGTTCTAGCCCTTTAACTGTGCCTTTACGCTGCAGCTTGGTTAGTCACAAACGATCCGTAAACCATAACACTATGTTAATGCTTGCACATAAAATGACAATATAAAACATGCAAGTGCACTGCTAGACTGGAGCAAACAAGGAGAGACGCATGTCCAAGAAGATTTTTGTTATCAATCCCAATTCGACTCAAGCGGTGACCGATGCATACGATCAGGCACTCAATGTGCTACGAATTCCTGGTGGTCCTGAGATTCAGTCCTTAACACTGAGCGAAGGTCCCCCTGGCATTCAAACACAACTGGATGTCGAGCACGTCACGCTCCCCTTGGTGCGCCTGGTAAAAAAACTTGATGCCGAACATGGCGAAGCTGTAGGCGCATTTGTCGTCGCGTGCTTCAGCGACCCAGGTTTGCACGCCATGCGCGAGGCTACTTCTCGCCCCGTGCTGGGCATCAGCGAATGCGGCGTTTTAACCGCATTGACCCGGGGACACCGAGTTGGCGTCATTGCGATCCTGCGACAATCGATCCCTCGGCATGGACGTATGTTTGGCGCAATGGGTCTGACCGAACGGGTTGTGGCCGAGGTGCCTCTGGGCATGAACGTCACTGACCTCATCGATACAGATCGGACGCGCGCGGGCTTACTTCGAGCCGGCCAGCAGTTGCGCGATACACATCTCGCTGACGTCGTAGTCTTAGGGTGCGCAGGGATGGCTGCCCATCGCGCATGGTTAGAAAAACAGCTCAGTATCCCTGTGGTGGAGCCTACTCAAGCGGCAACCGCGATGGCAATTGGCAGAACACTCTTAGGTTGGTAAGAAACACATGACGCAGGACCCCATGAAGCAAAAAGAATTAACGTCGCGTTTGCTGCATATCGTCGGCGAAGACGGCGTCTTGGTTGATCCTGCGGACCAAGACTTCTATGTCAATGACTGGCTTGGCAAAGCGCATGGTCGTACCGTGGCGGTCGTTCGACCGCGCACCACGGGCGAAGTCTCTGCTGTGATGCGCTTATGCCATCAGACACACACTCCAGTCGTTCCTCAAGGTGGCAACACAGGAATGAGTGGTGGCGCTACGCCTGACATGAGCGGTGCGCAAGTCGTGCTTTCACTGAACCGCATGAAACGCATTTATGACGTCGATCCAATAAACAACACCCTCACAGCCGAAGCAGGCGTCATCCTCGCCGATATTCAAAAAGCGGCTCGAGAGGTCGGCAGATATTTTCCCTTGAGTCTGGGCGCCGAGGGCAGCTGCACCATCGGTGGAAACCTGGCTACCAACGCGGGTGGAACCGGCGTGCTTCGGTATGGCAACACGCGTGAACTGACACTTGGACTAGAAGCTGTCTTGCCAGATGGCCGCATCTGGAATGGACTGCGCGGGCTGCGCAAAGACAATACCGGCTACGACTTAAAAGACTTGTTCATCGGCTCCGAGGGCTCATTGGGCATCATCACTGGCGTCGTGCTCAAGCTGTTCGCTGCGCCAGCCGGTCGTGTCACCGCATGGGTGGGTGCCCAGCAACTCGACCAGGTTGTGACTTTACTCAGTCGCCTACAGTCTGCATGCGGTCCGCGCCTGAGCGCTTTCGAGATGATGTCGGGACCAAGTTTGGCGCTCGTGACACGGCATCTTGATGCCCACGTATCACCGCTCGAAAAAGTCTATCCCTATTACGCCTTGATTGAACTCGCTGACACCAGGATGGGTGGCCTGCAAGATATGCTTCACACTGCGCTGTCTACGGCGATCGAAGATGACCTAATTGAAGATTGCGTAGTCGCGATGAGCGAATCGCAAAGCCTTTCAATGTGGAAGCTACGCGAAGGCATTTCATTGGCGCAAGTCAAAGCGGGCAAGGCAGTGAAACATGATATTGCCCTGCCTATTTCAAGCCTTGCAACATTTACTAAAGAAGCGGATCAAGCGGTACTCAGCAGCTTTCCTGATTATCCAATTATTAATTTTGGACACATCGGAGATGGCAACCTTCATTACAACGTCTTGTTGCCACTTGAAGTTACGCCAGATGATTACAAAACAAAAACCTCTGTTTTGAACAAGCGCATTCATGATCTTGTGGCGCAATTCAATGGCAGCATCAGTGCTGAACATGGCGTCGGAACCTTGCGTCGCGACGAATTACGGCGTTATAAGTCAAGCGTTGAAATGGATCTAATGATTTCGATCAAACGCGCGATCGATCCAAATCAAATTATGAATCCCGGAAAGTTACTTTGACTGGATTGTTCTGGTTTAATCAATACCAATCACTAAGGAGATAAAAGATGACACCCGAACAACGCTTGAAACAGTTGGGCCTGGAGCTTCCAGAGGTCCCAAGCCCCATCGCCAACTTTGTCATGTGGCGACAAGCAGGCTCGCTCTTATATCTTTCTGGCCAAGGTCCGCGCAAACCTGATGGCAGCGTCGTCGTTGGACGACTCGGTCTTAATCATTCCGTAGAGGACGGCTACCGCGATGCCCGTCAAATCGGCTTGCAAATGCTGGCGACGATCAGGCAGGCGGTGGGGTCCCTCGACCGCGTAGAGGCTGTGATTAAACTTTTAGGCATGGTCAATGCAGAGCCAAGCTTTGGCGATCATCCGAAAGTCATCAACGGCTGCTCCGACCTATTGGTAGAGGTGCTCGGAGAAGCCGGCAAACATGCGCGCTCAGCCGTAGGTATGGGATCCCTGCCTGGCGGCATGACTGTTGAGATCGAAGCCATCATTCAGATTAAATCTGCTTAATGCCTGGGCGGTCCGCTCAAATCAATTCAGACAACTCAATCAAATTGAAATCGGGATCGCGAATATAAATTGAGCGGATCTTTCCTGTTGCACCGGTGCGCTGCACAGGGCCTTCCAAAATTGGCCAATTCGCACGGCTGATTTGCTCGATCACCTTATCCAATGGGATCGAAACGATGAAACATAAATCAAGCGCGCCCGGCGCTGGCAAATGCGCCCTGGGCGTGAGCTCCGCGCCCTGAACATGCAGATTGATTTTTTGTACGCCGAACTTAAATGCCTTTCGTTCGGCGGGTGGTGTACCCCCAACAAATATATCTAGCTTCATGCCAAGAATACGTGTGTAGAAATCGATACAGGCCTCTTCGCGCGAGGTCGTCAGTACCAAGTGGTCGAGTCGATCAATCATGTTCTCACTTCCTTAATGATGTCAGTATTTGTCGGAATTTTTTTAA
Source organism: Saprospiraceae bacterium UBA6168 (assembly GCA_002435785.1). Classification (GTDB taxonomy): domain Bacteria; phylum Bacteroidota; class Bacteroidia; order Chitinophagales; family Saprospiraceae; genus UBA6168. The sequence continues at coordinate 16,687 of DIUC01000008.1, read as the reverse complement.
CGGTTACGGTATTGATTGAAACCGTTACTCGATAGAATAACGCCCAACTAAGACCCCTCCTACCCTTGACGCACACTCGTTGCACCTTTTTTACATGCAAATCAATCATACCTACCGAAGAAACATGATCGCCGGCGCCATAGGCAATGCGATCGAGTTCTATGATTTCATTGTGTATGCCTACTTGGCGCATTATTTTGCTAAACACTTTTTCCCAACCGACGATCCTGTCACAGGATTACTTGCGAGTTATGGTGGATTTGCGGCGGGCATGCTGATGCGTCCGATTGGCGGCATATTGATCGGTACGATCGGAGACAAAATCGGCAGAAAGATGGCTCTGCAAATCTCTGTGCTGATGATCTCCTTACCTACGCTCATCATTGGATTTTTACCGACCTACGATGCGATCGGTATCTGGGCACCCATTTTGCTTTTGCTCATGCGCCTGATACAAGGTCTGTCTGTTGGCGGTGAATACTCTGCCGCCATCGTTTTTCTGGTTGAGCGCGCACCAGCTAAAGATCGCGGTTTTGCCGGCAGCTTTAGTCCCCTGGGTGCAATGTTTGGATTGCTTTTAGGCTCTCTGGTCGCTTTTGTTTGTACGGCGAGTCTTGGCGAGACCGTGATGAACGAATGGGGATGGCGTGTGCCTTTTATCGCCAGCATCTTGCTGACACTGATCGGTCTGATTGTCAGAAGATCCATCGCTCCGGATAGCATCTCCAAGGATCAAGCCAGCGCATCACCCGTGCTGGATGCCTTCAAAATTTATTGGCGACAGATGCTCGCGATTGGTCTAGCCAACGCCGCCACCGGAGCCGTATCATTCGTCGGCTTCATGTACGTGGTCCCTTGGATTGTCAAAGAGGCTGGCGTGAGCAACACCCTTGCCTTTATTGTGAATCTTGTCAGCCTGGCGCTATGCTGTGTGGTGACCGTGCTCGGCGGTCTGCTGGCAGATCGCATCGGACGGGTGAGAACCGTCATTCTTGGCGCTTCAATATCACTACTGTTTGCCTGGCCGATCTTTTTACTTTTTAAAAGTGGCGCCTTACCCTTGATGCTGCTGGGGTCAGTGTTACTTGCAACGGGTCATGGTTTATTTAGTGGACCCTTCTGCGCCTGCATGGCAAGCATTGTGCCGCCCAAAGTGCGCGTCACAGTGATTGCCTTTGGTTACAGCCTGTCAGTGGGCGTCATTGGTGGGCTGGCACCTATGCTGACCGAATATCTGGTCAGCAAGCTTCATATCGATATGGCACCGGCCCTCGTCATCATGTGTGCTGCCGCCATCTCTGTTTTAGCCTTGGTTTTTCATCCGCTCTGGAAAAACAATGATGAATCATTTCCTGAGGATCATGTATCTGGGAGGGTATCCACCACCTAAGGCCATTTACTTATAAACAAGAAAGATTTGCCTTTATATTGAGAGGGTGGACATAATTAGTAACAACATGCCTTCTCGGTAAATTTACGTATGCAAACGCCCCACCCTACTGGCCTCGAGGCACTTGAGGCCAGACTTAAGCAAGACTTGGCATGGCTGGAGCTGCCAGCAAAACCATGGGTCATCAGCAAGACTATTGCGGGCTTACCCACGATTGAAGTCGCCGTCATTGGTGCAGGCATGGCAGGCTTGACTGTGGGTACAGCTCTCACACATCTTGGTATGAAACCCGTACTGTTTGATCGTGCGCCTGCCGGACTCGAAGGGCCTTGGGTCACGACGGCTCGCATGGAAACCCTGCGTTCCCCAAAACAACTCACAGGACCCGCCCTCGGACTGCCTGCGCTGACTTTTCGCGCCTGGTACGAAGCTCAGTATGGTCAAGAGGCCTGGACTGTACTCGACAAAATTCCGCGTATCCAATGGATGGACTATTTACGCTGGTATCGCAAAGTCAACGTACTCGATATTCGGAATGAACATCACATTTTGAATATCACGCCACGCTCAGATCAATTGGTGGAGCTTGTGGTCCAAGCGCCGTCTGGTGTCCAAACACTCTTGGCACGCAGAGTGGTCATCGCCTCAGGTCGAGATGGGCTGGGAGGACCGTCCTTGCCTGATTTCGCCTGCCAAATCCCAGCGCACTTACGTGCTCACTCTTCTGACGCGTTGGACTACCAGACGCTCAAGGGTAAACGTGTCGGGGTGATTGGCGCCGGGGCATCCGCGATGGATAGCGCGGCCACCGCCTTGGAGTGTGGTGCGATGAGCGTGGACATGTTGATCAGGCGCGCTGACATTCCGAGAGTGAACAAGGGCAAAGGTGCCGGCAACCCCGGCCTGACACATGGGCACTCTGATTTGCCCGATGAATGGAAATGGCGGATCCGTCACTATATTAATACTCAGCAAGTGCCTCCACCACGCGGCAGCACATTGCGCGTCTCCAGGTACGAAAACGCCAGATTCAATATCGGGTGCCCCATCGAAAAAGTGAGTGTCAAGGCGAATCAAACTATCAGTCTTGAAACACCAAAGGGCGTGTTTGAACTGGATTTTGTGATCTTCGCAACGGGCTTCAAAATTGACTGGCTCGCTCGACCTGAATACGCAGCCCTCGCGCCGCATATTCGTGCCTGGGGTGATCGCTTTGCACAGCCTTCCGGCCAAGAAGACCGAGAGTTGTCGGATTCACCGGATCTTGGCCCGAACTTTGAGTTACAGGAAAAACAGCCGGGCAGTAAGCGGGGCCTTGATCGTATCCATGTTTTTTGCTACCCGGCTGCGCTCTCGCATGGAACGGTTTCCGGCGATATCCCTGCCATCAGCGATGGCGCTAAAAAACTCGCCCAGGGCTTGGCAAGTCTTTTTTATCGGGAAGATGTCGAGCAGCACTTTGAAAATATCAAAAATTTTGCCGAACCCGAAATTTTGGGTGACGAATGGTCACCGGCACCACCTTTAACCATGAAGGAAGATGCATGACGACTCCGCCCTTTTATGCCGCACAGACAGACACACTGGATCGAATTCTTGGGCTCAAGCCAGGCTCCCTTGCATTTGACACCCGCCACCAACGCGCAAAAGTTGTAGATGCCACGCAGGCAAGTGAGGATCTGTTGCTCGGCGCCCCCATCGAGGGATTGCCGTCCAGCGAGCGCTTACTAGTCGCTTTGCTTGCTTGTGCGCTCACGCCCTCATCCGAGCTCCGCGAGGAATATGTTCAGCGTTTGCACGCGATGAACGTCCCTGCCCCAATTATTGAATCCGTCTCACAAGGCAAGATCGACCAGCTTCAAGATGCACGCCTCAAACAAATACTATCATTTACCCATACGCTCATTACCGATCCCATCAAAGCGGACAAGCAGGCCTTACTCACACTCAAGGCCTCAGGATTAACAACGCCACAAATTACCGCGCTTGCACAACTGATTGCGTTTGTTTCCTATCAGGTACGTGTCTCAGCAGGTCTTAAAGCACTGAAAGCATACGGAGCGCAATCATGAACGAAGTGATCCGCATCAAGGGTTTTACGAACGAAACGCTTGACTGGAAAGCCTGGCTCGATGTGGTCAATATTGATGGTGCCACACCAGAGCAAATCGAGATCCTCGAAGAAAGTCATCCAAAGGCCAAAGTGTCCGACTACTATTTATTTCTGGCGCACCAACCAGAAATTCTGCGTCAGCGCTCAGCCGCCTTTAACGCCATTATGTATGCTCCGGGTGGTATGCCTCGCGCAGAGCGGGAACTGTCGACCGCAGTTGTATCGCGCATCAATGGCTGCGTATATTGTGCTTCTGTGCATGCTCAACGATTTGAGCAACTGGCCAAACGCACCGACGCGATCAAACAAGTATTTGAAGAGCCACGTACTGCAGGTACGACTGCGCGTGAAAAAGCGATTGTTCAATTCAGCATCGAACTGACTGAGCGTCCGGACAATATCTCCGCCCAAAGCATTCAGGCACTAAAAGACGTCGGCCTCTCCGAAGCTGAAATTCTCGACCTGATTCATTCGGTCGCCATCTTTGCTTGGGCGAATCGCTTGATGCTCAACTTAGGCGAACCTGTTTTTCCATCCGCTTGACATACATCAGGAGATATCCATGCAATCCTGTATCAAAAGAATATCTGCCGCCATGCTCTTTGCGACCACAGCTGTCGCTTCTGTCTCTGCTCAAACATGGCCAGAGGCAGGCAAACCCATTCAAATTACAGTACCTGCTCCAGGTGGTGGCGGCACAGGGGATACGATCGCCCGGATGCTGGCCGAGCAACTCGCCACACGACTAAAGACCAGCGTTATCATCGAAAACAAACCAGGCGCCAATGGCAACATTGGTGCGGCCGCTGTTGCGAAATACGCCCCCGATGGTTACCGCTTTCTTTTCTCTTGGGCGGGTACGCTCGCTGTGAGCCCCAAGCTCTACACTACGCCTGGTTTTGATTCACAAAAAGATTTTGAACCCGTTGCGCTAATCTGTGATGTGCCAAATATTCTTGTTGTGAATAATGGTCAACCCGTCAATACGCTAAAAGAATTCGTTGATTTCGCCAAAAGCAATCCCGGCAAGCTGAATTTTGGCTCAACAGGGATCGGTAGTTCGATGCACTTGGCAGGTGAACTGTTTATGAGTCAGACCGGCGCAAAAATGGTGCACATCCCATATAACGCACCTGGCACAGCAACGACCAACATGATTGCCAATGACATTCAGTTAATGTTCCAGTTGGTGCCTGGCATTGCAGGGCAAGTCAAAGCGGGCAAGGTCAAGGCATTGGCTATTTTGTCTGACACACGTTCACCAGCCTTACCGGATGTTCCCACGACTAAGGAGCTTGGCTTCCCAAAGTTGCAGTCTTCGACCTGGTTTGCCGTATTAGCCCCAAAAGGCACACCCACTGCAATTGTCGAAAAGATGAACAGCGAGATCAATCAGGTTTTAAAAGATCCTGAATTTCTAAAAAAACTCGCTGCCATCGGTGCCACACCTCTTGGAGGAAGCTCCAAGCAATTAGCGAGCCATTTAAGTGCAGAGTTAGAGAAGTGGGGTGACGTCATCCAGTCGGCAGGGATTAAAGCACAGTAATCAAGATTGTCTCCTCAGCTAAAAAATACTGCATAATCACAAATAGACATATCGTCTATAAATGAGGGGACAATAATGAAAAAAACGTTTATTCGACTGGCGCAGTCAAGCTTTGCCTTGATGCTGACTGCGCTGGGCACGGCTTCGATAGCCACTGAAGCGGCACTGCCATCCACCATCAAAATCGTCGTTCCTTTTACGACGGGCGGCAGCAACGACATTTTTGCACGGGCGTTTAGTGAACAGCTTAGCGCCAAGTTGGGTGTCAACGTTATCGTAGACAACAAACCTGGCGCGGGCGGAGTAGTCGGTGCAGCCGAAGTTGCGCGCGCCAAGCCAAATGGCGGCACCTTGCTTTTTAGTTCCAACTCATTTGTCACCCGTGCGGCCGTTGACACTAATCTGCCTTTCAATCACCGCACTTCATTCACACCAGTGGCGATGGTTGCTCAAGGGGCGTTGCTGCTCGTTGTGGCCAACCATACCCCCTACAAAACAACTGAAGAACTGGTTCGCTCCGCAGGATCTCAACAAGTGAATTACGCCACCGCAGGGATTGGATCAATCGCGCACCTGAGTACAGAGCTCATGAACTCGATGGCCGGGATTCAAATGACTCACATTCCCTATAAAGGAATTTCGCCGGCTCTCACAGACATGGTGGGCGGCCGCGTTGAGGCACTGATCGCCACCCCCGCTTCTGTCGGTGGCGCCTTGCGCGCCAATCAAATTCGACCCATTGCTGTCACGACCTCAACGCCCTCTCCCTTTTACCCTGAGCTCCCCTCTATGGCTCAAGCCATCCCGGGCTACTCAGTGGATGTCTGGTGGGGGTTCCTCGCACCCGCCAATACGCCGCAGCCAATTGTCGATCGGCTCAACAAAGCCATCAGCGAAGTGGCCCAGTCACCGAAAATGAAAGAGATATTTTCTAAAGAAGCTGCGACACCCTACACGATGTCAGCCAAGGACTTTGGTCAGTATATGAATCAGGAGCTTGATAAATGGCAAAAAGTGGCCAAGGAACGAAATATCAAGCTAACGGATTAAAACGAACGATGCACTCTATTTTTTGGTTATAAAACTGATTTTAGAGATGTGCTTAAAGGGTGGTGAAAACACTGCGGGATCACCACCACATTTTTTGGTAACGGCAGCGGCTGCGTTCATCACCAAGGGTAAAAATTCCTTGAATACTTTTCGATCAAAACGGAAAACCGGCATGCCAAGCGAGATCGAACAAATCAACTTCTGTTTGGGCCCAAACACCGGACAAGCGATCGCCGCAGCCTCGGAACCACGTTCAGACAATGAGACAGCGTAGTAGCTCTGTCGAATGATATCGAAACGATCGCCTGGCTCACCGGAAAATGCCAGCAATACCTTGCCCGCGGCCCCTTTGTCGAGCTCGACTCTTTCACCTTCTCTAACGTGCATTCGAACGGCTCTTGGCTGGACCATTCGGTGAAGGCAAATCCGATCATTGCCTTCGCGTATATAAATCGCCGCGGTTTCTTTAGTATCCCTTACCAACGTTCTGAGTACGGGTGCCGCGTAATCCCAAATTCGAAATGTTTCCTGGTAAAGCATGCCAAGATAGAACGGCGTGGCACCCAGCATAAAGCGTCCATCATCGAGACGATTGATAAAGCCAGCGTGCTCGAGAGATTCGCACAGACGCAGGATCGTGCTGTGATACAGGCCGGTTGCAGCAGAGATTTCCGCAAGGGTCATACCCTCGACACTTTTATCAAATGCCAGCAGAATGGAGAGCGCCCGATTAACGGCCGCCACGCCTGGTTCTTTTTTCTTAATGACCATACTTCAACCCCATCATTCAAAACAGACAAACATTCTATTTTTGATATGATAGGTCATAACGGTCGTACTTAACCATTTCTTAGACTTTAGGCGTGCCCGATGACTGATCAGATTGTTTTCGATGTCCATGAAAAAATCGCCACGATTCGTTTGAATCGTCCAGACAAATACAATGCCTTTACTGCTGAAATGCTCGAGGCTTGGGCGCTCGCGCTGCGCGAGTCTGCATCGCGCGAGGATGTGCACGTAATCGTTGTGACAGGAACCGGAAAAGGCTTTTGCTCAGGCGGCGATGTCGGCAATATGCACAATCGCAAAGAGGATAGTGCATACAGCCGAAAGCTCTTTCTATCTGATCATGTTCACCAAATCCCTCTTACTCTTGAGAGCATTGACAAGCCAGTTCTTGTGGCCGTCAACGGTGTCGCTACTGGCGCTGGGATGGATATGGCGCTGATGGGTGATATTCGTATCGCTGCAAGGAGCGCGCGCTTTGCGGAAACATATGTCAAGGTGGGTCTATTTGCTGGTGATGGCGGCACTTGGTATTTGCCGCGTATTGTTGGCATGTCTAAAGCGCTCGAACTATTTTGGACCGCCCGCTTTGTCGATTCAGCTGAAGCCTTGAGCCTGGGTATTGTCAACACAGTGGTCGACGATGATCAACTCATGCCAGCAACCTACGAGATGGCATCACAAATCTCTGCACAACCACAACTCGCTGTGCGGATGATGAAACGCGCCTCCAAACAAAGTATGTCCATGGATCTGCGTACACACCTCGAAATGGCCTCGTCGCACATGGCGGCAATGTACTCGACTGAGGATCACAAAGAGGCCGTGACAGCATTTAAAGATAAGCGTCCCGCCGTATTCAACGGACGTTAAGCACCAATTTAGTTTTGTATTCAGATTAATTATTGGAGAATCAGATGGATCTGCAAGCGTGTACCGATGGCCTCGACAGCGATGAGGTGATGATTCAGGATTTGGTTGCGAAGTTTGTCGACCAAGAGTTGATGCCGCTCGAATCTGCTGTACTAGAGCGTGAAATCCAGGGTCAGCATCTCGCCCTGACCAAGGAGGAAGAGGCACCTTTATTAGCGAAATGCAAAGAGCTCGGCCTCTGGGCACTGGACGCCCCCGAAGAATATGGCGGCGCAGGTCTCTCAAGCGTGACTCTTGTTGCATTAAACGAGGAAATCGGACGAACGGTCACGCCTTTTTCATTTCCACCAGACTCACCCAATCTGCATATGCTGATGGCGACCGCTACCGATAGTCAGAAAATAAAATACCTTGAACCATATGCCGCTGGTACGGCTAAATCAGGCATTGCCATTTCCGAACCGAATGCGGGTGGCGATCCATCTGGCATGATTACACGTGCCGAGCGCGATGGCGACTCCTGGGTGATTAATGGTCGCAAAATCTGGGTCAGCCGTATGAAAAGCGCTGACTTTACGGTTGTCATGGCGCGCGTCGGCCAAGGTAAACGTCACGAAGGCATTACAGCGTTTATCGTTGACCGCGGCACACCTGGTTTTAATGTTTTGCGCGAAATTCCAATGCTGGCGGGCCATCGGACCTATGAGATCGCCTTCGAAGACTGTCGCATCCCGGCAGAAAACTTGCTCGGCGCAATTGGCGAGGGTTTTGCACCCATGCAGTTGCGCTTGAATATCCGCAGACTGCAGATGGGTGCCTGGTGTATTGGCATGTGCCGCAGAGCGCTTGAAATGATGAGCTCGCATGCCAAACAACGCGTCACCTTTGGTTCACTTCTTTCAGATCGCCAAGCCATTCAATGGTGGATAGCCGATGGTGTCACCAAGATGCATGCCTGTCGCTTAATGGTGCGCGACGCCGCACGCAAACTCGACCTCGGTCAGGACATTCGCACCGAAGCCTCGATGATCAAGGTTTACGCAACGGAGCTGGCCACTGAAGTCCTGGATAATGCGATGCAAACCTTTGGTGCAATGGGTGTCACTAAAGAGCTCCCCCTGCATTTGATGGCTCAAAAGGCCCGTGTCATGCGTGTCTACGAAGGTCCAAGCGAGGTGCATCGTATGTCGATCGCCAAGAAAATCCTGAAAACGGTTAAGTAAACTGAATGCCACTCTCAACTCATCAAAACATGAACAGCAAACCCCTTGAAGGTATTACGGTCATTGACCTGACTCAAATTTATCAAGGGCCCTATGCAACGTTCTTGATGGCTAAAGCAGGTGCGACCGTCATCAAGGTCGAACCTATTCTGGGCGAACCTTCAAGGATTCGCGCCAAAGTGAGTGGGGGTGCTTCGCTGCCCATGGTGATGCTCAACGTCAATAAAAAAGGCGTGACGCTTAATCTAAAAACCGAAAAAGGCAAAGCGCTTTTAAAAAGACTGATCACGGATGCCGATATTCTTGTTGAAAATTTCACACCTGGCGTGATGGATCGCTTAGGTGTGGGCTGGGACGTTCTCCATCAAATCAACCCTAAACTCATTTACGGATCTGGAACCGGTTATGGTCTTTCAGGACCGGACAAAGACAATCAAGCGATGGATGTCACGATACAGGCCTCATCAGGCGCGATGAGTGTCACAGGCGATCCAGAAGGTCCTCCTCTTCGCTCGGGTTCATCATTTATCGATTTTTTAAGTGGCGTTCATCTCTACGCGGGGATCATGACTGCGCTGTTTGATCGCACCAGGACAGGTATCGGCAGGCTTGTCGAAGTTTCGATGCAAGAAACTGCCTACCCAACCTTGGCCTCCAACCTCGGCCTGGTCTACAGAAGCAAAGGGAAAGTTCCACAACGTGTCGGCAATCGTCATGGCGGCTTATCGCTCGCACCCTATAACGTCTATGAAGCCAAAGACGGACATATTGCGATCGTGTGCGCGACTGAAGACCATTGGGTGAAGATCCTTAAATCAATGGGACGCGAAGACTTAATCACGGATGAGCGATTCTCTACGAATAAAGTGCGCGTTGAAAACATCAAACGTACTGACGACTTTGTCGAGGCTTGGACACGCACCATCACCAGAGCAGAACTATTTAAACTCAGCAAAGAATTTGGTTTTCCTGCGGCGCCGGTTCGTGATCTGATTGAAGTCATGAACGATCCTCACATGCACGCTCGTGGCCAACTGGAATGGTTTGATGACCCCGATCTGGGCCGGGTTGTTCTGCCCGCGAGTCCACTCATTATTCATGGCACTGAGCGGGTCAAAACTGTTGCCAGTCCGGGACTCGGCCAACATAATGATGAAATCTATGGTGAAAAACTTGGGTTGAGTGCCCAGGAAATACGAACTCTCAAGTCTGAGGGCATCATATGATCGCCTTCAAATATTAACGCTACACACCAGACGTCAAGGGAGACAAAACGATGAAAACAATATTAGAAACTTTTGCTGAACACTTTTCAAAGTCAACATTCGAACAATTACCGCCCGAGGTTATTGAAAAAACAAAACTGCTCATCGTTGACTATCTTGGAGTCTCGATTGCCGGCCTGAAAATGGACTTTCCGCGCATGACGATTGACTACCTGGAAAGTCTTGAAGGTGTGGCTCAATCAACCCTGATGGGGGCAACACGCAAAGTCCCCGCTATTCATGCGGCCTTGGGTAACGGCGTTGCCGGGCACGCGCTCGATATGGATGATGGTTTTCGCTATGGCGGTGTTCATGCCGGCGTAGCAGTTATTCCTGCCGCACTGGCGGTGGCAGAGTCACTGAAACTTGATGGAAAGCAGTTGATTCTTTCAATCGTATGCGGTTACGAAATCGTTAATCGTATCTCCAAGGCTATGAACCCCTCCCACTTAGGGCGAGGATTCCACACGACAGGAACAATTGGGGTACTAGGCGCAGCAGCAGCCTGCGGGGTCCTTTTTAATCTCAACAAAGAGCAAATGGCGAGCGCCCTTGGGATGGCTGCACTCCAAAGTGCCGGTTTACTCGAAATTTTGAATGATGGCGCCATGGTCAAGCCGCTTCATCCTGGTAAAGCCGCGATGGGTGGCGTGCTGGCAGTCGAGCTCGCCAAGCGAGGCGCAAAAGGTCCGATGACCGCTCTCGAAGGCGAAAAAGGCCTTTTCAAGGCGATGGCAGATAGTGTGAATACGGACGGTCTGTTTGACGGGCTCGGTTCAGACTTTTACATCATGGGGCAGTACATCAAGTTTCATGCTGCGTGCCGTCATATCCATCCTGCCATCGATGGTCTTCTGGACATCATGCGCAAAGAAAAAATTTCCTATCAGGAAATTGATGCCCTTAATGTCACAACCTATCCGGTCGCGATCAGCTTTTGTGGCACCAGCACACTGCCAGAAACGGCTGAAGCCGCAAAGTTCAGCCTGGCTTCTTCTTGTGCGATGGCGGCTTTCTACGGAGATGCCGGCGAAGAACGTTACTCTGTTGAGACTGTGCAAAATCAAGAGATTAAAAATCTTGCCTCCCGCGTCACTAGTTCCGCCAACACGCGCTGGGCGGATGCTTATCCACGGGAGCGTGGGGCAAATATCGAATTAAGAACGACTTCGGGAAAGAAGTTTTCCACCGAGATTCCTCTTTCAAAAGGCGAGCCAGAAAATCCAGCGAGTGACGAAGACTTCATCCGGAAATTTAAACAAAATACTGCGTCCCAATCTGAAACATTCAGCCAGCGCATCCTCGAGACAACTCTTGCTCTTGACTCAAAAAATGTATCGGATCTGACTGCGTTACTCGGCAAACTCCAGGGGAACTAACATGAAACAGGCTGCTGCATCGACTATTAAACGTCTGCTTTGCCTCTTTTGTGCTCTCTTGACTACTACAGCCTGGGGCGCATTTCCTGACAAAGCTGTGACTCTCGTTGTTCCTTTCGCGCCTGGCGGCTCCAACGACATCGTCGCCAGACAACTCGCCAAACAGCTCACTGCGCAATGGGGCCAACCTGTCATCATTGAAAATAAACCGGGTGCTGGCACAGCGATTGGCGCGGCCTATGTTGCCAAGCAGCGCAATGATGGCTATACCCTTCTCGTCGCCTCTTCTACCTTTACGATGGCACCCGCTGTCAACTCGAAACTTCCTTTTGATCCCGTCAAAGACTTTACCCCGATTGCGATGATTGGCGAGGTGCCTTTGGTGCTTGCCGCCAAACCCAATGCACCAGGCAAAGACGCGAAGGAATATTTTGAGTATCTGAAACGCACCCCGCGCTTGAATTATGGTGCGACAGGTGTGGGCAGCATCCAGCATTTTGCCGGTGTGATGCTGAGTCAGGCACTTGGCAACGAGATGGTCGCTATTCAGTATAAAGGTGGAGGCCCCGCCATGACAGACACCATGGGTGGTCACATCGAATTTTCAATAGGCAGCATGACCCAAGTCCTCCCTCAGTTAAGAAACGGGACCTTACGCGGCGTCGCGGTCACGAGCGCTCAACGCTCCGAAGCGGCGCCCAATCTTCCGACTTTTCAAGAGGCAGGCATCCAGAACTACGAGATTCAGCAGTGGTGGGGACTGCTGGGTCCCGCTAACGTCGATCCTAAAATACAGACGTTTATCAATGCCTCTGTTAATCAAGCGCTCAAATCAGATGATTTAATCAAGTTTCTAGCGACAGATGGCGGCAAAACCAAGCCGATGAGTGTTACGGACTTTACAAGCCTTGTACATGACGGACTGAAACGTTGGGCCGAGGTCGCCAAAACAACCGGTATCACAACACAATAACGGGATCATCATGCGCTTGATTGTTACGCCTATCCGATCTGAGTTTGGCGCAGAGATATCCGGTATTAATTTATCAGCCCCTGTTTCAGATGAAATCAAACGCTCACTGAATCATTTACTCGCGCAGTATGCAGTACTTGTATTTCGGGATCAGTCTCTTTCACCACCGCAGTTTATGGCTGCAGCTGAAATTTTCGGTGAACTGATGGATCAGCAATTAAAAAAGTATGTCTTACCTGACTATCCGATGGTGGGTTGCAATTCTACCGACGATCTCCCGAGGAAAAATGGCAAGTTGCAAGTTCGAGGTGAAAACTATCATACCGATCACTCTAACGAACGCTGCCCCCCTAAGGCGACGACGCTTCACGCTTTGCTCATTCCTCCGACTGGCGGGGACACTCAGTTTGTGGATGTTCGGCAAGCCTATGATGATCTTCCTGCCGAGATGAAAGAAAAACTAAAAGGCCTACATTCCCTGCATGTTCATCAAAGTAGTCGCAGCCCTCGCGAACTCACCAAGCTCAGCTCTGAAGAATTGGCAAAGATTCCCTCCGCCTTGCAGCCGATTGTGATCCGTCATCCAGGCAATAATCGTCCCGCGCTGTATCTCAACACAGGCCGCATGGAAGGTATAGAAGGGATGGAACCGGATGAAGGTTATGTACTGATCCAGAGCCTCTACGAACATGCGACAGATGCGCGCTACGAATACCGGCACAAATGGCGGGCCGGCGATATGGTGATCTGGGATAACCAAGCCGTCATGCATCAAGCGAATGCGGACTATGACCCTGAGCAAAAGCGGTTTCTCTATCGCTTAATGATCAAGGGTGTCGCGCTCAGCCCAGCCTTGGCCTGAATATACTGACAATACAAAAAAAAGGGACAACCCAGGTTGTCCCAAACTCTCTTAGCGGAGAATATAACTTTGCGTTTGTCACGCATATTTTTGATGTTTAATATGGATTCGCTTTTAACAACTCTCTCGCACTAAATTAAAAATACTCATGCTCACAAGAAACACTTGGATCGTCTGTTCATTAATGAGTTTCGCGATCCAGTTCGACAAGGCCATTCGCGCGCAGACTCTCGATCCTGTTTCACTTGGCACTGCGCTTCTGATCGCGTTAATCCTGGGTGCAGGCTGGGCGTTCGTCGCAGGCTGGATTCGTGTCAAACTCATTCCGAGTTTGGCCGATGATCATGCGCGTAATATTCAATTAGGGTTTGGCGTTCTTTTCCTGTTGATGATTATCGGCTTGGCTTATAAGGCTTTTTGGAACTAAAGCACTCAATATTTAGCTAGGGCGACCAAGTCCTGCCCATTTATTCGTGCAACATTTCCACTTGCGACCAAGGACTTGAAATCCACAGGCTTGCCACGCTCTGTGACAGCCTTTACGCCGTTCACGTTCCCGATTACAAGGGACGCCGTTTGCTCCAGATCAATAAGCAACTCTTCCGAGACTTCGTAGAGGCGATCCGTCACTTGCCCATCATTGGTCGTCACCTGCACCCAGCATGGGGCAGTGAAATTCAAACCGAGTAAAGTCGAAGGTTTCTTTTCAAACTTAACGTTCACAAGCTTATCACCTGCGCGTGAAGGTTCGATTTCGATCTGTTGTGGATGTGTCACCGCCTCCTCAATAACTGAGTCGCTACTGAGCTGCACAAAAATAGCCGCCTGTGTCAGCGCAACCTTGTGATCAGCCACGCCAAAATCATCATCGTTGATCCCCCACATCAATGGCAAGGTAATAACAAAACCCAAGACGATCAACGCGATACTGCTTACCATCTTGCCCTGTCGATTGAATCGACTACCGCTAGCTGGTGCCATCACATCATTTGCAAGACGTGTACGAAGCATTTTGTCGATGCGTAACACTTGCGATGAAACCGCTTGCGCCGATTGACTCAGCTCTTCGGCCCGCTCAAGCCAGTTGAGCACTTCGATGGCTTGGGGCGTATTCATTGACTGAGCATAATTTCGTACGCCTTGCACGAAATGAGCGATTTGCAAGAACGGACCCTGACTGCCCGATTCGATCGCCAACACTTGAGTCTGCGATAAGTTTAGTAAACGCGCTACGCTTGGAATATCTAGCCCGCGTGACAAACGGGAGATGCTCAATTGCTCGCCTAGCCAGAACTTGTCTGCAGCGCTCAAATAATCAATGTTTGTTATTTCAGGATTCACGTCGGTACTCATGCAAATGGAATTAGGCACCCCAAAAGAACTCTTCGAGCATCCATAAGCGCCAAAACTACAAGGATTTTTTACAATAGTGCATGGCCTATCCGACAACTGCAAGTATTTATTAGATTTTTATTATTTTTTATATTTCAAATGGATAATTTATTAGGTATTAAAGTACTGATTTTATGTTGGAAAAGTAAAAACCGCATACGCAAGGAGTATCTTGCTAATGTGATGTTGAGATGATTTTTAAGATTGCTCAAACAAACTGTCGAGCCATTGAAAGGCAAAGAAACTACGGCGTGAGTCGCGCCAGGTAATACGAAATATCTTGCAGATCCTGATCCGAGACGCCATAGACCGAGGCGGCCATGTTCGAGTCGCGACCGATCGCCTGGTTGTTTTTAAATTGCTGCATACTGAGGAACAAATAATCCTCTCGCTGGCCGGCTAGCCTGGGAATCTGTTCACGACCTAAATACGTAGGAAGGTGACAAATACCACAACGCATACCCTCTGCAAGCTTGCCACCTCGTGCAAAGAGCTCTGCATTCATATCAGTTGGCACTGGCGCCAATGGTTTATCGGCATAGTATTTTGCAAGCTCTGTGATTTCCGCGTCGGACACACCATCCAATGTGCCTTTCATCGAGGGAATATCGCGAACACCTTCGCGTATGAGCACGAGTTGATTTTCTAGAAAAAGTTTTGGTTGCGCTGCCAAAGAAGGAATCCCTTTTAGCTGAGAGTTTCCGTCTGCACCGTGGCACGCCGCGCACAGCGCCAAACGCTGCGGGGAGATTTGTGCCAAAGCAGCGGGAGCAGCCGCCAAGGCTGCTCCCATCAAAACAACTGCACGTAAAACAGACAACATTTGCATGAAGATTACTTGCTGTAAGTCACTCGATAAATAACGCCGTTTTGCTCGTCAGAAACCAGGAGTGAACCATCCTTCATCTGATGCAAATAAGCAGGACGACCCCACCATGACTGATCTGCAGGGTTCATAAAACCTGTCATAAAGGGTTCAACTTTTGCGTTTTTGCCATCCGCATCCGCACGCACAGTCACGACATCAAAACCGATCTTTTGAGTCCGGTTCCAGGAGCCTTTACGAGCGTTAAACATCACGTTCTTGTACTCGGCCGGAAACATATTGCCAGTGTAGAATTTGACGCCCATGGTGGCTGCGTGAGGTCCCATCAGAGCAACTGGAGGCTCGACGCCGGCACATGCATTTTCCTTTTTGACATCAGGATCAGGAATCTTGCCTTCGTGGCAGTATGGGAATCCATAATTAGCCTTGAGCTTCAGACGATGCATCGTATCGTTTGGTGTGTCATCACCCATCCAGTCGCGACCGTGATTGCTAAACCAAAGCTCTTTAGTCACAGGATGCCAGTCAAAGCCAACCGTGTTACGCACACCGGTCGCCAACACTTCCATGCCGGAACCGTCAGGGTTGTAGCGACGGATCTGCGAATACTCCGTAGTTGGCTCAACGCAAATATTACAAGGTGCGCCAAAAGGAACATACAGCTTTCCATCTGGTCCGAAAGCTACATATTTCCAGTTGTGATGCGGTAACGGTGGGAACTTGAAATTGGCAGTCAGATCGACGGGGGTTGGATTTGGATTTTTAGCGATGTCATCAAACCGCAGGACCTTGTCAATCGCGACAACGTATAAAGAACCATCTTTATACGCAGCAGTCGGTTGCTGGAGTTTGTCGACTAGGACTCTCGAGGTACGCTCTTTGCCGTTATCCGTGATTTCATAAATACGGCCTAAGGCGCGGGTACCAACGTAATACTTGCCACCCTCGCCTTCAGTGATGGCGCGACCACCGGGGATACCATCCGCCCACACTTCAACCTTGAAGCCAG
>DIUC01000095.1:33533-33752 GCA_002435785.1 Saprospiraceae bacterium UBA6168 | reverse complement strand
GTTCGCTCCCCACGCTTTCGTGCCTCAGCGTCAATCAAGGCTTGGCAGGCTGCCTTCGCAATCGGTGTTCTATGGCATATCTAAGCATTTCACCGCTACATGCCACATTCCGCCTGCCTCAACCCAATTCGAGCCTGACAGTATCAAGGGCAGTTCTCCCGTTGAGCGGGAAGCTTTCACCCCTGACTTATCAGGCCGCCTACGCACCCTTTAAACCCA
>DIUC01000095.1:0-33482 GCA_002435785.1 Saprospiraceae bacterium UBA6168 | reverse complement strand
TCCTGCACGCGGGATGGCTGGTTCAGAGTTCCCTCCATTGACCAATATTCCTTACTGCTGCCTCCCGTAGGAGTCGGGTCCGTGTCTCAGTACCCGTGTGGGGGGCCACGCTCTCACGCCCCCTACTGATCGCAGGCTTGGTAGGCCGTTACCCTACCAACTACCTAATCAGACGCACGCCCATCCCCTACCGCCCGGAGACTTTGGTAAAGCGGCCATGCGGCCACTCAACCTCATACGGAATTATTCACAGTTTCCCGTGGGTATTCCCCGGTAGGGGGTAGGTTGCGTACGCGTTACTCACCCGTGCGCCACTCGCCGGCTTGTATTGCTACAACCGCTGCCGTTCGACTTGCATGTATTAGGCCTCCCGCTAGCGTTCATCCTGAGCCAGGATCAAACTCTCCGTAGTAAAGCTCTTCGGCCCCCGAAGGGGCCATGTCATTACCAACAGTCAAGCTCTCCCAACAACTCTCGTTGACGGTCCGTCCAATAGGACCTGACCTCTCTCTTTCTTTCCTGTTCTTTCCTCCATCGGTGTCAATGAACTCTTGCGCAACTNNTGTCTCTCTTGGCTTTTTTTAGGGCTTACCTTAACATCTTTTTGTAAGGGACGGCAAAGGTAACATTCAATTTTAATCTGGCAAATTTTTCGAAGAAAATTTTAGAGATTTTTTTTTCCGCTATCTTCTTGCTTTGGTGTTGATGTTGCCGAAACAACTTCACTTGTTTTTCAAAGCGGGCGCAAAGGTAAGCGCTGTCTTCAATTCTCCAAATGATTTTGAACAATTTTAAAAATTCTTCTCGGATGAGCCATTGTTGAGCATTCAAGCACAGTACCAACTGCTTTCCACCATTACAATACCATTGGAGTATCCTTTGAATAGATGGTCATTGGGGCTTTCATGACAGAAAAATGCTCAACCGCTCGCGAAGCACCCGAAGAGCTTTGCCCATCTGGTGCTCTACCGTTTTTATGGAAATTCCCATCTGGTCGGCAATTTCCTGATAGCTAAGTTCTTCAAACCTACTCAACTGAAATACGGCCCGGCAGCGAGGAGGGAGTGAATCTATCACCTTTATTATATGGTCTTGTAGCTCGTTGTGGAGCAGCATGTCTTCTCCGTCCATCTGAAGCGGTAGCGGCGTGGCGTAGGTAAGCTCCTCGGGCTGCTGGTTTTTTTTTGCCCGAAGCCAGGCTAAAGCTTCATTCACCGCCATTCTATGAAGGTAGGCACCCGGCGAGGTGTCTATATGAATTTGGTTCCTTTTTTCCCAAAACCTGATGAAAACCTGTTGTGCAAGGTCTTCCGTCACTCCCCGCTCGCCTATAATACGATGTACCGCTGCACACACAGCCTGATAGTGTGCCTCAAAGAGTTCCTTGAGCACGGTTTTGTCGTCGCTGCGAAGCCGGGTAGTCAGGTTCAATGCCTAAGAAATGGATTGATAGAATACAATAATTTGCACAGCGCTATGCTGCTACAAATTTGGTGGCAATGATAGGGAATAATTCGCCACCTATTAAATCCACAAAATTCAAGGCTTCCAATAATTCCAACATTGGCCACGTTTGATAGGGAAATTCACTAAAATTTATTGGAACATGAGAAAAACAACTGTCAAGCTCGCCATGCTTATCCTGATTTCGTGCTTTGCAAAAAGCGGCCTCAATGGACAAGTCCTCAATATTGCTGATGCTGTCAAAAAAGGATTGCTTGCTGTGAGTGCCGAAGGAACTGGAGGACATTCTGGGGAGTGCCTCAAACTGAACCTAAAAAACAAGTCAAATAAGAAACTGGAAATTCGAGTCCCCGCTGGTCAAATATTTGAAGCCGGAGACTCCAGTCTACAAAACTTGATGGTTGCGAAAGAGGAGATGTTCTTGGTTGAAAGTGGCGCAGCAAGGGTAGGCAAGCTTTTTGGATTTTGCGTAGAAGCAAACGATGGCTCACCGGGAGATGGCAGCCTCTTCAAAATGGGGAAATTGGCCGAAGGCAACCTGCTCAAAATGGCCGCTTACCTGAACGACAACAAGCTTCACCAACACCCATCGGCACAGTTTGCTGTCTGGGCTGTATCGGATGCTGAAAGATTGGAGGGAATAGGAGACCCAACCCTTACAAAATACGTGGCAGATATGCTGGGCAAGCCCATGCCAACTTACCATATTCATTATCAAAGCCCGCCGCAAGACCGCCTACTGCCTGGCCAACCTGCCAACTGGCGAGAGGCTTTCGCTATGAATGGCTTGTTCTACTACGATTTGGCCAATGACCAGCAAGTGGATTTTGGGCTTTACGACGAAAGCGGAAAGCTGGTTCATTCCCTTTTTAAAGGTAGGTTGCAGAAGCGAGGCAGCCACAAGTTTAGGTTTGAGTTTGAAATCAAGGGTTTGCCAAAAGGCCATTACTACGCAAGGCTCACAAACAGGGGCAATGTGATTAAGGAATTGGCAGTGGAGTTTTGACCTGAAGCCTGCAACATCGTCCAAAAAAAATGGCCTGAACGGAAGCAAATCCGTCCAGGCCATTTGTTTATGGTCAATTTGACTTACACAAAGTATCGTTACTCAACCACCACCTTCGTCACCATCACGCCTTTATCGGTAGCAACCTTTACCAAGTAAAGGCCCGCAGGTAATTGGCTAACGTTGACTTGGAACTGGCCGTTGCCGTGAACGTTCACTTTTTTGTTCATCATTACCCTGCCGTCCATGGTCAATAGGCTGAGGTTGAGGTCTTGGCGGCTCTCCGTTGAAATGGCAATGTTCACCATATCCTGAGCAGGGTTCGGAAACACCCTCATGGCAATGTCTGCCAAGGTTTCAACGGTATTTGTCAAAAACTTGGACTCGACGATGGTGCCCTCTTCTGGAGCA
Source organism: Saprospiraceae bacterium UBA6168 (assembly GCA_002435785.1). Taxonomy (GTDB): domain Bacteria; phylum Bacteroidota; class Bacteroidia; order Chitinophagales; family Saprospiraceae; genus UBA6168. The sequence continues at coordinate 30,601 of DIUC01000095.1, read as the reverse complement.
ATGACGCACTCATTCTCGCCTTGGGCAGTGGTCACGCAAGCTTCGCCGTTGTAGCTCAACAAGTCCATGAACTCGAAATCATCCACTACCCAACCAACTGGCCCGGCAGTATTTGCATCTGTGCCAAAACGGAAACGTACTATAACGTCCTCGCCCGCCCAACTGCTCAAGTCAACATAGGTTGGAATGAACTGTCCGTTCGTTGTACCCGACCAGCCAAAAAGATTTGGGGTGACAAACGTACCATATTGGACCAGGCCGGGGTATCCGTTCCTCAACATCTTGTCGGCCACTTGCTGGAAGCTATTCTCAGAGGCTTTTTTAACGTCCAAAACTCCGGCATCTACCCCAGCTTGTGTGTCGTAAAGGTGGAAAAATCGAAGTACTGGGCGAGTGCCAATTGCCTTCCAAGGGGTTTTCATCTCAAGCGCAGTCCTGCTTTCGCTGCCAAGGTTAGGCACAATCCAAGCATAATCTGGGCTGTAGGAGTAGGTGTCGTCAATCAGGAAAGCATTGGGTGTCGGAGCGCCCATATCGTAATTGTTCCAATCTGCATCTGAATCCTCCGTTGGGACGTCATCAAGAAAAAAGCGGATGGAAAAATTATCGGGAGAGGTGGTCAATTTGTAGGTGACCGTAATGGTTTGCTCGAAAGCAATATCGCCCAATTGCAGCGTAAGCACGTTGCCCGATGCGGTAGCAGGTACACTGGCAGAGCCTGCCTTGTAAGTTGTACCAACGGGAAGGTTATCTTTCAGTACCACATTCGTGCGGGTTTCGAGCTTACAGTTGGAGACATTGACGGTCACGTTGATGTCCTCACCGGCATTGATAAATGGCGTGACCGATTTGGTGACACTCACCTTATCGCGGCATTCGCAGGGGATATCAAATGCTTCCACCTCATCGCCCACGGTATTGGAAGAGCCTTGGCTGGCGCTGAGTCCAAGCCCACGACGAGCAAATGTTTTCCAAATCAAACATTTGTTGGCGCCGCCATAAAGTGCTTGGTCGGCGGCAAGGATGGCATCCCTGCCATTCACAAACCCTGGCGAGCAAGGTTGGTTTTTCATGCCGTCAAATACCAGTTTGATAGCCATGTTGTTGCCACCAGTACCGTGGTAAACGTCTGGGTCCCAACCGTAAACGTCGGCCATGTTCCAGTACAAATCCCAAATCATGGTACACCAAGCAGCTCCAACCCCGTGAGGAATTGATTCTCCAGGAATCTTGCCATAAGTCAATGGATTGACACCCATGTTACGGGTATAGGGGTAGTGGCGGATGCCTCCACCGTCGGCTGGGTTTCCATCTGCGTAATTGCCGATACCACGGGCTTGTTCGCCATTGTCGCCTTGTTTGGCAGAGGTTATGAGGGACATGAAATCGCTCCAGCCCTCGCCCATTTGCTCTTGGTTGCCAAGGCAACCGGCTGCGGACGGTCCGCCCGTCAAGCGGTTGGAGATGCCGTGGCCATATTCGTGGGCGATGACACCATTGTCAAGGTCGCCATCCAATTGGGCCGGGCCAGTAGCGCCAGCCGGGATTTTGATGGAGGCCACCAAGCCACTACCTGCGAACTGGCGAATGGTCTGGCAAGGTACGGATGCCATTCCCACAACCGGGATGTTGACTTGCGAGCCTACAGCACCAGGGCCCATGTTCAATCCTACATCTTCAAAATTGCAAATGATGACGCCCACTGCACCAGCGTCTTGTGCTTTCTTTGCCTTGAAGCCAAACTCGCATCCGCCACGGTCAATCAATGCAATCCTGCCAACCAAGTCAGCAGCGTTGGTGAGGGGTTGGCAACCATCGGAAAAGTATGGGTCGGCGACCGCATCCGCAATGATAACGACTTCGGCGGTAACTCCTGTTGTGGTGGCGTAGGAGCCTGATCCCCAGCCTGTACCCGGCTGTTGGGAAGCATAAGGTCCCGCAACCGATGCTGGTGCCGTCACGTTAAATATTTCTCCGGGGCCTGCACCATCCCAAAGGTACATCTGCATGCGACCATTGCCGCCATCTGGAGGCGTGCCAAAATTGGCGTTGTTGGTGCCGCCACCGTCTTGCGCTTCGGCCCGAACGAAGTCGTTGCCCAATCCACCATTGCCATAGTTGTTCGCTTGGAAATTTCCTGATGCCTCGGTCAAACCATAGGCGTATGCAATGTCGTGCATGATATTGTTCCAATAGAACAAGTTGACAACGGCCGCATTGGTATAGGTGACTGGTTCTGCCAGTGCATCATAAGGGAAGTCAAAGACCAAACCAGCGCCGCCATCGGGTTCGTTGCCGGTAGAGCTGTCGTTGTTGCCGCTATCTTCATAGGCATGTACGTTGTTGCCCCTTGTTATGGTATGTTCCGGGCCAGGTTGTGCGTTGGTGTCGTGCCAGCCATAAGGAGAGGCAGTCGGGTCATGTGGGTCAACAACTATTTGGCGGCTGCCATGTATCGGGCTTTCCACAGGCCACGGCCAAACATTGTAGGTGCCATCGGCGGCAGCGACCATTTCAACTGGGCTTGCTTGGTGGTGGCTACCTGCATGGTCACAATCATTGTGAACATGCTTGAAGGATTTGCCATCCACTTGGCAGTAAACCGTCCAGTTCGTCTGGTCGAGAATGGTACCGGCAACGGCATCCACCCTTACGCTCCACATATCGGAAGAATTTTTGGGGAATAGCGTAACGTCCCAAGCCAACAGCACCACACTACCATATAGCTGGTAACTTAGGCGGGCTTTGATGTCTTCTTTCGCAATATTGCCTTTTTCAAAAACGAATTCCCCCTTCTCGTTTTGGCCAATCAGCCTGAGTGGGGCATACGGGATTTCAAGGTGCTGAACCAGCTTTATTACAGCGGCTTCGGCGTCCAAGACTGGTAAATTGGTGTTCACCTTGCTTGCAAGATTGGACACGAACCTATCGCCCACATGGAACACCTTGCTATCCTTGCCGATGCTGATGTTTTGAATGGCGTTGTAAACAGGGATGCCTTGGTGCCTTTGAATGAAGAAGACCCTTGCAATGCCCGTGGTCGGGTCGGTGTACTGGTCGCTGACGGCCATACCATCAAGGTCTTGTGCGGTTAGTCCCCACTCGGAATAGTGGGTTTGAACATGCTCGGTGGCAATGTCGAGTGGTGTGCGCAACTGTGCAAATGCAATCGCATTCGCCAGCAGGCACGCCATCATCAGGCCGAACTGCTTCGTAGATTTAAACTTCATACTGGAATGTTTTAGTTAGACAGTTATAAGTGAATAAAATTGGTGTGCTGACTTGGGCAAAAATAGGCCAATGATTTTCTCAGGGCGAAGAAAATACCGGAAATACAAGCCGGAAGACAAATTTTACGACCGCAATGTCGGGAATGCAGCTTGATTACGAGCACCTGATCGGCACTTTCATCAATTTACTCCTCTTCATCGGCCACTTGCTGTCGGCGATAGGGCAACCTGCCCTGCGATTCTTCCCATTGCTCCCGCTGTTGCTCACTGTCTCGTTCGAAGGCTTTGATGACTTCCTTCACCAGTCGGTGGCGCACCACATCGTCCACGCTGAGGCGAATAACGGTGATGCCCTCGATGCCACGCAGGATGTCAATGGCCTTGCGCAAGCCGGACCTGGTGTTCATCGGGAGATCAATCTGAGTAAGGTCGCCTGTGATAATGGCCTTGGCGGAGGGGCCGAGGCGGGTGAGGAACATTTTGATTTGGAGCGAGGAAGTGTTTTGCGCTTCGTCCAAGATGATGAATGCATTGTCAAGCGTGCGCCCACGCATGTAGGCAAGTGGTGCAATTTCGATGACCCGTGTCTCCATGAAAAACTTCAGCTTGTCGGCTGGAATCATGTCGTCGAGGGCATCGTAAAGTGGACGGAGGTAGGGGTCTATTTTTTCCTTGAGGTCGCCAGGCAAGTAGCCGAGACTCTCGCCAGCCTCCACCGCTGGACGAGTGAGGATGATTTTCTTGACCAGCCGGTTCTTGAGCGCCCGCACCGCCAATGCCACAGCGGTATAGGTCTTGCCAGTACCGGCTGGGCCTACTGCAAATACCACGTCATTGCGCTCAGAAGCTTCAACGAGTTTGCGCTGGTTAAGGGTTTTCACCCGGATGATTTTTCCATCCACGCCATGCACGAGTACTTTTCCAGCGGCATCGTTGAGGTGGGTCTGGAAGGGGGCACTGCCTTCGAGCATCAGCTCTTCTACCATCTGAACAGGCAGGTTTTTGCGCTCCCTCAACAGGCGCACCATTTGTTCAAATTTGCCCTTGGCCAATTGGGTGTATTTCTTTTCGCCGGAAAGTTTGAGGTTGCTGCCCCTGGCAGTGATGCTGATGTCTGGAAACGCTTTGCGGAGCAGGTTGAGTTTGACGTCGTTCTCGCCGTACAACTCAGCGAGGTCAACGTCTTCGATGGTCAGGATTATTTCGCTCAAATGTTAAATTATTGATTGATTGATGATGATACAATGAGTTTTCTCAAAGCCGACTGACCCAATATTTGGTCTTTCAGCTTTTAAATTTCAGCTACTTTTGTCGGTAAAATTAGTTTATTGGCACTAATCCACGGTTTATTTTTTAACCGAAAGAAATTGAATCAAACTTGAAGGAAACCATAAAACTGCCAAACGGTTTGAAAAGTTTCGGCTAAAAGAAATTGCCAATCACCATGGGAATCCGCCCGGTTAACAGAACGACCATGCCATGCAGATAGTCACTTTGACAACCGACTTTGGGCTTGACGACTATTACGTCGCCCTATTAAAAGGGGCGCTTCTCCAGCAAGGCGTGCCGCTTCAGATTGTTGATGTTTCCCACAATGTCAAACCTTACGACATCGTACAGGGCGCTTTTGTATTGAAAAACACCTTTCCCAGTTTCCCTCCCAACACCATCCACGTCATCACGGTGAACAACAGTGCCGAGGGCATGTCGCTCATCTGTCTGGAGCATGCTGGTCAAATTTTTATAGGGCCCGACAACGGCATTTTCTCGCTGATTTTTCCTGAAATGCCAACAGCATGGCGCCTCCACCGGGAATCGGAAAGCTCTTTTCCGATGCAGCTAAGTTTGGCAAAAGCGATTCAGCACTTGGCAAACGGCAATCCCATCCACGAAGTCGGTCCCTCTGCCGGGGAACCCGTACAGCGAATCGCCCTGCAACCCGTGCTCAGCCACTCGCAAATTCGTGGCTCGGTCATTTATGTTGACCATTATGAAAATGTGGTGATTAACATCCCGAAGGATTTGTTCGAAAAAGTGCGAAATGGGCGAAAATTTGCCCTGTTTTTCAAACGGAACGACCCAATCACGCTGGTCAGCCATCACTACACAGATGTTGCGGTCGGCGAAACTCTCTGCCTGTTCAACTCCGCTGGCTTCCTCGAAATCGCCGTGAGCATGGGCAAGGCCAGCAGCCTCCTCGGATTAAAGCTGGATGATATGGTGCAAGTGGACTTTCTTTAGAGAGTGAGAGAGTGAGAGAGCGAGCGGGTGGTCTCCCACGCTCCGAACCGCTCAAATTCTCAACCCCTCAAATCAGAAACGGCCCATCCTGTAAGCACAGGACGGGCCGAATAACTATCTGTTAATATCTTCTACGAAGACTAATCGTACGTTTCAAACTCTTCCTCCTCTTCTTCCATCAATAGTCGGCGCTCCTTGAAGGATTTGTGCGCTTCCATACTGGTCACGAAAAGGTCGTCGAACTTGCGCATACCCGTACCGGCGGGTATCTTCTTGCCGACGATAACGTTCTCTTTCAAGCCGTACAGCAAGTCTGGCTTGGCTTCGATGGCGGCGGTGCTGAGTACCTTCGTCGTCTCTTGGAAGGATGCGGCTGAAATCCAGCTTTCCGTACCCAACGACGAACGGGTGATTCCTTGCAACATCGAGCTGGAAGTAGCCGCTACGGCATCACGGTACTGAACAAGCTTGCGGTCGTTGCGCTTCAAGTAGGAGTTTTCCTCCCTGATTTGGCGCAAGTTCACGAGCTGTCCGGCTTTCAAGCGGTTACTTTCGCCGGGTTCCGTGATGACTTTTTTGTCGTATATCCAGTCGTTTTGCTCCAAGAACTCCCATTTCTCAGCGGCCTCACCTTCGAGGAAGGTCGTGTCTCCGGGGTCTTGTATGGTCACCCGGCGCATCATCTGGCGAACGATGACCTCGATGTGCTTGTCATTGATGGCAATACCTTGCGAGCGATACACTTCCTGTACCCCGTTGACAAGGTAAGACTGCACTGCAAATGGACCCTTGATGGCCAAAATGTCCTTCGGAGATGTAGTACCATCGGACAGCGATGTGCCTGCCCGCACGAAGTCTCCCTCTTGAACGAGTACGTGCTTCGCAAGCGGAATCAAGTAACGGTGTATTTGGCCGTCTTTTGATTTTACGGTAACCTCTTGGTTTCCACGCTTGATTTTGCCGAAGAGCACCTCGCCATCAATTTCGGAAACGACGGCTGGGTTCGATGGGTTACGAGCCTCGAAAAGCTCCGTTACCCTCGGAAGACCACCCGTAATATCCTGGATTTTGCCCAATTTACGTGGAATCTTCACGACTTTCTGACCAGCGTTTACCTCTTGGTTGTCTTCGATGGAAATGTACGCACCCACAGGCAAGCTGTAGCGGCGAAGCTCTTCTCCATCTGGACTTACGATAGAAATGGCGGGAATTTTCTTCTTGTTTTTGCTCTCAATGATGACTTTCTCCGCATATCCAGTCTGGTCATCACGCTCCATACGGAAGGTGACACCTTCTTCGATGCTTTCGAATTTGGCAATACCTTGGAATTCGGAGACAATCACGGCGTTGAAGGGATCCCACTCGCAAATAAGGTCGCCCTTTGAGATGGTCTGTCCTTCCTTGACGTGAATGGTTGCACCATAAGGAATGTGGTGGGCGGAGAACTGGCGCTTGCCTTCTTCATCCGTGATACGAATCTCACCTGTACGGGAAAGAACCACATTCAATATGTCACCATCATTATCCTTGAAAGTGGTAACACGAATCGCATCAAACTCAATTTTGCCATCAAATTTGGCCGTGATTTCATTTTCTGATTTGGTCACGGATGCGATACCACCCACGTGGAAGGTACGGAGCGTAAGCTGCGTACCAGGCTCTCCAATTGACTGGGCAGCGATGATACCTACTGCGTCGCCACGCTCGGCAATACGGCCCGATGCGAGGTTTTTTCCGTAGCACTTCGTGCAAACACCACGTTTGGTCTCGCAAGTGAGTACCGAACGGATGGTGACTTCCTCAATGCCAGCATCTTCAATGTACTTCGAAGCATTCTCAGTGATGTATTCACCTGCCTTGAGGATAAGTTCATCCGTAACGGGGTGGTGAATATCGTGCAAGGTGTAGCGTCCCACAATCCTGTTGGACAGTGGGTCAATGACTTTTTCGTTGTCCTTGAGCGCCAAAGTTGCAATGCCACGCAGGGTGTCACAATCTTCTTCGATAATAACGACGTCCTGCGAAACGTCCACCAAACGACGGGTGAGGTAACCTGCGTCAGCCGTTTTCAAGGCTGTATCCGCAAGACCCTTACGGGCACCGTGGGTAGAGATAAAGTATTCCAGTACCGATAGGCCGTCCATGAAGTTTGCAAGAATCGGGTTCTCGATGATGGCGCCGCCGTTGTCACCAGATTTCTTTGGCTTGGCCATCAGCCCCCGAAGTCCGCAAAGCTGCTTGATTTGTTGCTTGGAACCCCGTGCACCAGAGTCCAACATCATAAACACTGAGTTAAAGCCCTGTTTGTGGGTGGACAATTCCTTCATCAAGGCATCCGTGATCCGGTTGTCGGCATAGGTCCACTTGTCAATGATTTGGTTGTAGCGCTCATTGAACGTGATAAGGCCCATGTTGTAGTTCTCCCAAACCTCGTCCACCTCCGATTGGGCTTGGTCAAGGATGCGCTCCTTGACACTTGGCGTAATCAAGTCGCCAAGGTTGAACGACAAGCCACCTTTGAATGCCCAGTTAAAACCAAGTTCCTTCGCTTGGTCGAGAAAATCGGCAGTAGCGGCGAAGTTGGTACGGCGGAGGATATCAGAGATGATTTTCTTGAGGTTACGCTTGGTGAGCAATTCATTTACAAAAGGAACACCCACGGGTACAGCCTCATTGAAAAGCACACGGCCACAAGTCGTTTCAATGACTTTTTTCACCAATTCGCCTTTTTCGTTCTCTACCAAACAGCGGCAGTGGATGGCGGCATGAAGGTCGAGTTTGCCTTCGTTGAAAGCTATGCGCACTTCTTCTGAAGAATAGAATTTACCTCCTTCTCCTTTCACCACCAAGCCATCCATTGATTTTTTGGCCTTGGTAATATAGTATAGGCCCAACACCATGTCCTGCGATGGCAGCGTAACGGGCGAGCCGTCCTGTGGGTTGAGCATGTTATGCGAAGAAAGCATGAGCAACTGCGCCTCCAGGATAGAACCTTGGCTCAATGGCACGTGGACGGCCATTTGGTCACCGTCAAAGTCGGCGTTGAATGCACCGCAGACCAATGGGTGAAGCTGGATTGCTTTCCCTTCCACCAACCTCGGCTGGAATGCCTGGATGGACAAACGGTGGAGCGTCGGTGCCCGGTTGAGCATCACTGGGTGGCCCTTCAAAATGTTTTCGAGGATGTCCCAGATGACGGAATCCTTGCGGTCAACGAGTTTTTTTGCTGATTTCACGGTCTTTACCACACCACGCTCGATGAGCTTACGGATGATAAATGGCTTGAACAACTCGGCAGCCATGCCTTTAGGCAAACCACATTCGTGCAGTTTAAGCGTCGGGCCTACCACGATGACCGAACGGCCAGAGTAGTCCACCCGTTTACCCAAAAGGTTTTGACGGAAGCGGCCTTGCTTGCCTTTGAGGATGTCGGAAAGCGATTTTAGCGCACGGCCTCCCTCGGCTTTTACGGCGTTGGACTTGCGGCTGTTGTCGAACAACGAGTCAACGGCCTCTTGCAACATCCGTTTCTCGTTCCGCAAGATGACCTCTGGTGCCTTGATTTCTAAAAGGCGCTTGAGGCGGTTATTGCGGATAATCACCCGACGGTAAAGGTCATTCAAGTCGGAGCTTGCGAAGCGGCCACCATCCAATGGCACTAGTGGACGCAACTCCGGTGGCACCACTGGCAGGTACTGGATAATCATCCATTCCGGGCGGTTTTCCATACGGGTTTGCGCACTGCGGAATGCTTCGACGACCCGGAGGCGCTTTAATGCCTCGCTCTTGCGCTGTTGGCTGGTTTCGTTGGCAGCCTGGTGGCGCAGGTCGAAAGAAAGTTGGTCGAGGTCAAGGCGGTTAAGAAGGTCACGCACCGCCTCAGCACCCATGCGGGCCACGAATTTGTTCGGGTCGGAATCGTCCATTTGCTGGTTCTCCGGCGGAAGGGCATCCATGATGTCCATGTATTCCTCCTCGGAGAGCAGGGCTTGGTCTTCGTCCGCATTGTCTGGGCGTTGCGCAGCCCCCCAATTGATGACGACATAGCGCTCGTAATAAATGATGCTTTCCAATTTTTTGGAGGAAAGCCCGAGCAGGTAGCCAATCTTGTTGGGCAGTGATTTGAAGAACCAAATATGCACGACGGGCACGACCAACTTGATGTGGCCCATGCGCTCCCGGCGCACTTTTTTCTCCGTGACCTCCACACCGCAACGGTCGCAAACGATACCCTTGTAACGAATACGCTTGTACTTGCCGCAGTAGCATTCATAGTCTTTTACTGGACCAAAGATGCGCTCGCAAAATAAGCCGTCCCGCTCAGGTTTATAGGAGCGGTAATTAATGGTTTCCGGCTTCAACACCTCACCATAGCTGCGCTCCAGAATGTCGTCCGGGGAGGTAAGGCTGATGGTGATGGAATCAAAATTTGAACCCGGCGCTGCAAAATTCTTTTTGAAAGACATACCTTATTGGAGATTGGTAACTGGCGATTGGTGGTGGGCGGTAGGGCATTCCCTATCACCAACCACCAATCACCTGCCACTAATTAATCAAACTTAATGTCCAATGCCAAGCCACGCAATTCGTGGACAAGTACGTTGAACGATTCCGGGATATTCGGCTCCGGTAGCACGTCGCCCTTGACGATGGCCTCATAAGCTTTCGCACGTCCTACGATGTCGTCCGACTTCAGGGTGAGCAATTCTTGCAGGATGCTTGCTGCACCGAATGCTTCCAGCGCCCAAACCTCCATCTCCCCAAAACGTTGGCCACCGAACTGCGCCTTACCGCCCAACGGCTGCTGGGTGATGAGCGAGTATGGGCCGATGCTACGGGCGTGCATCTTGTCGTCCACCATGTGGGCGAGCTTCAAGATGTAAATCACACCCACCGTGGCTTGCTGGTGGAAGCGGTCGCCCGTTTCTCCATCAGAGAGCCAAGTCTGGCCCAAAGAAGGAAGCTTTGCCTGCTGGATGTAGTATTCGATTTCGTCCCGGTTTGCACCGTCAAAAATTGGTGTTGCGAAGCGTACTCCAAGTTTTTGACCAGCCCAGCCAAGTACCGTTTCGAGGATTTGACCGAGGTTCATCCGTGAAGGTACGCCCAGCGGATTCAGTACCACGTCCACTGCCTCACCGTCCTCCGTGAAGGGCATGTCTTCCATGCGCACAATACGGGACACGATACCTTTGTTTCCGTGGCGGCCTGCGAGCTTGTCGCCTACCTTGAGCTTGCGCTTTTTGGCGATATAGACTTTGGCCAATTTCAACACGCCTGCTGGAAGTTCGTCACCGATGCTGATGTTGAATTTCTCCCGCTTGTAGCGTCCAACTTCTTCGTTCAGTTTGATGCTATAGTTGTGCAAAAGCCTGGCAATCAATTCGTTGGTCTTATCATCGTTTGTCCAACCGCTGTAGTCAAGTTGGGTAAACTCCATGGTACGAAGCAGCTCTTGCGAGAACTTGGTTCCCTTTGGAATCATCTGCTCGTTGTAGATGGTCCTGACGCCTTGCGCAGTTTTGTCACGCACCAACACGAGGAGTTTGTCAATCAAAATCGTCTTCAACTCGTTGGTGGCAATAGCGTGCTGGTCATCGAGTTTTTTCAAAACCTCGGTTTCCTGCGTTTTCTGCACGTTGCTCTTTTTTGCACGTGCGAAAAGTTGTTTGCTAATGACCACACCGCTGATGGAAGGCGGAACCTTGAGCGAAGCATCTTTGACGTCGCCAGCCTTGTCACCGAAAATGGCACGGAGCAGTTTCTCCTCCGGCGTTGGGTCTGTCTCCCCTTTTGGGGTGATTTTTCCAATGAGGATATCGCCCTCCTTAACCCATGCGCCAATCCGAATGATACCGTGCTCATCAAGGTCTTTGGTTGCCTCTTCACTCACATTAGGAATGTCGTTGGTGAGTTCTTCCTCGCCGAGCTTGGTGTCACGAACGTCCATCTCAAAGGACTCTATGTGGACGGAGGTGAAAACGTCTTCCCGAACTACTCGCTCCGAAAGCACGATGGCGTCCTCAAAGTTGTAACCTTTCCAAGGCATGAACGCCACTTTCAGGTTTTGGCCAAGGGCCAATTCACCCATATCGGTTGCGTAGCCATCGCAAAGTATTTCACCTTTGTTTACCCGCTGGCCTTTGCGTACAATGGGCTTTAGGTTAACGCAGGTAGCTTGGTTGGTACGCAGGAACTTTGTCAGTTTGTAAGTCTTGCGGTTGTCCTCGAAAGAAACCAACTGCTCGTTTTCGGTACGGTCGTAGCGAATGACAACCTCCGTAGCGTCCACATACTCCACTACCCCATCGCCCTCTGCGTTTATCAACATGCGGGAATCACGGGCTACCTTGCCCTCCAGGCCCGTGCCCACGATTGGAGCTGCCGGGCGGATGAGCGGTACTGCCTGACGTTGCATGTTGGAGCCCATGAGTGCACGGTTGGCGTCGTCGTTCTCAAGGAAAGGAATCATGGATGCAGAAACGCCCACAATCTGGTTCGGGGCAACGTCCATGTACTCAATATCGTCTGGTGAAAGCACTGGGAAATCACCATGCTCCCTCGACTTTATACGGTCGTTAAGGAACTTGCCTTCACTGTCAAAAGGTGCATTCGCTTGCGCAACTTTTATGGTGTCCTCTGCCTCAGCAGAAAGATAAGTAGCGGCATGATGAATATCAACCACGCCCTTGTTCACTTTCCGGTAAGGCGTTTCCAAGAATCCCATTTTGTTCACCTTGGCGTGCACGCAGAGCGTCGAAATAAGACCGATGTTCGGGCCTTCCGGCGTTTCGATGGTGCAAAGGCGACCATAGTGGGAATAGTGAACGTCCCGAACCTCGAAGCCTGCCCGCTCCCTTGACAAACCGCCTGGTCCAAGTGCCGAGATACGGCGCTTGTGGGTGATTTCGGAAAGCGGGTTCGTTTGGTCGAGGAACTGTGAGAGTTGGCTTGTACCGAAGAAGGAGTTGATGACGGAAGACAAAGTCCTTGCGTTAATCAAGTCAATCGGGGTGAACACCTCATTGTCACGCACGTTCATACGCTCCCGTATGGTACGGGCCATCCTCGCCAAACCTACACCGAACTGGGCATAGAGCTGCTCGCCCACCGTGCGCACACGACGGTTGCTGAGGTGGTCAATATCGTCAATCTCCGCCCGTTGGTTCATCAGGCGAACGAGGTATTTCACGATGGCGATGATGTCGTCTTTGGTCAACACCAAGGTCTCAAGCGATGTCTCCATGCTCAACTTGCGGTTGATTTTGTAACGGCCCACCTCGCCCAAGTTGTAGCGTTTGTCAGAGAAGAACAGCTTGTCAATGATGCCACGAGCCGTCTCGTCATCGGGTGGCTCGGCACCACGAAGCTGACGGTAGATGTAGTTGACCGCTTCCATTTCAGAACTGGTCGGGTCTTTTTGTAGCGTATTGTATATAATGGTGTAATCCTCCTCAATGTCCTCCCGCTGGAGGATAATGGTGGCAAGGCCAGAACTGATTACCTGCTCAATATTGTCCTCATCCAGTATAACGTCACGCTCAAGGATGATTTCGTTTCGCTCAATGGTCACTACCTCGCCAGTGTCCTCATCCACGAAGTCTTCCGTCCAAGAACGGAGAACCCTGGCAGCAAGCTTGCGGCCAATGGCAGCTTCGATATTTGCCCTGGTGTTGGTGATTTCATCGGCCAGGTTGAACAGGTCGAGGATGGATTTGTCGTTGTCGAAACCAATGGCACGAAGCAGCGTCGTTACCGGGAATTTCTTTTTCCGGTCAATGTACGCATACATCACGTTATTGATGTCGGTGGCAAATTCCATCCAAGCCCCTTTGAAAGGGATTACCCTTGCCGAGTAGATGGCGGTGCCATTCGGGTGATAGTTTTGGCCAAAGAAAACACCCGGTGAACGGTGAAGCTGTGAAACAACTACCCGTTCTGCACCGTTGATGACGAAAGTACCCTTTGGGGTCATGTAGGGGATGTTTCCAAGAAAAACATCCTGTACAATCGTTTCAAAGTCAACGTGTTCTACGTCGTTGCAAGACAAACGAAGCTTCGCCTTTAGCGGTACGCTGTAAGTTAGGCCACGCTGCATACACTCCTCTATGGTGTAGCGGGGAGGGTCAACGTAATAGTCGAGGAACTCCAGCACGAAGATGTTTCGGGCATCGGTGATTGGGAAATTCTCTTTGAAAACCTTGAACAGTCCTTCATTTCCCCTATTTTCTGGTGTGGTTTCCAACTGAAAGAACTCTTGGAAGGATTTCAATTGAATTTCAAGCAGGTCGGGGTGTTCGGAGGGTAACTTGATTTTACCGAAACTAAACCTGCCCGTCTCGGTAACGCTGACATTTGGAATTGATGTCATATCTGGCGAAAAAATTTATTTGTGATTGTAATTGCGGTCAAGCCTGCTTCCTGAAGGATATTCGGGCAGAATAAGACTTTGGAGAGAATGGCATATTTTTCGTTCTACAAGAAAATATAAAATCTCTCCTTATCCGACACTGCTAACCTCAATAGAATAAACTCCAACTGACTGCTTTTCAGGAAGAAACAAAGTATCACAACTTACGAAACGACAATAGGCTTAACCAATCCGCAAGCGGATTAGTTAAGCCTCCTGTTCTTAAAGCGCTATGTAGCAAAAAAGTTGTGACTAAGCATTGATTTAGATTAGTAAATAACTGCTTTTTGCTAATAGCCCGGCAAGCCGGGTATCAGCTTACTTCAGTTCCACCTGAGCACCGGCTTCTTCCAAAAGTTTCTTCAGCTTCTCAGCTTCGTCTTTGGAAACAGCCTGCTTCACTGGACCAGGAGCAGCATCTACCAATCCTTTGGCTTCAACGAGACCCAAACCAAGGGCATCTTTCACAGCTTTTACTACCTGCAATTTGGCAGCACCAGCCGAGGTCAAAATCACATCGAATTCAGTTTGTTCAACAACGGCAGGGCCGCCATCAGCAGCTGGACCAGCAGCAACTGCCACTGCAGCAGCAGCAGGCTTAATGCCGTAGTCACTTTCCATTATACCGGTCAATTCCGTCACCTCTTTGATGGTGAGGTTAACCAGTTGTTCTGCAAGAGCTTTCAAATCAGCCATTTTAATCGTTTTAAATTTTTAAGAATACTTATCGTGCGTTGTCTTGGAAGCCAAGTTAGGTGCGAGGCATGAGGAACGAGGGATGAGTTTTCAGGATTTTCATCCCTCGTTTCTCATCCCTCATCCCTTCATCAACCTCTTTGTTCAAGCGTTTTCAGCAAGCCCATGACGTTCTGCCCACCAGAAGCAAGCTGGGAAAGCAGGTTCGACATCGGCGAGTTGAGCAAGCCGATGAGTTCGCCCAGCAAGTCCTCTTTGGACTTGAGGTTGACCAAAGCATCGAGTTGGTCGTCGCCGACATAAATTGCAGTGTCAATGTAGGCTGCCTTTATCTGCGGACGTGTTGTGTCTGAGGATTTACGGAATGCTTTGATGATTTTTGCTGGCGAGTTGGCCACCTCTGTGAAGATGATAGCAGTTGGGCCGTGCAATGAATCATACAAGCCGTCGAAGTTTGTGCTGTCTGTGGATGCTGCTTCGAGCGCCTTGCGGGCCAAGGTGTTCTTCACCACGGTCAAGTTCATGCCTTGTTCGTGAAGCTTCCTTCTCAGAACGTTGATTTGTGCGACTGATAATGCAGAAGAATCTGCAAGGTAGAAGAAAGAGGAACCAGAGAACTTTTCTTTCAGCACCTCAATCGCAGCCGTTTTTTCTTCCCTTGTCATTTTTATAACGATTTGGTGGCAAACGACTCGGTCAAATCAGACCAGTTCGGCTTGCCACTTAAGGATTTAACGAATTGTTTTTGAGTCAACTTTGATGCCTGGGCTCATGGTACTGGCCACTGTAATTGATTTGAGGTAGATACCTTTGGAGGAGGATGGTTTCATCTTCACTAAGGTATTTATCAATTCATTGGCGTTGTCCACCAACTTTTCTGGTGTAAATGATACCCTGCCCACAGAGGAATGGATGATACCGTATTTGTCAACACGGAAAGCAACCTTACCACCTTTTACGTCGCTGACTGCCGTGGCGAGGTCCATCGTCACCGTACCCGTTTTGGGGTTGGGCATGAGGCCACGAGGACCGAGCACCCGTGCTACCTTACCGACTTGAGCCATTACAGTTGGAGTTGCGACTGCGACATCGAAGTCCGTCCAGCCACCCAAAATCTTGGTGAGCAATTCGTCGAGACCGACGTGGTCAGCACCGGCGTCCTTGGCTTCCTGCTCCTTATCTGGTGTGCAGAAAACAAGTACACGTTTGGTTTTACCGGTACCGTGAGGAAGATTTGCAGTGCCCCGGATGGCTTGGTCTGCCTTACGTGGGTCAATGCCGAGGCGCACGTGGATGTCCACGGATGCATCGAATTTTGCCGTGTTCACGTTTTTGACCAAGGCCATGGCCTCGTCTAATGCGTGAAGCTTAGCGCTGTCAACTTTCTTGTCAACAGCCTTTCTTTTTTTAGGAACTTTTGCCATTGAATAAAATTTGTGAGGTAATTAGCGCCAGGCTGACTTTACCGCCAAGGCTCCCTACTCGATTCAGTGAGGCTTATGCCTCAATTTGTTTTACGGTTAGCCGATAGGCTGACCAGCTTTCCTGCACGGATGCAGATTATTGTGGTGCTTTGCCGCCTTCCACTTTGAGGCCCATACTGCGAGCTGTACCTGCGACCATCCGCATGGCGGATTCAATGGTGAAGCAGTTAAGGTCGGACATCTTGTCTTCAGCGATGGTGCGAACATGATCCCAAGTCACTTTACCCACTTTGTTGCGGTTAGGCTCTGGAGAACCACTTTTCAGCTTGGCCACCTCAAGGAGTTGGATTGCCGCCGGAGCAGTCTTGATGACGTATTCAAAGGTTTTGTCCTTGTACACCGAAATCTGCACAGGAAGTATCTTGCCCATGCGGTCCTGCGTTTCAGCGTTGAAACGCTTGCAGAACTCCATGATATTCACGCCCTTAGAACCAAGTGCGGGGCCGATGGGAGGGGAAGGGTTGGCTTGACCACCTTTCGCCTGTAATTTGATGAGAAATTCGACTTCTTTTGCCATTGCTATCTTAATGATGAATGTTGAATGATGATTGATGATTGGGCGCTGCTCCAAAATGAATTGCCCTTTCGGGTTGCAATTCATTGTTCATCAATTATCGTTCAGCATTAGTATTACTGTGTTTTTTCTACTTGCATGAAATTCAACTCCACTTCCGTTCCACGCCCGAAGATTTTTACGATAACCTTCAGTTTCTTCTTTTCTTCATTCAGTTCCTGAACATCCCCAATGAACTCTGCAAACGGACCGTCAATAATTTTCACGGTCTCTCCGACGATGAACGGCTCCAACATTTGTTCGCCTGCATCTTTGGATTCATCCACTTTGCCAAGCAGACGGTTCGCCTCGGAGGTCTGCATCGGTATCGGGGTATTTTTACCCAAGAAATGAATGACATTGGGAACATTGGCTATTGCCTGAACTAACTCGCCAACGAATTTCTTTGGGTCGGCTTCTATCAATATGTACCCAGGAAGAATGTTCCGCTCGGACATCACTTTCTTGCCAGTCCTAATCTTGTAAACCTTTTCCGTTGGTACAATAACTTGAGTAACGAAATCCTCCCAGCCGTTGCGCTTTATTTCAAGCTCAATACGCTCTTTGATTTTCTTCTCCTTGCCACTGATAACCCGGAGGGAGTACCATTTTTTTTCTTCAGACATGAAGTGATTGTTTGGCTAATTACCTCAATTTATAAATAACGCCGTCCATGAGTCCCTTTGAAGCTGAGTCCATCAAAAAGACAGCAAGGGTAAACACGAACAACCCTATCAAAACTACGACGGTTGTACTTTGGAGGTTGGCCCAAGTAGGCCAAGTAACCTTGTTCACCAATTCGTTGTAACTATCTTGAAAGTAGAGCTTAATCTTGTCCATTATAAACTATAAATGTTTTGTAAGGTGTCGGGGGAAACAGGCTCAAGCCGGTCAACCTTCTCTCCTAAACAATGTGAACATGGCACGGGCGGAAGGACTCGAACCCTCAGCCTACGGTTTTGGAGACCGTCGCTCTACCACTTGAGCTACGCCCGTAAACAATGATTTCAAAATTGCGAAGCAACAAATAATTGGCTAACGAAATCAGCATCGCAACGCTTACGCTATAAGTGCAGAAAAGTTAAGCACCCCAGTAAAGGGGCACTTAACTTCCTATCTTTTAAAAAGCAATCGGTAGAACCGAATTACGCGATAATCTCAGTAACTTGGCCTGCACCTACGGTACGGCCACCTTCACGGATGGCGAAGCGAAGACCCTTCTCCATTGCAATTGGGTTGATAAGGTTCACTTCCAGCGAAACGTTGTCGCCAGGCATTACCATCTCAACACCTTCTGGCAGTTTGCAGTCGCCAGTCACGTCCGTTGTACGGAAGTAAAACTGTGGACGGTAGCCATTGAAGAATGGTGTGTGACGACCACCTTCATCTTTGCCAAGTACGTAAACCTCGCACTTGAACTTCAAGTGGGGCTTCACAGAACCTGGCTTGCAGATAACCATACCACGACGGATAGCATCCTTGTCAATACCACGCAGAAGCAAACCAGCGTTGTCACCAGCTTCACCACGGTCGAGCAACTTGCGGAACATCTCCACACCCGTTACCGTAGAAGTAAGCGGTTTAGCACCTGCTTCCATCATACCGATGATTTCAACTGGGTCACCAACGTTGATAACGCCACGCTCGATACGACCAGTGGCAACTGTTCCACGGCCAGTGATAGAGAATACGTCCTCAACAGGCATCAGGAAGTCTTTATCAACAGCACGAATTGGGTCTGGAATCCAGCTATCAACAGCGTCCATCAAATTCTGGATGGACTGAACACCACCTGCATCGCCAGAAAGTGCATTGATAGCAGAGCCCTGTATTACTGGTGTGTTATCACCATCGAATTGGTACTGGCTGAGTAGGTCGCGCATTTCCATCTCAACAAGCTCCAACATTTCTGGGTCATCCACCAAGTCAACTTTATTCATGAAAACTACAAGTGAAGGAACACCTACCTGACGGGCAAGCAAGATGTGCTCACGAGTCTGTGGCATAGGTCCGTCTGTTGCAGCTACCACGATGATAGCACCGTCCATTTGGGCAGCGCCTGTTACCATGTTCTTTACATAGTCAGCGTGGCCTGGGCAGTCAACGTGTGCGTAGTGACNNCAGTCAACGTGAGCATAGTGACGGTTGGCAGTTTGATACTCAACGTGTGAGGTGTTAATAGTGATACCACGCTCTTTTTCTTCTGGAGCGGCGTCAATCGAATCGTAATCTTTCTTTTGAGCAAGACCCTGTTCCGCTAGTACATACGTGATGGCAGCGGTCAGTGTAGTCTTGCCGTGGTCAACGTGGCCGATCGTACCAATATTTACGTGCGGCTTGTTCCTCTTAAATTGTTCTTTTGCCATCGGAATTGAATTTAAAAAATTATTTAGTAAAGGAGTTTTTGATTTTGCAATAGCAGCTTGTCTTCAGGGCTTGGCCTTCAACATCGTACAACTTGCATCGAGCCAATGAAGGGAATCGAACCCCCGACCCCTTCCTTACCATGGAAGTGCTCTACCCCTGAGCTACATTGGCCTAACCGCATTGGTTTTATGCTAAAATGGCCAAATGGTTTCAAAACAAGGATAGTTTTTTTCACCAATGAACCATTCAAACTTGCACCCAACCGATTTCAGAGCGGGAGACGAGACTCGAACCCGCGACCCTCAGCTTGGAAGGCTGATGCTCTACCAACTGAGCTACTCCCGCATGATATTCTTTCAAGGATAGAAGGAATGATGAAAGGATTGAAGTTATTGCGGGCTTCCCCTCCAATTCTTCAATCCTTCCCGCCTACCGTCAGGCAGGCAATCCTTCAAGTGTGGGGGTGATAGGACTCGAACCTATTCAGCAGTAAAGCAACAGATTTACAGTCTGCCCCGTCTCTCCAACTTCGGCGCACCCCCAGATTTACAACTACGAGCTTTGAGCCATTGATTTTGAGTTGTTGGCTAACTCAAAACCCGAAATTAGTGGCCCAAAACCTCCATTCGAGCCAGTGGAGGGACTCGAACCCCCGACCAGCTGATTACAAATCAGCTGCTCTACCAACTGAGCTACACTGGCTTATAAATGGAAACTTATCGAAATAAATCCCCTTTTTTACAATGAACTTACTGGACTTTCGCCCTGCCTTTTTAAAAGCGCCCGCAAAGATAGCGGTTTTACCAAAAAAAGAAAATTTTGTACTTCCTTTTTGAAGTATTTTTTTCGAGGCGCAAAAGTAGCGGTTTCATTCGGTTTTACAAGCCCTCTAACAAAAGGTTTTTGAAAAAAAGTTCGGCACGGGGATTCGTCGCAAAAAAAAACCGGGCTTCAGATTGAAGCCCGGTTTTTTTTACCCTGTTCCTAAATATTATGACTCGGCATGAGGCTTGAGTTTTTCCTTGTATTTTGAAAGTTGCCTTCTGAGGTTGTCAATAGCACCGTCAACCGAGCTTTCAAATGCCTTTGTGGTCTCCTTGGCAAAAAGGCTCTGGCCAGGTACGTGCAATTGTATTTCCGCCACTTTATCCTTTACCTGTCCCGAGTTTTCAAGTCGAAGCTTTACTTCGGCATTGATGATGCGGTCGTAGTGCGCCGTCAATTTTTCCATTTTTTTCTCAATGAACTCGTGCAATTTCTGGTCAGCTTTAAACTGAACCGATTCCGTGTGAATTTTCATAGACGTCAAATTAAAAGGTTAGAAATTATGGTTTCACGAAACCCGCTTGCAATGGCACAGGGTCGCACCTGCTCACGGGTTCGTCGTTGTTTCCGCTTTCGGATGTGCTTGCTGGTAAACTTTCTTCAGTTTTTCAATGGAATTGTGGGTATAGACCTGCGTGGATGCCAAGCTCGAATGCCCCAGCAATTCCTTGATAGCGTTCAAGTCGGCACCACCATTCGACAAATGTGTGGCAAAACTGTGCCGAAGCACGTGCGGGCTTCGCTTTTCCACCGTCGTCACGAGAGAGAGGTACCGCTTTACCAAAGTGTAAACGAATCCTGCCGTCAGGGGTTTACCCTTGTCGGTTAAAATCAGATTAGTTATCTCATTTCCCGGAAATACGTCCCTTCGCACTGCTACGTACCGCTCCATCTGAGCCGCCAAGTGGCGGGCCACGGGAATGAGCCGCTCTTTTCCGCCCTTTCCGTACACCTTTATATTATTGGTAGAAAAATCCACGTCTGCCATTTTCAGCCCAATCAGCTCGGACTTCCGGACGCCCGTGCAGTACAGCACCTCCATCACCAGCCGATTGCGAAGCCCTGCATGGCCCTCACCAAAGTCCACTTGCTCGAATAACAGCGACATGGCCTTCTCCGGTACAAACACCGGCAGGCGCTTGCCTGTCTTGGGGGGTATCACCTTGAGCATCGGGTTGGTGGTGATGTCTCCTTGCCGCCGCAAATATTTGAAGTAAGATTTCAGGCAGGAAAGCTTCCGGTTGATGCTGCGGGACACATTTCCTCGCTCCATCAGGTCAACCATCCACGAGCGGACGTGCGTGTGCCGGATTTCGCCGGGGTCGCTGAGTTCGTAAGTCTTCTGCAAAAACTCAACAAATTGGCCCATGTCAGTCTCATAGGCCGTGAGGGTATGCGGTGAAAACCTTTTCTCGTATCGTAAATAGTCCAAATATCGCTCGTGTTTCATTCTTGTCAAACTGTGTCCTGTTTGGAGGAAGTATCGGCGGTCAAGGTAGGCGAAGGTGTGGAGATTTGCAAGGTAACAAGAATAAAGCCCCAAGGATTTTTTTCATCGAAAGTGATGGGCAAAGGTCATTGACGACTGTATTCCTTAGGTGCTACGGCCCAAATACGACTGAAACTACGCCTAAAAAAATGGTTTGAGGGGTTCGATTTATCATAAAAACCAAACCCCTCAAACCGCCCTATCCCTTCATCTCCCCCACCATATCCTCCGGCCTCACCCACAAGTCAAACTGCTCCGATGTTAGCAAACCCAGCGACAGTGCGGCCTCCTTCAGCGTGGTGCCTTCCTTGTGGGCTTTCTTCGCAATGGCGGCGGCGTTGTCGTAGCCGATGTGCGTGTTCAGCGCCGTGACAAGCATCAGTGAATTGTCCAGGTTTTGCTTGATTTTGGGCAGGTTGGCCTCGATGCCCACGGCGCAGTTGTCGTTGAAGCTTACGCAAGCATCACCGATGAGGCGGGCCGACATTAGGAAGTTGAAAATCATCACCGGCTTGAACACGTTCAGCTCAAAGTGGCCGTTCATGCCGCCGATGTTGATGGCCACGTCGTTGCCGAGCACCTGCGCCATTGCCATCGTCATCGCCTCGTTCTGCGTCGGGTTCACCTTGCCGGGCATGATGCTGGAACCGGGCTCGTTGTCTGGAATGATTAGTTCGCCGATACCACAGCGGGGGCCACTGGCCAGTAGGCGGATGTCGCTGGCGATTTTGAACAGTGAAACCGCCACCGTCTTGAGCGCCCCGTGCGATTCCACGATGGCATCGTGCGCCGCTAACGACTCGAACTTGTTCGGTGCAGTGACGAACGGTAGCCCTGTAAGCTCCGCAATTTTCGCAGCAACAGCTTTTGCATAGCCCGGAGGGGTGTTCAGCCCCGTTCCGACAGCTGTGCCGCCGAGCGCCAGTTCGGCGAGGTGCGGCAGGGTGTTCTTGATGGCCCGCAGCCCGTGGTCGAGCTGGGCGGCGTAGCCCGAAAGCTCCTGCCCAACCGTCAGCGGCGTTGCGTCCATCAAGTGGGTGCGGCCAATTTTCACCACGTCCATGAATTGCTCCGACTTGGCCCGCAGCGTGTCCCGCAGCTGCTCAATGCCGGGTATGGTCGTTTCCACCAAAATCTTATAAGCGGCGATGTGCATGGCCGTCGGGAAGGTGTCGTTCGAGGACTGCGACTTGTTCACATCGTCGTTGGGGTGCAGCACCTTCTTCTCGTCGGTAAGGCTACCACCCTTGATGACATGGCCCCGGTTGGCCACCACCTCGTTCACGTTCATGTTCGATTGGGTGCCGCTGCCCGTCTGCCAGACAACGAGCGGGAATTGGTCGGCCCATTGTCCCGCAAGAATCTCATCGCAGACCTGCCCGATGAGGTCGCATTTTTCCTTTGGCAAAACACCGAGGTCGTGGTTGGTGAGCGCCGCCGCCTTTTTCAAAAAGGCAAAAGCCTCGATGATTTCGGCGGGCATGCGGTGGCCGCCAATCTTGAAGTTTTGGATGCTGCGCTGGGTCTGCGCTGCCCAGTAGGCGTCAATGGGCACTTCGACGATGCCGAGGGAATCTTTTTCCTTGCGGGTATTCATGTTGAAAATTGGTTGAATTAGTTGAATTGGTTGAATTGGTTGGGGGTCAAGGCGGGGCAAAAGTACGTTTCGCAATAGGTTTTAGGCAAAAAGATTGGCATTTGATTTTCTGGATAAGGAGATTTTTGGTTGCTCCCCTACCCAAATCATTACTCTGTACAACGGCAAAATTGCGGCACTCAATTGATTTTGCCCCCAAACCATAAAACACTTTATGGTGTTGACTGGAACGCAAGATTTCATGGCCAGCGTTTGGTTGAGTTTGCAGGAAAACCAATCGGAACAGAGTCGAGTAGTCAGAATGGATTGCAGGAAAAAACCTGTGTTGCCAAAGTTCGGCACGACTCCCATCTGCCCGAAAAAAGTGCTGACCAACCCACTATCTTGCGGGCTAATTCTTCAATAAAATCATCAACCGCTTCTGTAAAAATGCAAAAAATAGCTGCCCTACTGCTTGCCGTGGCCACTTTTGCCACCCCCCTATTTTCCCAAAAAATACTGACGCTGGAAGAGGCGGTCGGCGCAGCACTGGCGCAGAACTACGGCATCCTGTTGGCCAAAAACGAAGCCGCTGGCACCGCCCTCGATGTTGACTATATCAACTGGGCCTTTGCCCCCCGCCTGAACGCCACGCTCGGCACGGTCTGGAACAACAACGACCAGCGGCAGGAGTTCTCGGATGGCATGGTGCGGGAGCGGGACAACGTGGCCTCCAACAACCTCGCCGGCTCGCTCAACCTCAACTGGACGCTGTTCGATGGCATGAGGATGTTCATCACCCGTGACAAAACGCTCGAAATCGCTCGCACGGGCGAGCTGGTCATCAAGGAGCAAGTGGTGAACACGGTGGCGCAGGTGCGCAATGTTTATTATAACATCGTGCGGCAAAAGCAGCAGTTGAAGGCCATCGAGGAGCAGATGTCGGTGAGCGAGGAGCGGGTGAAAGTGGCCGACCGAAAGCTCTCCACCGGCCTCGGCAGCAAGCCGGAACTGCTGCAAGCGAGGGTGGACTTGAACGCCCAAATGGCCCGGCAGTTGCAGCAGCAAACGCTCATTGCGCAGCTCAAGGAACTGCTCAACCAGCAGGCCGGGATGCGCCTGCCCACCGAGTTTGACGTGGCGGAGGAAATCCCGATTGACAAAAACATTGATTTGGAGGAAATAGAGCGGAACATCGCCAGCACGAACCCCTCGCTGCTGCTGGCCGAGCGCAACATCGGCATCGCCCGGCTGACGATGAAGGAACACGAGGCCAGCCGCTATCCCAGCCTCAGTTTCAACTCCGCCTACAACCTGAACCGGGTGGACAACCAGACCGTCGTGAACCCGTTTCAGCCGCTCATCAGCAGTTCGAAGGGCTTCAACTTCGGCTTCACGGCCAACATCCCCATCCTCAACAACCGACTCGAACAACGCAACATCGAGCAGTCGAAACTTGCCATCACCGGGCTGGAGCTTTCTTTGGAGAACCAACAAACGGCCATCAGCACCAACCTGCGCAATGCCTTCAGGGACTACGAATACCAGCAACAGGCATTGAGCCTGGAGGAAGAAAACATCGCATTGGCAAAGGAAAACGTGGTCATCGCATTGGAGCGGTTCAAGCAGGGCGTGAGCACCTACCTTGAGCTGCGGGAGGCGCAGAAAAGCTTGGAGGATGCCTACGACCGCCTCATTGCTGCGCGGTATAATGCCAAGCTGGCAGAGACGGAGGTGCTGCGGCTGAAGGGGGGGTTGGTGCGGTAAAAGCGGTGAATCTACTCCATTTGCATTTTTTCTGGTTTCACGCTGGTTTGCCGTGAAGGCTCAAACAAGATGAGGCCTTAATAACGGCAGTACTCTGGCACTAAACTTGCCCTTCCTTCCCCGTTAAATCCTTTTTTTCAACCTCCCCCCTCGAATTTTTTCAAAACGCATCGCCATGGTTTCCACAAAATCACTTGCCAGTACGGCACTCGTGGCCTTTTGTCTTGCCACCACCCCAGCTTTTTCACAAATCCAATTCAAGCTCCAATGGCTGCAGGACAGCCTCGCTTGGGGCGTCTTCGCCACGCCGGACCCCGGCGTAGCGCCATCCGACTACCTCATTATCGGCTCGGGGCAGGTGACGATGGTCACGCCACCCAGCTCGCAGTTTGGCAGCCTCAAGTCGTTCAGCGGGACTTGGGAGCAAAACGCCTACGTGCCTACGCCAAAGGAAAATCCTGGAAAGGATTACGTCTCCTTCGGGCTGGTAACTGCCGACCCGCCGATGTACTTTCGGGCCGGAGAGGAGACGCTGCTGTTCACCTTTGCAAACAAGGCTGCCGAATGCCCCGAATCGCTCTACTTGATGACCAACGAGGACCCTTTCAACAACATGCCCAACTCCCTCAACTCGAACCCCGGCAACGACATCAGTGTGCTGGACCCCAGCAACGAGCGGCAGACCTATTTCTTCTCCAAAGTATATGCACCAGAAGCATGGGATTGCCATCCCGGCAAGACCGTGGTGCAAGGCCCATTCATCCACGGCTACGAAAAGCGCCGCAATCGCAGGATTAACAGACCATGAGTTTTTAGTTTGCAGTTCGACAGTTGGCAGTTGGCAGTCAGGCCGCAGCAGTAGGGTCTGACTGCCAACTGCCGAACTGCCGAACTCAAATAGCCTTCTGCCAAAACGTCCCACCTTTTTTGCAAAAACCTGCCAGCAAGTCCGATTTTTCCTTCCGGTACGAATTGTGCAAAACTTTACCACCCGACAGAACATCTGCTTGTTCTATCTTTGCGCACTTTTTTTGGACTTTAGATTATAGACATTAGACATTAGATGGCACAAACCTCGGTTCTCCAATCTAATGTCTAGTGTCTACTGACTAAAGTCTCTTATCTCGACTAATCATGCTTGGTATATTCAAATCGCTTTTCAAATCAAAACACGAACGGGACTACGACAAGTATGCCCCCATCATTGATGCCGTAAACGAGGAATGGGAAAAACTCCAAGACCTCAGCCACGACCAGCTCCGCAACAAAACCCTCGAATTCCGCCAACGCATTGCCGACCACCTCGCCGGCATTGACCAAGACATCGAAAGCATTCTCGTGCAGGCCAAGGAGACCGAGGACATCCACAAAAAAGAAGACCACTTCAAAGAACTGGACACGCTGAAAAAAGAGCGGGACACGCACCTTGAGGATATTCTGAAAGAGATAATGCCCGAAGCCTTCGCCGTGGTGAAGGAAACCTCCCGCCGTTTCAAAGAGAACCCAACCATCGCCGTCATGGCTACCCACCACGACCGGGAACTCGCCGCCAACCAGTCGAAAAGCTATGTGAAAATAGAGGGCGACATGGCCATCTGGAAGAATTCCTGGGTGGCCGCCGGTGGCGAAATCACTTGGAACATGGTACACTACGACGTGCAGCTCATCGGTGGCTCAGTGTTGCACGAAGGCAAAATCGCAGAAATGGCCACGGGCGAAGGCAAAACCCTCGTTGCCACCCTGCCCGCCTATCTTAACGGACTCAGCGGCCAGGGCGTACACGTCGTGACGGTGAACGATTACCTCGCCCGACGGGACAGCGAGTGGATAGGGCCCATCATGGAGTTCCTGCTGCTCACCATTGATTGCATTGACAAGCACAAACCGCATTCCGAGGCCCGCCGCAAGGCATACCTCAGCGACATCACCTATGGCACCAACAACGAGTTCGGCTTCGACTACTTGCGCGACAACATGGTGCGCTCCCTCGACGAGATGGTGCAGCGCAAGCACCACTTCGCGATGGTGGACGAGGTGGACTCCGTCCTGATTGACGATGCCCGGACGCCGCTCATTATCTCAGGTCCGGTGGGTGAGGGCGACGAGGAGCAGGAATACAAAAACCTGAAACCCGAAACCGAAAGACTGCTTGCAGCCCAGCAAAAACTGGCAAGCCAATATTTGGCGGAAGCCAAAAAACTGTTTGCCGACGGCCAAATCGGAAACGAAGAGGGCGAGGCTGGTCTCGCATTGTTGCGGGCGCACCGGGCGCTGCCAAAGTACAGGCCCCTTATTAAGTTCCTCAGTGAAGAAGGCGTGAAGGTCATGCTGCAAAAGGCCGAGAACCAGTACATGCAGGAGAACTCGAAGCATATGCACCTCGTGGACGAGCCGCTGCTTTTCACCATTGACGAAAAAAACCGTGGTGTGGAACTGACCGACGGTGGCGCCGAATGGCTCGCCAAGGGCAAAGACGACCCAGGCTTTTTCATCATGCCCGACCTCGCCGCCCGCATGGTCGATTTAGACAACAACCAAGAACTGAGCAAGGCCGAGAAAGAAGAGGCAAAGGTGAAACTGTCGCAGGAGTTTTCGGTGAAATCGAGCCGCCTCCACGCCATGCACCAGTTGTTGAAGGCGTACACGCTCTTTGAAAAAGACGAGGAGTATATCGTCATGGAAGGCGAGGTTAAAATCGTGGACGAACAGACGGGTCGTATGATGGAAGGCCGCCGCTATTCCGATGGACTCCACCAAGCATTGGAAGCCAAGGAAAACGTGAAAGTTGGCGAAGCCACCCAAACCTACGCCACCATCACCCTCCAGAACTACTTCCGCATGTACCATAAATTATGTGGTATGACCGGTACAGCAGAAACGGAGGCCAAAGAACTTTGGGACATTTACAAACTCGACGTGTCCGTCATCCCGACCAACGTGTCCATCCAACGCTTGGACAGCGAGGACGAGGTATATAAAACTGCCCGTGAAAAATACAATGCCGTCGTTGATAAAATCGTGCAACTCAGCAAGGCCGGTCGGCCGGTGCTGGTCGGTACGACCTCGGTGGATATCTCCGAGAAGCTCAGCCGTTTCCTCAGCCTCCGGGGCGTGAAGCACGAAGTGCTCAACGCCAAGCAGCACCAACGGGAGGCATCTATTGTGGCAAAAGCGGGCCAGCACGACGAGAACGGCCACGGCAACGTGACCATCGCCACCAACATGGCTGGCCGGGGCACGGACATCAAGCTCGCCCCCCCTACCCTATTCGATGTGGTGAAGGTGGGCAGTGGCAAGGGCGGCTTCCCCTACACACTCAAGCAGCGTGGCACTGGCAAAGAGCTTATCATTGACGAAAAACACGAATTGGTTTCGGCTTTCCAATTGAAACCAGAAGCCAAGACCGTGGGGGGCCTTGCCATCGTTGGCACCGAGCGGCACGACAGCCGCCGGGTGGACCGCCAGCTCCGGGGCCGTGCAGGCCGTCAGGGTGACCCGGGTTCTTCGCAATTCTATGTGTCGTTGGAGGACAACCTCATGCGACTTTTCCAGAGCGAGCGCATCGCAGGGTTGATGGACAAAATGGGCCACCAGGAGGGTGACGTCATCCAGCACTCGATGGTGACGAAGAGCATCGAACGGGCGCAACAGAAGGTGGAGGAGAACAACTTCGGCATCCGCAAGCGATTGCTTGAATACGACGACGTGATGAACATCCAGCGGGAGGCCATTTACCGCAAACGCTACAACGCCCTCAGCGGCGAGCGCCTGCAAGTGGACCTCGACACAATGTTCCGTGGAATGGCCGAGAGCTTGGTTGCCTCCCACAAGGGCAACGGCGACTTTGAGAGCTTCCGCAAAGACTGCATCAGCACCTTGGGCGTTGACCCAAATTTCACCGAACAGGAATACATGGCAGCCAAGGTGGAGGACTTGACCGACCGCTTTCAGGAGCAGTTCTATGATTTTTACCACCGAAAGGAGCAGCAGCTCATCAGCAACCTGTTGCCCACCATACAGCAGATACACGAGCGGGAAGGACATCGCTACCGCCGCATCGCAGTGCCGTACACCGATGGCCGCAGCCGCATGTTGCCCATTGCTGCCGAGCTGGAGGATGCCGTAAAGTCAAAGGGCAAGAGCATCATGCGGGACGTGGAGAAGGCAGTCACGCTTGCTATTTTGGACGAAAAATGGAAGGAGCACCTCCGCAGCATGGACGAACTGAAGGAGTCGGTGCAGTCGGCCAGTTTTGAGCAAAAAGACCCGTTGATTATTTACAAAATGGAAGCCTACAAGCTCTTTGAGGAGCTTGTTTACAATATCAATGAAGAGGTGTCCACGTACCTATCGCACGGCACATTGGCCCTGGCTCCCAACCAGCAGGTGCAGCAGGCACGTGAGCCGCAGCGGGTGGACATGAGCAAAATGCGGGTGAGCCGTCCCGGCGGTGAAGGTGGGGCACCAAGAAGCCAAGAAGAAGCCCGTGCAAGGGCTGCCGCAGAGGCCGCCTCTCAGCCGGTGCGGCAAGAGACCGTCAAGCATAGCGAGCCACGGGTGGGCCGCAATGACCCATGCCCTTGCGGGAGCGGGAAGAAGTACAAGCAGTGCCACGGGCGGTGAGGAATGGAGAATTGAGCATTGGAAAACATGCAATTGCGTGTTTTCAATTTCAATTTTCCATTTTTCACCAGTTTTGTGGGTTGAAACATAAAAAACAGCATTATGAAAAACCTTTCGCTTATCCTCAACATCGTCCTCCTTGCGGCGGTTGCCTACTTGTTTTTTGACAAAATTTCAGGGCCTAAAAAGCCGATGCCTGCCACCACAGCGAATACAACGACTGGGGAGCCAGTTGAAAAACCGCTCAAAGTGGTGTACGTGAACATTGACAGCCTGCACGAAAAAAGCACGGCCTACCAAGCCATCAAAAAGCAACTCGAAAAAAAGTACGCCGACACGGAGGCTTCCTTGAAGGCCAAACAAAGTGCATTTGAAAAAGAGTACAAAGAATACATGGCCAAGGCGCAATCCGGCACCATCACACCGAACGAGGCACAGAAATATGAGGAAAGCCTCGGCAAAAAACAACAGGCCATCGTAGCTCAAGAGGAAAAGGCAAGCCAAGACCTAAAGGAGCAAACCAACAGGTTTGATGAAAAATTTGTCGGGGACATCAAGCATTTTGCCGACTCGCTCAAACAGGCCAATAGCTATGATTTCGTGCTCATCCACGGTGGGATGATTAGCCCTATGTTGTCTGCCAATGAAAACCTCGACATCACCCCGGTATTGGTTGAACTGCTCAATGCGAAGAAGTGATTGGCTGCCATGAGGAACAGTCGTTTTTTTTATTTTTAAAAATAGTTTGGTTAAGCGGAATGTTCCCGTATCTTTGCACCCACAATCAAACAGCAGTGTTTGAGAAAAATTAAATCGCGGGATGGAGCAGTTGGTAGCTCGTCGGGCNNCATAACCCGAAGGCCGCAGGTTCAAGTCCTGCTCCCGCCACAAATTCAAAAAGCTATCCCAGCATCTGGGGTGGCTTTTTTTATGCCATGTATCGGAATTTGTATCCTACAGGTTTTCCCCTCTTCCCATCATAAACTCAATCCCAAAGCAGCACCATCGCATTAGACCACAACGAGGTCCGAACGAACACCTGCCTAAATGCCTTCTAAAGTAGCTCCACCATGACTCATATGTTAAACGCACGGCGACCCCCCCCCCAACTTCGACCCTACTGAGATTCCTTCCTTAATTCAATACGACAACCCCATAATCCATTAGCTTTGGCCATAATTAGGCCCAAGTGTCCTATGTCCAAAACTTTGTGCGCAATGAAAATATCCTGCATTTCCACCCTCGTTTTTCTGCTGGCTTCACAATGGTTTTCAGGCTGCAAGGTGCCAACCGCATCCAAACCAGCCGATATTGGGACCGTCAGATTGTGAAAAAAGTCC
>DIUC01000059.1 GCA_002435785.1 Saprospiraceae bacterium UBA6168 | reverse complement strand
TTTCAAATGGCTAAAGTCGAGCTTATATAATAGGTGAAAAAATGGAAAATGATAAATAGCGTTCCTTTTCGGAGGGCTGATTAAAATGCTGGTGGGCAAAAGTCGGAACGTTTCTCGAAAGCCAAAAAGGCTTGGGCAGTCCCGGAAAATGGTTTGGACGGCCCAAGCTTTAAAAGGAACACTTGGAATCCTCTTAAGCTCCGCCCAATTTCCAATCGTAAGGCCGGGTTTTCAAATCTGCCAATTTCTCCTTGAACTTGTGGTCAATGAGTTCTTTCTGCAAATTGATGCGGGCGCTGGTTAGGTGCTTACCTGTGTCGGATTCGAACAATAGCTTATTGTGAACTTCATTGGCGAGCAGGGTGGTTTTTTCCAAATTGGCCATTTGAAATACATGTTCGTGCTCGTGCAATAAATAATCGTAGGGGCTTCGGTAGGAGATGAGCTTGACCATGATGGGTGCCGTTTCGATGGCCACGAAAAGCAGCATGATGAAAATGCTGGCGTAAAAAATAGCCTTACTATCCGCCGAAAGCCGGGAAAGCGCTTCCATGCGTGCAGCCATCCCGTCATAGCTGGTGCGTGCAAGCGCGGCTATTCCGGCTTGCACGGTGGAGTCGAGTACCACCACGGCTTTTTCTTTTTGCTTAATGAGCGGCAGGGCAACGGCCACCAAACTGTCGAGTTCTGTCTGCGCCTTGTCGGCCTCGGCCTTTTTTGCCCGATAAATGGGGCCAAGGTTTTGTTTGCCAGAACCTCCAGTGCCATCGGCCTCCTGCACGGCTATGCGGGTGAGGGTGTCACGGGCAGCGGTTTTTGCAGTTATCTCTGTTTTTAGCTGCGCAATTTGTTGGCGCTGCTCGTCAATTTGGCTTTGGTACCGAGCCTTCAATTGGTCTTCTTGCTTTTTGAAGACCTCCTGCTCCATCGTCACCAACTCGGCTTTTATCTCTTTTTCAAAAATCTTCAGTTCCAGCGGCTTGGAAATCACCAACGCCAGCAGCACGGCCAACATAAGGCGAGGAGCTGCCACCAAAGCATCCCGCCACCATTTTCCATTGCTTTTCATGCTCATCACAATGTAGCGGTCGAGGTTGAAAATCATTAGGCCCCAGACGAGGCCGAAGGCAATGGCCATCAGGTAGCTATCGAAGACGGTGTACAGTGCGTAGCCCGACGAGAAAAACGCCAACACGCCCGTGAAGAAAACCGTCGCCCCGATACCCATATATTTATTAGCATCAGAGGGGCACTTGTCCAGCATGGCCTTGTCCACGCCGGAACAGAACAGGAAGAAATTTTTCATTTTGTGCATAACATCAAATATTTCGGGTGAAAACGATTGCGGAATAACTTCAAAGCACGTCCGAATATTTGACCGGGAGGATTTTATTCGATGAAAACAAAGGCACGGCGGATGAGCACCCCCTGTCATCGGCAGGAATGGGAAAACGAACGACGAAAGTTTTCGTACGGGAGTCCTAAACCGAAGCTAATCTAGTACTTTCAATACAGTTCGGAAGGCAAAAAACTTTCCATCGTACCGCTCCGAATGACTGGCTTGCAGGGCCGGCGCCTCCTCTTCTTGGTAGCGGCGCAGCGCTTCGATGTTGTTGCAGGTGTACTGAATGGCGTAGGTGATGCCCTCCTCGTCGGCGGGAGGTTCGAGCAGACGCAGCATGAGGCTTTTTGTGAAAAAGCCGGTGGCCATTACCGCTGGTATATGCACGTTGCGCATCCATTCAACCCATTCAGTGTGGATGCTGCGCTCTATCTTTAGCGTTACGTTGTAAATAATCATGTCACTCGATTGCGGGTTAGTTATTGCAAACCCGAGTTCAGTCGGCAATTTCAACTTTTTATGCTAAAAAAATCCAAAATCGCGGAGCAATGATACCGCCACTTGCCCCACTTCGTTTGGGTAACAGTTTTCAAAAGCATTTTGATGAAAAAAATAATAGCACTTGCCGTCCTTTTCCTCCTGGCCATCCAAAGTCAAGCACAATACCTCACGGGCATCTCCTCATACTACGACGACAGCTTCATTGAGTGGCGGTTTTATGCCGAAAACGAGGACGGAGATGAGCAGACTGGCCAACTGAAAATCACTTGGCAACTCCGTGAAAATGACTGGACAGAGTGGGATTATCGCATCGGCGATGCCCTTGGCACCATCAAGATGAAGTGGCGGGACAACCCCGAGGAGTGGGAACTCCGTGGCAACAACACCATCGTGAGCGCCCGCACTGTTTGGCCGGGCCAATTTGAGGAATGGCGGGTTTATGACGGCACTACCTCGCTCACCCTCAAGTCAAAATGGACCAACCAGTGGGACGAGTGGCTGCTGCGCAACTCCAACAACGGCAGCTTTTATATGTACTCCAGCTACGAGCGTGACCCTCGGGATTGGGTCATCGTGGACGAATTGAACGAAAAAGTCTCCTTTGAAATGAAGGTTATGTTGATGTTTGTGGTAATGTTTAACTCGACGCCAAAGCGTTAATGCCCTCATACCTGCTTGATGTACCAAGCATCACAACCTCCATGCCCAGTAGCTCCCATTGGTGCGCAAATTTTTTCAAAACCCATTTTTTGATAAAGGTGGTTCGCCTGCTTCATCCGGGCAACCGTTTCGAGGTAGCAACGGGTATAGCCGAGCGCTTTTGCAGTTTCGACACAAATAGTGACCATTTTTTGGCCAAAGCCGAGGCCACGGAGTTCAGGCAAAAAATACATTTTCTTCAGTTCACAAACGTCCCCACTCCCACCGATGAGCGGGCCGATGCCACCACATCCGAACACCTCGCCACTACTTTTGCTGGCGACCACGAAGAATGCTGTACGAGGGCCGCTGTATGCACTATACATGTCATCTACCTCGGGGTCGAGGATGGAGTACCCCTCCCCAACGCAGCCAAACTCGGTCATCACTGTACGGACAATCAGTGCAACCTTCTGGTTATCAGCAGGTTGGATGGGTCGAAGGGTAAACTTGGTGGAATTATCCGGGCGGGCAAGACTGCTTGTCGTGTCGTTCATCTGAAGCGCTTTTTTCTTCGTAAATAATTTGCTCCGCAAAGCGGAACTTTGCAGCGCAAATTTCACCAAAAAATAATCACCCACATGCAGGAATTGACACATGCACAAGCCAACGCCTTTTTTGAAAACAAACTGGGCGGCCTACTCCGAAAACTGACGCCCGACATGCACCCAGCTTGGGGCAAAATGACTGCACACCACATGGTCGAGCACCTGGCCTGGGTCATTGATGGGGCGATGGGCAAATGGGAGGTCACCGTCATCACGCCCGAAGAGAAATTGCCCAGAATGCGGCAGTTCGTTTACACCAACTATGCCATCAGCCGAAATTTTGAACACCCCAACATGCCAGCCAATGGCGAGCTTCCCCCGCTCCAAACAGTAAATATCGAAGCGGCAAAAGAGGTCTTTTGGCAAAAATGGGCCGAGTTTGATGCATTCATGGCATCGAACCCCGGCAAGCAGACCAACCACGTCGTTTTCGGACCACTTAACTATGACGAATGGCGGCTCATGCAGTTCAAGCATGTGGTTCACCATTTGACGCAATTCGGGCTGACGACTTTGGAGGAAGAAGGATTGGAGGCGCTGCCCCCAAGACCAACGGCCTAACCTTTTGTTACATTTCAAGTAGTCAATTCGGCAATTCATGGTATAATCATTGCCCGCCCCAGCAACACGGGGCAATATTGCAGTGGGTTTCAAACTTATCGCCACCTGTTTGTTTTCAGGAAAACTTTTGCATTGAAGCTAAAAAAACGATACGCAATCACGGCGGTGCTGTGTTCCGGTTTGCTTTTCACTTGCCAAATGGAGTTCATGAAATTTCGCAAAAGCGACGAAAAACAGCGGGCATACCTGCTCGGAAAAGGGCAGCCTGACGTAGCTTTCGGCACCTATAAAATTGACAACCGTACCATCCACTACACCAGCAGCGGCACAGAGGGGCTGCCGTTGGTGCTGATGGTACATGGTTCGCCCGGTGCATCCGATGCCATGCTCGATTACTTGGCGGACACCAACCTTACCCGCCGTGTGCTGGTGGTGACGGTGGACAGGCCAGGGTTCGGCTACTCGGATTTCGGAAAAACGGAGCGCTCGCTGCAAAGGCAGGCGCAGCAGTTGCGCCCCTTGCTCGAAAAGTTCCGACCAAAAGCTGGAAAGGCCATCCTCGTTGGGCATAGCTACGGCGGCCCGCTCATCGCTCGTATGGCGATGGATTACCCGGAACTGGTGGATGGCCTCGTCATCGTGGCTGGCTCGATTGACCCGACCTTGGAACCGGAGTATTGGTGGGCACACCCATTGGATTGGTGGATTTTCCGCTGGATGGTGCCGAGTGCTTTCCGTGTGAGCAACCAAGAGATTTTGCCGCTAAAGAAAGAGCTGCAGGATATGCTGCCTTTCTGGGCTGACATCACTTGCCCCGTGACGGTGGTTCAAGGAACAAATGATGGACTGGTGAACGCTGGCAACGCCGATTTTGCAAAAAAAATGTTGGCCAATAGCCGTCGGTTGAACATCGAGATGCTGGAAGGGGAGGGCCATTTCATTATGTGGACAAAGGAGAAAATGATTGCTGAAAAAATACTCGAAATGATTGCCGTCAACGGCAAAGACCAACAATGAAGAGAGCAAAGGAAATATTTGGGTTTGATGATAAGTGGCTGGTAATCATTGGGATACCAGCGACCACGCTCATCACCACGGCCATGATGTTCGGGGACATCATGGTGGAAGACCCACGGTTTTTCTTTACGGGCTGTATCGGGGTCAGCTTCATTTACAACACCGTTTTCTGGCTGGTATTCCGGCAGGTGGTCTTGGTATTTGCGGAGCGCTACCCCAACACAGGGGACTTGGCGAAGCGAATCTTGCTGCAATCATTGGTGGTGTTGGTGCTTTACTTTTTGATAAACATCATACTTGACCCGCTGCTGCACCACTATTTGGAACCACAAATAAAAAACGACATCAGGCACAGCATCGGGACTACCATTGGCTCGCTGTTGGTGACGTTCCTCGTGCTGGGCATTTACCTTACCACTGGTTTTTACCACCAACTCCAGAAAACAATGGTGGAAAAGGAGCGGCTGGTGAAGGAAAACGTACAGAGCCAACTTGAAAGTCTGAAAAATCAAGTGAACCCCCATTTCCTGTTCAATAGCCTGAATACCCTTTCTTACCTCATACCGGAAGACCCCGCAAAAGCCGAAAACTTCGTGCAAAAGCTCTCAAAAGCATATCGCTACATCCTGGAAATCCGGGAACGGGAACTAACCACGGTAGCAGAGGAACTGGGCTTCCTTGACTCCTACAACTGCTTGCTCAGCGAGCGCTTCGGCGACAACATACGCATCCATATCAACGTCCCGGAAGAAGCCAAGCACTTACAAATACTGCCACTCTCGCTGCAAATGCTGTTCGAGAACGCCATCAAGCACAACGTCGTGTCCGCCCAACACCCCTTGTCCATCGAAGTTTTTGTGGAAAAAGGCGACCGCTTGGTGGTAAAGAACAACCTTCAACCCAAAAAACAAGACCAGCCCTCCACGAAAATCGGGTTGGAAAACATCAAGAGCCGTTACCAGCTAATCGTCAAAAAAGAAGTGGAGGTCATTGTAACGCACCAGCACTTTATTGTCGTGCTGCCATTGGTTCAACAGGAATATGCAACCCATCCGTTAACGTAAACAATTGATTTTTAAAAACTTATGATGAACATCATTCTCCTTTCTTGCTTCGCAATGCTCCTGTCACCCCCGGCTTCGGAGAAAGTTGGTGCCAATCTGACCATCCGATTCGAGGGCATCGATAAAACAGGTGGCACCGTTCGGCTTGCGATTTACAACAGCCGTGCTGATTTCATGGTAGAATCAAAAGCAGTGCTATACAACTTCAGGGCGGACAAAAATGGAACTCTGCAAGGCGCCATTGAGAACTTGCCTGCTGGAAGCTATGGCTTTGCCGTTTTCTTGGACGAAAACAACAACAACAAACTTGATAAAAACCTATTCGGCGTGCCAACGGAGCCATATAGTTTTTCCAAAGATCCGCCCTCGAAGTGGCGCTTGCCGACTTGGGAAGAAGTGAAATTTGAGCATGGCCAGTCCGACAAGTTGCTGGTAGTCAACTTGAAACGTTGGGCGCTTCTTTAGTCACCAAAAACGGTTTTCCCATTGAAAACACTCATCATTGAAGACGAACAGCCTGCGGCAAAGCGGTTGGCCAAGCTATTAGCCGAACACTGCCCGGAATGTGAGATATTGGACATGATAGACAGCGTGGAAGGGGCGGTGAAATGGCTGCGCAACTTCCAGCCCCCAGATCTGGTCTTCATGGACATCCAGTTGGCCGATGGCCTGAGTTTCGATATTTTTGGTCAAACCTCCCTGACGGCTCCGGTCATTTTCACCACCGCATTTGACCACTACACCTTGCGGGCATTCAAGGTGAACAGTGTGGACTATCTTTTGAAACCGATTGACCCCGTCGAATTGGTTTCTTCCCTTGAAAAATACCGGAAAATTTACCGCCAACCCGACACATACGACCGCAGCGGCATCGAAAAAATGCTGCAATCCTTGCTCACAAAACAGGAATTCAAAGACAGGTTTTTTGTTAAGTCTGGCCAACATTTCGTTCACGTCAACATTTCGGAGATTGCCTATTTTTTCTCGGAGGATGGCATAGCCTTTGTGCAGTGCACGGACGGCAAGAAGCATATTGTAGAATATACCTTGGACCAATTGGAGGACATGCTGGACCCAAAGCTATTCTTTCGCATCAATCGGCAGGCGATTGTAAAGCCAGCGGCAATCCGCCGCATTTCCACTTGGTTCAACAGCCGATTAAAGCTTGAACTGACCCCCGCCCACGACACAAACAACGTGGTGAGCAGGGAGCGCGTACAAGACTTTAAGCGGTGGATGGGGCAGTGATTTAATGAAAAGGTTACGAGACCTTAGCCTTTAATTTATCTACCATCGTTCTCTTTGCAGCACAAAATCATTTGGTCGAAATTTATTTGTTGAAACGCCCAATAAAAAAACATCCTAAAGCCGAACGATATCACTTCTCAAAACATAAAGTAAATATCAGGCTCCATTCAAAGCCCCCAAAAACACCAATATTTTACAGGACAAAGCAAACAGTTTGAGAGAACATATTCATAACATTACGTAAACCGCACCCAATATGAAAAAGTCCAACCCTACCCACGTCACCGATGAAGTAATTGCCTTTGTAGTGTTTCTTGCTTGCTGCGTTATCTCCTTTTTTGGTCATCCAGCATTGGGGGATGTCAGTGTAACATGGACCAATTAGAATGTTTTTTAGAAAAAAAATATTCCTCCAAAAAAAACAGCTGCAAAAAGATAGGAACTCTCGTTGACACGTACTAACTTTGTTTTCTTGTATTTTTTATAAAGTCTTTTCCTGCATTAAGATGAGGAAAAGGTTTATAATGTAACCCGTACCCAATATGAAAAAGAATTCCCCCCCTCCCGTCACCGACGAAGCAATCGCTTTTGTTGTGTTTCTCATTTGCTGTATCATCTCATTTTTTCGTCATCCAGAAGTAGTAGATATGGCCGCTTCCGTGTCTCATTAAGCGGTCTTGCTGACCAAATATTTTCATTATAAAAATTCACTTTTGAAAATTACGCTAAAAAAGGTATGCCCTTCCTTTGGCCTCCTATCTACATTTGCCCAGTGACATGTTTTCACAAAAAACAAGTCGTGCCGATGCAAAGCCCTTTTGGCGTTTCTACTTTCCACATTTGCCAAGCTTGAGCTTTCCAAAAGGGGACAATGCCCGGACACCCCGTTTAGTAAAAACTATCAAATTATCGCAAAGATAAATGCCCACGCCCCAATGGGGGGCTTCAGCACTGATTAAAGAGCAGTTTTTGGGATGGCCTCTCTCAGCTTAGTTCTGAGGGGGGCTCCTTTGCTTTGGCGCTTGTTCCTTCCTACTTCCGCTTCATTGTTTACAATCATGCCGTTCAGGCAAAAAAGATGTTAAAAACTGGTGAATCGAAGCAGCTTGCCATTTGCCCGGCGTATTATTACCGACATTTTTTTT
This sequence comes from Saprospiraceae bacterium UBA6168, assembly GCA_002435785.1. Taxonomy (GTDB): domain Bacteria; phylum Bacteroidota; class Bacteroidia; order Chitinophagales; family Saprospiraceae; genus UBA6168. The sequence goes on along the minus strand of DIUC01000059.1, from coordinate 40,243 downwards.
CACCTAAAATCAATTCTATGAAAAAGCACCGCTTCCACTTTACATGCTTTGCAGTTTGCCTTTGCATTCAAGCAGTTTCACTTTCTGCACAAAACATGGACGACCACAAATACGAGGTCGGATTGCGCCTTGGGGGAATCAACTTTGATGGGTTCAACTCCTTTTCGGCCATTTACAAGAAGCGGCTGGACAACGGCAAGTTCCGCCGCATCAGTGGCACTTTTGGCGGCATCAATTTCGGCAGGGAATTCCGAAGGTCCAGCTTCTCCATCAACGCTGGGCTTTCCATCGGGAACGAAAAGCGAAGGCAGGTGGGCAAGAAAACGACCTACTACACTGGCCCGTCGTTTTCCATGAACGCTGGACTCAGCAAACAGGAAGGCTTTGACGCCAATTGGAACCTGGCGCCGGGCCTCGGCTATATTTTGGGCATACAATACGATTTCAGTGAATACTGGGCCGTGAACTTGGAAACGATTCCGGGCGGCGCCATCTCCCTGCGCCAGTTTACGGGTTCGGAAGTTGGCGTCAATGTAGGCGTAAGTTTCACGAGCAATGTGGTATTGAGCCTCATGCACAAGTTCTGACCGATGAAGAAGTGCGCCGCTTGCCGATTTTTCCTGGTTGTGGCAGCCGTTACGGGGCTGGTTTACGCCCTGTTGGTGCCACCTTTCCAATCGCCCGACGAGACGGCGCACTTCTACCGAACTGCCCACTTGGCCAGCGGCCAACTCATCGCCACCAAGACTGCCAATATGCGGCTCGGCGGCCAACTGCCAAACAGCTTGACCGAACTTTACAAACCCTTCGCTGCCCTTCGGTACAACTATGAGGCGATAGCCACCCCTACCGACTTCCGCACTGCTTGGCAAATTCCACTCAACCCACAGGACACCACGTTCACCGACTTCCCGAACGTGGGCTATTATGCGCCGTTCCCTTACCTCTTCCAAGCGGCAGTGCTGCGGGTAGGGATGGCATTCCGGTGTAGGCCCATGATACTGTTTTATGCGGGAAGGTTGGCCACTTTGGCCATCTGGATGGCGCTGGTGTTGGCCGCATTGCGGTTGTTGCCGTTTCAAAAGTACATGATGGCTTGGCTGGCACTACTGCCTTCCAGCCTGTTCATCCATGCGTCGCTATCTGGCGATGCCGTCACCAATGGGCTTTGCTTTTGGCTGCTGTCGGCGCTGCTGTGGCTCAGTTTCTCAGAAAACAACTTTGCCGAAGCGCCCCGCTGGCTCAAGGCTGGCATTTTCATCAGTTCCGCAATGATTGTCCTCAGTAAGCCGGTTTACTTTCCGTTGGTCCTGCTGGCGTGGTTCGTGCCTATCCGAAAATTCAGTAAGGGCTCAAGTTTCTACCTGTTTGCAGCTGGGCTATGCCTTACTAACCTTGCCCTATTGGCGTGGTGGTACCATTATGCGGGGGGGCTTTTCATCCCCTACGACGACTACAACCCACGGTTTCGGGAAGGGGTGCAACTGAACGAAGGCGTACAGCCGCACCAGCAGTTGGCATACGTGCTTTCACACCCATTCGGCTTCACAAAAACCATGTTGGTTAGTTATTTTGAAAGTGGTCCCGCCACCTTGGCCCACTACTTTGGCAAGTTTGGTTGGGAGAAAAACTACTTGCCGGGTGGGCTGATTGCGCTGCTTTTTTTGGCCACGGCTTGGGTTTCGGTAACGGATTCGAGGGCTGGCCTTTTGCTCAAAACTAAACATCGTATCGGCCTGGCAGCAATTGCTGTTGCCATGATGGTTGCGCTGGCACTGGTGCTGTACATGCAGTGGATGCCTGTGGGCAGTGACCGGGTTTCGGCACTTAGCGGGCGGTACTTCTTTCCGGTGTTTCCGTTGTTTTGCTTTGCATTGGGCGGTTTGTTTGCTTCGCAAAAAATGGGATGGCTTTGCTGGATAATATTGGCGGCCTCGTTGCTCTGGGGAGCTTGGGAAGTAGTGAAACGCTATTATATTTGAGCTTGCCTCCAAACCAATTTTATACACCTAAAATCATCCTCATGTCAAATTCAGAAAGACTTATTCTTCTCGTTGTTTTCACCTTCCTCCTTGTCATAACTGCCCTGATGGTAGTTTCCTTCTGGAAAATCTTTGAAAAAGCTGGGAAGCCGGGCTGGGCAGCCATCATCCCGATTTACAACCTCGTGGTATGGTGCGAAATCATCAAGAAACCTGGATGGTGGGTGTTGCTGATGATAATACCCTACGTTGGCATCATCTGGCAGATTTGGGCAACCAACTTATTGGTGAAGAAATTTGGAAAAGACGAGGGCTTCACGGTGGGCTGTGCGTTCCTGCCCTTTGTTTTTTACCCCATCCTTGCCTTTGGCGATGCGAAATTCAAGGATGGCCCGAACATCACGGATGGGCGTGATATTTTGGATTCGGATTTTGTGAATTAGGCTTTCACCCCCGTTCCAAAACCCTGAACACATACCCAAATTCATTCTTATCGTCTGCGGCGTGGGCCTCCCGGCTCAGTTCCTGCCATTCCTTTTCGTCAATTGCAGGGAAAAACACATCCGCACCCATTGGTTCCGTGTCCACTTCGGTGAGGTACAGGCGGTCGAGGTAAGGCCAGCTTTTGCGGTAAATCTCTCCACCGCCGATGATGAAAGCCTCCGTTTCACCATTGGCCTCGGCTATGGCGAGGGCTTCTTCAAGGGTATGCACCACCGTGCAACCCGTTGCCACGAAAAACAGGTCACGGGTGATGACGACGTTCGTGCGGTTCGGCAGCGGCCTACCTATGGACTGGAACGACTTCCTCCCCATGATTACATGGTGCCCCGTTGTCACTTTTTTGAAATACTTCAAGTCGGCGGGCAAGTACCACGGTATCTGGTTTTGATGCCCAATGGCAAGGTTTCGGGCAGTGGCTACGATGGCTGATATTATCATTTTTGGTTGAAACATTGTTGGTAAGGTTGGCAAGGGTTGGTTAAGCATCAACCCACATCAACTTCCCAATTCATTGATTTCCAATTTCTTCCACCTCTTCCGGCGCATCAATGGGCGTATCGTCCACCTGCATGGAATCAGGTAAGGTAAGCGGGCGAACAAATAATTTCTTGGGTTTGGGGTCCATCAAGTTCGCCTCCAACATCTCCTGTTCCCGTTTCTTCCGGGCTTCGCTGATGTTGCCCCGCAGGTATTTTTCCATGATGAGCGTGGCAATCGGGGCGGCGAATTTGCCACCACCGCCCGCATTTTCTACATAGACCGCAATGGCGATTTTAGGGCCGACCACCGGCCCGAAGCCAATGAACGTGGAGTGGTCCTCGCCGTGGGGGTTCTGCACCGTCCCGGTTTTTCCGGCCACGGGCAGGTCTGGGATTTTTGAAGACCCTGCAGTACCGCGAGCGATAACTGCCGCCATGCCATCCACCACCGATGGGAAATAGTAGGAATTGATGGGCAGTTTAATTCTGTTTCGGTAGGGTTCCCTGGGCGGCAGCCTTTTATCCCCTTGCCTCAGCTCCTTTACAAAGTGCGGGATGTAGTAATAGCCTCGGTTGGCGATGGCGGCAACCACGTTGGCCATCTGGATGGTGGTCAGTTCGACCTCGCCCTGACCAATACCAACGGAAACAATGGTGGGGGAACGCCAGCCGCCTTTGGCCTTGGGGTACATCTTGTCGTAATACTTCGAGTCTGGTACCCTACCGGTTTTTTCGCCTGGGAAGTCCACGCCGAGCTTTTGGCCCAAGCCAAAAGCATGAAGGTAATAGGCCATGGTATCAAGGCCCTTGCCAGCATTATAGTAGCCGTAGTGGTCAACGATTTCTTTAAAAGTTCGGAAAAAATAAGAGTTGCACGACCATTGCAGCGCAATGCTGATATTGGAGGGATGGGCATGGCCACGGCATTTTCGCACGTCACGGCCACCGTTTACGTAGTATCCGCTACAGGGCCAGCCAGTCTCGGGGCTGATGGCACCCATCTGCATCCCAATGAGGCCAACGGTTGCCTTGAAGGTAGAGCCGGGCGGATAGGATGCCATGATGGCACGGTTGAAAAGGGGTTGGCTCTTGTCTTTTAGCAACGCAGTGAAAGAACGCCCCCTTTCTTTGTCAATGACCATTAAGTTAGGGTCGTAGGTGGGGGAGCTGAGGAAGGCGAGTATTTCGCCCGTTTCTGGCTCGATAACTACCACTGCGCCCTTTTTGTTGACCATCAGCGATTCAGCATAAGCCTGAAGCTCGATGTCAATGGTGGAGATAAGGTCGTAGCCGGATTCGGGAAGCGTGTCCCGCTTGCCGCTTTGGAAGCTGCCAACATCCCTGCCGAGGTTGTCCTTTAGTACATATTTTGAGCCTTTTCTGCCCTTCAGCTCCTTTTCGTAAGCCAGTTCAAGGCCGCTGGCACCCATGTAGTCGCCCAAGACGTAAGCACCGCTTGCAGCTTTGATGTCCGAATCGGTGACTTCTGTGATGTAGCCAAGCATGTGCGCCGCATGGCTCACGGGGTAGCTTCGGATGTTGCGCACCTGTGCAAAAAAACCGGGGAACTCGTACATGCTCTCTTGAAAGAGTGCAAAAGTTGCGGGCGATATTTTGTCCAAAAAAATAAAGGGCTTCATCCGGCTGAAGCGTTTGTCTCCTTTAAAGTCCTTGTTGAGCCGTTTTTTGAAATCTTCTTTATCAATGCCAAGCAGTTGGCAGAACTTGAGGGTATCCATGCCGGGTTTCACTTGGCTGTAAGTGACCATGAGGTCATACACTGGGGCGTTGTTGATGAGCAGCTTTCCGTTGCGGTCGTAGATAAGCCCACGTGCCGGGTACTGCGTCTCCTTGCTCATGGCCACGGCATCCGCCCTGCTCCTAAAGGAGTCACTGAGCACCTGAAGCTGGAAGGCCCTACCAGCCAACAACAGCGCTGCCACTACAAAAAGCAGCAGGATAATGAATTGCCGTTCCTTATACTGGTTTTCCATTTTTGAGAGAGTGAGCGTTTGAGCGTTTGAGCGTTTGAGAAGGGTAAGAGTGGCTATCCTCTCACTTTCTCACCATCTCAAAATCTCTCGCTGTCAAACACGCTACTTAGTCCAACGGGTTGAAAAGGAGTTGGAATATCATTATAAAAACCATTGACGAGAGAAAGCTGACTATCGTTTTAATCAAAATATCAACAATGTAAACGAAAGTGAATGCCTCTACGGAAAAATAGAAAAATACATGAGCAAACAACAGGATGGCCGCATATTGCACGAACCAGCCCAGCCCCATGCGGGCGATGGTGGGGCTGTAGGACATGTTGTAAGCACCCCGTGGTTCCAGCATCCTAAGCACCAACGACCTGACAAATCCCGTAAAAACGGCTGCACTGGCATGAACGCCCAACGTGTCATAAAGAAAATCAACGGAAATGCCCATCACGAAGCTAAGGAAAATGACCAAGGTTTTGGGTGTCCGCAGCGGCAACAAGAGGATGAACACTGGGAACACAATGATGTGCAGATAGGGGAAACTATCCCAACCCACCCCGATGTTCTTGAACACAAGGCCCTGCACCAGCACCAGCCCAACAAACCGCAAAACATTGACAAGGACTATATTATTCATCTTCGTTGGTCACGGATTTCTCCAGTTGCTCTTGTTCTACTTTGAAAATATTCCGCACAATGTACGCATGTTGTAGGTTGCTCATCTTCGCAAACGACCTTACCTCAATGGTGAAAAAGTTGCTTCCGGGGTCCATCCACATCTTATCCACCACGCCCAATGTTATGCCCGGCGGAAACATCGTGGAATAGCCGCTGGTCTCTACCGTATCGCCTTTTGTCACGAGGGCATCCTTGGGTATGTTGTCCAGGTTGAAAATATGGATGTCGTTGCTTCTCCAAGTCATCGGCCCAAAGTAGTTCTTGTGCCTTATCCTCGCATTGACAATCGCCTGCCTGTGCAGTATTGACATGGCCACTGAGTAGTTCTTTGAAACTTTCCGAACAATGCCCACCACACCATCATCGCTCACCACGCCGCTATGGGCAGTTACACCATCCTTGCTTCCCTTGTCCAGCACGAGGTAGTTGTGGTGTTCCGTGATGGAGTTTTTGATGACTTGCGCAGCCAGGAAATTGAACTTGGGCTGCAGGGAGTCGGCCCAAACGGTATCCAACGGGTTTTGGACGTTGATGCCCACATTGGCGAGGCGGTCGAGCAGCCGGGCATTTTCCTTTGCCAGCCGCCTGTTCTCATCGTAAAGTTGGAAGTATTGGTAGGTAGATGCGCTCTTCTTTTGCAGCCAACCGGTGAACTGGTTGACGGTATTGGTATAAACCTTCTCTTGGTTTCCATTGTACCTGACCACCAACGAAAAACAGATGACTTCCAGCAGCACGAACAGCAGGAATCCGCTGAGTTTTATAAGAAGCTGGACTAAATTAAACATGGTGATTGGTGACTGGTAACTGGTGATTGGCAATCCCGGTCACAAGTCACCAGTTACCAATCACCAATCACCGCTACACGCTTTTTCTATCAATCAGGAAGGAAAAACGGTCGGTATTCTTTAGTGCAATGCCAGTACCCCGGACCACTGCCCGCAGCGGGTCTTCAGCAATGTGAACAGGCAGTTTGGTTTTGGCACTGAGACGTTTGTCGAGGCCACGCAGCAATGCACCGCCGCCCGTTAGGTAAAGGCCCGTTTTGTAAATATCGGCGGCCAACTCTGGCGGCGTGGATTCCAGGGCTTTCATCACCGCCTCTTCTACCTTACCGATAGATTTGTCAATGGCCTGTGAAACCTCATGGTAGGAAATCGTGATTTGCTTGGGAATGCCCGTCATCAAGTCACGCCCATTCACGGCGTAGTCTGGCGGCGGGTTGTCAAGCTCATGGAGCGCAGAACCCACGTGAATTTTTATCTGCTCCGCAGTGCGCTCTCCAATGAGGATGTTGTGCGCCCGCTTCATGTAGTCCATGATGTCGGCGGTAAATTCATCGCCCGCCGTGCGGATGGACTGATCGCAGACGATGCCCGACAGTGCGATGACTGCAATCTCCGTCGTGCCACCCCCGATGTCAATGATGACGTTGCCTATAGGCTCCTCTACCTCCAAGCCGATACCGAGGGCTGCTGCCATTGGCTCGTGTATCAGGTAGGTTTCTTTGGAGTCCACGTGGTCGGCGGAGTCAAAAACGGCCCTTTTTTCCACCTCTGTGATGCCAGAGGGGATGCAGATGACCATTTTCAAATGGGAAAAGAACCTGCGACGGTTGCCTATCATGTTGATGAGGCCCTCAATCATATTTTCCGCAGCCTGAAAGTCAGCAATGACGCCATCCCTCAATGGGCGCACGGTTTTTATGTTCTCGTGGGTTTTTTCGTGCATCTGCATGGCCTTGGTACCTACGGCTATGGTCTCCCCGGTGCGCCTGTCAATGGCCACGATGGACGGCTCGTCCACCACTACTTTTCCGTCGCTCATGATGAGCGTGTTGGCCGTGCCCAGGTCTATGGCTAATTCTTGTGTGAAAAAACTGAAAAGTTTCATTAATAGCGTTTACCTCTGTTTTGTACAAAAAAATCTTCTGACGACGCCCTTGAAGCGTTTGGGGCAAAGGTCTTGACATGAATGGGAACTTAGCTATCCAATTTTTCATCAAAACAACGAAAAAGAACCACCGCTTCGCAATGACGGCACAAAAGAAAAGAAATTCCAATAATTATCGTAGCTATCTACCCAAACTAATTGATTTTCAGTGCAAAAATGCGTTTTTGGAGCACTCTCCAACTCAAAACCAAAAACTTGCTCCTTAAACTATCACCTCCCACATGTCTTTCTTGCTGAAATACTTCCTTGCAAGTTCCCGTACCTCCTCCGCCGTGATGTGCTTGATGTCGCTGGCAAGCTCTTCGAATGCACTTAGCTCCACCCCTTCGCTCAAAAATGTTTTTATTACCTCTGCTATGTTGAAAGGGCCGTCAAGGTTCGTTAAAAGCGTACCCAACAGGTAATTTTTTACCATTTCCATTTCGTCATCATCCACAAGGTCTTGTTGCAGCTTGTCCATTTCCACATAAATCTCCTGCACCGTCTTCTCCACGAACTCGTTGCCTACCTCTGTGCCCACATAAAAATACCCCCCATAGAGCATGGCCTCGTGCGAGCTGTAAATATTGTAGGTATAGCCTTTTTCTTCCCGAATGTTGGTCATTAGCCGTGAACCGAAGTACCCGCCAAGAATGGTGTTCAGCACGTACATTCCGTTGTAGTCGGGGTGCTGGCGGTTGAAGAGGTGGCAACCGATTCGCACTGCCTTCTGCACCATTTCCTGCATTGGCTCGTGGCGTATTTGGGGAGCAAGGTTTACCATGAACGACGGAGCCTGTTTGCGCTCGCCTTTTGGGATGGCCTGCCCAAGCTGCTCGTCCAACAACCGCCGAACGGCCTCATTGGTGCGGCCGCTCAGGAAAATCATGCAGTTCCCGCTGGTATAATTCTCCTTGTGGTGCGTCACCAAATCGTCCCTCGTGATGGCCTCGTAGGTTTCGGGATAGCTGTTGTAGCCGTAGGGGTGGTGCTCGCCGTAGAGCAGTTCCGTGAACTTGCGGTAGGCCACAAAATCGTTCTTGCTCAGGTCCACCTGCAGTCGCTGCTTGTTCCGCACGATGAACGAATCAATCTCTTCCTGCGGGAAAAGTGGCTCCGACAGCATCTCCCCAACCAGCGGCAGCAATTTGTCAAAGTATTTGGTCAGCGAGTAAAGCTGGACCCCAGCCATGTCCATGCTGATGGGCATGGTGAGCGTGCCGCCGTAGTAGTCAATCACCTCAGCCAACTCGGCAGAAGTATGTCGCATGGTACCCTCCCGAAGCATGGCAGCCGCACTGCGGGAAGCCAATTTTTTTCTTTCATAAGGCCGCCCGGCAAAGAACACCAGTTCTAATTTCAGGATGTCTTGGGTGCCGAGGTTCGTTTCATAGACCGGAATCCCATTCGACAGGTACCAGATTTCGGGCGGCGGTACTACCAAGTTTTTCACTTCCCGGATCCGGGGCATTTTCTTTCTGTTCGGCATTTGCGCTATCGCTAAGGTTTTGAGGGGGCAAAGGTAGGAAAAGTTGGGAGGTGGGGAATGGCAGGAAGGAATGTGCAATTTGATAGGTTAACGCATTGAAAAATAATGCCCAGGGGCGGCGACACCTTTTTAAAAGGTTTCGCCGCTTGTCAATAAAATTGTTGCTTGTGCGAACTTCTCAGTGGCTCGTGCGAAAAAAAATGTTGGCTGTGCGAACTTCTCAGTGGCTCGTGCGAAAAAAACACAAGCCCGTGCGAACTTCGCATGGGCTTGTGTGAAAAAAAACAAGGCGATGTTGAATGCTCCACCTCGCTCAGGCATTCGGGTCGTCGGCGATGCGCACGAATTTCAACCCTTTTATATTCTTGTAGTGTTGATGCTTTGTGCCAAAGGCTGCCTTCACGTATTCCTTCACCGCAAGGGCTGTGTCCACGAGGCCGGTTTCCTCGGCATAGAGCGCCATGTTGCGGATAGTGCGCACATCTTTCAGGGCCTTGGCAGCAAGGTCGGTTGAGTTGTTCAGCGATTCCATATTGGTCTTCATCGTTTGCAGGGTGGCCACTTGCAGGTTCGTTTCGGCGGGTGTATAGGTCGGTTCGGCGGCCAGGATGGCGATGAAGGTGCCGAAATTGTCGGTGCGCATCACGAAGGAGCGCTGCGACGTGGAGTGGGTGTCTTCGCCGGGCACCTTCGGCGGCTTGTTCTTTTCGCCCCGGATCTTGTCGGCGATGGTCTTCGCATAAGATTTTTCTTGCTTCGAAGCCTTGGTGCGGTTGTACATGGCCAACAGCTGGGTCACGAGCCCGTTCAGCGGCTTGAACAGCAATGCCCGGTCGGACACCTCGTCGTTGTAAGCGACCAAGGGGTTCTTCACGGCATCATTGGCGGCTTTGCAGGCGGTGTGCTGCGCTGTGAGCGCAGGTAGCTTGAGCGCATTGTCGGAGGGCTGGTAGTCTGCCCCCATGCTGGTGACGGAATTGATGAGGGATTGAAAATTGGCGACGATTACGGCGTGCCCGGTTTCAGTTTTACTGGCCATTAGAAAATTGTTTTATGGTTATGATATCCGCCTTTGGAATGGCCTTCCGGGGGCGGGGTGAATGATTGCGTTGGGTTGTTTTTGGGTAGCGGCAGGTCGCAAGTTACGCTTCGCTAAACTTGCTCCAGCGGGTATCTTAATAATAATATCGATTGAGCATCCCTTCAGAAATACCTAATTTGGATCTAATTGCTATTTTAGATAAGCCTTGCTCTTTCATTTTTTCAATTTTCTCAGTCATTTCTTTTTCTTTGTCTTGTAATAAATTTTTATCAAAATATGCCTTTGCTCCAGATAGGATATTACTTTGATCAAAATATCCTATTGTGTTTTCATTAATTTCTTTGTGAATAAGAATTTCAGATAGGATGCTCTTTAATTTGCCTTGATTGTATTGGGCCTGATTAATAAAAAAATCGGGATGTTCTGCGACAAGTTTGCTTAATTCTTTTACTTTAGATTGGGGTAGTTCTTTTTCCTTTACAAATCGAAGAGGCACATTGCCATCTTCTTCATTTGCCTCATTTATTTTAGTCTTTATTTCTTCAATATCGTCCAACCAATCTGCGGTTCCTGCATATTCAAAGACAACATTACTATCCATCCAAACAATTGAAAAAAATTCTACTTGTCCTTCATATTTTTTTAATTTTTTAATTTGGGTTGTCGTCTTTGAATTGCTTTCTTCCTCGTCAATACCTATCTCTTCGAGTACGCTATCTACGCTAAAAATGCTCTTATGCAAGATGAAAATTTTTGCTTCATTTTTTTTACCTAAATTTAAAAACTCTTCAATTGACGTATTATGAATATCACAAATTATGGCAACTGATTTATTTGTCTCAACTATGCCATGTAGTGAATCCATATTATTTTCCTTAATCCACTTTTCAGCATTTTTTATTGTTTCTTCGATTTTCATTCTTTATAATTAATAAGTCCAGTTGCGGCAAGTTTTCAACTTTCCACCGCAGCCCCTCGCATACTCCAGTTGTGGCCAGTTTGCAACTGGCCACCGCAGTCACTTCGCAAACCTACACCTTCATCTTCCCCGCCCAGCAGCATAAAATCCACCGTCCGGCAAAGCACGAAGCCAAAGTTTTTTGTGGGTTTTCTCAGCAGTATGTTTTGAAAAACGGCCCTATCAAATCAGGCCGTTCTCTGTGGTCGAATAAACGGCGGAAAGATATGGAGCGGAATTTAAATTTGAAAATGAAAAAATGAAAATTTTTCGGGTTGGAGGAAATTATACCAGCCACTCCCCCGCCCAAGCAATCCGCCCCGCCAGTGGCCTCGACTCCTCGTCCCTTTCCAGCACCTCCTTGGCGTAGCGGTGCAAACCTTCGAGCGGGTTTTGCGAAGCCAAAATGGCCTGCACACGAGCGTCGGTTTCCTTTAGTTCCAGCACTTCCGCTTTCGTTGGAATGGCGGGCAGACCAGCCAGTTGCCCCAAGTTGTTGCCAGTAAAAACATGGCTCTGAAGGATGCTCTGCGCCAACGAATCGAAGCCGATGCATGGTGCTTCGATTGCTTGCGCAATGGTGTATATGGCACTGCCACTCGCCCGCACGTAATAAGCCCGGCCCAATCGCCCCATCAGGTCGAGCTTGTCGGGGAGGATGCGGCCCCTATCGTCGAGCACTTCCTCTCGGATGTGCATCCGCAACATTTCACATATAATAAGGTGTCCGGCACCGCCTTGGTCGCCGAGGGTGATGATGTCCGTGACCTTGCACTCCATGTTGATGGGCGACTCCCCCACCCGAAAGGGTCGCACGAGGTCGGAAGGTACGGGCGTCAGGCCACTTTTTGTGAACTCGTTCACGCCTTTGTCAAACTGGGCGCTGGCCACTGCCATCTGCCGCACGATGGAGAAGTTGACGGCATTGATGACCACCTCCGGCACTTCCCGGACGTTGGCGAGGGTGTCCTTCACCGTGTTGTTCGTGGCCCTGCGATTGGAGCTGAACACGAAAATCGGCGGATTGGAGCTAAAGGCATTGAAGAAGCTGTACGGGGCGAGGTTCGGGTTGCCGTCCTTGTCCACCGTGCTCACGAACGCAATAGGCCGTGGCCCGATGGCACCGACGATGAACTGGTGGAAGTCGTGGCGGGGGACGCTCCCGGGGTCAATGGTGCGGTAAGGGTGGTTAGTGGGTTGGGCGTTTGTGGTATTGGATGGTGTGCTCATTTTTCTTGATTTCTGCCTCGTCCTGAAAAAACTTTACAGTTAAAAAATAGTCCGGCTGCTTTTTTGCAGTCACAAAAATAGTCCTGAAAAGCTTTTCAGCCGATAATTGGGCACTAAAATTCCATTACATCAAAAAATCAGTTGCGGCCCTTTTTGGAAGCCATGGACATACCAAGTTGACCGCCTACTTCCTGAATCCTGCTGGTTGACCACAAAGATTAGTGCTAAATTTACGGTCAACCAAATGGGTACTGCTCTGTTTACCCAAAATATCTTCACCGAGTTTGTTGTGATATTGGAAGCGTCTTTAAATGTCCTATCAAATCGCACCATCAAACGATTAAATTAACTTTCACATGAAAAATCTTTCCCTTTTCTGCTTCGCAATCCTCGCCCTGCTCGCTTTCTCCCGCTGCACCAACGACACGGTGGCCGAGCAATCGGGTGACGCAATGGCCAAATTCACCAGCGATGCCAACTTCACCAAAGCACACGAAGCACCACAAGCCATTGATCACAAAGGCAAGGGCGAAACCATCGAATTGCGCACGCCAGACGGTGGCATGACCAAGGTCTATGTCAGGAAACCGGAAGCTTGGACGAACAAGTTCCTCTTCGTCATCCATGAATGGTGGGGCCTCAACGACCATATCCGACAAGAGGCCGACCACCTCGCCGACAGCCTTGGCAACGTAACCGTGGTGGCGCTCGACCTCTACGATGGCCAAGTGACCGCCAACCCCGACGAGGCAGGCAAAATCATGGGCAGCGTGAAACCGGAGCGCAGCGAGGCCATCATCAAAGGTGCGTTGGCTTATGCCGGAAAGGACGGCCAAGTGGCCACCATTGGCTGGTGCTTCGGTGGAGGCTGGTCACTTCGAACGAGCATTCTCGCTGCCGAGCGGGGCGCTGGCTGTGTGATGTACTACGGCATGCCCGTGGAGAAGGCGGAAGAACTCGCCGCACTGCAAGTGGATGTGCTCGGCATTTTTGCGGAGAAAGACCAATGGATAAACCGGGATGTGATTGGCAAGTTTGAGACGCTGGCCAAGGCTACTGGCAAAAAAGTGGAGAACCATTGGTTCGATGCCGACCATGCTTTCGCCAACCCGACCAGCCCCCGTTACAACGATGCTGCTGCGCAAGAGGCGAATGCGCTGGCGCTGGCTTTCCTTCGGAAGAAATTGGGGAATTAGAAATTGGCCGCTGGTTCAGCAACCTCACCCCTTCCTCCAATTCACCACCCCCAACCCCGGAATATGCCGGTAATCCTTCAAATTGTTCGTGCAAAGCGTCAATTGGTGCTGTAAGGCGGTGGCGGCGATGAAGATGTCGTAGTTGCCACTATGGCGTCCGGTTTTATACAGGTGAGAAAAAACGTCAGCCGCTATTTCGCCCGTGGCTTCATCTATTTCGAGCACGGTGCGGGCATTGATGAATTCCCGGAAGCGGGTTTCCTGCGTGGCGGCGTTTTTGGCTTTCAGTCCACCGAGGACTTCAACGACGGTGATGCGGGAAATGAACACTGCATCGTACTGTTTTTCATGGTCGTCAAGTTCTTGTACCACATCGGGGTAGCCTTTCAGGTAGTAGGATAGGATGTCGGTATCCACCAAGATTTTGGGAGGCATGAGCGGTTGGGTTGGAGATTGGTCAATCGTTCAGCAGGGCTTCCATGCGCTTCACCCGCAGGCGGTTGTCTTGGCTGCGGTTTTTCATCGCCTCCTTCACGAAGGCATCCCAATCGAATTCTTTTGACGGGGTTGAAGCGCCTTCTTGCACGGGCAGTTTCTCCCGAAAGTCGTGGATGAGTTCGTACAAGTGCTGGAGGTAGGCTTCTGGCAACTGGTTCAACTCGATGAAGATGTTTTTTAACAAAAGCTGTTTTTCCATGAAGGCGGATTTTTTACAAAGATAGACACCAAATGGTGCTTTTCAAAATTGCCAAGTACAGGCTCTGCCCGCACTCCTTAGTTCACATATCAAACCTTCGCTCCTCCAAATACTTCTTGCAATCGCACCAGACCCCGAACGGGCACTCCTTCGGTTCGTAATGGCAAAACTCTACCCCCGTGTGGCCATGTTCAAAAACGAAGGCGGGCTTGCCCATCCGCTCCAGCAGCAAAGGGTAAACCACCCGTCCGGGCGCAGATTGAGGAAAGACGGGCGTGAAATTGAAGGCAGCCCACAAGCGGCAAAGGGCGAGGGTGAGCTATTCGAGTTCCTCGTCCTTCAGTGCAACAGGCGGCGGGAACTGCTCCGCATCGAAGCCGAAATGGTAGAACATGAACAGTTCCGGCTTGCCGTGCAGGTAATCTTCGACTTCCTCGATGGTCGCCAAAAACTCAGGGTCGGGCGGCAGGGTGGCATCCGGTTTTAGCTCGGCTCCCAAGATGGGCGACGGGGTTTCTTCGGGTGGCAGGGGGTTGGACAGCACGTCAGCGTCCTCCAGTTCGGAGAAAAAATCATCGAACTCATCGTAGTTCCTGGCGTAGCCGGGAGGCGGCCCGTCCCAACCGGTAGGTGGTTCGATCCAGCGTTCGGGCAAGCCCATTTGGTAGTAGTGCGGAGGGCAGTGTTGCCAGCGCCGAAGGATGGCGGCTTCGATGTCTGTGAGCAGGTGGGTGAGGTAGTTTTGCATGGTATGTACGAAATTTTAGAATTGAAAATTGAGTGTTGAGAATGGCTAATTCTCCATTCTCCATTCTAAAAAGCATCCACCTCCACATAAGCCTCAATCACCCTCATCTCTCCATCCTTCCCTTTGTTGGCGTTTCCGTGTTCCATGCCAAGTATGCCCGTGAAGCCTTTGTCGTGGATATGCTTGAAGAGGTTTTTGTAGTTCACCTCGCCCGTGGTTGGCTCGTTGCGGCCAGGCTCATCCCCGATTTGAAAATAAGCGATTTCGTCCCAACACAAGTCCATGTTGTGCATCATGCGCCCCTCGTTGCGCTGCATGTGCCACATGTCGAAGAGGATTTTGCAAGAGGGTGAGTTCACGGCCTTGCACAGTAGGTAGGTCTGGTCAGAGTAGCGCATGAACAGGTCGGGGGTATCGCTCAAAGGTTCCAGCACCATCACGAGGCCGTGCGGCTCGAATATTTCGGCGCCCCTCCGCAGCGACTCCACCACGTGGGCGGTCTGTATGCCCAGGGGCAGTCGGCGATCGTAGTTGCCGGGCACGACGGTCATCCACTTTGCGTTTACCCGCTTGGCTGTTTCGACGGCCCCTCGACAAGCTTTTAGGAATTTTTCCCGCCATTCCTTGTCGCCGCTGGTGAGCGAGGTGGAGAGCGGCCAATTGTCGAAGGAAACGACAAAGACGCCCATGGTCATGCCGAGCTTGACCATTGTCTCCCCAATTTTCGACTGCATCTCTGGTGTGCGGCCCATCATGCCGTTGTCCTCCATGGCGGTGAAGCCTTGGTCGGCCATGAACTTGAGCTGGTCTATCAGGTCCTTGCCTGCCGACTGCTCGAACATGCCAAAATGCGGGGCGTATTTCAGCTTGAACTTACGGGCAGATGGATTGCCAGCGGGTTCTGCCGCTGCCGCTATCGTTGAGCCAGCGGCCACTGCCGCCGTAGAGAGGATGCTTTTTTTCAAAAAATTGCGCCGTTGCATAAGCTATTTGTTTTGTTTTGGTGAAAAATGGCAGAAGTGATGGCCAGCAGTGGAAGCGGGAAACATTGACGGTGCATCGCCGTTTCGCAAATCACGAGCTTGCGCAGCGAAAGGTAGGTAAACTTTCAAAAAACTTTGGCAGTGTAGTTATAGATGGGCTTTTTTAACATTTCCCGCTATATCTTTGCCAAACTAGGTAAGGAGAGGTGCCAGAGTGGTCGATCGGGACGGTCTCGAAAACCGTTGTACGGGCAACCGTACCGAGGGTTCGAATCCCTCCCTCTCCGCAAAATGTTGAAAATCAGGCGGATATCGTTGTTTGGCCTGATTCCCAATCAAGATAAATACTCCGAATCAAAGGATTTGAAGAATGTAATTTGCTGAACAGTAACACCTGAGCCTTTCGATGCCCGTTGAAACTTCAAAAGCCGTGTAAACGGCTTCTGAAGTTTGGCACTGAAACCCACGGGATTTGGAGTGCTTGGCAATGATTTTTGGACGGTTTTGAAAAGCTAAGATAGTTTGCAGGTCATGGGGACGCCCCAAAACGAACATAATCCACAACCCATTACCCGCAAAGCGCTTGAGAATTCCGCCATCGCCATCGTCTCCAATATTTTGCGCAGCATTTTTATTCCTCAATGATTTGATTGTCAGTGTGTTTTTTTTAAATCAACAGGTGATTGCGCCAGCGTTTTGCGAAGCGGTGCATCCATGCTGTTCTGTTTAATTTCGGGTTTTCGGGTTTTCGGGTTTTCGTTGTTTTTCAAAAAAAGCTGTTTTTTTTGAAGGGACAGCCACTAATTCGTCCGTCGCCGACAAAACAATCTAACTAAGTGCTGCGGCTACTACTACGACTTAACAACCGTTTTTTCCATCCAGAGAAGAATTTTGCCAACAAGATAAGGCCATTGGTAGGCTTTACGCCCGCCAATATGGGCATTTTCAGGTTGGCGTTTTCGCACAAGTCCAACCCCTCGGACAAGGTGTATGCCATGCAGAACAACGAGCGGCTGGAGTTCCTTGGCGATGCCGTGCTTGGCACCATCGTGGCAGAGTACCTGTTCATCAAGTACCCCAACGCCAACGAGGGCTTTTTAACCAAAATGCGCTCGAAAATCGTGAAGCGCAATACGCTGAACAAGATTGGCGATAAAATGGGGTTGGACATGCTCCTGAGCGACTACAGCCAAACTCGCCTCAGCCGCTCCATGCTCGGCAATGCCGTGGAAGCACTTGTCGGGGCGGTTTACTTGGAGAAGGGCTACGGGGCCACCAAGCGTTTTGTCATCAACAAAATCCTGCGCAACTACGTGGATGTGCACGAACTGGAGAGCTACGACGACAACTACAAGAGCCAGCTCCTCGAATGGTGCCAGAAGAACGGCCAAACCGTTACCTACAAGCTCGTGGCCCGCTATAAGTTCGAGAAGCGTGACCGCTTCAAGGTGGCGGTCATGGTGGACAACCAAAAGATTGCCACCGCCGACGATTTCAACAAGAAAAGCGCCGAGCAGACGGCCTCTGAAAAGGCCATGATGGCACTTGGCATCATAGCTGATACTGGCGGAATCGGTGTGGTCGAGGTGGACGAAGAGGATGAAGATGAAAACGAGGATTGATTGGCGATGCCAATCTGGGATCACAAAACTGCATACCATTGAAAATTGAAAAGGGTACGGAGCGATTTTGCTCCGTACCCTTTTCAATTTTTGGCAGTGCCCCGCTGAATCCCAATCATGCTCTTATACATTCAGGTAGCTCATCAGCGCATCGTACCGCTCTTGAAGCGATTCGAGATATTCTTCTTCGTTAAAAGATGCTTTGATAACGTAGCCAAAGCGTTCGAACGCTGAGAGGATGTTGTGGATGTCCTGTCTGTTGATTTTCAAGGTGACTTCCACGATGGAGGACTCAGGCTTTGAAGAAACGAATGTGCTCAGAATGGTGGCACCTTCTGCCTCCACGAGCCGGGCGATTTCGGCGAGGGAGTAGTTGCGTTGCTGGAACTCCAACACGACAATGCTGCCCGAATCGCTGAATGCCGCCGTTTTTGCAAAATAATTCAGCACATCTTCCAAAGAAATCATGCCGATATAATCGCCGGATTCGTCCACCACTGGCACGATGGTCAGTTGGTGCTCCGCCAATAGGCGCATGACCTCGTAGTGGTGGTCATTTTTTTTCACAAAAGCATGTAGCAGGGAAAGCTGGTAAGAGCCAATAGGCTCGTTGGTATTGTGTATCAAGAGGTCATGCTCGCTAATGACGCCGAGCAGTTGTCGGTCATTGACGATGGGCAGGTGGCGCACGTTGAAGTTCTCCATCGAGGCGAGTGCCATTTTGCCGGTATCGGAAGTCCGAAGTGGTAAGACTGCGGAGGAAATAAGGTTTTCAGCAACCATTGTTTATGTGTTTGTAGTCCATGTTAGAACGTCCCATAGTTCCTTCTGTGGAAGGTAAGATTGTTAAAATTATCTTTTCGTTTTCTCCTTTTGCAAAATCCCGGCCAAAGGTATGATGGATGGAGGTTTTCGGCATCAACGGGTCTTAGCTTGCGAGGCATTCTTTGAGAAACTTTATCCCAACCCCTGAACCCGTTTTTACCTTCCCATCAGTTTGCGCTGTTCCGTTTGAAACTCCTGTTCTGTGAGCAGGCCGTGTTCACGTAGTTGGGCGAGTTTTTTAAGCCGGTCGAGCAAGTCTGGTTCAGCGGCAAGGAGGTCCTTTTCGCTTGCCCTGCCCTGCCCGGCCCCGGTTGCGTTTCCTGGTAAAAGCCGGAAGCCATTTTCTTCGAACTGCTCGAAATCCTGCTGGATGCGCAAATAGGCTAATGCGTGGTGTTCTTTTATCTTTTGAAAATCCTTGAAGCCAAACTGAACGGCCTTGTCGAGGTGCGATAAGGCACCTTCTTTGTCCTCCACCAAAGAGTATGCGCAAGCGAGATTGAAATGAGTGGCGATGTCCTGCGGGGCAATTTCGAGGGATTTATTGAAATCCTCAATAGCGCCCGCGTAATCGAAGTCCTTGAATTTGTCAAGCCCAGTCTGTTTGTATGGATTGGGCCGGTTGGCTTGGGCTTTCGGGGGTGTGGGCGGTGCTTGGGGGCGCATTTGTTGGCGCTCGAAGTCCGTGGGCCGACGGCGCTGGAAGTCGGGTTGCTGGCGTTGACGGGTTTGCGAATCTCCCTTGTTGTACTTGCCGTCAAACTTTTCTTGGTTCATGGAAAACAGTGCAATGGCGTCAATCAGCGAAACCAACCAAATCAGCGGGAACCAAAAGAAAACGGCGTACAAAATTCCCAACCCTACCTGTCCAAGGTAAAACCGATGGATACCCACCCATCCAAGAAACAGTGCCAATATTCCTGCGACATTTTTATCTCTCATGCTATCATGTTCAAAACTAAAGCTGCGATGTGAACGCAAATCTGCCCCTTTGGTTTGGCTATGCCCAACAACTATTCGATGCGGCGATGGTATTCATGGATGAATGAGAGTTGGGCCTCAAAGCGTGAGGCGCATTCCTCCATAACCCCAAGGTACCAAAAATTCAGAACACCTTGCACGTCAGCACCGTGAAATCATCCTGAAAGCCTGCCCTTCCCTTGAAGACATCGAGTGCATCCATTACTTTTTGATTGAACTCCGTGGCAGACAAGTGGTAGTTTGCCAACACAAAATTTTGCCCAAAGTTCTCGTCCACGTAATCGCCTGCCTCGTTTTGCAACTCTGTTAGCCCGTCGGTGAAGAGTAGGATGAGCGCTTCCCCGTCCACTTTTTCCGTGCCTTGCTCATTGAACGGCAACTCGTCAAAAGCGCCCAGCACCGTGGTGCCTTTGTCCAGATAGGTCAATTGCTCGTTCATGGCCAAGATGGGCGGGTTGTGGCCTGCATTCACATAGGTCAGCAGCCGGGTGCTGAGGTCGAACTGCGCCACGAAGAACGTCAGGAACCGCTCGCCCTTGGTGATGCGCAGCACGGAGCGGTTCAAGTCTTCCACGAATGCCATCAGGTTGTCGTGGCGCTCCAGCAGGTTGTGGAAGCTCGCCTGAAAATTGGACATGAGCAGTGCAGCGGCCACGCCCTTACCGGCGATGTCGGCGATGCAAAACGTGATTTTTCCGTCGCCATGTTCCACAAAATCAAAATAGTCGCCGCCGACGTTCAGGTGTGGGCGGTAGATGGCCGAAAGTTCGTACTCCTTGCGGGTAGGCAGCGATTTTGGGATGAGCAACTGCTGCATCTCGCTGGCCAGTTCCATCTCTTTGCGCAAGCGCTCCTCCTCTAACTTGTTCTTGAAAAGCCGCTTGTTTTCGATGGCAACGGTGATGATGTTGGTAATGGTGGTGATGAACTGCACCTTGTTGTACATGTCTTCCTCTTCCCCAAATCCGCCGATGAAGACATAGGCCAAATGCACGTCCTTGTGCTTCACGGGAATCACCACGTCGAATTGTCGGAAGAACGGGTCGTCGCTGTCGGCGAGGGTATGCAGCCGGGTATAGCGGGAAAGTTGCTCAGAAACGTCGGTCTTCAGCTCTCCATCTTGAAACCCAATTTGGGCAGAGCAGACCCACTTTTTGTCCTTGCGATAGTAGAGTGCCATTTTTTTCACGCCCATCTCCCAACTTAGGAATGAGGTGTACATCTCGAACAGGCCGGTCATCTTCACATTGTTGTTGATGGCCTGCGTGATGTTGAGCAGCCGGTTTATCTGCAACTGTTTCAGGTTCAGGTCCCGTTCCAGTTGCCCAATCGTGTTCATTTTTTGCTTTACATTGCCTAAAGTAGTCATCAGTAAGATGTTTTCCGGTAGTGTAGTTCTCAATAGATTTCGCCAATTATATTTGGCGATTCGTCAAGCTATTTCCGTCAAAGCGGTATTTCTCCGCTCTAATAGGGCATTTATTTTTGCAAAATCAACATCAGCTCCCCCGCTTTTGAACATATCCAAAGTCTTGTCCATTAAAATTTGCGGACGGATGGTTCAAAACGGATGGGTAAAATTAGAAATTGACCCGAATACTTTTCGATAAAACTACTTTTGCAAAAAATTAGCAATTCTCGCTTCGCAAATGGCGCAGCGTAATTGCCAAAATGGAAGGCTTCTAATCGGCATATTATTTTGTAAAGCATTGTGATACAATGCTTTACAAAAAGTAAGGCTGACCGAGGCCAAGTTGAAAAATGGACAATGGGACTAATAAATTTCGGGGGAAAGCAGATTGCCTTTTTTGACCACCAACCAGACAGCGCTGATCGGGGCAGGGGAGAAGGAGAAGGATTGCCAATCGTGCTGCTCCACGGCTTCCTCGAAGACAGCCGCCTATGGGACGAGTGGCTCCCATTGCTGCCTGCCCGCCGCTATGTTTGCATTGACCTGCCCGGTGCGGGCAGCTCCGGCCTGACGGATAACCTTACCATTGAAAGCATGGCCGAGGTTGTGGCGGAGGTGGTCGGACACCTCGGATTGGATAAATTCATCCTGACCGGGCACAGCATGGGTGGCTACGTGGCCTTGGCTTATGCCGAAAAATGGGGTAAAAAACTCGCTGGCTTGTGCATGTTTCATTCGCACCCTTTCGCCGATTCGGAAGAGAAAAAAGCAGGGCGGCTCAAGGCCATTGAGTTTATCCATACCAACGGGCACGTCATCTACGTGCGCCAGACTATCCCGCAATTGTTCATCTACGATTTCTCCAAAGGCTACCAAAGCGAAGTCAATGCCTTGATACACAACGCTGTACAGTTCCAGCCAGAGGCCATCATCGCTGCCTTGAATGCCATGCGCCTTCGCCCCGACCGCTCGGAGGTGCTCCGCAACATCAGCTGTCCAGTGCTCATGCTCATTGGACAGCACGACACCGCTGTGCCGCTCGAACTAAGCATGGCCATGACGCACTTGCCAGACCAGGGTATCATCCACATCTTCCCGACCGTGGGCCACATGGGGATGTTCTCTGCCAGTAGGGAGACCGCCAAGGCGTTCAAGGAGTTTTTGGCGGAACTATAGATAGCGTAATAAGTGGTTGGATGGCAAAGGATTCTATTCCTTGTTGCTCCCATCCATTGCCCACGTAGTTCTTTGAGCAATTGGCCGGGTATAGGCAAGCCCAAAACTTTGGCAGGACCAGTTTGTCAAATTAACGGCTAAGAAAGGAATGTAATGATGGGCTTTTGATTGCCGATTTTTGATGTGATGGGTAATTTTTGATGGCCAATGGCTGATTCAACCACCAAAAATTACCCATTGTCCAATCCATCAACAATCGTCAATCGAAAAAACCTTGCATCATTATAATCCGTGACGGTCAGCAAATTACTTCACCAACAATCGTCCACCTCACTCCTCCTCATCGTCAGCAACCTCTTCCATCGTCATATAGCCGCGCTCATGGAGGAAGGTGAACCACCGGACAATTTTTTTGATGTCGCTGACGTGTACCCGCTCGCGGTCGTGATTGGGAAGCACCGTGGCAAAATAGGCCCGAAGATCCTCGGTTTTGGCATCAACTTTCACCACAGGGGTGTCGGCCAGGTTGTCGTACATGCTTTGGAAAACCGTGCGGATTTCCACCGAGTCGTCCTCACCCTCCACAAAGACGGAGATGCTCTCCATTGGTGAAAACTGGTGTTTGCGAACAGGGGCAAAGCGTACCTTGCCCGAATCCAAGTCTTCTACCAACATGCCGTTCTTGCGGTTGGCGGCCATTTTTTGAACGCCGGGAAAGCCCGTCACTACTACTAAATCTTTGAGTCTCATATTAGTAAGGATTGGAGGATTGAAGGCGTGAAGGATTGAAGGAATCTTGCGGAAAGTATTGCCCGCATATTTAATCCTTCAATCCTTCAAATATTCAATCCTTTAAAAAGGGTCGCAAAGGTAACAAAAACAAGAAACAGAAAAATGCCAATACTACTCTTCAAGTCGCTGCACGTCGTCGGGTTCGTCGCATGGTTTGCGGGCCTATTTTACCTCGTGCGCATCTTCGTCTATCACGTAGAAGCCTTGGCCAAGCCACAGCCAGAGCGGGACGTGCTCACCAAACAGTTCAACATCATGGAGTGGCGGGTGTACCGCATCATCCTCGGCCCAGCGGTCGTGCTTACTTGGACCTGCGGGACGGTGATGCTGCTCCTCTATGGCACCGACTGGCTTGCGGCCAACTGGTGGATGCACGCTAAGCTCGTGCTGCTGGTGCTGCTCACGGGCTATCACCACAGTTGCAAGGGCATCATCCGCAAGCTGGAGCGAGGCGAAGTGCCGTTGACTTCCTTCCAACTCCGGCTCCTCAACGAGGTGCCCACGCTCCTGCTCGTGCCCATCGTGCTGCTGGCCGTTTACCGAAACGATTTCAATACCTGGTACACGCTGGCGGGAATATTCGCCTTCGGCGCACTCCTTTTTGCTGGCGCAAAACTGTACAAACGATCGAGGGAAAAGTGATTTTGCCATTTCGCTTGCGCAATAAAATTGATGGGCATTGTCCGTTTTGCTTGATTGTTTGGTAGTTTTGGGTGCATTTTTGCCCACGTAATTCACAAATTTCAATTTCCAGACCCATGCGCAAGTTTTTCTTTGCAGCCCTTTTCGCAAGCACTTACCTTTCGGCCTGCGGCCAACAAGCGGATACGCCACCCGTCGTACAGCAGCCTCAGCAACCGACCCAACAGGCCAATTACTACGTGGACACTGCCCGCCCGTCCAACCAGATTGAGGCAACCTACCCCTACAATATTTCGCTCCGCAATGCGGCTGGCGACACCCTCAACTCCGCCACCGCGTTTGAGAAAAACGGCAAGCCCACCGTGCTGATGTTCTGGCTGACCACTTGCGGACCCTGCCGCATGGAATTGAACGCCATCAAGGACAAATACGCAGGTTGGAAGCAGCAGGCCGACTTCAACTTCTACGCCATCAGCACCGACTTCCCCAAGAACTACCCGCAGTTCGTGAGCCGGGTGGCCGAAGGCGGTTGGGGCTTCCCCGCCTACCACGACCTGAACCGGGAGTTCCACCTCATCATGCCCGGCGAACTAAATGGATTGCCGCAAGTCTTCGTGTTGGACAAAAAGGGCAACATTGCCTACCATACCCGCAAGTATGCGCCCGGGGATGAGGACAAGTTGTTTGAGGAGTTGAAGAAGTTGAATTAATCCCTCATATCCACCACCAGCGCGCCCTCCTCACCCACATCGTAATAATCAATCCCCAACGAATCACATTCCGCTTTCCATTTTTCCAGGCGCCACTTCTTGTTGCTGCCGTCGAAGACAAGCAACTGAAAATCAAAGATTTGCTCCAAATCACCGAGTTCCACTTTAGGCGTATTGCGCAGCAAAAGGAAGTCCACGGTCACTTTTTCCTCACCCTCGTAGGCCATGGGGCCGCTCACCACGAAGAGGCGTTTGTCATAAAATTGCGCCAGCCCGTTTTTATAGAAAAAATGCCCGCCAACGAGTGCCGTTGAATCCTCCAAATGCTGCATTTCCACCTCGTTGATGCCATTGGCAAAGCGATGGCCCTCGGCAGCGTATTTGAGCGCCTTATCCTCCAGGGCCGTATCAATCAGCGACCATGCCTTTTCGCCGTCAAAAAAGTCCACGGCGGTATGTTTGTACACGCTGTAAATGGTCAGTTGCCGGTTTTTGTGGTGTCCGTATTCGGAGAAGGCAAAGCTCACCCCGACCGCCAGCAGGAAAACCAACGAGGCCAGCACCCATCGAAACTTCCGGGAACTGATGGCCACCATGATGCTGCTGAGGCTTAGGTATAACAGCAGCGCCGAAGTGCCGCCAATCCAGATGCCACTGACCAATGCAGCAGGAAGGTGCCGGATGAAGAGGATGCTCTCGTTACCAAACTTGAGCAGCCCCCAGAGTACCCACCCAACCCATTCCGCCCCGGCGGCCCAAAGCGGGTCGAGTACCAGCAGGAGCAGCCCAAGGCCAAGCTCGAAGCCAGCGAGCGGCACCAGCACAAGGCTCGACAGCCAGAAGTAGGTCGGAAACTGGTGGAAATAGAGCAGCGTGAAAGGCAAGGTCATCAGTTGTGCTGCCAATGACACGCACATGAGTTCCCAGACGTAATTGCCGACCTTATTCTCGATGACCCACAGCCCGGCGATTTTCGGCTGAAAATAAACAATGCCCAGAACGGCAAGGTAGGATAGCTGAAAGCTCACGCTGCGGAGCCAGTATGGGTCGTAAAGCAACAGACAGAAAGCACTGGCGGTCAAGGTGTTGTAAAAATTTTTGTTGCGCCCCAGCGCATCGGCCATTACCACAAAGCTGAACATCGCCGTGGAGCGCAGCACGGAGGGCGAAGCGCCCGTCACGAGGGCGAACGACCAAATGGACACCAATAATAAGGCCGCTTTCACCAGCCGCCAGTAGCGGTGCTGCCATTGGACTTGCTTCAAAAAAAAGTTGAGGATGAGGAACAAGATGCCGACGTGCATACCCGAAACGGCCAAGATATGGATGGCGCCGGTCTGTGAGTAAGCGGTGAGCACCTCTTCCGGCACCTCGCTGCGGTAGCCAAAAATGAGCGCAGCGCCCACCGCAAACTCGTTTTCGGTTTTTAGGTGCTTGCGCAATGTTTCCGTGAACCGCTGCTGGAGCGATATCGCAGTTCCGAAAGCCGAAAGCCGACTGCTTTTTTTCACAAGCGCCCAGTCGCCATTTCTCACAAAAGCTTGATAATGAATATTCTGGAGGTGTAGGTAGCGACCATAATCAAAGGCATTCGGGTTGTCGGGAGGACCAGCAGTGGTGGCTTTTCCGCGGAGGACGAGCTGGTCGCCATATCGCAGCAACTCGGCGGCGCTGTCCCGCTGAAGGTAGAGCAACAGGCTGCCAGTGGCCAATTCAAGGCTATCGGAAGTAGGGCCTGTGGCGCTGATGCCAAGCTCGATTTTTACCCAGTTTTCCTTGCGGACTGGCGCATCGGTCACCTCGCCGACCAGCACCGTGCCGTCGGCTGGCGTGTCCATTTTGCTGAAATGGCGCTGGTGGTTCAGCTCATTGTGCTGCCAAGTGACTCCATAGCCCAGCACCAGCAAGGTGGCATTGAGGAGTAAGCCCGGCATCCAGCGATAGCGGTACAACCCTCGCAGCTTTTGGGACAAAAGTTGCAGCACAACCAGCACAACAAAGGCCAGTGGCAAGCCAGGGATTTTTTGATTGAATTGAATGGACAAAAGGATGCCTACCGCAAACGGCAATAGCAGGCGAACAAACGGGATTTCACGCCAGTTGAGCATGGCCGAGGTTTTTTAGTTTGTGAAAATGGGTAAACCCCGGAAAGTTAAAAAGCGCTTTCCATGCTCGCAAATATTATGTTTTCGTATAAAAACTGACTGAAAGGTGAGGAATGGGAAATGGGGGCTGGGGAAATTGGTCAGCCAATCCCCCAGCCCCCAAAAATCAGGCTTAAGAAAGCAGCTTGCGCACCAGCGCTGACACCAATTTGCCATCGGCTCGGCCAGCCAGTTCCTTGGTGGCTGCGCCCATGACCTTGCCCATGTCCTGCGGCCCGGTAGCGCCCACATTGGCGACGATGCCCTTTAGTATGGCTTCCAACTCAGCTTCATCGAGCTGCTTGGGCAAGTAACGTTCAATGACGGCGATTTCTTCCCGCTCCACCACTGCGAGGTCTTCCCGGTTTTGCGCCTCGTATATTTCGAGCGAATCCCTGCGGGTCTTGACGAGTTTTTGCAGCAACTTTATTTCTAGTTCACCCTCCACTGGCAGGCCGCTGCCATTGGTATTGGCCAACAGAATGGCAGCCTTGATGGCCCGGATGCCCCGCTTGGCGGCTTCGTCCTTGTTGCGCATGGCTTCTTTGAGGTCTTCCATGATGCGTTGTTCCAGCGTCATAATTTCAAAAGATTTTTGTGAAAAATGTGATTGCCGAAGTGTGGCTTGTAATTTCGCCTTGCTAACGCCGCAAACTTATTGAAAGTTTCCGAGCTGAGGTTGTTGCGCTGCATTTGCGAAGCAAGCCAACCCGCTGCTCAAAGCACCACGCAGGCTTTGTCCTTAATCCTCCTTTATTATACAAAAAATGAAGTTCCCGAAACCCATTCCCGTCCTCGAAATCGCCCGGAAAACGGGGGCTACGCTCCTTGGTGACGAATCGCTGCTGGCCACTGGCATCAACGAAATCCATAAAGTGGTGCCGGGCGACATCACCTTTGTGGACAATCGCAAGTATTTCCGAAAATCCCTCGAATCGGCGGCGAGCATCATTTTTTTGAACGAGAAAACTGAATGCCCGCCGGGCAAGGCGCTGCTCCTTTGCGACAATCCCTTTGAAGCCTACGACTCACTGGTGCGGGAGCACCGCCCGTTTCGGCCACTTAGCGCCAGCATTAGCGAGAGCGCCAGCATCCATCCTTCGAGCGTGGTGGAACCCGGAGCGGTCATCGGTCATCAGGTGGTCATCGGGCGCAACTGCTATATCCAGGCAAACGCTTATATCGGCGACCATACGCATATCGGCAACCATGTTATCATCCAAGCTGGTGCCATCATCGGCACGGATGCTTTTTATTTTCAAAAAAACGAAGATGGGTTCAAAAAATGGCGCTCCGGCGGGCGGGTGGTCATCGAAGACCACGTGGACATTGGCGCAGGCTGTACCATCAACAAAGGCGTTTCGGGCGATACGGTCATAGGCGAAGGCTCGAAGTTGGACTGCCAAGTGCATGTCGGGCATGGTGCCGTCATCGGCAAGCACTGCCTACTGGCCGGACAGGTGGGCGTGGGCGGCAAGGCCATTTTGGAGGACAACGTGGTACTGTACGGGCAGGTGGGCGTGGCGGCACGGGTGCGCATCGGCAAAGGGGCGATGGTGAGTGCCAAGAGTGGTGTATCGAAGGATTTGGAGGGTGGCAAGGCATATTTCGGGATACCAGCGGAAGAAATCAGGGTGCGGCAACGGGAACTGGCGGCTTTGCGCCAATTGCCCGGTTTTCTGAAAAAAATGGAGGAACCTGAGTGAAAAGTTGCATTTAGTTGTCATTTTAGTACAATTGCTGGCAAAGCCCAAAAAAAGTCCTGCTTTTGACCTTAAAACGCCTTAGCAAAATTACCTTTGCAATCCCGCCACACAAGCGGGCAAACTCCCAACTCCGCCATTACCATCCCTGAAGCATTGTGCGCCTACCTTTTGCGCTTTTTCAAGTGAAAATATTCTAAAAAACGAAGTCTGTTTGAGGTAAAAAATAGTTCACAAATTATTGATTTGCAATGACTTGCATTTCCGGTTTCTTTTTTTCCAGCGACTTCGAGCGTTGGAATGTCAGCATGTTCAGTAAAAATAATCTGCTCAATTATTGGTTTGCCCACCCAGTGAACGGCAAGCAAGAAACATCAAAGAAAATGACAGGCAAAATGTACTTTTTGGCAGCGTTGCTGCTCGTTTTTTCAGCACTGAATGAAGTTTCAGCGCAAGTTTGTGACTGCGTGAACACAGGGAACTGCCCAGTGCCTATTCAAGACAATGGCACCTTCCAAGGGACGCTGGACGTAACCGTCAGCGGCGCAAATGACCTTGGGCAATGCCCGCTCACCTCTGTATGCTTCTCCATCACCCATACTTGGGTAGGCGACCTCTCCGTGACGCTCACCTCGCCCAGTGGTGTCAACTACTTGGTCATGGCTGACGCCAACAATGCGAGCGGCGGCTGTGGCACCGACTCCGACAATGTTGACGTCTGCATCGTGCCCGGCACCGGCAACCCACTGACCAACAACACGGAGTACATGTGCAACTTTGGGGCTTGCCAAAGCGGCACCTGCTGCCTTACCGGCAACTGGACCATGCCGTGCGGCGGCGTCACCGACCCCTTCTCCGGTGCCAACCAAGCCCCAGGCTGCGACCTTAACGACTTCAACATTCCCGGCAACCCTGCCAACGGCACTTGGACGCTGACCGTCAACGACATTTGCAGCCAAGACGTAGGTACGCTGAACAACTTCTCGCTGACGTTCGCCTGCGGCATCACTTCCTGCACCGTTTGCTCCGCAAATGGCGGAACGTTGACGAACCCCGATGTACAAGCTTGCCTCGGCAACCCCTTACTCAACCTAAACGTCATGCCGACGTACCCCGGCGGCAACCAACCCAATCCCGGCGAGTACAGCTACGCTTGGGTTATTTCACAAAACGGCAGCATCCAATCCGTGAACCCAACGCCCAATATGTCCAACCTGCCGCCGGGCATCTACACGCTTTGCGGCTTCTCCTACATCACTTCGGCAGGCGGGCTTCTCAGCACGCTCATCGGAATGAACCTGAACACGGCCATTTCGCAGTTCAACTCAAGTGCAGCCCCTTTTTGCGGTGACTTTTCGGACGATTGCATGCAGGTGACCATTGGCCCCGCCATTCCACCTACCACCGTTAATGCATCCCTTTGCATCGGCGATTGCATCACGGTTGGCTTCCAGCCGTTTTGCAGCTCTGGTTCTATCACCCTTCAATCGTATTTGGGCTGCGACAGCGTGGTGAACGTCTTCATCACCCCATTGCAGCCAACCTTTTCGGTGCAGGATGTGACGGTTTGCCAAGGTGAGTGCATTATGGTCAATGGCCAGCAATACTGCCCCCCCGCCCCTGCTGTGTTCACCGTGCCCAACTGGCAAGGCTGTGACAGCACCGTTACCATACTTTTCAATGAAATCATCACCGTAGCGATTATTAATCCGCAGTTTCCTCCACCAATCAGTTGCGTTGACCCTGCCATATCATTGGACGGGCTAAGTTCCATCCCGCCAGGAGCCCCCCTTCAGTGGACAGGACCGAACGGGTTTAGCAGCACCCAGCCATTCGTGGCCGTGAACGTGCCGGGAACCTACACACTAACTGTCACCAACACGGCAACAAATCCACCCTGCACGGCACAGGCTTCCGTGGATATTACGGGTGATGTCGAAGCGCCCATACTGCTGCTGAACAGCGCCCCACCGTCTATATGTGCGGGACAATCGTTTGACTTGGCCACCTTGAACATCATAGACCTGAACAACACGAACCCCGTGCTCACTTACCACTCCGGCACGCCAACATCCCCTGCGAATGAACTTTTAAGCACCATTGTTTCACCCACTACCACCACCACCTACTATGTCAGGGGAACAAGCGGTGGGTGCTACAACGAGCTGGCGGTGACCTTGACCGTCAACCCCACGCCGGTGGCGGATTTCACGGTCACATCGCCCATTTGCATCAATGGGTCTTCGACGGTGACGTTCACGGGCACGGCTCCTCCTGGTGCCACTTTCAACTGGAACTTTGGGGGCGGAACTGCCGTGCCCGGCACTGGTGCTGGGCCGCATACCGTCACTTGGGCAAGCGGGGGCGCCAAGACCATTACGCTAATCATTACCGCCAATGGCTGCACGTCTGGCACGGCTACGCAGACCGTGAACGTTGGTGTACCAATACCAGCCCCCATCATCAACTGCACCGCTACCTCCACCGAAATTACCTTTACCTGGGACCCCGTGCCGGGCGCCACTGGCTATAACGTAACAGTCATCACTGGCCCAACCGGCACTCAGATTGACCCCACCACCTACCTGGTGGACAACCTGCTGCCCAACCAGCAAGTGACCATTTCCGTGGTTGCCATTTCTGGCAACGCATGTCCCAACAGTTCGGCGCAGCTAACCTGCGCTGCGCAAGATTGCCCACCTGTAATGGTGAGCATTGACCCAGTGCCAGATATTTGTTTGTCCGCCTCCACGGGCACCATCCAGATGGTTGCTTCGCAAACGGGCGGAGATGGCAGTGGCGGGTTCACGTGGTCAGGGCCAGGGGTGAACCCCATCACGGGCATTTTCAACCCCGCCAACGCCAATCCGGGTGCCAATACCATTGCTGTTTCTTACGAGGAAGGCACTTGCGTTTACAACAGGTCTATCGTCATCAATGTATTCCCGACGCCTTCGTCAAACTTTAGCGTGACCAACCCAATTTGTAGCTCAGGCTCCTCCACTATCAACTACACAGGCAATGCCTCCAATGCGGCTACGTTCACTTGGGACTTCGGTAGTGGCACGGCCAACCCCAGTTCGGGACCTGGCCCACTTCAAGTTACTTGGCCAAATAGCGGAGCCTACACCATCTCGCTGATGGTGGAAGAAGATGGCTGCCAGTCCAATACCTCCACCCAAATGGTAACGGTGGCGGACGCAATCCCCGCACCACAAATCACCTGCGTATCCACCACGAACACCATCGAGTTCTTTTGGAACAACATCTCCGGCGCAAATGGCTTTGATGTAAACGTGATAAGCGGCGGCACCGGAACAGCAACATCCGACACTTCCATGCTCTTCAGTGGCTTAAATCCTGGCGATGTTGTTACAATTCAGGTGATAGCCCTCGACCCCGGCCCCTGCAATGATGTGCCTGCACAGTCCACCTGCATCGCACAGGACTGCCCAGCGGTGACCATTGCCATCACCCCCGTGCCGAGCATCTGCCTCGATGCCAACACCACGCCGATTGACCTGCAAGCTGCCGTGACGGGCGGCATGGGCGGCGGTACACTGGTTTGGAGCGGCAACGGCACCAGCCTCACTGGCTCGTTCGACCCACTGCAAGCCTCCACAGGGCCAAACACCATCACGGCGACCTACGCCGAGGGCGATTGCATTTACACTCAAGACATTGTGATAACGGTGCGGGCGCAACCAGTGGCAAGCTTTACTGCCGCCGCATCGGTCTGCGTGAACAACAGCACCTCCGTTGCCTACAACGGCACGGTGCTGCCCGGCATACAATTCACTTGGGACTTCGGCACTGCCACGGCCTCGCCCGGCACTGGCCAAGGGCCTCACCTCGTGAGCTGGTCAAGCGCAGGAGCGCAGCCCATTTCGGTCACAGTGACTACGGCACAGGGCTGTGTTTCGGAGCCGTTCACTGGAACGGTGCAGGTTGACCCGGTGCTCATTGCGCCAGCCATCACCTGCGTTACTACCACCAACTCCATCGAGTTCAACTGGCCGGACGTGGCCGGGGCCACGTCCTACCAAGCCACACAACTGTCTGGGGCGCCGGGTTCGCAGACTTCGCAAAATGCCTATCTCATCACGGGCCTTGTTCCGAACGACCAAGCTTCCATCTCGCTCACGGTTTCCAACGGCGGCGCTTGCCCGCCCGTGACCGTCCAGCAGACCTGTATCGCACAAAACTGTCCGCCCATCGGCGTGAGCGTCAACCCTACGGCTGCTATTTGCATTGGCGCTGCTACTTCGGTGCAGCTTTTGGCAACGGTGACCGGAAGCCTTGGCACTGGCACTGGCGTCTGGAGTGGGCCGGGCGTTGATGCTTCGGGGCTGTTCACTGCCGCCTCTGCTGGCGTGGGCACGCATACCGTCACCTATGTTTATACCGAAAACGGTTGCACCTACCCCGCCACGGGCAGTGTGGTTGTTTTCTCTGAACCATCTGCTACATTCACGGCCACCCCGACCATTTGCATCACAGATGCTGCCACCGTGACCTATACCGGCAACGCATCCCCAACCGCCAATTATATGTGGAACTTTGGGGGAGGAACGGCCATGCCCGGCACCGGCCCTGGCCCACACCAAGTCACCTTCCCTGCTGTGGGCAACTTCAACATCACGCTTACCGTGGTGCAGTCGGGCTGCGCCTCGACGGAGGCAATGAACCCGGTACAGGTTGACCCAACCCTCGTGGCCCCCGATATTAACTGCACCACTACCACACAGTCCATTGTGTTCAACTGGAACACGGTGCCCAATGTCACGGACTACATGGTGCAGGTCATCAGCGGGCCAATGGGCAGCCAAACCTCGCAGACAAGCTACACCGTAAATGGGCTGATGCCGAACGACCAAGTGACCATCCAACTGACCGTGAGCGGAAACACTACTTGCCCGCCCATTACGGTCACGGAAACTTGCATAGCGCAGGATTGCCCGACGGTGACGATTGACCTGCCGCCCGTTGACCCAATCTGTCTCGGCTCGATGGTTGGCACGATGCAACTTCTGGCCACCGTGACGGGTGGCAGCGGCACCAGCGGCACTTGGAGCGGCCCCGGCACGACTGCCAGCGGCGTTTTCGACCCGAACTCGGCTGGAATTGGCGTTCATACCATCACCTTTGTTTACCAAGAAAATGCGAACTGTAGCTACGACCGGAGTTTCCAAATCCAAGTGGTAGCGCCACCTGTGGCCGATGCTGGGCCGGACGGCAAGATTTCCTGTGAAGACAACCAGACCTCGGTGCAATTAGGTGGCAGCGGCAGTTCTACAGGGCCGAACATCACTTATAGTTGGACCAGTGCAAGTGGCAGCTTCCCCGGCGATGCAACTATCTTGAACCCGGTGGTGTCGGTAGCTGGCACTTATACCCTGACGGTGACGAACACAGCGCTCGCCGGTTGCTCCGCAACGGACGTGGTGGAAGTGACCGCCACCCAGGAGATACCCCAACCACAGTTGACCATCGTGCCTGTGAGTTGTTTTGGTCAAAACGATGGTGCCATTTCGGTGGTGTCCGTCACGGGCGGCCAATCCCCTTACCTGTTTTCCCTGAACGGAAGCACCTACGGCCCAAACGGCAACTTCCAACCGCTTGCCCCAGGCGTGTACGTGGTATCGGTGATAGACGCTGCGGGCTGCGAGGCCAGCGTGACCATAGACATCACGCAGCCGCAGGAGCTGAACGTGGAACTGGTGGCCATCATCGAAGGTGGCGGCAACATCGTCCGCCTCGGCGACACGACCCAGTTGCAGGCGCTCATCAGCTTGCCATTGGACAGCTTGGACAATATCACTTGGTACCCGGCAGAATTGGTGTCCTGCGATACCTGCGTCAATACCTTCGTATCGCCGACGGCGCAGACCACCTTCACCATTACCGTGGAAAGCAACGGCTGTGTGGACAGCGACGAGCTGACGCTTTTTGTGAAAAAGGACCGCCCAGTGTACATCCCGAACGCCTTCTCGCCCAACGCCGACGGCCTGAACGATGTGTTCATGATTTTTGCTGGAAAGCAGGTGACGAAGGTCAAGTCCTTCCTCATCTTCGACCGATGGGGCGAGGCCGTTTTCACCTACTTCAACTTTCCCCCCAACGATCCCGACTTCGGCTGGAACGGCCAGCACCGGGGCGAGGTGTTGAACTCAGCGGTGTTCACTTGGTTTGCCGAGATAGAATTTGTGGATGGCAAAGTGGAACTGTACGAGGGGGACGTGACGCTGTTACGGTAAGGGATAATAGGGCTGAACTTGAAGAAATCGGTTCGAGTTTTGGCAGCTATTGGAGGAAGTAAAATAATTGACAGTGAAAGGATAAGGCTGGGCGGCACGCAGTCGGCTGACCAAACTTGTGGCCTACGCACGGCGACCACAGGCCGCAACCCAAGCCCGTATGATAGCACCGCTATCTACGAGCAGGGGAGGTACCTTTCGCTCGTAAAGGGAAAGGGCAATTTCCAGCATAAACTCGTTTTCGGAAAGGCCGGATGACTGGATGATGTCTGGACATGGCGGAAAGGTTCGAGGTTTCAACGGGCGAGCGGTTGATGCCCAGGTATGTCGAGCCAGTTAACGATTTGGTTCTTTTTCTGAATTTGAAGGTGCAAGGATAGGAAAAACGGAAACGCCGATTCGGGGAGGGGGCTTATTTCCAACCTGCTTCGTTGCTTATTTCAGTTGTAGGAACACGCTTTTCACCATCAAGGATTGATTTTCCTCAATCCTCCGTCCCCAACACAAAATCGTTCAAGAACCCTGTGTGGAAGTTTCCGGAGCGGAAGTTCTCGTCCTTCATCAGTTTTTTGTGAAAAGGGATGGTCGTCTTCACGCCTTCTACGATGAACTCCTCCAAGGCCCGCTCCATCTTGGTGATGCACTCTTCACGGGTGCGGGCACGGCAGATGAGCTTCGCAATCATGGAGTCGTAATAGGGCGGAATGACGTACCCGGCGTAAACATGCGTGTCCACCCGGACACCGTGGCCTTTGGCGGTATGGAGGGAGATAATCTTGCCGGGGGAGGGACGGAAGTCCTTGTAGGGGTCTTCGGCGTTGATGCGGCACTCCATGGCGTGCATTTCCGGGTAGTAGTTGTTGCCGGAAATACGCTCGCCCATCGCCACTTTCAATTGCTCTTTTATCAAGTCATGGTCAATGACCTCCTCCGTCACCGGGTGCTCCACCTGTATGCGGGTGTTCATTTCCATGAAGTAGAAATTGCGGTATTTGTCCACCAGGAACTCAATGGTGCCCACCCCTTCGTAGTTGATGGTCTGTCCGGCCTTGATGGCGGCGTCGCCCATTTTTTGGCGCAGTTCAGGGGTCATGAACGGGGAGGGGCTTTCCTCCACCAACTTTTGGTGGCGGCGCTGGATGCTGCAATCCCGCTCCGAAAGATGGCAGACCGTGCCGTATTGGTCGCCCACTATTTGGAACTCGATGTGGCGGGGTTCTTCGATGTATTTTTCGATATAGATGCCGTCGTTTCCGAAGGAAGCCTTGGCCTCATTGCGGGCCATGTTCCAGTTGGACTCAAAGGATGCTTCGTCCCAAATCACCCTCATGCCCTTTCCGCCACCACCTGCCGTCGCTTTTATGATGACGGGGTAGCCGATTTCTTTGGCTAATCCAATGCCTTCTTTCACATCGGAGATGAGGCCACCAGAGCCGGGCACCACGGGCACGCCCGCTGCAATCATGGTCGCCTTTGCCGTGATTTTGTCGCCCATCATGCGGATTTGGGTGGGCGTAGGGCCAATGAACTTGATGCCGTACTCCCCGCAGATTTCCGCAAAATCGGCGTTTTCGGCCAAAAAACCATAGCCAGGATGGATGGCGTCGGCGTTGGTGATTTCGGCGGCTGCCATGATGCGGGGGATGTTCAAGTACGAATCCTTTGACTGTGGCGGGCCCACGCAAACGGCTTCGTCGGCAAAGCGGACGTGCAGGCTGTCGGCATCGGCAGTAGAGTAGATGGCCACGGTCTTTATGCCCATCTCGCGGCAAGTGCGTATGACCCGCAGCGCTATTTCGCCCCGGTTGGCTATGAGAACTTTATCGAACATAAAAAGACGATAGACTTTAGACGTCAGACTTTAGACGTTAGACTTTGAAAGGTGCTAAGACCCATCTAGTGTCTAAAGTCTATTATCTAAGGTCTATTAAATTAATCTGGCTCAACGAGGAAAAGCACTTGGTCGTACTCGACCGGCAAGGCATTGTCAACCATCACCTTGACGATGGTGCCACTGATTTCACTTTCAATTTCGTTGAAAAGCTTCATGGCTTCTATGATACAGACAACATCGCCTTTTTTGACTTTTTGACCCACTTCCACACAGGGGGGCTTCTCTGGATTGGCAGCGCGATAAAAAGTGCCGACCATTGGCGACTTGATTTCAAGATAGCCTTGGGCTACGGGCTTTTCAGCCTTTGGGCTGGCTTCTGCGGGCTTTTCGACTGGGGCGGCACTTGCAGCGGCGACAGTACTTGCCGGGGCTGGGCTGCCAAGGACTGGCGCTGCCTGCGGAATGGGCGCAGCGACTGTATGCGTCGCTTTCGTTTCACGATACAAGGCCGTGCGGATGGAGAGTTTGAAGTCGCCGTCCTCCATCTTGAACTCGGCCAGGTTGGACTTGTTGAGAAGCCGGATAAGCTCCTGGATTTCCTGAAAAGTCATATTCTTCGTTTTATTTTCGGCAGCGAGCGGACGGTTGGCGGCGGGCGGCCCTTGTGTGGGCAAGCCCAGCGTCAATCGTTTGCAGACTGCCGCTGTTATGCGCGTCCTTGGTATTCGCCGGTGGTCGTGTCCACTTTTATTTTTTCGCCAGAGTTGATGAAAAGTGGCACACGTACCTCTGCGCCAGTATCAACTGTCGCTGGCTTATAGGTATTGGTGGCGGTGTCGCCTTTGATGCCTGGTTCTGTGTAGGTGATGGTCACGATAACGGAAGAGGGCATTTCAAGGCTCAATACTGCGTCGTTGGCGGAGTTGAAAAGGACGTCCACCACCATGCCTTCTTGCAAAAACTGCGGGCTTCCGATGTGGTGCTCTTCCAGTGCCACTTGCTCGTAGTCGTCCATGTTCATAAAGTTGAAGCCCATGTCGTCCTTGTAAAGGTACTGGAACTTGCGGCGCTCCACCCTTATCTCGTTGATGGCGTGGCCCGAGGGGAAGGTGCGGTCTATTACTTTTCCCTTTGAAATGGATTTCAGTTTGGTGCGCACGAAGGCGGGGCCCTTGCCGGGTTTCACGTGCTGGAATTCGACCACGGTCCAGATGTCGCTGTCCATTTCCATGCACAAGCCGTTTCGGATATCAGAAGTATCTGCCATTGAATTTTCTTAGTTAAAGGTTGATAAATGAATGCCTTTTTTAGGCAAGGGTTCTGTAAAAACGGCGCAAAGGTATAAAAATGCTTTCAGGTTTAATTGGGTTTTGGGTTCGGGGTTTTGGGTTTCAGGTTTCCGAAGGGCCTCTCCCGAAAGCTGAAACCCAAACCGTCAATAGGCCCATTTTACCCAAATGGCCCCCCAAGTATAGCCGCCGCCAAAGGCGGTGAGGATGAGGTTGTCGCCTTTTTTGAGTTGGTTTTCCCATTCCCAAAGGCAAAGCGGGATGGTGGCGGCTGTCGTGTTGCCGTATTTGTGGATGTTCACCATTACTTTTTCCATCGGGAAATCAGCCATGTTGGCCACCGACTCTATGATGCGGAGGTTGGCTTGGTGGGGCACCACCCAGTTCACGTCATCGGCGGAGAGGCCGTTCTTTTGCATCACCTCTTTTACCACGCCCGCCATGCCCGACACGGCGGACTTGTACACTGGCCGTCCGTTTTGGTAGATAAAATGTTCTTTTGCGTCCACGCTTTCGTGGCTGGCTGGCTTGAGGGAGCCGCCTGCCCGCTGGTAGAGGTTTTCGGCGCCGCTGCCGTCGGAGTGCAGCACGGAATCCATGATGCCGTTGCCATCCGCACTTGGTTCGAGCAGCACAGCACCGCCCCCATCGCCAAAGAGGATACAGGTGGCACGGTCGGTATAGTCAACGATGGAGGACATCTTGTCTGCACCTACGACGATGACCTTTTTGCACATGCCAGAATTGATGTACTGTGCACCAGTGGTCAAGGAGAACAGGAAGCCGGAACAGGCGGCGCTCACATCAAAAGTGAAGGCATTTTTCAGGCCCGTCCGGTGGGCAATCAGGTTGGCAGTATCGGGGAACATCATGTCCGGGGTAACGGTGGCGCAGATGAGCAGCTCAATTTCTTCGGGCTTGGTGCCTGTTTTCTCCAAAAGCCCCCGCACGGCCTGCTCGCCAAGGTAGGAGGTGGCAAGCCCTTCGCCCTTCAAAATCCGGCGCTCCCGGATGCCGGTACGGCTAACGACCCATTCGTCGTTGGTGTCCACTGTTTTTTCCAATTCGGCATTTGTGAGCACATAGTCCGGCACGTAAGCGTGGATTCCAGTGATTGCAGCTCGAGTATTCGTCATAGTTTGAGTACGGTTCGTTATTTTTGTGTTGGGTTCGAAGGATAAAGTAAACTGCTATCTTGCAGCCTAAAAAGCGGCGCAAGGTAAGGAAATTTCGGATTTTTGCTTGTCGAATTTCTTCTCGCCCCTTTGGATTAACTCATTCCGCCATTCACTCATTCATTCGCATCCTTGTCCATGAAAATCGGCTTGTTTTTCGGCTCTTTCAATCCAGTGCACGTCGGGCACATGATTATTGCCAACTACATGGCGACCCGCACCGACCTCCAGCAGGTCTGGTTGGTGGTCAGCCCGCAGAACCCCCTCAAGCCCAAGGCCACGCTGGCCAAGGACCACGACCGCCTGCACCTCGTTCA
This sequence comes from Saprospiraceae bacterium UBA6168, assembly GCA_002435785.1. Lineage (GTDB taxonomy): Bacteria > Bacteroidota > Bacteroidia > Chitinophagales > Saprospiraceae > UBA6168. Next base: position 1,462 of record DIUC01000059.1, on the reverse strand, counting down.
GTTGGCCATCGGCGACAACCCGCTGCTGCGTGCCTCCAACATTGAGTTCAGCCTACCCAAGCCCTCTTACACGATTGACACGTTGGCCTTCCTTCGGGAAAAACATCCCGACAAACAGTTCGTGCTCATCATGGGCGGCGACAACCTCGCCACCATCAACAAATGGAAGAACTACGAAATACTGCTCCGGGACTACGAGGTTTACCTCTACAAGCGCCCCAATTACGACCTCGGCGAGTACGCCACACACCCCAACGTCCGCCACTTCGAGGCACCAATGCTCGACATTTCGGCCACCTACATCCGTCAGTGCATCAAGGAAGGGAAATCGGTGCGATACCTGCTTCCGGATGCGGTTTTCCAGTATTTGAATGCGGGGAATTTTTATAAGAAAATGAAAGCAGGTTGACCGGCACAGATAAGCAATGACCGAGAGGGAACGACGGGCAGCGTGAGGTGAGTGTAAGTGACGCTGCGTTGGGATTGCTTGAGTTGAAGAAGTAGGCTTTCGAAGCAATAATTTGAAATCACGTCCAAACCCTGTAATTTCGTAGAAAATTACAACATGCCAAGCTCATTGCAAACACCTTTCAACAATGCACAATTAGAACTGCTCAAACTGTTCAGCACGGACTTGTCCGAACAAGACCTTCGGGATTTGAGGCAACTCCTGCTCAAGTTCAAGTTCGAAAGAGTGATAGAACTTGCCGACAAAGCTTGGGACGAAAAAGGCTGGACAAACGAAAAAGTTGAAAAATTGCTGCACACCAACCTGCGGACACCGTATAAGTCGCAAGAAAAACACCTGAGCCGTAAAAAGCTTCAGGCATGAAGGTCATCGCCTGCAATGCCAAGTATTTGGTCAGCGAAGACAAGCATTTCAAAGTGCTGGCGTCTATTCCGTTTCCGAAGGCGGATGTAATTGGAGTGGAGGAGTTTCGGTTGCAGTTGGAAAATTGATACAAAAACAGACTGCAAGTCACGCTGCGCTAGACTTGCTCGAATTGGTTTGCACCTTGGAGAATTGATTGTTTCTGTTACCTTTGGGCATAATATTCTTAATATGAATACAGCAAGAAAATTGTCAGAATTATATTTTGCCTTAAGGAGTGTTTCATGGTATAGCAGAAATTTTATTCCTCTGGCATTTGAAGCTGAGTGGAGGCCATATTATAATGGTGTCAAGAGCAAAGAAGGTTTTATTTCGCTTTTTAAAGAAAAACTTAAGCCTTTTGAGGAAAAACGCACAAACAGTATCATCAAGGAGCTTGAAAAATATATTGACAGTTTAGAGACGGGTACAAAAGGTGTCAATGTAGGTATTGAAAAAATTTTATCAACTGAGTTAGATAAAATTGTCATTGAATTAGAGAAAATCCCCAAATCTATCGAAAAGGCAAGAGAAGTTCTTTTTGGGCTAATTGATAATAGGAATTTTGATGGCGTTGTTGCATGAATCGGC